>JAGQWX010000029.1 GCA_020436935.1 Saprospiraceae bacterium
CAACTTTTGTTTTCCTTTCTACTATCTATTCGCTGGGACTTTCAGAAAAAAAAGGTAGTATGACATGATCAAACTACCTTCCAAATATATTCTTAGAAAATTATCGTCCGATTATTTTTCCAATCTTGCCATCAATTTTTCAGCTTCTTCTGATTCGATGGACAACGGGTATTCGTTTATGATTTTCTGAAGGGTAGCCAGCGCGCCTTCTGTATCGTTTTGCTTAAATTGCAACATGGCGAGTTTGTTCAGGTAATATGGAGTAATAACCTCATTTGGATTTTCACCTGCAGCCTTTTTGTACATGCTTGCTGCCTGATCAAAGTCACCTGTTTCAGCATAAGCATCTCCCAATGCACCGAACTTCATAGCAGGTGTGATGTCATCTTTTGGTGAGTAGTCATTAAGATATTCAATTGCGGATTCAAACTTGCCAAGATTCAGGTAAGAGATACCGGCGTAATATTTTGCAGTATTCGCCGTATTGGTACCACTATAGTTGTCTATGATGTCCAAAAAACCTTCAAATCCTCCTCCAGGGTTTTCCAATGCCAATGAAAAAGAATCTCTGGCAAACTGCTGTTCCGCTTGATAAATGGCCTCAACTGCTGCTTTTTCCTTTGGTTCAAGGAAGATATATTTGTAAATAAAATAACCTCCAACAAGCAATGCCAATCCCCCAATGACTGAAAGGATTACGGTCTGATGCTTTTCGTAAAAGTCTTGTGCGTTGTGGGTTACCTCAGCAAGATCGATGATTTCGTCATCTTCACTGGACTGCCCTCCACCCGGAGCAACGTTTCTTCCTCTCACATTCTGGGCTTGAGCCTGCTTATTAAACTGATAAAATCTTTTTGCCATTACTTATGCGTATTTTGAAAAACTGCGCAAAATTAAAAAATATAACCATATATAATATATTAAATTGAAATATTTGAAAAGTGTACCACAGTTCCCCCTGATTTTAGAGTGGATTTGTCCTGTTTTTTCTTCAAATTCACAATTCTGCAATCACTTTCGCTAAAAAAAAAGGCATGTTCAGATATTCCCGAACATGCCCAAATTCCAACTACAATTATGTTATTTGATTTTTACCTGACCTATTTCAAGGTCTTCTAAAGGGAAATCTTCAGCTGTGTAATTGTTGCAATCTCTGGGTGTACGATAAAGGAATGAATAGGAGATTTGATCCAATGGGTCTTTTGAAGAGGTACCATTGTCAACAACTGCGGTCATCGCGTAGCGTCCGGTTACATCTTCTCCATTGCGGGTTCCGGACTTTACTACGCCGTAAATGACAGCTGAGTTACCAATAAGGTTTGCGCATGTAATATCAACGTGGACACCTTTTGTTCCTTCGTTGGTATTGCCATCTGTCCATTGACCGGAGACTGATTCATCAGCTCTTATTACGGCAGTCAAAGAAAAATTTTTGTCACAGCCAGCCGGGTACCCTAAAGCTGCGCAAATATCATTACCTCCTACGCTGATGTGATGGATGACAGGATTACCTGCTCTTTCAGATAAATCTGAACCAGCTGTCCCGTAGGTGCTTATTTCCTCTTTTGAACAAGCAGTAAATAAAAGTCCGGCAAATGCGAATAAAACCAATGATTTCAACATGATGATGTTTTTAAATTGAATAAAACGAATGCTAAACAAAGACGCAGGCTCTGGTAGAATTGAGTATTTTTTTATTGAATACCTTTTAATACTAAAGACAACGTTTATTAGATTGGTACATAGCAAAATGACTTGATAACCCGTTTAAGGCTTGTTTTTTGAATATTAATCCCATACTTAAGATTTCACCATCAATTTTTGAGGTTTCAGCCGTAAGAAGTCATTGAATTGATAAGAAAATAGTGCTGAATAAAATTTGAAACTCTAACTTTGTAGCAACTAAATATTTGAAAAGACCCGAATGCTATCAATGCAGATTTCTAAGACTCATATCATCTTCATGCTGCTCTTTTCTATAGTAACAGGAGCTATGGGCCAAAGCAAAAAATCGAATCTTAGGAATCAAGTTGAGAAAATCATCAAATTCGATAGCAAGGTAGATATGGCTTCTACTCCCGCATTTCTTCTAACTGTGATTGATGGATCTTACAGCGAAACCATATTTTTTCAAAACGACCAGGATTTGGGCAAAAACGGTTTTTATCTGGATGAACAATCTGTATTTGAATTGGGCTCAATATCCAAAACAATCACGGCCTATATGTTTCTTAAAATGGTAGAGCAGGGAATATTGACCAGGGAACAGAGCATCAATGAGTTACTGCCTGAAGAGTACAGAAACCAAAGGTTGAAAGACTACACCATAATGGACATATTTACATTGAATAGTCCATTGCCTAATGTGTTTCAGGGAATGGGTTTTTATGAGTCAGATGCAACCAATCCTTATGAATTGCTGACTAAAGAGGACCTATTAAATTTGTATAAATCCTATTTTCCTGAGCATACCGGAAAAAACCCGAGCTATGGAGATATTGACTTTGCCCTACTTGAGGTTGTGATGGAAAATGCCAGCAATATGGAATATGATCAATTGCTGAATAAATACATTAATGTGCCTTTGGGGACAGGATTTTTTACGACATCTTATGAAAAGAAAGACGATGTTGTTGTTAAAGGCATCAATAGGAGCGGGGTAGAAGGAGAGGGCTATCAGTTCAAATCTTTTGCAGGCTCAGCAGGGGTTAAAGGCAACATGGGCGATTTAAAAAAGCTCGTTGAACATTGGTTAAAGGACCAAAAAATTGGTGTAGATAAAACTGTTTTTAAAGCTTTACCAGCTACCTGGACAACTAAGCTCAGAGCCAAAGATGGTTTTTATGTTCTTGATGTAGGTCGTGGTCAATTTCCTTTTGTCTCGAATGGGCTTACCAACATCCATCACAGCTTTATTGGATTTTTGCCAAAAACGAATACAGCAGTCATTTGTCTTTCGGCTTCCGGAACAAGTACGCAGGATCTTTCGTTGCTTGTACTCAGAATGATCAACAATAATTGGAGAAGAAAACGATAAAAATTTATGGCAGAGAAACCTAAAAACAGTCTGGATTGGGAACAATTCAGAGCATTGGGAAATCCGGAAAATGCCCCGGAAGAAGAAGATGAGCAACCTGTTACAAAGGGTTTGGGTAAATTCCAGGTAAGGGTCCATTATGAGAGAAAGGGCAGAGGTGGCAAGGAAGCTGTGATCATCAGAGGGATAGAGATGCCAGACAGTTTTCTGAGCGAAGTGTGTAAGAAAATAAAGTCAAAGCTTGGAATAGGAGGAAATGCAAAGGATGGTGAGATTGTGCTTCAGGGAAGTCAGCGAGATAAAATTATAGCGCTGCTGAAAGAACAAGGGTTTTCTAATGTAAAACCCGCAGGGGGATAAAAAAAATAAGCCCGCATTCGGGCTTATTTGCTGGTTTAGCAATTGCAGTTCTATTCGTAAATTATAAAGCAATTACTATGCCAAAAAGAGAAAGTTTCTTTAAGAAATTTGATCTTATTTATTTTTAGATTGTTGGTATTAAATATTTATTGAAACTATGACAACTCAAGATCAGGATAAAATTGCTCCCATTTGGACCAGTAATGAAAATATCAAAACGATATATTCCAAAGTGTTAGGTGGGCAGAGGATAAGTTTTGAAGATGGTATTTATTTGTATGAGCATGGAAAATTATCTGAGCTTGGACATATGGCTGATATAGTGAGGAGGCGAAAACATGGAGACAACACCTACTTCAACCGAAATTTCCACATAGAGCCTACAAATGTTTGCATATATACTTGTTCATTCTGTTCTTACAGCAGGCTAATCAAGAAAAGAGAAGAGGGCTGGGAATACAGTATGGATGATATGCTCAATATAGTCAAAACCTTTGATGATAAGCCTGTTACTGAAGTTCACATCGTTGGAGGTGTCTTGCCTCAATATGACGTCAAATTCTATGCAGAACTGTTCAGATCCATCAAGGCGCACCGTCCCGACCTGCACATCAAGGCATTGACGCCAGTCGAATTTCACTATATTTTCAAAAAGGACAAGGTCAGCTATGAAGAAGGGCTCAGGATTCTGAAAGAGGCGGGTCTTGACTCAATACCCGGAGGTGGTGCAGAAATTTTCGATGAAGAAGTTCGCAAGCAGATTGCAGCAGATAAATGCAATTCCCAACAATGGCTGGAATTACATAAGATATGGCATCAGATGGGTGGAAGGTCCAATGCTACGATGTTATATGGGCATATCGAAAGTTTTGAGCACCGTGTAGATCATATGGAAAGGTTGAGAAAGCTTCAGGATGAAACAGGCGGCTTTCAAACATTTATACCTTTGAAATTCAGGAATCAGGACAATGAAATGTCCCATCTTCCGGAAGTGAGTCTCATGGAGGATTTGAGAAATTATGCCATATCGAGGATTTACCTCGACAATTTTGACCACATCAAGGCATATTGGCCTATGATAGGTAGGGATGCAGCTCAGATGAGTTTGTCATTTGGTGTGGATGACATCGATGGAACAATTGATGATACTACCAAGATTTATTCTATGGCTGGCAGCGAAGAGCAAAACCCGGCACTCAGCACGAGGGAATTGGTCAATCTTATCAAAGCAGTTCATAAAAAACCCATTGAACGAGATACGCTTTATAACGTGATCAAGGATTACACCAATGAAACATTCCCGGAGGATGAGCAATTTGTAGGATACCTCTCACTGCCGATATTAAATTAGAGCGCTTTGGTCGATGCGATTTACATTGCAGCCGGGAATGATATAACTTTGGGGTAATTAAAATTGCAGAGAATGTTTGGAGAAATAAAGAAGATGCTTGGCATCGAAGACATCAGGATCAATATTGAGATACCAGAGAAAGTCAAAGCAAGTTCCGGTATCATTAATGGCAAAGTCATTGTGACCAGTCTGAGAGACAGCAGTCTTGACCATATAGAGGTGAAGCTGATTGAAAAATACAGCCGGGGAAGGAAGGAAAACAAATTGGTTGACGAATACACATGTGGGACAATAGTTTTGGACACCACACTTGATGTCAAAAAACAAGATGTGATCGAGATACCTTTTGAGTTGCCATTTACTATATTTCAATCAGAAATGGACAAAGTTGAAGCTGGTAATTTTCTAGCAGGAGGATTTATAAAACTGGCTAAAAAAATAAAAGGTGTCAGCTCGTCTTTTAGAGTTGAAGCTACTGCGCACGTGCACGGCACTAAACTTTCGCCATTTGTTAAAAAGGACATAACGATTTTGTGATGTTTGTTTCTATAGCCAAAATGGTCATATATTGCAGAGGTGTATGTTCGGCAAGCCATTCATCATATTCAGGCTTGCACGCTTTTTAACCAAACTGGCGAACCACCACCGGGTAAGGCCAGGTGAACCAAACCTATAATGGAACAAAATTTAGGTAAAAATTTTTTAGAAAGTGCTGTAAAACAGTTCACTTACTATAGAATGTTGGGAGATAAAACTTTTGAACAGGTTTCCGAAGAAGCGTTGTTCTTTAAACCAGATCCGGGAAGCAATTCTATCTCTATCATCGTAAGGCATCTCAGTGGAAATATGTTGTCAAGATGGACAAATTTCCTTATCGAAGACGGAGAGAAAACCTGGCGAAAAAGAGATCAGGAATTTGAAGAAGGTTATAAAACCAAAGAAGAAGTAGTTGAAGCCTGGAATAAGGGTTGGGATTGTCTGATGTTGGCGCTTGATTCCTTAAAACCAGAAGATCTGCTTAGCATAACTTATATCAGAAATCAGGGTCATACTGTGTTGGAAGCGATCAACAGGCAATTGGCCCACTATTCATACCATATTGGACAAATACTGTACATTGGCAAGATGTACAACAAGTCAGATTGGAAATCGCTGTCTATACCCAAAGGTAAAACCCTTGGATTTAATACAGAGATGTTTTCAAAACCCAAAGAGATCAAACATTACATCGACGATGAATTGATCTGACACAGTTTAGACGACTATCTTGGCAATAATTTACCCTGTTTGAGTTGCTCAATGTCTCTTTTAAGCGCATTCCTATTCAGGTCGTCAGGTGCCATTTCAAGTGACTTTTCAGCAAACTCCAAAGCTTTTTTAGCGTCACCTTTGGCATTGTAAGCCCTCATCATCCCAACAGTTGTTGGCCATTGACCTTTTTGTTGTATATAATTTCTATTCAAAATTTCAAACGCCTCATCAATTTTTGATTGTGCTATCAATCTTCTGCCGTATTGGTGAAGCTCAATAGGCGAGGCAATCGCCAAGCCTTCCTCCATCACTTTTTTTGCTTCAGCAGACTGCCCAAGTTTTTCCATGATTTGTGCTTTTGTCCCCAAAGCACTGAAGCTTTTCTGTGCACCCAGGCTAGGATTGGTCGCCATAGTAATCCACGAAAGTGCCTGCTCAAGATTGACATTATTATTGAGACACCAGGTGGCAGCCGCAACCAGACTTGGTGGGTCAAAACCAAGTTCGCCAGTCATTTCTGATTTGATATGGCCTAAAATTACTTTTTTGCTATCTATTCCAATGCTCATGGGTATGCTCCAATGCTCCCAGTTCAAAGTCAGGTCTATACCATCTGGAGTTTGATTTGAAAAAACATACTCCAGTCGTTCCACCATGGGTTGGTCTTTTATAATTTTGGTTTTGACTCTGAGAACATCGAGACTTTTATCATAAAAATACGAGCCCCATGCTGAAGTGTTTTTGTTGAAAATCAATTCTGCTCCTGTTTCCTGCAGTTCGATGAAGAAGGCATATGAGCCAGCCTTGAGAAGGGATCCATTGATGGTGACATCTTCACTGAATGAGATAGTGGTACATTCATCAGCGCCAGCCCTCCAAGGCGATTCAACGTCGGAACCATAACCCAATACCTGGGTTCCAAAATAGGCTATATCTGTTCCCCAAATCTTACCTTCTCTGCCTTTTACTCCTGGTGCATTCCATTTGACCTCAATGTCTACACCGGAGACTTCTCTTCCTGCCGAGCATCTGAAGTTGGTATTTAGTGGTATACGTAATGCTTGTCCCTGGAGCACAAAACCTAAACCAATCAATAATAATGTAAAAGATTTTTTGAACGACATGGTCTTTTAATTTTAGGTGAGTTTAATTCCCAATCGTAGAAGGATTTGACTTTAAAATGATTGAAACCTTTGGCATTTTTCCGGTCAAACCTATGGTTAGATGGTTATTTCTTGTGAATGTAGCCAAAGCTTTAATTCAAACCCTCAATTTTCGACAAAATTGAAAATTTTGCAAACGAGTTGGTGATATTACACGTCTAAGAAATAAAAAGACAAATGAAATCTATACCATATCTTCTCACTTTTTTGCTTGCTTTGGCTTTTTATTCTTGTGACAGAGAATTTTCGGATAGAAACCTCTCCGACGACTTAATATTTGGAATTCATTCTCCTTTTTGCAGAGACAATTGCACCAACTTTTATTTTTATTCCGACGGCAAAGTCTACAAACAGGCCGGACCTGAACAATTTCCCGATAGCGTAGAATTTGAAACTGTTGAGGTAGCACCTTCCAAAGCCAATTCCATCATTGATGTACTGGAGGATATGCCTGAAGGACTTTTCAATGAGGACGGTTTTTTGGGGTGTCCCGGATGTGCAGATGAGCCATATTTGTATGTGAAGGAAGGGCAGAAGGTGGTCAAAATTGATTTGGATGCCAATAGTGTGCCTGAAAAAATAAGCATCTGGGCGAGTCAGCTTACTGAGGCCATTAATCTATAAGAGATATAAATCCATAAGCAATTCTCAGACATCAAAGACCTGTAAGGCATATCTTTGATAAAAAAATCATGTCAAATAGCATCAAGAAAAATGTAAATCTTTCCATTCAAATGATACCCATCAATACAAAAAAGGCTTACGATGGGGTAGATGCAGCCATTGCTGTCATTCAGCATTCAGGTTATAAGCATGAGGTGCAAGCATTTTCGACCATTATTGAAGGGCCTTTTGATGAGTTACTTGAATTGATTGGGAGGGTAAAGTCAGCAGTTTTTGAGGTGGATGATGTAAAAGAAATCATCATCAATTTACAATTTCATATGAAGAAGAATGTTGACGTAAGATTTGAAGAAAAGACAGATAAGTTTAAAAAGTGATTTTGCACTTAGGTAAAATACAAAAGCCGTTCTGATCACTCAAAACGGCTTTTGTTGTATAATAACCCTATCATTTACTATTTTCTATCTTCAAGAATTTTGAAGAGCATTCCCGACTCTACAACGTCTGAAAGTTCCATTCCGTTCAAAATGGCCAGGTCTTCATATTTTGAAGATGGCATGCCAAATTCTTTCAGGGCGTCCTGGAGAGAAGATCTGCGTTTAGCTGTTACGATCTTCACGCGAGTTGGCAGCTTATTGATTTTTGAGGCATCATTCAAAGATTTGAAGCTCGTCATTGTATTTCTAAATGCACCTGAGTAGCTATCAAATGTCTTTTTGTAACTGAGACCCGTGAATTTGTAGATGGCGTTATTGTATTTGATCAAATACACCAAAGCCCTGATTGGGTCGCCGGTCTGCCCGGTTGCCTGGTCCTGTGGAACTACATCTCCAAGAATTGCCAGAGCAGGTAATCCATTCACTGTTGTATTCGCTGATTCAATGACGTTTAAGCCATTTCTCTCAATTACGTTTTGCCCTGCGGCGTTTAGATCAGAACCTTGTTCCAATTCCAACATCATTACGGCATTGTTGTCCTTTGGAGCCATTTGGACAGCAGATGGTGTATTGGCAGTCTGCCAACCTCCGGGAACTGCAAACATAAATCTCATTTCCGGGTGGTAGAAAACATTATTTTCGAAATACCCCTGCCTTGGATCATCCCCATAAATGATGCCGTTGATCTTTGTCAGGTACTCATTTCTCTTCACTTTTAACTGATCTGCAGTTAAACCCTTGGAAGCCAGAACGACATCAGTATACTCGTTGACTTTTGTGTACCTGTTTCCCGGGTCAGGGTGTGTGGATAAAAAGGTTGGAATAGAACCACCTTCTCCGCTGAGCTTTTGAAGAGTTTTGAAAAACCCTGCCATGTAGTGTGAATTATAGCCAATGGTCGTGGAATATTCTACGCCCAGTTTATCTGATTGTGATTCGTTGTCTCTTGAATATTTCAATAGCAAAACACTGGCAGCATTGCTGGCAAGATCAGCGTATTGTCTGAATTGCTCGGAAGCAATCATACCTCCTATGAGCAGGAGTTGAGAAAACAGTTGTTTTGTCTGAATATCGTTGGCGTGCCTTGCAGTAATATGTCCTATTTCATGACCCAAAACGCCGGCAAATTCTGCTTCATTGTTGAAGTGTGCCATAATGCCTCTGGTGAAATATACATAACCTCCGGGGACGGCAAATGCGTTAACCACGGGTGAGTCAACTATTTTAAACTCATAACCCAGGTTGGGCCTGTGTGAAATAGCTGCCATTTCCTGTCCTTTCTGTGTGATGAATGCCTGGAGGTCTTTGTCTTCATATATACCATAGGTGGCTATTATTTGAGGATCGCTCTCTGCCCCAATTTGTTTTTCCTGTTCTTCCGACATCAAACTGATTTCTCTCTTTCCAGTGACAGGATTCCTGGCACAAGAATTCAAAAAGATGATGGTTAGAAGGAGATAAAAAATTCTGTTATTCATGGTTGATTCTTTAGTCTTTGTAATTTCAATGCTATAATTTGAACGAAAATATCATATTCTTTTGATGTCTTAAACAAGCACTATGTTCAATTCAAATGACTATTTGTTTTGACATCTTCAAAATAATTCAATTTTACATATAAGATAATCGAATATTTATCGCCCATTGTTCATAATTGAATCAATTTCAAGGAGAGATAAGTTCTAAAATGACTTAACATGCCACTTTTTGGACTTGAGGTAGACAAATGAAAATAAGAGAATTGCACCCCAGTAAATAAACTCTCCCGACCAAGCCCAATAGAGATTCAGATTGTATACTTTCAATACAAAAAACTCAAAGACCAGGTAAATTCCTGTAGCTATTGCCTGCAATATTAAAGCTTTGCGGGTATGCCCAGTACCTATGATTCCATTCAAATAAATTGATCCTATGCCAAACATGAATAAAATAGGAATTAACAGCAAAAGTAATCCCTGGGATTGAGAGATAATGTCATCTTCCGCACCTCCGTATAAAGGATAGAGAAATATGTTTGGGAGTACAAGTACGGGTACTGAAATTAGCATGGTTGAAGCCAGATTCAGCCAATTGGTTTTATGTGTGATGGGAAGTACAGCTTGTCTTTTTTGCCTTCCAATAAAAATGGAGACCAGGGTATTTATACCTGTAGAAAACCCCCACGTTGGTATTGATAGTATGAGGTACACATTTCTGATGAGGTTGGATACTTTAAGATCAGCACTGCTGTTGTTTTCAATCCATGTAAAAAACACAAAATATGCTCCTAAGCCAAGAAAAGACTGGGCCACCATCGGGAAAGAAATGTTGAAGCTGTTTTTGAATAATTTGAGCTCCAGCTTTTTAAAACTGAGTAGGTCAAAGCTTCTGTTCACCTTGTCGAAAAACATATAGATGATGAAAGCGATAAATGCTATAACTTCAGAGAGGGTAGAAGCGATAGCGGCACCGCTTATTCCCATTGGATTGAAACCCCAATGACCAAAAATCAAAACATAATTCAGAACAATGTTGCTAATGGTTAATATAGCGGTGTCAATCACTATGAATCGCGTATGGGTCACCGCGTTGTACAATGCAATGATGGAGACTCCGGTAAAGCTGAAAAACAAGCCATAGCTCCGCAACTGGATGTAGTCGAGGCACAACTTTAGGATCTCAGGATCATTGATCAAAGACCTGAAAAATGGCTCACTTAGATATTGAATAAATAAAAAGAGCAGCAAGGCCAAAATCAATTCATACGCTACCAGGCTCTGAAAGTATGATCCTATGGCAGAATGGTCGCGTTCTCCGTATTTTCGGGCAATCAGTATCTGTCCTCCTCTTGAAAAACCATAACCTATCGCAATAATAATGAGGTAAAAAGCACCTATCAAACCAATAGCTGCAAAATCAACAGTATCGTAATGGTAAAGAAAAATGTTGTCACTCAAGACTATGATGTTCTGGGCAGCACTTCCGATCATTATAGGAAGTGAGATCTTCAGAATGTGTCCATAAGAGGTTTTGATATTCATAAAAAACAAATATAACCTTCTCCATGATATTTAAACAAAATAAGCTTAAATGTGGTGCGGTTTACAATTAAAAGTCTCAAATTAGTGGCATCAATTTACATCCAATTTTGATGTGCAAGAACAATAAATGGTTCATAATTTTTTTGCTCATGTTTGTCATGGCTTTTAAGTCATTTGGCCAAACCGATTCAATTGGACCAATTGTTGAGCGCATCCTTGAATTCTATTTGGAAAACAATGAAATAGAAGACTTCGACAATAATACTGCATTTGAGCGATTGTATGATTTTGGTGAAAATCCTCTAAACCTCAACAAAGCTACAGCTGCCGACTTCCAGGAATTGTTCTTCCTGACCCCTGTGGAAATTCAGGCCATCATCGATCACCGCAATACTTATGGCGACTTTTTAGCTGTAGAGGAATTGCAGACGGTGGATGCCTTGGGCATTACAACCGCAAGGATGATGCTGCCTTTTTGTATGGTTGGTGAACGTGGAAATTTTTCAGGTTTTCGGGAAATCATTGCTGCAGGTAAGTCGCAACTTTTTCTAAAATATAAGAGGACGCTGGAGGATAAGGCAGGATATCTGCCCAACAGCAATGGTGAAACAAGATATCTGGGAGATCCCAATTATGGATATATCAGGTATAGATTCAACAGCGGAAGAAGGCTTAAGGCTGGATTTACTGCCGAGAAAGACGCAGGAGAGCAGTTCTTTGGCGAAAAAAGCAAGTACGGTTTTGATTTTTATTCTGCCTATGTCTACGCAGAAAAATTGACACCCTGGTTGGAACAACTTTCTTTAGGCGATTATACCATGAGCATGGGACAGGGGCTCATCCTACATAATGGATTTGGCTATGGTAAAAGTGCTTTTGTCACCTCTTTCAAGAAAAACAATCAACACCTCCGACAATACAGCTCAGTAAATGAAAACTTGTATTTCAGAGGGGCAGGGGCTACGGTAAAGATTTTTGATCAGCTCAGACTCACACTTGCCTATAGTTATAAAAAAATTGACGGTTCTATTAATCTGGATACCATAGACAATTCTGAACCGGAAGCATTTTTTAGCTCTTTGCTTCAGGGCGGACTGCACAGAACAAGCCGGGAATTGGAGAACAAAGGCTCTATCACTCAACAAAATATAGGTGGTGTGCTTGAATACAGATACAAAGGGGTGAAATTGGGACTTAATCACCTGCAGTACTACTTTAGTTCACCATTACTGCGAGACCCTGTTCCATATCGTCGTTTTTACTTCAATGGGGATAGGCTGGTTAATACAAGTTTTGACTATGATTATACCTATAAAAATCTAAACATTTTTGGTGAATTGGCCATGAGTGATAATGGTGGCAAGGCGATGAGCCACAATGCTTTGATCGCCTTGAGCAGGAGGGCTGATGTTGCAGTGAATTACAGGAAGTTTGACAAAGATTACCAGGTTTTGGAGGCGAATGCTTTTTCAGAAGGAAGCCTGCCCATTGATGAACAGGCTTTGTACATCGGAGCCGAAATACGTCCTAACAATGAATGGAAACTTAGTGCCTATCAGGACATCTGGAAGCACGAGTGGTTGCGATACAGGGTAGATGCACCAAGTGCAGGGAAGGAATTCCTTGCGAGAATAGAATACACTAAGAAGAGGAAATTCAATGCTTATGTCATGTACAGGTATGAACAAAAGCAGCGGAATTCTTCTTTAAATACAGAAAAAATTGACCCACTGACCGATTTTACAGTTCAAAAGTTAAGGGTTCATTTTTCACAGAAGGTCAATAAAGATCTGGAATTTAAAGCCAGGGCTGAAGTATCTCAAGCCAATTCTGACAACAAAGGCACTCAAGGTAACCTTTTGTTTTTTGACGTATTATACAAACCAATCGGCAGGTCATTTGATGTTATTGGAAGATATGCCATGTTTGATGCCAATGGTTTTGATTCCAGGGTGTACATGTATGAAAATGATTTGCTTTACGAGTACAGCATTCCGTTTTTTCAAAACAAGGGCAGGAGGTTTTATCTGATTTATCGTCAGAGCCTCGCCCGGGGACTTACACTTGAAACCAAGTTTTCGCAAACCATCTATCAGGACATTGATGAAATCAGTTCGGGTACAGAATTGATCTCGGGTCCGTCTAAAACTGATTTCAAAGTGCAATTGCGCTGGAGTTTCTAGATCTGATCCCGGATCAACGGGCAGGTCATACAGTGGGAGCCTCCTCTGGCTCTTGACAGTTCACTGCTGGGTATGGTGATGATGGTATTTTTGATCATGTCAGGAGTCATGGCGCCGTCTTCAAGTATTTCCAGCAATGCCTCTGCTCCGATGATGTTGTACCCTGCATTTCTGAAAGCTTGTTCAGTCCTTGGATTTCGGTCATAAGAAATGGCGACTCCCGGTTTTATGGTGACCAGGTTACATCCGTCTGTCCATTGTTCTCTTTCCTGATAGGGCGATATGCCGTTACCGCTGAATATAAAATTGGCATCAGGATTGATTTCTGTGAGAATGAAAGATTTTACGCTGTCAAAAATCTTAATGCTGCCATCTTTAGAATATACTTCCACATTGGAACTGTTGCCATCAAAAATAATGGGCTTGAAGCAGACAAAGTCTTTTTCTGATATCCTGGTGAATAGTGTGTCTATGTGCATGTATGACCGGTCGTCAGGAATATTGATGCGCACCACATTGTCGATGATGTTGTGTTTGAAAAGATAATCGCGGATCAGTTTGATGGCGTGACCGCTGGTGCGTTCTGAGGAGCCGATCAGCAGATAATGTTCGTTGATGATCATGACATCTCCCCCTTCGACATTTACCTTTTCGCCATTTCTTGAAGGTGGGAATTCGTCCACATTGTTGAGGTCTATGATTTTATTGTCGTTGGAGGTTGCATTGAAAAATGGATGATGCTGGAAAATAAATCGAGTCAGCAAGTTTTCCCTAAAACGGGCTTGTTTTGCGGCCTTGGTTACTATCACATGATCATTGACACCGACGGCTATGTCTCTTGTGAATATAAAGTTTGGAATAGGGTCAAAAAATATGAAATCATCTTCACTCTGGTAACCTGTGACAAGGACCTTGGTCAAGGTATCGTTGTCCATGGCAGATAAAATGCGATAATAGTCGCCAGGGAGCTCCTCATAATCGATCACATCAAGGATGAGTTTCTCTCTGGATTCCCCTCCTGTTTCAAGACAATTGTATAAGAGATCCTCTACCTCAAGAACGTTTTGTTTGCCGATCATGGCAGACAAAACATTGGTGAATATCTTGTGTTCTTCAATCATCTGCGGGAGGTAGACGATGTCATCAAACAACAATTCGGTAGCTCTTTTCGGGGTGATGCGTGCTATGCCTTTATCTGGTCTGTGCACAAGGACTTTACGCAATTGGCCTATCTCAGAATTTACTGCGATCATAAGTGCTTCAATTTGGTTGGTAGAAAAATTTGAATTTCAGACAGCAAAGTTAATTGACTCCCTGAATGAATTCTTTCTGGAGGAGCAATTTAATATTTGTTCTTACCAATTGGCCCATGTTTTCACAACTGTTGAATGCCTCGTATTTGTGGTGTGTTGCCAATTCACTACGGAGTTGTTCGATCTTGTCCTGAAAGCTGAGCTGGTCTTTTTCCATCAGATCGAGTAAAGCTTCCAGCTTAGCCATGGATTCTTTTGCTCTTCTGGCTATATTGGTATGCTCTTCGTGCTGGTATTGTTTGACAGTCTCGTGTGTGAGGTATTTCAATCCGAGCAGGATGATGGCATTGTTCTCTTTGAAGTATTGGGGCAGGTAAAAAGTCTTCCTGGATTCAAAACTTTGCTGGTCAAAGTCAATGGCCCTTATCCTGTATTGCATGCCTTCAATGTCAGGCGTGATATCCACGATGTAATTGTAGGAACGCATATCTCCCAATAATCTGATAAAACATCTTTCATTGAATTTGATGAATTCTTTTGCAATCCTGATTTGGTCAAATTTTGAGACATTCAAGTTATTCTCAGTAAAAACATCTCCTGGAATTCCTGCGATATGTTCCTCAATCAAAGTTTTTTCATTGAGCAAATAAGTAACTCTGTTGGGAGACAATATGTCTTCCAGCTCAAGTCCGTAGACCCTGGAGGCATCTACTTTTTTGATGTAAAAATGATCATAATTGTCGTTGAACTTATTGATAATTCTTATCCTATAAGGATTGGTATTCCCAAATCGACAGAAATCTATTCGACTGACACTCAGGTGTTTGATCATGTCCAGATTGCCATCGTACTTCAATACTGCGTATATCACACAGAGGTTATAATGGATGTCTTCAAGTTCGTAATCATGGTAATAAATGGTCTCCCAGAAAGTATCATTTCCATTTCTGTCCAAAAGCGGTATTCTCGCCATTGACCTGCCCATGTCATCGTACTGCAGCGGCAAGTCGGTCAATCTGCCGTAATGCTTGAGGTATTTTAATAGGTCCGCGCTGATGGGGAAGGCAGGTTTTTTCCTTGAAGGTTTATTGAGTTGCATGCAAAATGATCACTTTGTTACAAATGTAAAATAAAATATCAGAGGTTTTGGTGTTGATCTTTCATTGATTGTCCTCATGGCAATAATTGATTTTGATATATGCCCTGTCTTGTAAAATTGTTTATGTTTGTTTTATAATTTTCCAAAATGAAGAATGCTGCGCATAAGCTCAATCAATACAAAGTAAAAGAAGTCATGAGTAAAAATGTGGTCTCGGTCGGGAAGGATACCATACTCGTTGACCTGGAAGCTGTATTTGATAAACACAAAGTACACCATCTGCCTGTTCTGGACGAGCAAGGTAAGGTGATTGGTATAGTCAGTCAATCCGATATGTTGCTTATCAAAGAATGGGGGACAGATTCAAAGGCCAAAGGCATTGATGCTCGTAACAGTATACTTCTAAGAAGTAATTTGGTTTCGGATATTATGACTTCAGAACCTTTGACAATCGGCGAAGAAGAAAGAATTGGCAAAGCTGTAGAAATTTTCTTAGAAAACAACTTTAAATGCCTACCAGTAGTCAATGACAACAATATGCTTTGTGGAATCATCACCACATATGATTTACTTGTTCTTGCGTACACTGACTTTAATACCACATTAATCGACTAGGATTTTGACAGAAATTATAAGATCGAAGACCCTTCCTACAGGAAAGCCAATTATTGATCAGAACACCGAATTTTTAGATGGCCCCAACAGTCGGGGTAAGGAATTATCTATGGTCTTCAAGACTGGGATGCAACTGATAAAGGGATTCAGAAAGTTACACTTTGTAGGACCATGCATCTCTGTATTTGGTTCTGCGAGATTCAAAGAAGATCACCCCGATTATCAATTGGCAATGGCATGCGGAAAAGCAATTGCAGCTATGGGCTTGACGACTATGACAGGCGGTGGCCCTGGTGTCATGGAGGCTGCAAACCGTGGCGCATTCGAAAATGGAGGCAGATCAGTAGGTTGCACCATAAAACTACCACATGAGCAGGTGACCAACCCATACATGCACGATTATGTTGATGTAGAATTCTTCTTTGTGAGAAAGGTTCTTTTGGTCAAATATTCTTATGCTTTTGTTGTTTTACCAGGAGGTTTTGGTACACTTGACGAACTCTTTGAAACCTTGACCCTCATCCAGACCGGATTTCTGCACAGTTTCCCTTTGGTGATCATGGGGACAGATTATTATGAAGAGATCAATCAATTTATTGACAAAATGATTGTCAATGGTACGATTTCGTCGAATGACAGAAAACTGGTTTTATTTACAGATAGCATTGAAGAAATGACCGACCACATCAGTAAATACATTTCCACAAATTATAAAGTCAGCAAAAAACCAACTCGTTGGTGGTTACTTGGTGAATGAAAAGCTGGACAAAGGAATAGAAACGCTGATGATATTTGATACCGGGACAGTCTGCAATTCAGGAGGTCCGAGAGACAGGTCTTGTGAGATATCAAACTCAATCAAATGTCGGTCTACAAAGGCGTCAAATACTGTGACCAGATGGGCTATCCCAAAATACAACCAGGCGTACTCATATTTTTGTCGGTAAGCAGATCTTAGAGGTGCGACATCCGAAGCAGAAAAAAAGTCAGGATGACTGCCTCCACCGGCTAAGGTTTTATAAATGTTGTCGTATTTTTTGTATAAAGTTTGATTGAAGTATACATTGTAATATGCTACTCCATCGATGCCAATGGCTAGCGGAACCTTCCACCATTTTTTATTATAGGCCTGGCCCCCCCCGGGTATTACCAGACTGTACAACGCAGCTCTCCCAGGCTTACCACGAAACAGCGTAAAAAAGGTGTTGCTCTTTTTGGTGGTGTCCGAAACACTGATGGTGTCACTGGCCGTGGTAATATTCTGGCTCCATGCACCAATTGCACTGAAACCTATGAACATTAAAATCATTATACCTCTATTCAGCCAATTCAACCTTTCCAATATTTGTGGTTTGCTTTCAAAAAACGAAACAAGAAGAGAAAATGGTTAGTCTTCCAACTCTTTTAACAAATCATAAATACTGTTGAACTCTACATCTGAAGAAAATGGTATTTGCACCATTCCTTTTCCTTTGGCATCTCTTTTTATAGAAATTTTGACGCCCATGATTTTGCTGAGTTCCTTGGTTATTCTGTTGATTTCGTTATCTCTGGGTAGTTCCTGAATTTTTTCCTGACCAGACTTAGAATTCGTGCTGTCCTTGACCAATTGCTCGAGCTGACGCACGGATAAATGATCTGAAACTGCTTTTTTGTACAAATGGAGCTGGCGTACCATATCATCTATGCCAGCCAAAGACCTTGCATGACCCATTGAAAACTCCCCTGATTTTATACCTGTCTGGATTTCAGGAGGCAGTTTGAGCAATCTTACATAATTGGTTACAGTAGATCTGTTTTTTCCAACTCTGTCAGCCAGGGCTTCATGGGTTAAAGCGCATTCATCCATTAGGCGCTGGTAGGAGATGGCAATTTCTATGGCGTTGAGGTCTGCTCTTTGAATGTTCTCGATGAGGGCCATTTCGAGCATTTCCTGATCATTGGCCACTCTGACGTAGGCAGGAACTTCTTTGAGTCCGGCCATTTTTGACGCCCTCCATCTGCGCTCACCACTGATGATCTGGTATTTGCTGTCGCCCATTGCCCTTACGGTTACAGGCTGAATCAAACCATGAACTTTTATGCTTTTTGCCAGGTCCATGAGTGCTTCATTATCAAATTCAATCCTGGGCTGAAATGGATTGACTTCAATTTCTTCCACGGGTATCGCTGACGTGGTGCTGGTCAGGGTTTTGACCATTTCTTTTTTGGTTTCTACGTTGTTGGTTTGCTCAATATTGGAGAGCAGGGCTCTGAGGCCTTTACCCAATTCTTTTTTCTTATTATTCGGCGGTGTCATCTTCATCGGTTGTTTGCAAGCTGTACTGTACGTCGCTTCCGTTGTTTTTCAAAAATTCGAGTGCAAGGTTAAGGAAATTGATGGCTCCTTTGCTAGCGGCATCGTAAACAATGACAGGTTGGCCCAGACTAGGTGCTTCACCTACCTTGCTGTTTCTGTGAATGATGGTATCGAAAATCCGGTCAGTAACGATGTTTTTCACTTCTTCGATGACCATGTTTGCCATGCGCAGTCGCTTGTCGTACATAGACATAACTATACCTTCTATTTCCAGGTCCGGATTGAGGTTGCTTTTTACAAGATTGATGGTGTTTTTCAATTTTCCATAACCTTCCAATGAAAAGAACTCACACTGGACCGGTATTAAAACTGCATCGGCTGCAGTAAGCGCGTTTACAGTGATCAAGCCAAGAGATGGCAGACAATCAATAAAAATGTAGTCATAATCGTCTTTGATGCTAGAAAGCATTTCCCTCATCTTATACTCTCTCTTTTCGAAATCTACCATTTCAATCTCAGCCCCAACGAGGTTGATACTGGAAGGAATGAGTGAAAGATTCGCAGTGTTTGTAGCCATAATGGCTGATTTTGGGTCGGCACCGTGGACGAGGCATTCGTAGGTGTCCACTTCCACCGTTGATGCATCGATGCCCACACCGCTCGTGGCGTTGGCCTGAGGATCACTGTCTACAAGCAATACTTTTTTATCAAGTATGGCAATAGACGCAGCTAAATTGATGGAGGTTGTTGTTTTGCCAACCCCTCCTTTTTGATTTGCAATTGCAATAATTTTTCCCATATAATATTTCTAGATGGCAATGTCTTCGCCAATGAGGGGCAAAATTATGGATTTATTTTGATCTTTGAATGCTTTAGTTACAAGGTCATGGTCAATTTTGATGGGCGGGAAGGTGTCGAAATGACATCCTATGATCCTGTTGCACTCAATTAAGTCGCTGGCAATCAATGCATCTTCGTAGCCCATGGTGAAGTTGTCACCAACAGGTAATATGGCTGCATCCAATTTTGGACAAGTCTTTGGTATCAGCTGCATGTCCAGGGTTAAAGCTGTGTCACCGGCTATGTAAATACAAGCTTCTTCATTCCAGAGAACAAAACCACCCGCAGGTCCTCCATGACTTCCGTCAGGCAAAACACTGGAATGCAGAGCCTGGACATATTTAACCGTTCCAAATGGGAATTTATATTTTCCACCTAAATTCATACCGTGGGCTTTTAGTCCCTTTTTTTCATACCAGCCCGCCACTTCATAACTTGAAATTACCGTAGATCCGGCTTGTTTACCAATAGTCTCCGCATCTGCAACGTGGTCGTAATGTCCATGAGTGAGTAAAATGTAATCCGGCTTCAGAGCATTGATATCTATTCCTGAAGCCATTGGGTTTGGAGAAATCATGGGGTCGATCAAAAGCTGTTTTCCCAAAGTTTCGATCAGAAAGCATGATTGGCCAAAAAAAGTCAATTTCATAGTTTGTTTGTTTAATGTTTGTTAGGTAACAAATTGAAAATTAAGAAGCTATGCAAATTTGGATGAGAGTTATATCCTGGCACGCTATAAACACAACAGCAAATAACGGATAAAGATTCATAAACCTTTTGGTTGATTTGGAGTTAATGGTGAGATATTTGATTTCTTTTGTATACTAATCGGAAAATAGGATTGATCATTTTAATTGTGAAAACAAAAAATCAAAGTTCAAGGCAGAAAACGCAGACGGAGTGGGTACTCCGGCGAGGCTTTCTAACGCAGTCCCTACACTGTGTAGGGATTGGTAACAATTAAGTGATTAAATCTATTTCCGATTTGTATAGCTTATTCATTATCCCGATATTTATATGATATTAGTATTAAGTGCGACCAACAGGCCAGCCAGCAGAACGAGACTGATAGCAGACGTAGTTTTTAATTATCTTAAAGCAGTTTATCCAGGTGATGTTCATTTTTATTCCTTAGAAGATTTGCCTTC
This sequence comes from Saprospiraceae bacterium, assembly GCA_020436935.1. Lineage (GTDB taxonomy): Bacteria > Bacteroidota > Bacteroidia > Chitinophagales > Saprospiraceae > JADKBO01. The sequence goes on from JAGQWX010000029.1 coordinate 20,681, forward strand.
AGATCTTTTGTCCAGGACCATGTTTGAGAAAAATTACCTCCATCCTGAGCTGGTAAAAATCCAGGATGAGATGATGATTCCTTCAAAAAACTGGATGATCATCAGTCCGGAGTACAATGGAAGTTTCCCTGGCGCTTTCAAATTGTTTATTGATGCAGTTTCAAACAGAAAATATAAGGAAACATTCAATGGGCGAAAAGCAGGCTTGATAGGTGTAGCTTCAGGAAGGGCAGGGAACCTTCGTGGAATGGACCATATGACCGGTTTTTTAAACTATCTAAGTGTCACTGTATATCCTGATAAACTTCCTGTATCGAGTATTGAGCAACAAATCAATGAAGGTGTTGTAAATGAAAATACACAAAGTCTGATCCATAGCTTCGTGGATAAATATCTGGAATGGCAGAAATCTTGATTCCAAAATTTTGATTGATGTAGGAAAAATTAATTTTACATCATGAAAAGGATTTTCTCCTACCTGACGGCCTCTCTCATCATCGGACTGATTTTTATTACCTGCAAGCCAGGTGAAGAAATTGATCAATCTTTGGTATTCAAATACAACCAACCCAATATTGTAACTTCTCTTGATCCCGCTTTTGCGAAGAGCCAAAACAACATGTGGGTAATGAATCATGTCTACAATACTCTTGTGACATTGGATGACTCCTTAAAAGTGATTCCGGGACTCGCCAAATCGTGGAATATATCAGAAGACGGCAAGACCTATACCTTCCATCTGAGGACCGATGTTTTTTTTCATAAAGATTCTTGTTTTAAAACCGTAACCAAGACCCGAAAGCTTACTGCAGAAGATGTTTCCTATAGCTTTTCGAGGTTGATCGATAATAGTGTCAATTCACCTGGCTCCTGGATATTTAAAGAAAAGGTAACGGGAGCTGAAGCATTTCAGGCGCTTGACGATTCTACTTTCAGAATTGAGCTGGCCTCCCCGTTTGTACCAACGATGGGTATGCTGACCATGCAATACTGTAGCATTGTGCCAAAAGAGGCAGTCGATTTTTATGGTAAGGATATCCGCTTGCGCATGGTTGGAACTGGCCCCTACAAGCAAAAAAGGTGGATAGAAAACCAAAATCTGTTTTTGGAGATCAATGAAGATTATTTCGATAAAAGTTATTTCTCATCACATCCACCACGCTATATCAAGACATCCTTTATCCCTGATAAACAGATCGCTGTGCTGGAACTCTTAAAGGGTAACCTCGACCTTGTCTCAGGATTGGAGAGCTCCTTTGCCAACGAATTGCTGGATACAGAAGGTAAATTGAGGGCGGATAAAGCAGATAAAATTGTGTACGTACGCACCCCCTTTCTGAATACTGAATACATAGGCATCAATCAGAAACTGGCAAAAGAACATCCTGCATTGCAACACAAAAAATTTCGTCAGGCTTTGAACTGGGCATTGGACAGGAAACTGATGCTGGAATCTTTGAGAAATGGAGTTGGTCAATCTGCGACTGCCGGATTCACTCCAAAAGGCCTTCCATCATTTGATGACACAGAGACTCCTGGTTATCATTATGATGTTGAAAAGGCGAGGGATTTGATCAAGGAAGTCGGCCTGGATTTGACTAAAATTCCACCGATAGTCATCAATACAAATGCGGAATACATGGACCTGGCTACGTTTGTTGCAAGGCAATGGGAAGTAATAGGTGTAAAAACCACCATTGAACTGATGGATACAGGTATACTTCGTGAAGGAATGCGCAATTCCAAACTGCTGACCTTCAGAGCTTCCTGGATTGCAGATTATCCAGATGCAGAGAGTTACTTCACCGTGTTTTATTCAAAAAATCCGGCTCCACCCAACTATACCAATTTTTCAAATGCCCAATTTGATAGGATTTACGAGCTAGCTATAAAGGAGACTGACGATGAAAAGCGGTATGAATTGTACCATCAATTGGAAAGAATTTTGATAGATGAGGCTCCTGTAATTTTTCTATTTTATGACGAATCTTCAATATTTCATTCAGTAAAACTTAAAGGTTATACGAATAATGGTTTGAATATGTTGAATTTATGGAGCTTATATAAAGTTGAAGAATGATGAATAGAGAACTAATAGCCGCCACAGGAAGTGTCCATAAAGTGAAAGAAATTTCAGCCATGCTGCCATCAAACTGGACGCTCAAATCGCTCAAAGACATTGGTTTTGAGGGAGATATCATAGAAGATGGTGCCACCTTGGAAGAAAATGCATTGATCAAGGCTCGTCACATTCACGCATTGTTGGATAAGGATGTATTTGCCGAGGATACCGGGCTGGAGGTCGAAGCACTGGATGGAAGGCCGGGCGTCCATACCGCAAGATATGCGGGAGATGACAGGAATGATGAGAAGAACATAGCTTTGGTTTTACAAAATCTGCAAGGCAAACAAAACCGCAAAGCACGATTTAGGACTGTGATTGCTTTGATTCAGAACAATATAGAATACTTGTTTGAAGGAATTGTTGAAGGAAGTATTGGCGCAAAACCAAGCGGAACCGGGGGATTTGGCTACGATCCAATTTTCATTCCTGAAGGGTTTTCAGAAAGTTTTGGTGTCTTGGGTGATGAAATCAAAAACACCATATCCCATAGAGCCAGGGCCGTCTCCAAATTGGTCACATTTCTTAAGAATGGTACTAAAGGGCAAGATCAACAAGGTGTCAAGTTATCATACGACGCAATGGCTGATGAATATACAAGACAATTGAAGGACGAATTGGATCATAAACATCTGGACCGCATTCTTCTCAAAGCTTTTGCACATGAGTATAAAGACAAAGGTCTTATGATAGATTTGGGCTGTGGGCCGGGCCAGACTTCATATTTTTTGAGCAATTGTGGCGTGAGAAATTTGACTGGAATCGACCTTGCTCCTCAAATGATTGATAATGCAAAAACGCTCTTTCCAGGAATCAATTTCCTGGCGGGAGATATGCTGGATCTTCCATATTTGGATGAAACGGTTGGTTCTGCCATCGCGTTTTACGCAATTGTCAATTTTGATATAAATGGTGTGTCACTTGTTTTGAAGGAGGCTTTTCGAGCGCTAAAGAATGGGGGTGAATTTTTGTTTAGTTTTCATATTGGTGAGGGAGTTAAACATATGGAAACCATGATGGGGACGTCTGTCGACATAGATTTTTACTTTTTTGATTCAGACACTGTCAAAGATCTGGCAGTGAATGCCGGTTTTACAGTGGTAGATATTATTGAGAGATATCCCTATAAAGATGTTGAATATCAAGGGAAAAGAGCCTACTTCTGGCTAAAAAAGGATGAGAATAATTTATCTTAAATAGAAATTAATGAGGGCATGATCGATGTAGCTATAATTGGGGGAGGACCAACAGGAATAAACTGTGCCATCAGAGCCAAAAAAGAAGGTTTGACAGCAGTAATCTTTGAAAAGGGCTTGCTGGTAAACTCTGTATTTCATTTTCCAAGCAATATGACCTTTTTCTCTACATCGTTGAAGCTTGAAATTGGAGACATACCTTTCATTTCTCACAATGATAAACCAACAAGATCTGAAGCACTGGAATACTACCGCCGACTGGTGGATTATTACAAGCTGGACATCAGGTATCGAAACAGGGTTGAATCAGTTGAAAAAAAAGAGGACGCGTTTACCATTCATACCAGTAAAGGGGTCTTTCATGCAAAAAAAGTCATTGTATGTACAGGCTTCTATGATACTCCAAGGAAATTGAATATTCCCGGAGAAGAATTGAGTAAAGTAAAACATTACTACGATGAAGTCCACCACTACATAGGTCAAAAAGTGGTGGTCATTGGAGGAGCCAACAGTGCTTGTGATGTTGCCCTGGAAACCTGGAGCAAAGGTGCTGAGGTGACCATGGTGGTGCGTGAAAAGGAGTTGTACCAGAATGTAAAATACTGGATACTTCCCAATGTGGAAAACAGGATCAAGGAAGGGTCGATACAGGCCTATTTTGAAAGCGAAGTTAAAGAGATTAAACAAGACAGTGTGGTCATTACAACCCCGGACGGATTGATGGAAATTGAAAACGACTATGTTCTTGCTATGACAGGCTATAAACCAGACTATGGATTTCTGGAGGCATGCGGTATTGAATTTACTGATGACGAGACCAGGCGTCCTATATTGAACGATGAGACCTTAGAGTCCAATGTTGAAGGGTTGTACCTTGCGGGCGTAGTAAATGGAGGTCTGGAGACCAACAAACTTTTCATCGAAAATACCAGGCACCATCCGGATCTGATATTCAATCACATAAAGCAAAGCCATGCAGAAGTTTGAGCAATTATATCAATTGTCACAACAGTCTGACCGAACCATCATTGGTTTGATGTCCGGGACATCTTGTGATGGGTTGGATGTAGGCATATTCAGGTTTTCAGGCTTTGGCAGAGATACCAGGTTTGAAACCATCTATTTCGAAACTGTTCCCATGCCTTTGGCTTTGAAAAAAGACATATTAAGTGTTTTAGGTGTAAAGCAGGTAGATCTCCAGCAGCTTACCATTTTAAACGAAGCTTTCGGGCTGTTCACAGCACATTCGGTGAATGAGGTATTAAAGAAGGCAAATTTGTCAGCAAAAGATATCGACTGCATTGCAAGTCACGGACAAACTGTTTTTCATGCTCCCAAAAGCCTTCACCAACAGGTTGCATACCCCAATGCGACGCTACAAATTGGAGATGGAGATCACATAGCAAAACACACCGGAATATTGACCTTTAGCGATTTCAGGCAAAAACACATCGCATTCGGAGGTGAAGGTGCGCCACTTGCGCCCTATGCCGACTTTGCACTTTTTTCTTCACCGGATGAGGGTAGGGTGCTGCTCAACATAGGTGGCATTTCCAACCTGACTACCCTGGACAAGACATCAAGTCCCATTGCCAGCGATGTAGGCCCGGGAAATACGATTCTAAATGCAATCGCTAGAAAGTATTTTCAGCAGGAATTCGACCAGGGTGGAGCAATAGCAAAACAGGGAAGGGTAATAGACGCAGCTTTAAATACCATGCTGGATGAGCCGTTTTTTAAAGCTACAATGCCCAAAAGCACTGGTCAGGAGATTTTTAACCTGGATTGGTTTTTATCCTTTTTTGGTGAAGCAAAAGTCCAGCCTGAAGATTTGATGGCGACCGCAGCACAGTTGACCGTGCGATGTATTGCTGATGCCATAGAATTGAGCGGGATGAACAATGGTGCAGTTTATGTGAGTGGCGGTGGCATTCACAATAAATATCTGATCGACGGACTCAGAATGGCATTGCCTGATTGGAAAATTAAGGCTTTTGCTGCATTGGGCATTTCATCAGATGCAAAAGAAGCTCTCGTTTTTGCCTACCTGGCCAACGAAAATTTTAATCCAAATCCAGTAGAATACCCATGGGAACCTTCGTTGCTTACAATGGGTAAACTTTCGTTTCCTTACTGATGGGTAACGTTCAATACAGTATTGGAAGGAATCAATAGGCTGTTGAGCGCCCCAAGGTATAAACTGTTGACTTCCAAAATGTTGTTCTGGGGAAGTTGAACCTCAATCGGCATTTCCTTATCGATAATTACATCATGGCATGGCGTAGGCATGGATCCGCCTTCCCAATTTAATTCTCCGGTCCACGCACCTCCTGAGTTTGCGGTCCAGTGTTTATTCGGATAATCAATTTTTACTTTTGAACCTGCCCAATAAGTCGCATTGCGTATGAACTGAGCATATGGATTGGGCAATCTGAAATTGGCCTTTCTTTCCCCGGATTGAGCAAAGACAATTTTCCCGATGCTCTCATCAGCAGGATTGGATGAAAACAATCTCGTAAAACCCTGAACGTGCTGATGTGGGCTTCCGCTTCCGAAAGAAGCATTTCCATTTGAGAATAAAGGTGTAATTTGGTTAACTCCTGTTCCAAAAGTTGCTTCAGGACGAAATTGCAAATTTGCATACAACTCATCGAATATCGTGAAATATCTGTAACGACTTAAACTGAGATTAGCACCTGGTTTCAAAGGATTTGATATATCCCAAACACCAGGGGCAGTTGAAGAATTGGTGTAGTTGATGCCATATGTCGTAGTAAAGTGGCCATAATTAGTACTGTAATAATTGATATTGGTGAGAGAAGGACTCCATCCTGCTAGCGCCGACACTGCCTGGAATAGGGTGTCTACAATTCCAAATTTATTGGTGTCAAATAAGCCATGATGGAGACTGACAACTCCACCACCATAATCTGCATATTTCACCAGCGCACTTTTAAATGGATTGGAAACCTGTGTCGCCCAATGTTTGAAGAATACAATCACGTCATATTGCGCCAGATATTTGATGATTTCACATTCGTTGTTTTGGTTGAAAGCATAACTATTGCTTGCATTGACGATAAGGTTGACATCGGATACCTGAAACACAAAGTCATCAAATTGAGAGTTGGCTTTGAGTAAACTGTCCAGATTTAGGTAATCTGCGGGAATGGATTCTCCGGTCATGCCGTGATTGCATGGAATATCCCCACCGGCACAATTGGTAGCTCCTCCGTGCACCAACAAAACAGAAATTGTGTCTTTGAGGTCATTACCGGGATACGTCCGGAGTACATTGATCAGTGTTTTGGCAGTGTGTGCTACTGTATATGGATGCCAGTCTCTGCTTGTGCCCAGTCGATTTTGACCCAAACCAAAGTCTTCGAAGCCAGAAGTAGGGCTTGAAAGCACAACGGGGTCGTTTGCCAGATAACTAATGCCAAGATTATTCATGTAAATTGCAGTATTGCCGTCGGGAAAGCCTGTTGCTTCCTGGCCGGCTAAGATGCTGATGCCCAAATTGTCGAAGCCTTGACCATTCGTTCCTGATACCCTCCAGAAAGCTGGCAGACTAGCGCCATGGCATTGTGCAATGACTGGTTTCCCCGATTCAAGGGCTTCCTCAGCCAGTTGGTTGAGTTTTTCTGCGCTAGCCTGGATGGTTCCAGATGGTAATTCTCTTTGTGAAGGATATGATCCGTCAATTCTGTAATCAATGCTACCTGTACCTCCTGCAATCACCATTGCCTTATATGCATCCAGGTTTTGCAGGTCATTGATACTTCCATTCAATGGGATGCCGGGATTTGGAAATAAAGTATCTGCATCCGACCAGGGCGTGTCAAACATGGTCAGGTACTGGTCTTTAAAACTTTGATAATAATTGGCATAGCCTTGAGCAGAAAAGTTCCCAACCATATAAGTGGTTGCGTATCCATTTGTAGCGCTTCTGACATCTACAAAATATCCTGCAGCTGTGAGGGCTTTGTACATGACGACATATTCTGTATAATATGTCTGGTCATACGAAACAAATAACAATATCGAATCTTGTTGGGCCTTAGAGATTAAAGCTGACATGGTGAGCAGGGTGGTAATCAGCCAGATTTTAATTTTTTTCATGTGGTAGAAATTTGGTTCAATTGGAGTGTTTGTCAATCACAAATATCAAATAAAAAGCCAAAGCCTCATAATTCATATAAATATTCAAAAATTAACATTCTAGGCAAACATTTCCTATACATCGGGTTCCTCATCTGTCGCTGGTTAGTTTCTTTATTGAGTTCTATCCACCATTCAACCTTAAATTTCAGTCTAGAAATGGCCAAATCTATTGACGTTTGGTATATCTTGGCGTAGAATTCAAATTGATATTTCTTCGAAGAAAATTTAAAAAGCTTAAAAATGAAAACGTACTCCAAAATAGCGGGTATTGGAAAATACTTGCCATCCTATGTAATGACCAATAATGAATTGACAAATTATATGGACACCTCCGATGAATGGATTCAGGAGAGGACGGGGATAAAGGAAAGAAGGTATGCAAAAAAGCATGAAGAAACCACGACTACGATGGGGGCCGAAGCTTCAAAAAAAGCCATTGAAAGTGCTGGTATCAGTAAGGAAGACATAGATTTTATCATTTTTGCAACACTTAGCCCGGATTATTATTTTCCTGGATGTGGAGTCTTGTTGCAGCGGGAATTGGGAATTACCAAATCGGAGTGTGCTGCACTGGATATCAGAAACCAATGCAGTGGTTTTGTCTATGGACTGAGTGTTGCTGACCAGTTCATCAAAACGGGCATGTACAAAAACATTTTGCTCGTTGGTGCAGAAATGCACAGCATGGGCTTGGATTATTCTACAGAAGGCCGTACTGTGACAGTAATATTTGGCGACGGTGCCGGTGCCGTTATTTTACAACCGACAAATGATGAAAACGAGGGCATTCTCACCACGCACTTGCATTCAGATGGAACCCATGCAGAAGAACTTGCTATGATCAGCCCCGGATCACACGGAGGAAAACACCTTGGGAAAGACAAATTTGGGTTTGAGGAAACAGGAAATCCCGGCGATATTTTCGTAACACAGAAAATGTTGGATGATGGACTGCTATTTCCCAACATGAATGGGCAGCTCGTCTTCAAAACCGCGGTAACTAAATTCCCCGAAGTCATCCAGGAAGCACTTCAGAAAACCGGGAAATCTCCCTCAGAAATAGATATGTTTATTCCACATCAGGCCAATTTAAGGATCGCCTCATTCGTGCAAAAACAATTGGGCTTGAGTGATGATAAAGTTTACAACAACATTCAAAAATATGGAAACACCACTGCGGCCTCCATACCAATAGCTTTGTGCGAAGCTTATGAGCTTGGAAAAGTAAAAAAGGGAGACCTGGTATGCCTTGCAGCCTTTGGTAGTGGCTTTACCTGGGGGAGTGCGTTATTGAATTGGGCAATATGATGTTTTTCTTAAAATTTGTTTAACAAAATATATTTTAGAATTACATATCTTTGTTTCAAGTAAAAGATTATACATTATGAATAAAATCTATATGACTTTATTGTTTGCCTTTTTTATGGTCGTTGTACATTCTTACGCGCAAGATCAAATGGTGGCAGGTAACCAGGAAAGTATCACATGGTACAGCTGGGAAGAAGGTGTTGATTTGGTGAAAAAAACCAATAAAAAAATGTTCATCGATGTTTATACAGACTGGTGTGGTTGGTGTAAAAAAATGGACGCAACAACTTTCCAGGATCCCGAGGTCGTAAAGTATATGAATGAAAACTTTGTTGCTGTCAAATTTGATGCAGAGCAAGACAAAGAGATTGTTTTTGACAACTATACTTACAAACTCATACCTGGAGGCAGGAAAGGTACTCACGAGCTTGCCTTGAGCCTTTTGAAAGGAAGGGCTGGATATCCCTCATTTGTAATGATGGACGAAGGATTGAGAAGAATTAGGGTGACACCTGGATACAAAGTTCCTGATCAAATGCTTACAGAACTAAAATTTGCAAAAGAAGAAGCTTATAAAAAAGTTGCTTTCGAGACATATGCTTCATCCGGAGGCATGTAATCACGAAATACTTATAAAATAAAAAAGCCTTAGCATTATTGATTTGCTAAGGCTTTTTTATTTAAGCTCCGGCTTCAGCAATGAAATTATAGAAAATCTTTTCTTAAAGGATGGAAAACATCAACAAGCTCTCCATCTTCTATGCATAATGCCCCATGTTCCACCATAGATGGAACGAAATATACATCACCTGCTTGAAGTCTTTGTGTTGTACCATCAATGGTAATGTCAAAAACACCTTTAGAGACATAACTCGCTTGGGTGTGGATGTGATGGTGCGATGCTCCTATGGCCCCGGATTTCATTTCTACCTTCACAATCATCATTTCCTCATTAAAGGCCATAATTTTTCTTCTAATATTACCTCCCAGGTCCGACCATTCTATTGAGGCATCTTGAATTAAAGTTTCCATTGGATGTAGCACTTATTTATTTAACAGGCACTAAACTAATAAATTCTTGTATGGGTATATAAGAAAAAAAATAGCGGGTGCCAATGGACAACCCGCTATCATCACAGTTCTAATAAGTAATCTTTAATATGATGTTACCATGATTTTTTCATAAAATAATTCGCCTCCGAATTTGTACTCCATGATGTAGATACCTGATTCCATCTTTCCGAGTTCAATGGTTGTGCTGTTGTTTGCTCCTGTGCTTGTTTTCTGCAGTAATTTACCTGTTAGATCCATAATTTTGATGAAGCTATTGTCGTCCGTGCCCTGGACATATAATACATCCTGAACCGGATTTGGATAAAAGGTGATTTGTCTGTTTCCTTTAAAATTGGCAATGGCATATTTGCTTTGCTTCTGTTTCAAATCCAGATCTACCATATTCAAATAATAATAGTTCTCCCCCTGATAAGGAGATGCATCAAAAAACTGATATATGGACCCACTTCCCTTTGAAGGTATCTCTGCTATTTTTTTGAAAACTTTCCCATTGGCTGAATTATAAAGCTCAAAGTGAGAAAAGTTTTTCTCTTCTCCAGACTGCCATTTTACTGACACACCTTTAATTCCGGGAGTGGCGCCAAAACCACGAAGGTCTATTGGAACAACTTGGGCCTGCTCAACAAAATTGTTTTCAATGTCAGCCTCACCAATCAGCAGTCTTACAAAAACGGTATCGTTTACCATGACATCACCATCCATAGGGTCTCCGTCAGGGTCTTCGTCTTCATCCATCAGACTGTCGTATCCGTTTGGCTGGGTTTGTACAAGAATATAATTTCCAGGCGGTAAAAAATTGAATTCAAAGTAACCGTTGTTGTCGGTAAACTTCTCAGCAACATAATCAAGATTTTCGGTCAAAAGGGTGATTTTTACTCCTTCCAATGGAGTATCGCCAATTCCATTGTTGTCAGTATCAACCTTGACGTATCCACTGATAGAGCAATTCCTGATGAATAGCCCTCCGGTCAGGATTTGGGTATTTTGGCATTTTGCAGGATCATTGGGAACATACTTTAAAATGATGGTGTAAGTTTGACCGGAAGTCAAACCTGCTGTGGTTGGATTGATTGATGTGATGTCTCTTAATGTATCGCCGGGCCCTCTGACAAAAGAGTAATAAACTGTGCCTCCTGAAGTACCGGAAAGATTTCCTTGTGGTAAATTGAAATCATAGTTACCATAACAAATCGTGTCTACCAAGTCCCCAGAAATTGGTATTTCAGGATAATAGCAATAATTGGCAATTGAAAGTGTTTTTCCGGTAACATCCTGTTGCAGCGTCACTGAGTAACCCAGGCTGTCGATGTGGAGAAATTCATAATCATAATGAGCTTCTCCATTCACGGCAGGTTGTTCAACCAAATAAGTGCCTAAAGGCACAGGAATAGGGGATGCAGGGTTGGCGGGGCTGCTTAATAAAAACATACCGGTTTGTGCGATAATTTTCCAGCCGTAGCCTGGTGTTGCATCAACAAATACAATTTCATCAAATCGGCCGTTGTAAGCATTGGTCGCATCATTACGACAAATACATGGGTCACCGATTTCACCGGTTGGTTCAAAATACCAGCCAACGTCCCAGGTAAGATCATTTTCGCCAGCTGATAGGGTAGTGGTAGCAGATTTAAGTGTATTTTTATCTATGTCAGAATCACTGGCATCGCCAGGACTGGCTATATTTGATTTGGCTAGTTGCATTTTGGAATTTGGATGACTGGCCTTAATGTAATAATCATCTGGTGTCAAATTGTCAAATAAATAATAGCCATTCGCGTCAGTAGATTTTGTGCCAACGAGACTACCTCCACTTGTATAAAGGGAGATCGTGACATTTGCTGCAGGAGTTTCACCAATATCCTGAAGCCCATTGTTGTTGATGTCATACCAGGAGTAATTACCAAGACTGGCTTGGCAGGGATTACATGTTGGACCTGTACTCTCTCCAGTTTGACAACAGGTACCTGATTTGGCTGCAAACTCTATAGGACCTGTTGAAAGTTTGGAATTTGTTATGTATGTAAAAGTTTTACATGTGCCTTTTGTAACTCCAGTATCCCATTTAAGACCGTAAATTCCACATGTTGGATCCGTATTTATGCTCCACCCTGTATAATTTGACCCATTGATTAAGACCTTTTTAATATCAGCAGAAGTGATACAATTGGGCAAACCAATTGTGAAATGGCTAAGATCTTTTGCACTGCTTTGCTGGCATACTTGATAAGAAAATGTGTCGACACACCCTGATCCTAAAAATGTGACATCTGTTACAGGAGCACAACATGGCGATAAATTACCTTCGAAAGTAGCGATATGAATCTCTCCACCTGTATGTATAAATGAATTTGCAATTACCTGACCCTCGATGTTAGATGAATTGGTCTTATTTATATCAGCCTGAGGAGCAAGCAAACTACCTTCCAATGTAGCTCCAGATATGTTCAAAGAACTGGCTTCAAAAAAATTCCAAAGAATATATTTTGCTTCATTTCTGCCAATTCCCGAAAGGTTTGGAACATTAAAATTCCCATTCCCGCTTACATTTATAATTAAAGGTTTGTCTGGGCTTGGAGCAGTTTGAAAAGTAATGGTCTGAATAGAGTTAAGGTGGGAGAGTGATACATTCCAAATGTTGGATCCGCTGGCAAGTGTGATTTTAGGATTCGTACTGCCTGGATCAAAGCCAGGGTTAACAGTATTGCCACATCCGGCATACAGCAATGAGCTTGAAATAAGGTTGCTAAATGCTCCCGAAAAGGAAAAAATATTCTTACCGCCAAGATTGTTGGCTGATTGTGAAGTATTGTTAATTTGCCAAATGAGAGTGTTTCCCCCCGTTTGCACCTTCACATTACTACCGTCCTGATTGAAACTTAAGTTGTTCGTTGTCCCAATTTTTACGAGGGGGGCATTAGTAGGTGTATTAATGTTCGATTGAAACATTCCTGAAGTTCTTGATACTCCTCCACCAACTATCATCCTGTATTTTGAACTACCGATGAAAACATACGCGTCTCCTCCCGTACTGCCGCCAACATTTTGGCCTCCACCTTCAATCTGGAAATTCCCTCCAATCCCTATAGAGCCTTCGATGTCACCACTATTGATGGTGAAGTTTTGTCTGACCAATAAATTAAAGCCGATAGAGGCTTCCAATGGATTTTGAGCATACGAAATTTGTAAACCCAAAATACACAAAATGAATAGAACTGCTTTTTTCATGTATATGGAATTAATTATTACTAATCTTCCTTAAAAAAGCAATAAATGATATTCTGTATAATGAATATTATACTTGTGTAGGGAGCATACTTTTGGATACTGCTCTATACTCTGAATACAACTACTGCAATTGCTCTTTGGGTGTTATGCCTGCTAATATAAAGTTAATTAAGGGAAAACGCATAGAAAAAATACGATTTGTTTATCTGTCGCTACATCGAAATGTAGATAGATATATTAGGTATTAATGCCCAAAATGAATGCAAATCTTCAATACACAACTTTATATTGTACAAAATTAAAATATATATTTTGCTAAATAAAAGTAGATTAGAAATTACATGTCGATTGTGTATCTGAAGAATCTGAATAGCTGAAACGCTTTGATCCTGAAGTAAAATTTCTTTAAAGAAAATACAAAAAAAAAGAGCTAAATCTATTGATCTAACTCTTTTTTGCAGCCCGTAGGGGAATCGAACCCCTGCTACCAGAATGAAAATCTGGCGTCCTAACCCCTAGACGAACGGGCCTTATTTCATTTAGCGATGCAAAGATAGAAACATATTTGAAACTCAAAATAGTTTCGAAAAAAAAATATTTAATAAATTGAAATTATTGTCATATGGCATTGACAATCAATAAAATAAAATTTTCTTTTTTATTAAATTATAGTTTTAAAACATCTTTCATTGTGAAAATACCTTTTCTGATACTGATATATTCTGCTGCCAAAACAGCGCCAAGAGCAAATCCATGCCTGGTTTTCGCTGTATGTATGATCTCAATGGTATCAACATCTGATGAATATTTCACACTGTGTGTTCCTGGATACGGGTCAATTCGTTTTGAATGTATGTTTAATTCTTCCGGGGTATATTCAGTTTTATCGCTGACCCACCTTTCCTTAGAAGTCAAATGTTGTAATACACCCTCTGCTAGGGTAATGGCAGTTCCGCTTGGAGCATCTAACTTTGCAGTATGGTGAATTTCTTCCATACTCACATCATAGCTGTCTCCATAAGGAGCCATAATTTCAGCCAATTTTTCATTAAGGGCAAAAAATAGATTTACGCCAAGACTAAAATTACTCGCATAAATAAAGGATCCATTTCTTGATTGCACGAGTTGGTCAATTTCAACCTTTTTATCCAACCAACCAGTTGAACCACTGACAATCGGACAACCCCACAATATGGATTGCTTGATATTATGATAGGCCGATTCCGGGGAAGTGAACTCAATAGCAACATCTGCTTTTCTTAGATTTACCTCAGAGAAATCCTCCGTATTTTCGATTGAGACTTTTAGAACAATTTCATGGCCGCGTTCAGTGGCTATGTGTTCTATCATTTGGCCCATTTTACCGTATCCGATCAGTGCTATTTTCATACAGTGACTGTTATTGCTTAATGAATGTTTTAACTATTTGATATTTTTCTCCGTCAACCCTAAGTACTAAGTAATAACTACCTGGTGTAAGGGCACGAACATCGAGACTACCATTGTCCAGTAATCTGCCGGATGTAATTTTTTGTCCAGTTCTGTCAAACAAGTCAAAGGAGAACTTTTTATTTTCCAGACTACTCACGATGAGTTCGTGTTGTGCAGGATTGGGGTACAACAGGATTTCGTCAGTGATTTGATCTTCAATACCAGTAGAAATCCTTGTGAATGTATAATTAAGTTCAGCAGTGCTACCAGACTCGAGTGCAATGCTTACTGTATCTGAGCCAAATTCAGGATGTGAGAAAACAATCTTGTAGTCAACATTTGGAGTTAAACCTATTTTATAACTCCCATCATTACCGAATCTTTCAATGTCTGTATCCAATACTTTGATCATGCTTCCTTTGAGCGTGTCAATGACACCATTCGTGTTGACCAGGGTAGTTCCTGATAAATAGGCACCCTTTACATAGCTTGGTTGAAACACGAATAGTCCATTATTGATATCACTGACCAGCAATAAGCCTGATGGAAGATATGGATACGCACCCCAATCACCTAAAAACAGAGATCCAGATGCCGGCAATGCTGTTGTATAGGTGTCATAACTGCCGACCTTGATGATATTGGCAGGATCAGAAACATCATTGATGATAACACCGTCCGTATACCAGCTGGTAATGGCAAAATCACCTAAAATGTGCGTGTTATGAGGAATCACTCGCGTATTACCAGGGTTGGTTTTATAGCGATCCAGAAATTTTATATTGCTAACATCGCTGATGTCGTAAGATTCCAAAAATCCAGAGGCAACTTCATCAGTGGTAAAGAGTGTTTTTCCGTCTGGAGAAGCCCATGCATTATGTGTAAAATTTCGACCGGAACGGCCTCTGCCGATTTCAAGGGGATTGGATTTGTCGGTAACATCATATATTCCAAAGCCTGAACTAAGCTCTGAGCTAAACAATGTGTCATTCCTGACAAATGCGTCATGTGAGTAAAACTCGTTGGTCGCACTCATGTAAACCGGATTGTTCGGATCTTGATTCAGGTCTAATATCATCACACCTCTCTTGCTGATGTTATGACCTGATATATAAGCAAATCCTTTATTGTCAATAAAGAGATTATGGGCCCTTAAAAAACGGGCATTTGACCCACCAATGTTGAGTGTTGGTTTCCATTGTGTATGAGAAAATGTATCGGGAGCATTGGTAACATCTATAATGGTAAGGCCAAATGTATCCTGGTCGTGTGTAATGTAAAGATGATTGTTCCAATACTTGATATCCCGCCAAACTGAACGCGCTCCCCGAGCACTATATATGAGATGGATGTCAGATGTATCCTTAAGGCTATAAATTCTGGTTTCGCTTCGGGTACCTATTACAGCATATTCATTGCCGTTTTTATCAACAAAGCCCCAGATATCGTTGCAATCTTCCTCAATATCCTCATGGTAAACGAGATTGATATTTGAGTTTTGAGCGAATAGCGAATAGTTTGCGAGCAAGAGTAAATAGCAAATTAAGTTTTTGAAATCCATCATAGTGTTTTACCAGGTTGTAAATGTATCGTTGAAAATTCTTTCTGTTATTTGGGCAAAAATTTTGGTAATGAGATCATCCTGAACATTGGACAGATCCTCATCGCCAGGATAAGTTTGAAAAAAACTAAAGTTTTTGGTATAGTTGGCTTTTTCGTCCTTATTATTTTCATAAACTACATTGACCGTGATCTCGAGTTTATTTAGTGCGACAGTGTTGCCTTCCTGAGGAGCTTCGGCAGAAATATTATAAGAGACGACGTCTCCGCTGAACAAAATGTCCGGATCAATTTCCTGATATTTCAACCTGGATTCATTTCTGATTTTTGTTCTCAGAGCTTCGGCAAACCTGACTTCAATATCAGTTGGTGCGGCAAGCGTTTTGTTCTTGAAATCTGAAACATAAAATGTTGTAATCTCGGGTGGAATGGAGATACCTTTAAAACTATAACAAACGCATGAACTAAATGTAGTGATCACAGCAAGCAATAAACAAAAATGCCAGATTTTACCCATAATACTCAAATGGTTATTCTTCAATATCGTACTGCTTGATTTTTCTGTATAACGTTCTTTCACTGATGCCAAGTTCATCTGCCGCATCCTTCCTTTTTCCACCGTATTTTTTCAATGCTTTTTTGATCATGCTTTTCTCCATGTCTTCAAGCGAGAGATTTTCTTCTACTACTTCTGTCTGATGATACTTGTCAACCGCGGACTGATCGAGAATGATGGGTTTATTTGCAGACATATCTGTTGGCATATCAAAATCATCGTGGTCATCTAAACTATTGGAGCCATAATACTTGTCCAGGGGACTTTTAGTTTCGGGCGCTGCAACCAATTGCCTGACATCCCTAGGATCAGGAACAGATAAGTTGTTGGATTTTATAAGGTTGTAAACCAGTCCTTTAAGGTCATTAAGATCTGATTTCATATCCAGAAGGAACTTGTAGAGAATTTCCCTTTCATGGAAGTTCTCAGATTCCTTACCATTGTTTTGAATGGACGCAGGTAAATTTCTCTTTTCAAGTTGGGGCGCTATTTGCACTAGAGTTTCAACAGTGATGTTTTTGTTTTCTGATAAAACAGAAAGTTGTTCCACCAGATTTTTCAATTCACGAATATTTCCCGGCCATCGGTAGTTTTCCATCATTACTCTTGCATAATCGTCCAGTTCTATGCTTTCAGTCTTATATTTTTCTGCAAAATCAACCGCAAACTTCCGAAAAAGCATGTAAATATCTTCTCTGCGCTCATGCAATGCAGGAACAATAATCGGAACGGTATTGAGCCTATAATACAAATCTTCTCTAAACTTACCTTTTTTGATTTGTTTTTCAAGATCAATATTCGTGGCTGCTATGACCCTTACGTCAGTATTGAGAACTTTGGATGATCCAACCCTGAGAAACTCTCCTGATTCTAATACCCTCAACAAATAAGATTGGGTATCAAGCGGCATTTCCCCAATTTCATCCAGGAATATGGTGCCGCCATTGACTGTTTCAAAGTATCCTTTTCGTTCTGCCATTGCCCCCGTAAACGATCCTTTTTCGTGACCAAACAATTCTGAATTGATGGTTCCTTCTGGAATGGCTCCACAGTTGATGGCAATAAAATTGTTGTGCTTCCTTTTGCTGAGGTCGTGAATGACCCTGCTGAATACTTCTTTACCGACTCCGCTTTCACCTCTGATAAGTACAGTCAGATCTGTATTGGCCACTCTGATAGCAGTGCTCAAGGCCCTGTCTATGCCTTCACTTCGTCCAATGATGCCAAATCGTTGTTTTACAGATTGAATGCTCGTCATAGGTGATAAAAATTTAAAGGGTAACCAAATCGCCCAGTAAAGTTGCGCTGTTGGCGTCTCTTACCTTCACATATACATAATCACCAGGTTTGTGACTGCCTGATTTGGGAAATACAATCATTTTGTTTTGTGAATTTCTTCCTTTCCATTCCTCGCTGGACTTTCTGGAGTCACCTTCAATCAAGACTTTGAATGTTTTTCCGATATCCGCAAGATTGTGCTGCAAAGAGACTCTGTTTTGAATGGCAATGATTTCATTGAGCCTTTCCTTCTTAATCTCCAGGGGTACATCATCGACCAATTTTTTGGCGGCTGGTGTTCCTGGTCTTTCAGAATAATAAAACATATAAGACATGCTGTATCTGGCCCATTCAATCATCGAACAACTGTCCTTGTGTTCTTCGTCTGTTTCAGTACAAAATCCGGCGATGATGTCAGAGCTGATCGCACAATCTGGCATAATCCTATATATGGCTTCCACTCGGTTTTGGTACCATTCCCGGTCATAGGTTCTATTCATCAGATCAAGAATTCTGCTGTTTCCGCTTTGCACCGGTAAGTGAATGTATTTGCAAATGTTTTCATAGGCTGCCATTGTATGCAATACTTCATCTGTGATGTCCTTGGGGTGTGAAGTAGAAAACCTTACCCGTAAATCCGAATTTACTTCTGCCACTTCCTTCAGGAGCTGAGCAAAATTGACGACTGAATTTGTTTCAGGATTTGTCCATTTATAAGAGTCAACATTTTGCCCCAGTAAGGTTACTTCACGGTATCCTTTTTCAAACAGATGCTGTGCTTCTGATATAATTGAAAATGCATCCCGGCTCCTTTCCCTTCCACGTGTAAACGGCACAACACAGAACGAACACATGTTATCGCAGCCTCTCATGATGGAGATAAATGCAGAAACGCCATTGCTGTCCAACCTCAGTGGAGATATGTCAGCATAGGTTTCCTCTCTTGATAAAAAGACGTTGATGCCTTTTTCTCCGTCATCCGCAGTTTGTACCAGTGACGGCAAATCCCTGTAAGCATCGGGCCCTACGACAAGGTCCACTAACTTTTCCTCTTCTAAGAATTTAGCTTTGAGGCGTTCCGCCATACAACCAAGTACGCCGATCAACATGCCGGGGTTTTTGGTTTTGAGCTGATTGAAGACCTGCAACCTTTTTCTTACAGTCTCCTCAGCCTTCTCTCTGATGGAGCAAGTATTGACCAAAACCAGATCAGCTGATTCCATGATTCTTGTAGGTGCAAATCCAACTTCAGATAAAATGGATGCTACAATCTCAGAATCACTGAAATTCATCTGGCAGCCGTAACTTTCGATATAAAATTTTCTTTTCCCGTCGGCATGGATATCCTCAAAAAAGATGGCTTCACCCTGACGGTTTTCATCTATCTCTTTTCTGATACCCGGCAGGGTAGGATTATTATCGTACATTAAAATCTAAGTTTCTTTTGAGGCGGCAAATGTACAATAAATATAAAGATATATATGACAAAATGTCACATCCTTGTGTTAATCTTTTCTTTATTCCACCACATGAACTCCTTGGAATCCCTCTTCAAATGCGGTGAATATGGCAGGAAAACCTACACCAATGCTGGATATCT
This sequence comes from Saprospiraceae bacterium, assembly GCA_020436935.1. Classification (GTDB taxonomy): domain Bacteria; phylum Bacteroidota; class Bacteroidia; order Chitinophagales; family Saprospiraceae; genus JADKBO01. Next base: position 40,195 of record JAGQWX010000029.1, read on the forward strand.
TATTGTGCATACCTATTGCTCTTGCGGGCCTTACAGTCACCATGCTGATGACTTCGCTAGTTGAAGCGCCGAAAATGCTTTGCGCTGTTTGCATGGCTTCCGGCATGGAAATGGCTGCTCCCGCGAGGGTGTTTTTGCGGTTGATGTAAGCTCCATTTACCAGTTGAGCATCAAAATTTTCCCACTGAAAACTAGTTTTTTTTCTACCGAGGAATAGTGCATCAGTGATTAATAGGATTGAGGAAGGATTAACCTTGTAGGCGAGTCTGGCCATTTCAAGGCTCAAATGAAGCCCGTCCAGAATAATTGGATTATATACATTTTCTCTCAACAATGCTGCCAGTGCAAGTCCCGGTTCTCTGTGGTGAAGCCCGGACATGGCATTGTACAAATGAGTTGTTAACCTGACACCAAGATCAAATGCATGGTTGGCTTGCTCAAAACTTGCGTTGGAATGTCCAATAGAAACGTTTATTCCTTCACGCATCAGGTAATTGATCTGATTATCATGGAAGAGCTCAGGTGCCAAAGTCCATATTTTTATGACATCTCTACCTGCCTCAACGATATTTTTCAATTCTTCATCAGAAGGATTTCGAACATATTCCGCAGGATGAGCTCCTCGTTTTTCAAAGCTGATAAAAGGCCCTTCAAGATGTAGACCCAATATGCCGGAAGATGTTTTTTTAGACTTATATTCTGAGCTTACCTGGAGTCCTTTGATGATTTGTGATTGGGCAGAAGTAATTAAGGCAGGCATACAATAATATGCTCCTGTTTCCTTGCTGGCAGTTTCGATATCTTCCAGAGCTGCATGATCGACACAAGAAGTGAAATAATGATCATAACCTCCATTCAGGTGAATATCAATAAAAGCCGGAGCCAAATTTTCAAAGTCAAACGGACCCGAAGTATCTTCTATGCTGACAATTTTACCATCCTGAAAACCGACGGTCTTGTTGAGCAAATGGCTTTCTCCGGTATATAAATTTCTCGTGCTTATTTTTTTGATCATGCAATTGAAATGGTAAAATATCTGAATGCCCGCAAATATAACATTTGTATCGCCCGTATTTATCTATGGGAAATTGACTTTCAACAAAATCGGGTAAGAATAAATAGTGTGCTTTTTCAGTTCAACTGCTTTGTTCTAAAATCGCAAAATTTTAGGGAAAGGGCAATTTTTTGATATCTTTGAGCCTGCTTATTTAGGGTATATGTATGGAAACTTTTTTACCGGCAAGACTGTATGGCTTACCGGCGCATCTTCTGGTATTGGGAAAGCACTCGCTGTTGAGTTGTCAAGAGCAGGCGCCGTACTGATTACCACTTCCAGAAACGCTCAACAGTTAGAAGCAATGAGAGCCATGCTTCCTTTTCCTGAAAAGTGTCATATTTTTCCAGCTGATTTGGGTGACGAACAGCAGGTCAAAGCCGTGGCTGAAGAGGTAAAAAGCCGACACTCTGTCGACATCTTGTTCCTCAATGCCGGTATCTCCCAAAGAAGCCTGGCGAAGGACACTCCTGTTGATGTGGACAGAAAGCTAATGGAGGTCAATTTTTTCTCATCAGTAATACTTTCAAAGTCTTTACTGCCGGACATGTTAGAAAAGAAGTCAGGGCATTTTGCTGTTATTAGTAGTGTTACCGGGCACATCGGTGCACCTTTCAGATCGGGTTATGCAGCCTCAAAACACGCCATTCACGGATTTTTTGAAAGTCTTTGGGCTGAGAATGCCAATGCTGGAATAGACATCAGCATCATCAGTCCGGGATACATCCATACCAATATCTCGGTCAATGCTTTGACCGCAGATGGAACACCTCAAAATTCCATGGATGAAAATACCGGTAAGGGCATGTCTCCGGAAGAAATGGCCCAAAAAGTATTGAAAGGAATTTCAAAAAAGAAGAAAGAAATTTATGTCGGCGGAAAAGAAATCCTGGGGATTTATCTCAAGCGTTTCATCCCGGCATTGTATTATAGAATCATTAGAAATTATAAGAAACCATGAGTGATATTTTTGAAAGAATCAGGCATAACATGGGGCCATTGGGTCAATATGCTGATGCTGCTGAGGGGTATTATATTTTCCCTAAACTTGAGGGAGAGCTGGGCAACAGAATGATGTTCCATGGAAAGGAAGTCATCATGTGGTCTATCAATGATTATCTTGGATTGGCCAACCATCCGGAGGTAAGAAAAGTAGATGGTGAAGTATTCGGGCAATATGGTCTGGCATACCCGATGGGAGCCAGAATGATGAGTGGCAATACTGATGCGCATGATGCTCTGGAAAAAGATTTGGCTTCATTTGTTCAGAAAGAACAGGCTCTTTTAGTCAATTTCGGTTACCAGGGTATGGTATCTGCCATCGATTGTCTGCTCAGCAGGAGGGATGTAGTGGTGTATGATGCTGATTGTCATGCTTGTATAGTTGATGGCCTCAGACTTCACGCCGGCAAACGTTTTTCATATAAACACAATGACGTTGCCAGTCTGGAAAAACATCTTCAAAACGCACAAAAAATTGCGAACGAAGCAGGCGGCGGCGTACTTGTCATTACTGAAGGTGTATTTGGAATGCAGGGCGAACAGGGTAAACTTGCTGAAATTGTAAGACTCAAGCAAGACTATAATTTCAGACTATTGGTAGACGATGCTCACGGTTTTGGAACTCTTGGAAAGACAGGTGCGGGTGCTGGTGAGGAGCAAGGAGTACAAGATCAGATAGATATTTACTTCTCAACTTTTGCTAAGTCTATGGGAAGCATTGGTGCTTTCTTCGCAGGAGATTTTGACATCATGCGATACCTCAAGTACAATATGCGCTCACAGATATTTGCAAAGTCAATGCCTATTGGTCAGGTGCTTGCCAACCACAAAAGGTTGATTTTGCTCAAGTCTCATCCAGAAATGAAGGACAGGCTTTGGAGAAACGTAAACTATTTGCAGGAGGGTTTAAGAGAAGCCGGTTTTGATATAGGCAACACCAACAGCTGTGTCACTCCGGTCTTTATGCATGGAACGGTAGAAGAGGCAACTGCTCTGGTACAGGATTTGAGAGAGGCTTACCACATATTTTGCTCTATAGTCGTATATCCGGTTATTCCCAAAGGTAAAATTCTGCTTCGCCTCATTCCGACAGCAAGTCACGAAATAGAAGATATTGAAATTACCATAAAAGCCTTCCTGGAAGTGAAAGATAAATTGAAATCAGGAGCTTATCAAAGATCAGAAATCATCATTCCAGAAAAATAATTGGTTATGTCTTATCAGATTTGTGGAATCCAGCAGGTTGGATTAGGTAATAAAGATGTCCATGCGACCTGGAAATTCTATAGAAAAAACCTGGGCATGGATATGCCGATTTTTGATGAAGAAGCAAAGGCCGGGCTCATGTTGCCATATACAAATGGCCAGGTGCTCAGCAGACATGCAATTCTGGCATTAAACTTCCAGGGTGGTGGAGGACTTGAAATTTGGCAACACAAAGAGCATATACCCCAGGATCCATCTTTTGTGCCAGAGCTGGGAGATACAGGTATATATATACTTAAGTTTAAAGCCAAGGACATTGACAAACTCTACCATCAGTTGAAAAGCAATGGTGTCCATATGCTCAGCAACCTTACTTCAACTCCCAATTGGCTCAAGCATTTCTATTTTGAGGATGATGCGAAAAACATTATTGAAGCTGTTGAAGCCTATGACTGGTATGCAGATGTAGGTTTGGCCTCCGGGGGAGTTTATGGCTGTACAATTGGTGTTTCAGACATGGACGTTTCTCTCAATTTTTACGCAGACATATTGGGATACGATCACATCATATTTGATGAGACATCCACCTTCCAGGATTTTTCTACACTACCAGGCGGAAATGGAAAATTCAGAAGAGTGATTCTTGGACACAGCAAAAACCGAAAAGGACCTTTTGCAGATTTGTTGGGGTCAAGCCAAATAGAATTGGTGCAAAAGCTCGAAGGAAGTCCTAGAAAAATATATGCTGACAGGTTATGGGGTGATCCAGGATTCATTCATTTGTGTTTCGACATTATTGGTATGGATGACCTCAAACAAAAATGTCTTGAAGCTGGCCATCCATTCACGATAGATAGCGACGGTAGCTTTGATATGGGAGAAGCGGCAGGAAGATTTTGTTATATCGAAGATCCTGATGGTACATTGATTGAATTTGTTGAAACTCATAAAGTGCCAATACTTAAAAAGCTCAACTGGTACCTCAATCTCAAAAACAGACCAAGAGACAAGTCCTTGCCCAGATGGATGCTTAAAGCCATGTCCTGGACAAGAATAAAGGATTGATCATTTTTAAAGTTATTACGATGAAACGCCACATTATTTTAATGTTGTTTGTATTCTCTTTTGTTCTTGGATTTGGGCAAGATAAATATCCGTTTGCAGAAGAAATAGCAAAGTTTGAAATGCTGGATAAGCAACAAATGCCTCCAAAAAACCCAATTGTTTTTGTGGGGAGTTCATCTATCAGAAAGTGGACAGAGCTGGAGAAAACCTATCCGGGTTTTCCAATATTAAACAGAGGATTTGGTGGGTCAAATTTTAAGGATTTGATACATTATGCTGACCAGACTATGTTTAAATACAAACCCTCAAAAATATTCATCTACGAAGGGGACAACGATCTTGCACAAGGGGATAGCCCTGAATTGGTTTTCGAAAACCTGCTAAAAACAATGAAAATGATCAGGAATGAGCTGGGTGATGTACCTGTTGTGATCATTTCTCCAAAGCCCAGTATTGCAAGATGGAAACTGAAGAAAGAGTACGAAACCGTCAATGCTTACTTTGAAGCATATGCCGGGTATCACGACAATGTCGAATTCGTTGACGTTTGGTCGCCATTATTGGATGAAAGTGGTATGGTACTGCAGGATATATTTGTTGAAGACAATCTCCATATGAATGACAAAGGTTATGCCATATGGAGGAAGACAATAATGCCTTTTCTGGATTAATTGTTGCTGGCAATTTCACTCTGAATTGTCGTTGAATTGTATATTGGTGTTGAAATTCAACAAAAGCACATATACCAATGGTCAATTCTAAAAAGCTTGCTTATTGTACCCTCACCGTTGCACTTTCGGGGTTTTTATTTGGCTTTGATACTGTAGTTATTTCGGGCGCTAACCAGCCCATCAAAGAACTATGGCAAACGGGTCCAATATTCCATGGGTTTTTTATAATGTCTATGGCCCTTTGGGGTACTGTATTTGGAGCCTTGCTTGGTGGAATTCCCACGGACAGGTTGGGTAGGAAAAAGACCCTCATCATTTTGGGTATACTTTATGCGCTTTCGGCAGTTTGGTCAGCTCTGGCTACTGATCCTTATTCGTTCTCGATCGCCAGATTTATTGGTGGCCTGGGGGTAGGGGCTTCTGCCATAACCGCCCCTGCTTACATTTCAGAAATATCACCTGCAATAAAGCGGGGTAAAATGGTCGCCTGGTATCAGTTTATGATTGTCTTTGGGATTCTGATTGCTTTCTTAAGCAATTACTTACTTAAAGGTGTTAGTGGGGCCAATGATTGGCGATGGATGGTGGGAGTTGAAGCAATTCCGGCATTATTCTTCACGATCTCGATTTTGTTTGTTCCCGAAAGCCCCAGATGGTTGTTGGTCAATAAGCAAGACGAAGCCGGAGCTAAAAAAATAATGGGGGAGTTGGGTTTGGATCATTCTGATTTAGAATTAAATACAGTAGCATCCGAAAGAAAAGAAAATCTTTGGTCTGGCAAATACAAAAAGCCTATCATTCTGGCTTTTTTAATCGCTTTTTTCAATCAGCTTTCAGGTATCAATTTTGTATTGTACTATGCACCGGAAATTTTGGAAAGAGCCGGACTTGCAGCAAAAGAATCTCTATTCAGTTCTGTTTCCATTGGCTTTGTGAACCTGATTTTTACGATCATAGGAATGAACCTTATAGATAAGTTTGGCCGTAGAACATTGATCATTATTGGTTCTTTTGGTTATATCATCAGTTTATCGATGGTTGCATTTGGCTTTTATTCGGGACAGGGGGCAAACTTCATGCTTGCATTCATCTGTTTGTTTATAGGTTCACACGCAGTAGGGCAGGGTGCGGTGATTTGGGTTTATATTTCCGAAATTTTCCCCAATCAGGTGAGAGCAGCCGGGCAAACCATTGGGGTAGGCACGCATTGGGTTTTTGCAGCGTTGATAACACTACTTACCCCCGTATTTCTTGACGCAAACACAGGTATTTTTAAAGAAAATCCATGGCCGATTTTTGTGTTTTTTGCAGCTTTTATGGGCTTACAACTGATTTTCGGATGGTTCTACATGCCGGAGACAAAAGGCAAGACTCTGGAGGAAGTGGAACAGTCTTTGATTGCGGGATAAAAAAATGGTCTTTGCCCGCCCCTGAGCAAAGACCACACTAAACGGATTTCAAGTCCAGGAATCAATTCCTTATGAACTTATCGACAAATATACCTTGTGAAGAGTAAATTTTTGAAAAATAGACCCCCGTTTTTAAATTTGAAACGACAATTTGAACAGTTCCTTTACCAAGGACCTGTACAAGTTTGCCGCTTTGATCATAAATTTCAACTTTTTCTATTCCATAATTTTGGTTTGCAAGAATGAGCTTGTCAGTGCTGGGGTTCGGATAAAAATGAACTGGCCTTTCTGAAGCGTTACCCTTTGTTGATGTAGTAAATTCATAGCTGACATCATCTATGCAGAAATAGGCAGGTGTATTCATGCCAAACGCACCGTTGTCACTTGAGCTCAGCACAAAACTTAAACTGTCTATAACGCCAAACTCAAGTGGAATGAATTTCCAATCCTTCAGAATAAAATCTTCACTAGCGACCGCGGATCTGAAATCGGCCAAATACACCTCCACTTCCTGATCCAGTGGTTTTCCGTCTTTTATAGCCCCTATGGTCAACTTGAAAAAATCAGGTTCTGATCCTGATATCCCACCAAATTTTTTGGCAAAGGCATCTCCGCTTTCCATGCTTCTGTAGGCGTAAGTAGAATTGGATATATGGATACCTGTTATACTTATGTCTTTATTGTCAATTGCCATGTAGTTCTTTCCTCCTGCAACATACGCAACTGCAAAAGTAGTCGACAGGTGGCCACGCCCGGCAATTGAACTCAGGTCGTTGGTAAAGCCTGCTGTAACAGAGTCTGTTTTGCTCGAGATCGCCCATCCACTCCATGCGCCCCACATTTCATTGTATTCATTGTTGAATTTGAAAAATGATTCCTGAAAAAAGCCTTCAGTGCCGCTATCGATCAAGGCAGTATCCTTTGGTAAATTAAAGCCTTCAAAGGACATTACATTTTGGCCCAAAAGCTGTACCTGACCCAAAATGGTCAAACACAAAAAGAGATAAAGAACTGTAAGTTTAGGCATAAACTCAATTTGCCGGAGTGGCACAATAGATCAAGGGCGTGTTTAAATACACCATTTGCTTAATCCATAACCTTCCTCCGAGATTAAAAAATAAATATTAAGTCTGGCAAATGGCAGGTCTTCTGGCTCGTCTCCATTTTGACGCCTTCCCGGTATAGCCAGTGGCATAGTGTCAAAACGTTGTTTTTTAAGACTTACAGCAGCGGGGACTGCTCCGGTTTTTCACCGGATTCCCTTTTAATTCGGAATAATCCGAAACCAATTTACAGCGGTAAAAATAAGAGAATATTTATCGTCTGACTTGTTTTTGAAATGAAAATTGCAAGCCAGCCTTTATTTGATTCAATGTGGATGTGGGGCTGAGCAATAGATCTTCATTAAGGACTCCGGTTCCAAATACAAAACCAATGAATGGCTGAACAGCTATGATTTTACCCAATGGTATTTTGACTCCAGCCTGGGCATCTACCAGGAGCTGAGATTGTCTTGAATGCGTGCTTTGTTGAAATGAATTATAGCTGGCTCCCAAAGATAGATTAAAACCTCTTGAGAATAAATTGCCTTCTTGATAGAAGGAAGGACAATCGCAATCGCCTTCCATATTGAATGGGAAAAATCTTAAACCCAAACCTGCCATTAGATTTGAAAACTTATAATAAGAAACGGGACTTGAACTTGTCGAAAATCCTGCAAACCCGTAATAATACATTTGCCTTTCTTTGTCAGGCTGTATAAAGTATCTTAGACCCAAACCATACGATGGAGCACTATTATACAAAGTTGAAATACCGTTCACATCGTTTATGACCTTATTGTTCCAGTTGATGTAATCGTTATTTTCATACCGTGCTTCAACTTCGATTTGACCAAAGTTTGGAATGGCTAAAGAGGTAAATAGAAAGAAGAATATGTATGTAGCATATCGAGAAGCCATCATTGAGTTTATGTTAAGCTATTTATTAACGGAATATCTACTTTTGAAAATATCTTTCATGCAAAATTCTTTTGTGGTATATCTGATGGCCAATGATTTGAAAACCAAGTGCTGGAGCGGTGATTGGATTTCCATTTGCATTGCCTACCCTTAATAAGTCTTCCTCAGACATAGATTCAAAGAGTTTAATCACCGACTGCCTAACCAGCTGATGTTCTTCTAAAAGATCTTCAAGAAAGCGCTCATTTGCGTGATGGTGACTTGCAAGCACATCCTGATCATATCCAGGCAAGACAGTAGTATCACCTCTCGAAATTCTCAAAGCCCTGTAAGATTGAACTCTGTCATTATCAGTGAGGTGTTGAATCACTTCTTTAACCGTCCACTTTCCCGGGGCATAAGCAAAATCCTCAAACTCCTTTACCAAGGCGATTTCTTCCTCTGTAAATATAGGTGTGTGTAATCTGAAGGCATCCATGAGGGAAAGGTCCTCTACCAGCAGAATATATCTGTCAAAAAATGCTGGCATAGGATCGATGTCAGAAGTATAAAATTTCCACATAATGTTTAAATATTAAAAAACAAATATAAGCCTCTATAGATATATAATAATATGAAAACCAGATATTTTTATATTTTCCTTCATGACATATTATTAAATTATTTGATAAGTAATATCCATTAAAAGGAAATTTAATATGATAATATGAACAAATATCGAAAAAAATAAATATAAAATTTTGCATCAGCCAGATTCTAAAATTAGAAGGTATATGACTAATTTAGCCTTACTTTTCTAATTCAAAGGCAACTCACCATGAGATTACTATAGTCGGCGCACTATGGCTAAGATGAAATTTTGGTGGTTGGAATGTCCTGTGAATACTCCAAATTTCTATTGCAAATAGTTGATCGATTTTTTTAAAGTAAGGATATATTAAAAATTAGCACAATTTTTGATTTATTCTTATATGAACATTTTATAACCAGAGATTGATTGATTCTTGAAGGTTTTAGAACCGGAGAGAAAATAGAAAATTTATAACCTTGAACAGAAGCTATACTAAAACTCATTTTATCCAGATTATCCTGTTGTTCATAGGGTTATCTCTTGCCGGTCAGGACCTGCATTATTCGCAGTTCTATAATTCCCCCCAAAACCTTAATCCGGCTTTAACAGGGATTTTTAATGGGTCCCAGCGATATAACCTTTCAATGAGGGATCAGTGGAGATTTGTTCCTGTCCCCTGGTTTACTTTCTCAGGAGCTTTTGATAAAAATATATTGCCAGTTGGAAAAGACCATTTTTATGGATGGGGTATCAACTTTAACTACGATAAGCAAGGAGATTCAAGATTAGTGCTTGCAGCCCTAAATTTAAGTGGATCAATCTCCAAAGAATTGAACAAACGCAACATCATTACAGGTGGGGCGCTTTTGGGTTTTGCCAGAAGGGGTTTTAATACTTCGGACCTCACTTGGGACAAACAATGGGACGGAAGGGCTTTTAACCCTGATCTTGGTTCAAACGAACAATTTGATTTGGAAGCCGTCACCTTCCTTGAATCGTCGCTGGGTGCAAATTACAGATGGCAAAAAAACTCAAGAACAAAAATAGATCTGGGAGTTGGGGCTTTTCATTTGCTACAACCCAAAACCAGCTTTTATAATACGCCGGACAAAAAACTTCCGACGCATTTCACATTTACACTTTTAGGTAATTTTAAATTGGCCAACGCTCTTGATATTCAGGTAAATGCACTTCATCAATTGCAATCTGCATACAACGAGACCTTATTTGGTGCAATGGCAAAAATTTATGTAAACCAAAAAAGAGGTAAAGAAGCCCAACTGCACATAGGCTCAGGATACAGAACGGCAGGTTCATTCATTCCTACTATTGCTATTCAGTGGAATCAGTGGTATGCAAGTTTTAGTTATGATGTCGATAATACAGATATCAACAATGCGATAAACAGTAAACGTGGAGGACCCGAGATCCACGTGACTTATATATTTAATAAGGTAAGACCTCTTGAAGAGAGAAAAACTTGCCCTATCTATTAATAACCGAAGATCGATTTAATGACAAGAATAGTTTACATACTGCTCATTTTATTCTGGAGTCAGGTAGGCTTGTTCGGACAAACCAAAGCACAATTTGTGGATGCTGCAGAGAAAGCATTCTCAGATAAAAATTATTATGCTGCTTTGGTTTATTTCAACGAGGTGCTTGATTTTGATAAGAATGATACAAATGCCTTGTTGAAGTCCGCGCAGGCAGCGCAGGAATTCAATTCGTATCAGTTGGCCATCCAGAGATATGAATATCTTTTGGATACCCTTGAATACGACGAAGACAAATCGATCTATTTTAGATTGGGAGAATTGTACCAACGAATAGGGGAATATGAAAAGTCAGGAGATTACTACGATATGTATCTGTCACAGTACAGCGATGACAACGATTATTTTACGCAAAAAGCAAGAGTTGAAAAAGTTGCAGTAGATTGGGCAAGACTCAAGTCTTCAGAACCAGACCCCAACGTAGTCATCAGTAGGCTTGAAAGTGAAGTAAATAGCAATGATTCGGATTTTGGACCTATGGTTAAGGATAGTAATCTTGTTTTTTCTTCCATGCGTTTTAAAGAAACAAAGTCTAAGTATAAGCCACCGAGGCAGATATCTAAAATCATGCAGGATAAGGATGGAGTGGTAGGTGTTATGGATGAAAAATTAAATGACACAGATCTTTCTCTTGGCAATACTGCTCTTGCTTCCGACAATAAGACCATTTACTTTACAAAATGTGAGTATGTTGAGCCGCAAAAGCTGAGATGCGACCTATACAAAGGTGTGCTCAACGAGAATGAAATGGTGGAGGAAATTGTTATGTTGCCCAATACCATTAATGATACAACCTATACCACCACACAACCCTCGATTGGTAAGCTCAACGGCGATGAAAGAGAAGTCTTGTTTTTCTCTTCAGACAGAATTGGGGGAAAGGGGAAGTTAGACATTTGGTACTCCTTTATCAATGGTGATGGCTCTTTTGAATCCCCTGTGAATCTTGCTGCCATCAATACTTCAGAGGACGAAATCACTCCTTTTTTCCACAATGAAACTAAAAATATATTTTTCAGTTCCAATGGAAAGCAAGGTTTTGGGGGCTATGATATTTATCAGGCTGTATTTGTTGGTGATAGCATTGCAGATATATTTCACCTGGATGCTCCCACAAATTCAAGCTATCATGACATTTACTACACCTTGTCACCTGACCAACGAAAAGCATATTTTTCTACCAATAGAGAAGGAGCACTCTACGTCGATGAATATTTAAAGTCTTGCTGCTTTGATATTTTCGAGGCAAACATCACACCTGTAGATATCAAGTTGAGGGCGCTTACTTATGATAAGAATACGGCTCTTGATCTTATTGGAGCCAGGGTTACGTTATTGGATATGACTACAGGCGAAGTAATTGCTGTAATTACTAACGATACAAGTAATGTGTTTTTATTCCCTTTGGAGAAAGGAAAACAATACATGGTAAAAGCAGAAAAACTTGGCTACAAACCAGATTCTGTCAGTTTTACAACTTTCGATATTAAAGAATCTGGAGAGATTGTCAAGAAGTTATTCCTTGAGCCTGATATCATTAAATTGGATGTATTCACTTTTGATGATGATACCAAACTTGCTTTGGAGGGAGCAACAGTTATTCTTGAAAACCTCACAGACCCTGTCAAACCACAGGAACTCAAATTCAATGAATTGAGTAATGACTTCCATTTCCTCGTAGAAAGAGGTAAAACTTACCGCATTACTGCCAAAAGGGACGGATATACGACAACGTCCGATATGATTGATTCCCGCGGTCTTGACAATACTATCAAAAAAGATCTGTTCCTTAAGCCGCTCAATCTCGCAGCCTACATTCCACTGGCACTTTACTTTGATAATGACGAACCAGATCCGGATAAGAAGACAACTGAAACCAATAAAAGGTACAATGATTTGTACAACAATTATTACAAGCGCAGAAATACCTTCGCTTCCAGAAATGGATCCAGAACAGAAACCATCGAGTTTTTTGAAAATGACGTGAAAGGTGGACATGATAAGCTTCAGAAATTTATGGAAGGCTTGCTCAAAGAACTGGAAGCCGGCCAACAGATCGAAATTACAATGAAAGGTTTCGCCTCTCCAAGATATGATGTTAAATACAACCTGGTACTTGCCCAAAGAAGGGTCATGAGTATTATTAATGAGATGAAAAGATATGGTGGAGGCAAACTTGGAAGTTATATCAACTCCAATAGACTCATCATTAATCAAATTTCGTATGGGGAAGAATTATCTCCATCGGAGATTGATGACAGACTAAGGAATGAAAAAGGATCCATTTACAGCATAGGTGCCTCCAGAGAACGTAAGGTTGAGGTTATAAGTATCAAAGCAAAATTATAACCACAAATGAAACTGAACATGAACAATAGATATAGCATATTGAGAATATTCTTCCTTGCCGTAACGCTGTTTTTTGGTATTACAGAAATCAACGCAACGCATATTGTAGGCGGTGAAATTACCTATAAATACCTCGGCAAGGATACTTTTGAAATAACACTGACAGTAAGACGGGACTGCGAACTTGGCGCGGATGATGCCCAGTTTGATGACCCTGCCCACATCAGCTTTTATGACGGATTAACCAGAAGAGTACGCATCGATATTGGAGATTTGGGACTTGTAAGAGTTCCATATTCAGATGATGACACACTCAACACTTTCATAAGGAGCGAATGTGGCTTTGAAGGAAAGCAGGTCTGTGTACACGAAACGAAATATAAAACGAAGGTACGATTGCCTTATACGACAAGAGGATTTTATGTAGTTTATGAGAGGTGCTGTCGAAACAGTTCGTTAAATAACATCTTAGATCCTTTGGAGGCTGGTAGCACTTATAGCGTAAGAATTGACAGAGTACCTGAAAATCAAACCAACTCCTCACCTGTATTTACACAATGGCCTGATATATATATATGTAAAGATAGGCCACTTAATTTTGACCACAGCGCCGTGGATATTGATGGGGACTCATTGGTATACAAATTATGGAATCCATTCTACGGAAGATCAATAGAATCACCTGCATTAACACAACCATATTCCAGGCTTCCTGAATTTAGGCCAGTCCAGTTTCTGGATGGATACGGTGTCAATAACTTTTTTGGTGGCGATACTTTGAAGATTAATCCTAGAACCGGTGTGTTAACTGGAACTCCTAATATGGTTGGTCAATTTTTGGTAGGAGTTGAAGTTCAGGAATTTAGAGAGGGAAAATATTTAGGATCTGTGTACCGGGATTTTCAGTATAATGTAAGAATCTGCGCACAACCACCGGTTGCTGATTTTGAATTTCCAAATGATTGTAAAAGCCTGACCGTTGCTTTTGAAAACAAATCAACAGGAGCTGGCAGATACGAGTGGAACTTCAATTATCCTGGAAGTGATTCGACATTTTTCTCCAAAGACTCGAGCCCTGTATTTACCTTCCCTCAATCAGGAGTTTATCAGGTGCAACTCACTACCATAAGAGGCACTGACGAATGTCGCAATACTGTTATCAGACAAGTACCGGTTTTTGACATTGATTATCTTGCAGACTTCGATTATGCAGCTGAAGACTGCGGAGTAAGTGACTCAATTACCATTCGCCTTCTAGACAAGTCTTCAATAAGCGACAATCAGTTCACCACTCAGACTGTTAATTGGGTGGTAACCCAAAATGGAGTTACAAGAATTTATTCAGGACTTGAGGTAAGTCTAAAAGTGAGCAATAGTGGAAATATTCAGGTGAATCAAAACGTCATTGCAAATAACTTATGTACATCATCCATTTCAAAAACAATTTCAGTCGATGACCTCGTTGTTATGGCAGATTTTGATCTCACTAATGTAAGCTGTGATGATGATGAAACAGTAACGATTGCACTTGAAGACAAATCTATATACAGAGGTAGTAACGATTTGGTTGAAAGTAGAACCTGGTTGGTGACAACTGATGGAGGAGATAGTTTTTCTTCCACAGAAAAAATGTATATGGTCACAGTTCCACGATCAGGAATTACCATTCAATTGATTGCAATTGCAAATGGTTGTGCAGATACTTTGGTACAAGTGATTCCTGCGTCAGAACTTTTTCCCAAAATTGATTTTAAGACAGCACTGGACGAATGTAGAGATTCCAGTGTGTTGATCAGATTTGTTCCTTCCATTACAAATATGTCTGAATCTGTCACCATCACCAGTCTCGTTTGGGAAGTGAATAGTCAGATATCAACAGGTGACTCAATTATGGTTGAATTATTTGGTAATGATGTTGTATCAATCAGTTTGAAAGCCACTTTGAGCAATGGATGCGAAATAAATACCAGTAAGGCATTTACAGGTGCAGTTTTCAGGCCTTTTGCAAATATTTCTGTAAATGCAATTGAATGTCCGAGTGAAGATAGTGTTACGTATGAAGCGGTATATCAGGGTTCTCTTGGGTACACAGCAATTACTTGGATGGTCGGATTGTCGTCAAACCCAACAGCACTTACAGGACCTAGTGTGACCTTTACCATACCAAAAGACAGCGCATATTATGCAAGTACTACTGGAATCTACGTCAAAGGTTGTGATGCAACAGCTATAAAAACAGGTGCTGGTAATTTTGCAAAAATTAATTTTATTGCCAATCCTCTTGAGCTTTGTGTTGGCGAGCAGTCAAAAATAGTGGCAAATCCCAATCCGGCTTTCACATACATATGGTCACCAACTTCAGGCTTAGATCTTACCCAGCCTTTTGATCCCGTAGTTACAGGCATTGAGAATACCACTTATAGTGTAACTGTTTCTGATGGCATTTGTAGTGTGACGGGTCAGCTGCAGGTAAATGTAAGTGACTCATTGAGGTTGGCCATTTTTGGAGACAGCATTGCATGTGATGGAAATTATACACTTTATGCAACAGGCGGGAAGGGGAAAGGCCAGTATATTTGGTCTTTGTCTCCAGGGTTTGAGGAAATTATTGCTACCGGTGATACGATTTCGTTTAATTCAAATGCACGTACTTCAACGGTTTATGTTACAATCATGTCTGAAGTCTGCAAAGTTAGACCAGGTTCTATCGTGTTGAATAACGGTAATCCATTTGTTGTGAAGGACAGTATTGATATTTACTGTCCGGGAGATACCTTTAGTTATGCTTTAACCAGCGGCGATGGTGGCGAATTCACTATTATATGGGAAGCAGATGCTCATATCATTTCCAGTCTCAGTTCAAGTAGGATTCAGATTGCTACTTCCCTGGAGGATTCTTCTCCAATTTTTCTTTATTTCACGGCAAGTAATGCGATAGGATGTGTATTCAGAGACAGTATTATACTTACACCAAACGTGAGACCCGTTCTTGATTTCACCTACACCAGAAATAATTGTGAAACTACTGAGGCCTGTTTTACATTAGTGGGCGACGAAAACATAACAAACTTCTTATGGGATTTTGGAATGGCGGGAGACGATGATGTTTCTACCGACAGAAATCCTTGTTTCGTTTATCCTGCATTTGGAACTTACACAGTTACTTTATCAAGCAATCAGGAAGTTTGCGGGTTTACAACGGTTGTAAAGACCATCAACGTCAGCAATCAGCTGGATATCATTGCTCAAGATGATGCCTTTGTCTGTTTGGGAGATACTGCATTTTTAAGGGTGGTTTCAAGTCTGCCAGAAATGAGTATTACGTGGTTGGACAGTGCTGGCAATATCTTAACTACAGGAAATGAATATAACTTTGTACCGGTATCTGATGTTAAGCTATTTCTCAAAGCCGTAGATGCAGGAGGATGCGAATACACAGACTCACTTAATATCATCATTAATAAAGATTTTCCTCCTGTGATCAATGGAGGTGAATTTAGGGTATGTATTGGAGATTCAGCCGCTTTAAGTGTGTTTGAAGGTGATTTGAGCTCCTATGAGATAGTATGGATGGCAAGCCCATATATATCCGGTGCACTTGAGACGGGAAGTCCATTCATCAATATTACTGAAGACTCACCGTCAGATATATACCTTGCATATGTTATTGTAAATAAAGATGGATGTACCAGTCAGGGACAAATACACTTGTTGGTAAATCCAAAAAATGTAATTGACTTCACTTTTTCTAAGCCTGACTGTAATGGTAATGAAGTATGCTTCCGCATCATTGGGGACTATACCGATCAAGTGACTTGGGACTTTGGAAATGGATCGGTTTTAACAGGAACGATTCAGCAATGTTTTACCTATGCTGAAGCAGGCGTATACAGCGTTACAGCAAAAAGCAATACAAATTTCTGCGGCTTCGATGACATCACCAAAACCGTAATTATCGGCAATCAGATAGATTTGATAGGAGCTGATGAAGTTTTGTTGTGTTCTGATGATACAGCAACAATCAGCGTAAAATCCAATCTTCAGGGATTAACCATAATTTATCTTGATGAACAAGGGAATGTTTTGGCCAACGGTCCTGTATATACATTTATTCCAACCGCAGATACTAAATTGATATTAAAGGCAACTGATTTGGCAATGTGTGAGTTTTTTGATACGGTAGCTGTGAAATTGAATAACAACTTCCCAATGCTATCCGTCGAAGGGCCTTTCATTGTTTGCGAAGGCGATACTGCAACATTGCCAGCCTTTAATCAGGATGTTACAGGATTCAATATTACATGGAACCAAAACCAGTACATTATAGGTAATCTAAATGTTGCAAACCCTTTGGTGGGATTCGGAGGGGCAGCTGCAGGTGATGTAACACTCAATTTTACAGTGATCAACGCAGATGGGTGCATTCAGCAAGGTGCTGCACCTTTGGTTATAAGAACTAAACCGACAGGAGATTTCAGCATTGTTGTTGATAATTGTGAAGACAGAAGAGTCTGTTTTACAACGGATATAGACGAAAGAGTAGGCATTAAATGGAATTTTGGAAACACCAATGCCGACAATGACACTTCACTCAACAGCAGCGTTTGTTATTCTTATCCAGGAGCAGGCACTTACAACGTGAGCCTCGAAACTACTGGAGATTTTTGTACACTTCCATTGATTGAAAAGCCATTTACTTTGTATGATCTGGATGAAATAGTCACACCAAACATCGCCAATGTTTGCTTGCGAGATTCTTTCCAGACTGTGGTTTTGGACGGAGTGCCAACCGACTTTAACATTCAATGGTTTGATGGAAATACCCAGATCGCAGCAGGAAGGGAAATTTCATTCCAGGTTTTGGGAAGTAAAATGCTGACTGTGGTAGCTACAGATCCTAATGGTTGTACCTATACGGACAGCATCATGTTGATTGGAATAAATGAGTTTCCTCAACTCGAATACATCAACATTTTCCCTGCATGTCTTGGGGATACGGTAAGTTTATCACTCATCAACACCAACCCCAATCATACCATTACCATTCTTTGGGATGAGGATCCACATTTTGTTGGAAGAAGGGATGTTCTGAATCCAATGGTAGGCATTGAGAATGATGAAATGGAACCATTCTATTTGTACTTCACTGCAAGTACACAATTTGGATGTACCTTAAGAGATTCTATTTATTTCACGCCGGGTACTCCAAACGTGGTGAGCATCGATCATGCGGCCAAAGACTGTAACAATTATGAAGTTTGCTTTAGTATTGTTGGAGATTATCAGGGACTTGTATTATGGAATTTTGGTGATCCAAATAAACCGAGTGGAAATGTAGCAGGTAAGGAAGCTTGTTTTATATATTCAGGTCCGGGAACATACACAGTTACAATTACAAACATTTCTGCATTTTGTGCTTTCAAACCTACCACCAAAACAATCACTCTAAGAGATGGACTGGTAATATTTGAAGATGATACCCGCACCATCTGCAAAGGAGAGTCTAATCAGTTGACCGCGCCTCCAACAGTTGGAAATTTCAGATATGAGTGGTTTGACCTACAGGGCAATTCTTTGGGAGTAAACAGGCCAATAAACGTTGCAGGTGATCAAGATAAGAGCATAAGAATTTTGGTAACCGATGACAACGGTTGTCCATTCGATGATACTTTGTCTCTGGATGTTTTTGATCCGCAATATACCATCAACATGCCTGAAGTTTATTGTCAGGATGTGGAGGCCCAGGTCGAAATCAGTTTCACAGGAAACTCAGTTGATGATTATAATTATAGCTGGACACCAGTAAGTGCAATTGTTTCAGGAGCCAATACGCACAATCCAATCATTGACGTTACCAATGCCAGCACCCTATTTGTCATTATTGAACATAAGACCAATGGGTGTTTGCTAAGAGATACTGTGAATGTAGTACCATTTACATTTACAATTTCTGCACAGGCTTCACCTGATACCGTCGTTGACCTCAATGAAGAGGTAACACTTTCTGTGGTTAATCCTCAAAATGGGTGGACATATTTATGGAGCAATGGGGTAACAAGCCAAAGCCAGACCGTGATTGCTGAAGAAAATGCGACTTATACAGTAACTGTGACTGATGCAAATGGGTGTACCGCAGAAACTCAGGTCAGTATACGGGTAAATCCTCCTGATTGTGAAGAAGATGTTTACATACCAACTGCTTTCTCGCCAAATCAAGATGGAAACAACGATGTGCTCTTTGTTAGATCAAATTACATTGAGGAAATGGAGTTGATCATCTTCAACAGATGGGGCCAGGAAGTATTCACAAGTACAAGCGTAAACAATGGCTGGGACGGCACTTTCAAAGGTAAAGAATTATCCCCCGATGCATTTGCTTACTATCTGAGGGCTAAATGTGTCGATGGAAATACGATTACCAGAAAAGGAAATATATCTTTGCTCCGATAATTCGGAAATAGCATTGATGGAAAAATTACTTGTTTTTAAGTTTGGCGGAGCATGTCTGAAAAATGTTGAGCATATCCGCAACGCAGCAAATATTCTTAAAAATTTCAAAGGACAAAGGATTTTACTGGTAGTTTCTGCTATCGATAAAACCACCAATGCGCTTGAAAGAGTTGTTAACTCTTTTTTCGCAGGCGACTCAAATGCCTCCGGTTACATCGAAGAAATCAAACATCAACATGTAACACTTGCTCATGAACTGGGCATTATAGATCCATTCGCCATCAATGAAATCGAAGACTCTTTTATAGATGCAATTTGGTTGCTCGAAGACGAAATACATGATGCTTATGAATATGTTTATGATCAGGTTGTATCAATTGGTGAGCTTGTGTCAAGCAGATTGGTGGTTCAATTTTTCAAAAACGAAGGATTGGATGTCCAATGGCTTGATGTAAGAGATGTGGTTAAAACCAACGAAGATTATAAAAATGCCACAATAGACTGGGAGGCGACGCAGGAAGGCGCAGATAAAATTATTTCAAGAGCTTTTGAAAGTTCTGAAATTGTAGTTACTCAAGGTTTTATCGGGTCTACCAGAGAAAACAATACGACGACGCTCGGAAGAGAAGGCTCTGACTATACAGCATCTGTTTTGGCTTATTGCCTGGATGCAGCCTCAGTTCACGTTTGGAAAGACGTAGAAGGAATCATGACCGGTGATCCTAAGTCTTATGAACAAGCATCACTTATAGGAGAATTGTCATTCGATGAAGCCATAGAAATGTGCTACTTCGGTGCAAAAGTTTTGCACCCTAAGACCATCAAGCCCATTCAAAATAAAGGCATTCCGCTTTATGTCAGGCCATTTTTTAATGTCGAAAATTCAGGGACTTTTATCTCAGACAAACAAGATATTGCTTATCTGCCAATCGTCATCAAAGAAGAAAATCAGGCATTGGTAGAAGTAGGGGAGAGAGATTTTTCGTTCATTGCAGAAAATCACCTGAGTGAAATATTTGCTATACTTTCTGAACTGAAAATCAAAGTTTACATCATGCGAAATACAGCCATCAGCTTTGTTTTTTCCACCAAAGATGATGAGCTTAAACTTCAAAAATTAGAGGCAAGATTAGGGGCAAGCTATAATGTAAAATATCGCAGAAACTTGACTTTGTTGACAATCCGTCATGGGTCCATGGACGATGTGAAGAAGATTTCAGGCCAGTCCCAATTTTTGTTTGAGGAAGTTTACGGAGAGACCATCCAGGTGGTTTATCAATCCTAGTTGCTTAAGACATCATTCCTCCAGACTCTCAATTGAAGCTTCTACCTGGCGTAATTTTGTTCTGCAAATTTCTATCAATTGTTTTGCACGCTTGATTTGATCTGCAAGCTGATCTATACCAGTCTGATCTGTCTGAATAAGATGAAGAATTTGCTTTAATTCGTTTTGTGCTTGTTCGTAAGTCAGTTCTTTTTTAGCCATTTTGATTTAATTTACTTCTACGGATCCGTCAGAAAATATGATGGTTGCCTTTTGTCCAATTTCAAATTTTTCTGCAGATTTTATTAAGCTTTGGTTTTGTCTGACCATTGCATATCCTTTTTTCAATAACTGAATAGGGTCAGAAAATTCGGTGATGGTCGTTGCCTGATCCAGAAAACTCAATTCGTGTTTGATTTTGTACGCAGCAGAGGTTTTGAGCATATATTCAAAGTTTTCCAGACTTTGATGGTGGAGTCTTATTTTATCCCCAGGCAGGTTTATGAGTATTTTTGCCGCTGTTTCCAGTTCGCTTTTTAGTCTTTCTATAGTGAACTTTCCATGAGCTTCAATTTGATGGAAGACTTCCTGAATTTCTGCTTCAAACTCTAAAGCGGTATCAACAATCATAGCTGCACAAGCGGTTGGAGTTTTCAATGAGACACAGGCTGTCATGTCGGCAATCGATTCGTCAATCTCATGACCTATTCCAGTGATCACGGGCAATCGGGCCGTTGATATTTTATAACCGATATTGAAATTATCAAAAAATGAAAGGTCCATTTTTGATCCACCACCTCTGATGATAACGACAACATCATAATCTTTGAAAGAAGCATTGATTGAATCCAAAGCCTGACAAACGTCTCTTTCTGTGTTTTGCCCTTGCATGGAAGACTGGAAAAGAGTTACCTTAAAGGCATAGCCAAATTGATTGCCATTCAGTTGACTCATAAAATCAGCGTAACCTGCAGCTTTATCTGATGAAATCAAAGCAATTCTCTGAATGACGGTAGGTAAGGAGAGTGTCTTATTGAGTCCCCACACCTCTTCTTTTTTGAGTCTTTCTATGATATTTTGCCTGGCCAGTTCCAACTTACCCACTGTATAGGTTGGATCAATGTCTTCAATGACTAGCTTGTATCCATATCGCTCATTAAAATCAACCTTAACTTTGACTTTTATGTCAATACCTGGTTGAAGTAAAGACGTAGACATAGCTCCCAGTTTGGACCTGATGAAAAGAAATGATTTGTACCAGATTACAGCACTAGCCTGTGCTATGACTTCGTCGCGATCATCCTGTTCCACAAGATCAAGGTAATAGTTGCCGCGAACTTCTTTTATCTGAGCTATCTCACAACTGATCCAGATGGGTTCCGGAAAATTGAGGGCAAAAACTCGCCTTACATATTCATTGAGCTCAAAAAGAGAAGCTGATTCCAAGATTTGATTTTTTGCGAAAATAGACAAACATATGCCAAATAAAACCTAAATGGTTCAGGGAAACACCAACAGCCATGAAAGTCGGTTAAAAGACGTTCTCTAAGTAACAATAA
>JAGQWX010000002.1 GCA_020436935.1 Saprospiraceae bacterium
GTACATACGGTGGTGTGAGAGGTCGACAAAGATAAATTTGATCTAAAGTCATTTATCTTTGTCACCTACTCGATTATTCAAAACCCATAACAAAACTCAAAATATGAAATAAAATTTTGATTATTGGTACACCAAACAACTTAAGTTTTATCATCTACATATTACGCAGATAATAATTATTTAAAACTTAAATTGTACGAAGATGCCATATTCATTTACATTCGACAGCACCACAGTTTTTGTAGCAACAATCATCATGGCTGTATTGACTGTCTTGATCGTTTTCTGGTTTAGAAGCCATTTGAAAGCCTTTCGCTCCAAGATTAAAAATAAAGCGAAGTCAGGCATGGTCCGGTTATCAGAACGGACTAAGTACAAAGAGGTAAATACTTTTTCTCTTTCAAGACCTTTCTTGCTCTGGGGACTGGTTGTGGGTACAACGGTTTCCCTCTTTGCCATTAACTGGACTATATTCCATGTTAATCTTGAAAAAGTTTATGAAATTGACGCTTTTGATGATGAAGAACTGATTGTTATCCCCAGAACTACGGTCAAAGAACACAAAATTGTCCAACCACCAAAAATCATCAATCCGATTCCAGACCCTGTGATTGAGGAAAGCCCTGAGTTTATTGACCTTGAATTGACGGAGGAAGTACTGGATGTTTCAATTGCTGTTGAAGAGAAGACCATTCCTGCACCTCCGCCTCCTCCACCTATTCAAAAAGAGTATGTCGAGATTTTTACATTCGCAGAGCAAATGCCAAGATTCCCGGGTTGCGAAGACCTGGAAGGAGGTAAGGCTGAGAAAGAAAAATGTGCAGAATCAAAATTGATGGAATTTATATATAAGCATGTAAAATATCCTGCTTTAGCCAGAGAAACGGGTATCGAAGGGACAGCAGTTGTGCAATTTGTCGTAGGCAAGGGTGGCGAAATAGAGGACATCAAAATAGCAAGAGAACCGGGAGCGGGTCTTGGAGACGCTGCAAAAGAGGTCATCGAGAAAATGGCACAGATGAAAGAAAAATGGACTCCGGGCAAACACGGATCAAAACCTGTGAAAGTGCAATACACTGTGCCCATTCGGTTTAAACTACAAAATTGATCCTTCAGGATTCCAGCCAGGTTTTGAAGTCTCCTGATTTTTCACTGCTGATGATCAATTCATCATTGAATTCGGGTTGGAGTGCTATGCTAAGTTTGCTTTTGTTAAGAAAATAAATGGTTTTGATGGCAGTTCGCGAAGCTATGACCTGCCTGTTGAGTCGATAAAATACTGCGGGGTCAAGGAGAAGCTCAAAATCAGACAGATTTTCACCGGGCATATACTTTTTACCGTCTTTGGTGATGAGAAAAGTCAGCTTTTCTTTTGAATAGATGTAGGCTATATCTATTGCCTCCACCACTACCAATTCGGTTCCCTTTCTGAAAATGAATCTTGTCTTGAAAGATTTGATACCCATTTGGTGTTCAAGCAATGCATTGATCTGATCATTGAAAAACAGTTGTTTAAATTGGCGGAATTTATTCAGACATGCAGCAAGCCGCTCTTCTGTTATTGGTTTTAAGATGTAGTCAATGCCATTCAATCGAAATGCTTCCTGCCAGTATATGTCATAGGCAGTGGTAAAAACTATGGGGCATGTGATGGAAGTATGTCGGAAGATTTCCAGGGAAATACCGTCGCTGAGTCTTATATCCATAAATATCAGATCAGGGGCCGGGTTGTCAGATAACCAAAGAATGGAAGAGGCGACATCTTGTAATTGGTGGATGATGCTGATCTCAGGATCTATTTTTTTCAAAAGGGATTTGAGCCAAAGTGCAGCAGGGGCTTCGTCTTCGATAATGAGCACATTCATTTTCATGCTTTCTTCAATGGAATGATGACTTCGAAATACTCAAAGTTGGTCACTATGGACAGTGTTTTGCCGGTCAATAATTTGACTCTTGAATTGAGATTCTCAAGACCAATGCCCGTCGCTGTCTTTTCCGGGTGTTTCTTAGAGTATGAATTTCTAAAAGTCAACAGATCATTTTCTATATGCATTGAGATCTTCATGGGTTTATTTTTGCTGAAAATATTGTGTTTAATAGCATTTTCTGCCAGCAGTTGTAGCGAACATGAGGGAAGCAAATAGTCATCCATTTGTTTGTCGTTGACCTCATTGTTGAAATCTATTGATTTTTCAAATCTTATGGAAATAAGTTGGAGGTATTTATCCAGAAGGCTGTACTCTTCGCTGAGCAAAACCAGGTCTCTTTCTTTGCTTTGCAACATATATCTGAATATTTCAGCTAGATTTTGGTTGAATATGCCAGCTTTCTCTTTGTCTGTATCTATCAAATAAGACAAGGTGTTGAGTGAATTCATCATGAAATGGGGGTCGAGTTGAGACTTCAAAGCATTCAACTCTGAAACCAAGAGGGCTTTTTCATAAGATACTTTGTTGAGCTTTTCTTGTTCAACTTCCTTCACTGTATATGCTGTTTCGTAAACATGAGTAATAAAAGCCACAGCAATTAATATGGCAATGACAGTGATTTGTATGATTTTTTGATCGGGCTCCAAGCCAAACACGGAGTAATAAGCATACAGCAATAAGGATGAAACAGGTATGGTGTAGGCAGGAATGGTCAATACAATGGCCAGTAGTTTCTTTAATGGTTTTTCAAACCAGTCAAAGTAACTTCTTAAAAATACCAGAATGTACCAATTGCCCATCCAGATGACAAAAGAGATAAAAATGCAAAATAGATAAGCCAGCTTGAATTGGGTGAGGCTCAATTCATCACCCTTTACTAATCCGGTTGCCCATCCAATTATGACACCTATCAATGGAATGAGAATGACCCTGAATCCTATATCGTTGATGGAAACACCAGGTCTGAATGGTACGGAAATCAACTTCATATATCTCCAAAGATAAGGAGATTGTAGATACTGATTTAAATTGCATTTGCCCAAATTCCGGCTTCATCTGCCTTTTTTCCTGCTTTGGGCATATCCATTTTTTGAAGTGAGCGCCTGATTGTAAATTAGAGATCAATTATTCACAAATCAAAAACTATAACGATGCCGACTATTAACTGGATTGCTGTATTGGTTGCGGGAATTTCTTCATTTGGATTAGGGGCCATTTGGTATTCTCCAAAATTATTTGGAAATGCCTGGATGAAGGACAATGGACTTACAGAAGAAAAATTAAAGGCTGGGAACCCGGCTAAAATTTACAGCTGGACCTTGATTTTATCGCTCATTGCCTCAGTCAATCTTGCTATGTTTTTGAGTGATACCCCGGCTGAATGTACCGGAGTTTGTGCACAAACGACTGATGTGACCTGGGGAGCAACAGCCGGCTTTTTAGCGGGAATCTGGGTATTATGTTTTATTTTCATTCTTGGACTTTTTGAGCATAAACCTAGTAGATTGCTATGGATCAATTCAGGATACGCTCTTGTGGCACTCACATTGATGGGGGCTATTTTGGGCTTGTGGAGGTAAAACCTTCGGCTGAAGTCGCTGGAAAATAAAAATTGTCCCAATTGGTCATTGGAATTATTGAATCTTCTTTGCCAGCGACTTTAGTCACCAAAAATTGGAAATGTGTGAAGCATTGTAGTATTTAAATGTTCTTTTTTGGACAGACTTGATGAAAGTGACTAATTTTAAGTTCATCAAGATCCAATTGAAATTTGAAAAACATCACAAAGCTGTGTTTATTCTTGCTCCTGTTTGTGTCATGTCAGAGGAGCATAACCTATTCCTTCATCAAGAATGAAAATATTGAAGTTTTAGAAGAGGAAGGCTCCCAATGTGCTTGTAACGATCCAGCCGCTTATGTACCAGACACCGTGATCGATGGTGCAAACCACAACTATCTGATCAATATCAATTATCATGCTTTGGATTTTGAAAAAGGGAAACACAATTTTTCTTTGGAGGAAATGAGTCCATATTTCTGGTTGTTGACAGAAAATGCCAATATGCGTTTGCGCACCAATGAAAAAATGAAATTGCCGGTGGGCAATCTCACTCCCGTGATTGACCCATATTACCAATATAGAATGAAAGCTTCTCCAGATATAGGAAATACCACAGCCCTTTACCATCACCGCCTGGATGAGCGCACAGAAGCATATTTTTTGAATAAAGGAGAGGGTCAAAACAACTTCAGCCGGTCAGTTACCAGGCTTGCTGTACATGAAGACAGCATCCTCAATGTCCTGGTCATGTCATATCCGCCTGATGAGCTGGAGAAATCACCACAAAAATATCATGGAGCCGGTATATCACTGGGTACTATAGTGAAAATTGCAGGCTTATACCAAAAGGGCGGGGAATACTGGGCATATGCTACATTACTCAATCACGAGATTGGCCACGCATTCGGATTGGCCCATGCATGGATCGCAGACGGCTGTGATGATACGCCAACCAACCCCAATTGTTTTGATGACAACTCATGCAAAGGCCCCTCCTCCAACAATCTGATGGATTACAACAACAGCCAGATGGCCATGACGCCCTGTCAGATAGGCAGGGTAAGGATGATCATGGCCAGTGAAAAGGCTTACCAACGCAAACTGCTCGTCCACGACTGGTGCACAAATCCAACTGGTAAAACCATAACCATTGATCAGGACATTGTATGGGCTGGCGCCAGAGACATCGACGGCGATATCATCATCAAATCAGGAGCCAGTCTAAGGCTTTGCTGCAGAGTGTCCATGCCAGAAAACTCAAAGATTGTGGTTGAAAGCGGTGGTCAACTCATCCTGGATAATGTACGGCTTCACAATTCTTGCGGTTTGGAATGGGGAGGGATAATCGTTGAAAAAAGAGGTAGGAAAAGTGGAAGCGTGGTTCGGATTGGGGAGGTTAGCCTGGAATGATTTAATGATCTAATTATCCAATTTTCTAATGATCTAATGGTATAATGATCCAATGGTTTAACACCTCAATGGTATTAACTCAATAAAACCGTGGTCACATTTTCAACATTGTAGCATTTGAATGATCTAATGGTATAATGATCTAATGCTTGAATGATCTAGTTGTCAAATGATCGAATGATGCTATGAGTTTATTTAAGTCATTATAGCATTTTCAACATTGTAGCAATTGAACATTTTAAGCTGGTCACATTGATTTAAGCTTTATATTTGCAATTCAGTCATATATATGAATCCTAACTTAGATCCATCATCTTCTCATTTTACCAGCGAGGAAAAGCAGGTTGATAAGGCTTTAAGGCCCAAAGGCTTACTTGAGTTTTCAGGTCAGCCAAAGATCGTTGAAAATTTATCGATTTTCATCCAGGCTGCCAAATTGAGAGGGGAGGCGCTGGATCATGTATTGTTGCACGGACCTCCGGGACTGGGTAAAACCACACTTTCCAACATCATTTCCAATGAATTGGAGGCAAATCTGAAGCTTACATCAGGTCCGGTGCTTGAAAAGCCGGGGGATTTGGCAGGACTGCTCACGTCTTTGAATGAAGGAGATGTGCTTTTCA
This sequence comes from Saprospiraceae bacterium, assembly GCA_020436935.1. Lineage (GTDB taxonomy): Bacteria > Bacteroidota > Bacteroidia > Chitinophagales > Saprospiraceae > JADKBO01. The sequence continues at coordinate 5,523 of JAGQWX010000002.1, forward strand.
TTGATGAAATCCACCGACTCAACAATGTTGTCGAGGAGTATTTGTACAGTGCCATGGAAGATTACCGCATCGACATCATGATTGATTCGGGTCCGAATGCCAGAAGTATCCAGATCACACTGAATCCTTTTACTTTGATAGGCGCCACAACGAGAATGGGTCTTTTGACGGCGCCGATGCGCGCGCGGTTTGGGATTACATTTTTATTGGATTATTACGATGTAGACACCCTGAAAAAGATCATTTTCAGAAGTGCTGAAATATTAGACATTCCCATCAAAGAAGAAGGTGCTTTTGAAATTGCCCGACGCAGCAGAGGTACACCCAGGATTGCCAATGCCTTGCTGAGGAGAATCAGAGATTTTGCACAAATCAAAGGAGACGGCACCATCACGAAGGAGATAGCACAGTTTGGCCTCAATGCCTTAAACGTAGATGAAGGTGGCCTGGACGAAATGGACAATCGTATCCTTTCTACCATCATCGAAAAATTCAAAGGCGGCCCTGTTGGATTGACTACCATAGCGACGGCTGTAGGAGAAGAAGCGGGTACCATCGAAGAAGTCTATGAGCCTTTCCTGATTATGGAAGGGTACATTCAACGTACTCCAAGAGGCAGAGAAGCCACCGAAAAAGCATATAAGCACCTGAGAATACCAGGGTTTAGCAGGCCCAAACAAGGAGATTTATTTGGGTGATCTTTAAAAGCTTTTCATTTATTTGATAAAGCCATTTCCATAAAAGACTTTTCATAAGCTCTTCCCAAAGAGAAATTCATCTGATTTTTTAGGATGACTTCCTTCTCGTATCTGTCGATTTCGGCTATCCACTTGCTATTGATGATGGTATGCCTGTTGATTTGAATGAAGTTTTTATCGAGCAATGGTTTGAAGTAAGAAAGGCTTTGACTACAGATCATTTTTTGGAGCGTAGTATGTACAATTGACCGTCTGGAATTCTTGCCTTCTAAAGCGATGTAGATGATATCTTTCAAATCAATAAAAATAATTTTACTATCAGAATGTATGTGTATTGCCGTCCTGTTTGAGACCTGACTATCGTATTTTAATAAGTAATTTTCTGCTTTTAAGCAAAGGAGTTCGATGTGCTGGGGCCAGTTGATTTCGGGGCTGAAATCAAAGGTTGAAACGATCTTATTGCTAAAATGATCAAGCAGTTTTTTTCTGTCCTCAGATGAGGTTTCGTGAAAGCAAAAGATGATCGGCTTATTTTCCTGATCAATACCTGATAGGTTTAAATTTTGTGCATGATCAGAAACACAAATCAGCAGACAATCATAATAATATGATCTGCCTGTTGGCCAATAGACCTGTAATGGCTTTAATGCAGGATGGTCTTGTGAGTCAGGGATTATCTTCATTTACTAACGATGGCTGATTCAAAGTAATAAAAGATTTATTGCATATAAAATTTTTAATAAAGCATTTTTTAAGAAGAAATTGTTCAGATGCTGGCTTCATGTAATTTATACAGTCAGAATGTATTTCCTGTTCGCATTATTGTATTCTGGGCTTGAATTGATGCATTTCACGTTATAGCCTCAAAAAAGTTAGTAATAGAAAATTATTTTTGATCATAAGGTAGCTTTATGTCCTTACACCTTTGAAGTCTTTGAAAAATAGCCTTAACCACTCAATCAAATTTAAAATTTAAGAGGTAAGTTTTATTCATTCTTGATATCTGGGTATGTCTTAGGATTGAATTGTTGGCTTAAAGAAAAAAGAATTTGTGCATACTGGCACCTCATAACAAAACAGTATCAGAATAGTAACCAATGCAATAAACCATGAATCTAAAGAAACCACTACTCAGAGAAGCCATCATTATCCCCTTAAGAAAGGATTATATTGACCCGGTCCAAAATGTGCTGATCGTGAAAAATTCAGAAGGCAGACATTTTTTGCCATATGAGTCGATCATCAGACTTGAGGCTTCAAGCAATTATACCCATATCTACTGTGTCGAAAAGCACATTTTTATTTCAAGAACGCTGAAAAGCATTGAAGATCAATTGCCAACGGTGTTGTTTGTGAGAATCCACGCAAAGCATTTAGTCAACATTAAATTCCTGAGTTCTATTTCCAATGGACACTTGTTTTTGAGCAATGGAGAAGTTCTGAAGATCAGCAGAGCCAGATCGTCCCAACTCAAAAAAATCTCCATTAAATAAGTTTTAATTCTCAAAAGAGAATGGTATTTCACTCATGTGAAAATTCAAAATCATCTGAAAATTTCTACCAATGTTTTCTATAACCCAATGCACAAATTGTAAATTTCTTTATTTACTGTTATTCTTTGTTGTTCCCTTTATCGGTGGTGCTATACCTACTTGTAGTACTGGATCGAGTTTATTGTTAACTTCTTCAAGCACTTTAAATGTTGAAATTGGAGGCACCAACTCCACCTGCGATGAGGTGGATGGTTTTACCCAAATCAGCGTAACAGGTGATGTGGCGCTGGATGGACATCTGGTCGTAACTTACTCCAATGGATATCAGCCGGTTGCAGGGCACACTTTTGAGATCATTTCCTACAGCGGTAATTTCAGTGGCGCATTCATAGATGTGTCCTTCCCTCCTTTGACCCAATCAGGTCTTGGTTGGAGTGTGGTTTATGACAATACCAATAAAAAAGTGAGATTGTCTGTAGTCAGTAATTGTGTTTCGATAACCAATTTATTTTCTGCGTATTGCCTGAACACACCCTCATTCAATGTCAACGCAAGCAATAACATTTCAGGAGCGAGCTATGATTATGACTTTTTTGCTGATGGACTTCCAACAACAGTTGGTTTTGCAGACAATGCTAACGGAACAGCTACAATTGCTCCTTCTAACCTAACGGCAGGGGTAGCGTATAAAGTTGCATTAACATGCACTTCATCAACCGGCATTTGTTATTATGAACAAAGCTTTACTGTCAACCCAATCCCTGAGGTATTCGCCTCACCCATCACCCACTGTGAATTGACAACGGGCAGTGGTACAAGTACATTTGACCTTACATCTGCTTCAGGCAGTAGCACTCCAAATGTTATGATTTCGTATCACAATTTCGAATTGAACGCCAACCAGGGTACAAGTCCAATTGCAAATCCTGCAAGCGTGAGCTCAGGAACTTCAATTAAATATGTGAGAGTGGAGTCAATTTTGACAGGATGCTTTAGCGTGGCCCCAATATCATTGACTGTATTGCCTGATCCCGTCGCACCTGTGCTGTCAGTAGCAACTCCGGTAAGTGGTAGCATGGTGTGTGCCCAATCCATTATATCAGCAACCATAATACCAGGTAGTGGAGGCCTTGACTGCACAGATGAGGTGGAATATAGCGTCAACAACGGAGGCAGTTGGCTTCCATATACTTCAGGTAGTCCAATCGTAGCCCCAAATGTTGCCTCCGGTAATGTCCAGATCAGAGCCAGACGGGTTTGTAATGGTGTAAATTGTGACGGGGATGCAGAAAGTTTTGTTGTTTTGGCTTCATGGAATGTTGAGGGCAAAGTTCTGAATACTACAACAGGCGAATATTTTTGCACCATACAATCAGCCATCGATGACCCACAAACACTTGCAGGGCACACCCTGATGATCTCCGATGGCACTTATCTTGAGGATGTAAATGTGATTAAACAAAACCTTACACTCCAGGGAGCCAGCCGCGACAATACCATCATTAAAGGCTTGTATGCCGCCGGGGGAGGTGCAACATTGAGAATTGGTGCAACGAGCGGCAATGGAGCTACCGTTAAAAACCTCACCATTTCAAGAGATTATCAGGATTGGTACAACAGCACGAAAAATTATGGGGTCTTATTGAGCGGGGGAGTCAACAACGTAACGCTTGATGGCATCAGAGTGGTAGACAACAGGAATGGAGTATACGCAGAAAACAATGCAGAACTCAACCTAAAAAACAGTCTGATTGAAAAAAACAGGACGGGTATCCATATTTCCAATACAGTTCGTGGTTTGGTGAGTAACAATATTGTCAGAGACAACCAGACCCATGGTTTGTTTTATAATCTGGATGATGGCACCAGTAACTTGACAAACTTCCAGATGCACGACAATAAATTCTACGATAACTGGTACAGTGAAGTAACCTTTAGGGGAAGTAATAGCCTCGCATCGGCAGCTAATTTTGAATGCAATTTTTGGGGTACAAATGCGCCGACTGTTGACTTGTCCAATCCTTCAGAACCGGGATATGCCGGCATAGTACCTCAGCAATTGGGTGGGGTAGATCCTACTGCTAGCGGTGCAACTTTCAGGGGTAATGGTGCTGTATTTATAGACTATGAAAGTTGGAGAACGAACGAGGCAGCAAATGGTTCAGATCCATTTGTTCCGACAGGAAGTTGCGATGGTACATCAGTAATTATAGCTAACATCACAGCAGACCACATCACTTGTAGTGAAATGACTGGCGGATTTACAATAAACTATAGTGGCGGGTCAGCAAACTACACCGTATCATGGACAGGGGCCGGTTCATCTAGCCTGCCACCTTCAATGAATTTGAGTGCTGTTGCAACGGGTCTCGCTGCAGGAAGTTATGTCGTAACTGTAACAGATGGAAATGGATCAACGGCTACTGCTTCATTGTCTGTGGAAGTATTACCTGTGACAAACATTACCGATGGAACTTATTTTGCGACCATTCAGGAAGCAATTGATGATGCGGGAACCGGTACCGGCGATGTCATAGAAATATGCCCTGGAACATATATTGAATCAGTGGCAGTTACCAAAAGTATTCATCTAAAAGGCCAGGCTGGTAAGGTGGATAATACCATTATTATGGCGCCATCGTCGATACCCGTTGCATCAAACCCGGAATCATACATTGTTAAAATTGCCGGTTCAGGTGTAGACGCAGAAATTAGTGAATTGACCATCAAAGGCCCTGGTCCTGGTGGTTGTGGCACCATTGCTTACGGCATCCTGGTCAGAGATGGAGCCAATGCCAACATCCATGACAACAAAATATTGGATATCAGGGACAATCCTTTCAGCGGATGTCAAAATGGGATAGGTATACAAGTAGGCCGACAAGCATTGTCTACATCAGGAACAGCAACGATCACCAAAAACATCATTTCAGGCTATCAGAAAAACGGCATCACTGTAGACGGAACTGGTTCCAGTGCGACAATCAGCGATAATACCATAACAGGCATTGGTACCACAACCATCATAGCGCAAAATGGTGTACAAATCAGCAGATCCGCCACGGGCACGCTTTTAGGAAATACAATTTCGGGCAATTCTTTCCATGTTCCTGGCAATCCGTTTGATTATGGATCAACTGGAATTTTATTGTATCAATCAGGAGCTGTAAGCTTGAATGGAGGAAATAATCTTTCGGGCAATGACAATAACCTTTACATTTTTGAGAACTCGGGATTGATCCATATTGGTGGGGCTCAAAGCTTTGCTTCAGCTCTTGCCAACCAAATTGTGAATTACGGAACATCAGACCTGGATTTGAGGTCATCAACGTTTGACGGAGATTTGCCTTCGTCTATGAGCATCACTGAATTGTTTGACTTAGAAAACCAAATCTACCACACGATTGATAACGGAAGCCTTGGTTTTGTTTATTTGAAAACCAACAATACTTATGTCACACCAGAGAGTTTTGATTCAGGAACTGCACAGATACAAAGAGGTATTGATGCTGCCTCCGATGGATTTATAGTCAACGTCAGGCAGGGCAATTATGGCAAACAAATTGCTGAGAACAGGAGTGTTTTTGGTGGAGGAGGGTCTTATCAATTTGGCCTGTTCGTTGATAAAAACAATCTAACCATTAAGGGATATGGATCAGTAGACGCCCAAGTAGGAAACGCCATGGATGCCTTGGTGTCTTTTACCACAGGTGCAACAAATAATTTTGGAGCATCAGGTATTTTTGTTCAAGGCAATGGAGTTACACTTACCGGGCTGAAAATTGGAGATAATTATGATGCCTCGAACGCCCTGGACAACAACAAGACCATAGAAGTAGTAGGAGATGCCTTCACCATGCAGGATTGCTGGGTCAATACCATGAGTGATGAAGGGGCAATTTATTTTGGCAGATGGGATGGATCTCACCCTGTCAATACTTACTCCATTGTTGAAAACAAATTTACCAATGCCCTTATTTCGATCAACAACGGAGTTGGAATAAGCGGCCCAGAAAGCCAAAGGGTAATTTCAAACAACGCATTTGAAGGGACAATTACTCCATACATCATTGGATTCAGAGGGTGGAGTGGAGGAAGCCCTGTCCAGGGGTGGATTGTAGACCCTGTTGGAGGTGCGATCGTGACTGGAAATACCTTCGACAATACCGGAGTTCAATCCTATATTCTTGCACGCGGAAATACAGGAGGATACATCAGCAGTCAATTGGATTGGTCATCCATATGGAACAACAATACGTATGGTAACCACGTGATTGCACTACAGAATGAAGGCTCCTTTGATCCAAGGACATACAATGACGCAGGATATACTGCATCAAGAAGAATTTCACCTTTCATACAGGAAAATGTCAATATCGGACAATCTGGAGATGTTGTATTGGTGAGTCCAGGATTATTTGAAGAAGATGTTTTGGTCAATAAGGCACTTGAACTTAGAGGCTCGGGTTACGCCAGTACAACCATAGAGGGACAGAAGGGAGGCGATGGAGCAACGGTGAGGATTTCAGCGGCTGGAGCTAAAGTGAATGGATTTACCATTACCAGAGAAGGCAACAATGTGTCGGAATGGAATGATGCCACATTGAATAATGCGGGCGTTGCAGTCCAGGGTCAGTCTTCTTTTGGTGAAATATTCGATAACAGAATATACGGTAACAGAACCGGTATCGATATCAATAACAGCAATGGCAATCACATTCATAACAACATCATAGAAAACAACCATACTGGAATGATTTTCAGGAATCAGACCGACAATACGATTTTAGAAGAGAACTTCATCATCGACAACAGAACAGTTGGTGTCTTATTTCTAGATGCATCAAGTGGAACAAATAGTCCAGTTCAAACTGCATTAAACAGCCAATTCAATGACAATCACATTTCAGGAAACTGGTATGGAGAAATTGTTGACAGGCAGGCTGGCGGATCCTTACCAGTTCCCGGCACCAATATGAAAAACTTTGAGTGCAACTGGTATGGTACCACATCACCGGTGGTGAGTACCGCCAATAGTGGTGAACCAGGATATGCAAGTCTTATTCCTTCAAGTTTTGGAGGAAGTGCGACTCCTCCGGGAGGGCAACCAGATATTCTTGGCCCTGCTTCTGCCAACTTTGACTATGTGGCCTGGTTGGTCAATGGCAGTGATATGTCGGGAGGAACTCCAGGATTCCAACCTGTAAGCGGAGCCTGCACAGGCACACCTATAGACCTGACAAACATAACAACTGACCATATCACTTGTGGCGACGCCATGGATGAAGGAAAAATCACGCTCACATTTAGCGGTGGCATGGCACCTTATGACATCGTTTGGACAGGTGGAAGTGCTAATGGAATTTCTTCACCATATGAAATTATAAACTTAAATCCAGGCAATTATACATTTACCATTACAGATGCCAACGGTTCAAGTGTTTCCGGAAGTGCGGAGATAGAATATCTGCCGGTAAGTGTTGGAAGTGAGTTCTTTGCGACCATCCAGGAAGCAATCGATGCACCAACTACAGGAAACGGCGATGTCATCAATGTATGCGCTGGAACTTATGCAGAAAACGTCGTTGTCAATAAGGAAGTCAAAATTTACGGACCAAATGCAGCGGTATCACCAAATACCGGGTTCAGAAGTGCAGAAGCCATTGTTGTTCCGGTGACTTCAGGTGCAGATGCAGTATTCGTCATCGAAGCCTCTAAAGTTGAAATCAAAGGATTCATCATTGACGGAGATAACACCACCATCACTACAGGATGGGCAGGAACAAACGGAGCCGATATAGATGCTTACGATGGCATTGTGTATTATGATCCTGGAAATACGATTGTGGTGAATGGCCTTAAGGTGCACAACAACATCATCAGAAATACCCAATATTTTGGGATCGACCTCTTTGGTTGGAACAATTACAACAACCCTACCACCAGCGGGCATGAAATTGTTGATAATAAGTTTGAGCATTTAGGAACCTATAATGCGGGGAACGGATATGATAAGTGGGGCGGAGGTGTGTTGTTGTACAATGACAACTACGCGAACATTAGTTCAAATGTGATGGAAGATGTGAGAATTGGTATACAGACCGGGAATTTCCACGACCCTAATACAGGTGGCGTTCCTTATCAATCCATTTCCAACAATACCATGCAAGTCAGACGCAGGGGAGTTTTTTATAACCTTCATACAGGTAATCCATCCCCTTGGACGATAAACGACAATACTATAACTGCACTATCAAATGCCAATGAGACCGTTTGGGATGGCATTTTATTGTCTTCCTTATCTGAAGCAGCAGGTATTGTATCTGGCAATATGATTGATGGAAGCGGCACCAATGTCCCTAGTGAAGGGATAGAAGTGTGGAATGTCAAGGATAATGCACCTGCAATGATCAGTGGAGGAATGATATCCGGCGTTGATATAGGGGTATATGCAAACAATTTTGATGGATATGCCAGCAATGCAGGAAATGGTGCACACGCTGCATTGTCCAGTGTCAATATTCAACCAAAAGCTTCAGGTACGGGTGTAAAAGTTGCAGACAATCCAACTAGCAGTCATGCACCTGTGGTGGTTCAATTTAATGCTGGTGTAGTTTTAACGGGTGGAGCAAATGGTGTAGTCATTGAAAATGCAAGTGCGTCAGTAGGAGGAAGTTTGAACAATCTGAGTTTGAATGGGCAATCGGGGGATTATATCCAATTGATCAACAATACCGGAGACATCGACGCCACATCAACTTTGTTTGGGGGCAGTACAGGATCTTCGGCTACACTTTCTCAACAATTTGATATTGAAGACAAGATCACTCATGAGATAGATAATGCCAGTCTCGGTTATGTCACTTTTGCAACCGGTAAAGCTTTCGTAACTCCATTGTCTGGGTCGGTGCAAAGAGGAATAAATGCTTCATCTGCCGGAGGAGAATTGTATGTAGAGGCAGGTACATATGCGTCTAATATTTTGATGAATAAACCTATAGAGATGTACGGCGCTCAGGCAGGTACAGCTTGTGTGGGCATGCCAGGCAGCGAAAGTGTACTTACGGCGCCTTCTGGTTTTGTAGTCGCCGTTTCAGCTGATGATGTAAAAATTGATGGATTTAGTATTACAGGCTCTGGAGCGCAGCATGGTATAGTAGCCTCAGATCCCAATGGTCTGGAGATCACAAACAATTATATCCACGATATAGGAACAAGCTACACTGGCGGACCAGTGTATGGTGTGTATTACGACGTTGGAAGCGCAACGAGCAGCAATTTGAATATAGATGATAACTGTATAAACAATATAGCCTCCACCAGCCTTACAGGCAATAGCGCAGGTGGCATTGGTATACTGCAGGCCTCAGCAACAGGATCATTGACCAATGTGAGTATCCAACGCAACAGGATATCTGAAGTGAATGTAAATGATGGAAACTGGCCTATCGGAAAAATAGCTTATGGCATCATCAGCAATGCAGGAGCTTCAGGAGGAGGCAAAGTGGACAATATGGTCATCAAGCAAAATGAGATCTTAGACCTTTCTGGCTTTATCTCAACAGGTATTGGTCTTGAAGGCAATACCCAAAATACGAGTGTCACCAACAATATAGTTTCCAATCTTTCAGGAAGGAAAAATAGTGGCGACAGAGCAGGAGGAGCCTTTGATTTGAGTGCATTGAAAATTGAAAGCAACACTTTTGCATCAAGTTTGATCATACAGGATAACGCCTTCAATGCCAACACATTTACACACAACAATGGAGGCATAGGATACGCAATTTCCAACTATGTCGCCGGTACTTTAAACCTCGGTTGCAACTGGTATGGTTCTGCGGTTTACAATGACCTGGCAGACAATGCCGGTTTTACAGGAAAGATTTTCAATAAGGCGGGGGCAATTACCAACTTTATACCTTACAAGTTGTCAGGTAGTGACGCATCCCTAATGACCATTGGCTTTCAGCCAGAAGCTGCATGCGGAGGTGGTCCCATTGAGATTATCTCTATAACATCCACACCGGAAATATGCGATGCTTTGGGGTCAATCACTTTGGAATTTAGCGGAGGAGATGATCCGTACACCATTAATTACACAGACGGGGGCTCGAATGCCGGAAGTATAGCCGTCATTTCCGCAGGCATCGCAAACATTACTGACCTACCTGGAGGAAATTATATGGTAACCATTGAAGATGAGCTTGGAACAACAGCAAGTACCTCCATTATTGTTGAAGAAAAGTTGATCACCAACGTCAGCGATATGCCAAACACCTATTATACCAGCATTCAGGAAGCGATCAATGCCGCTGATCCTGATGAAGTATTGGAGGTTTGTGCCGGAACATACACAGAAATGATTTTAATCAATAAACCACTAACCATAAATGGACCTAATGCTGGAATTCCGGGTACAGGCGTTAGATCACCGGAAGCCATTTTACTCAACTGTTCCACTGACATCGCAAATGCGGGAAATACAACCCTGGATGGACTCAAAATCTTAAGAAATGACAGTGCTCCTGGCAGTCAAATCAATCTTGATGGTGGAGGTGTTAATACCATTCAAAACTCAATATTTGAAAGAAACGGCGCCGGAACTGGCGTCGGCATTATTGCAATAGCAACAACAACTGCAGGTGGAAACAAAATCATAGCCAACAACCTGATTACAGGAGACGATTCAGGTGGATTGTTTGGCACCCATAAGACGTGGAATACTGGTATCTACATTGACAATGGCAGCTTCACAGTCGATGTCTCCGGAAATACGATTACCAATACCAGAACAGCCATAAATCTTGATGATTATATCAATTACGGCACAATTTCCGGCAATACTTTTACCACCAATGGCACTCACATTTCAATTGGAGGATCAGGACCTTCTATACCTGGAGGTAGTCACACTTTCGGTGCAAACAATTTCAATGCGGCACAATCAGCAATCATCAATTTATCTAATACCTTGGAGAGTTTTAGGCTGGATATCACATCCTCGTCTTACAACGGAACACCAATGTCTGCTTTGGCCAATGCGGAACTCTTTGAAATAGAGGCTCAAATGTATCACAAAGACCGCTCTGGAACGAAGAAAGGAAAGGTCATTTATAAGGCTGGCAATCAATATGTAAATAACTTCACCAGTCCTGTCACTAAAATAGATGTTATCCAAAACTCCATCAAGTATTTTGATGCCGGTGAGACCATCAATCTAGAGGATGGTACTTATAATCAAAGAGTGGTTATGGACAAAAATGATATTACCATTCAGGGAGTTACAACAACAAAAGGTGACTTTATTCTGGATGGTACAGGCTTGGTGGGTACAGGAAACGGCATTACCATCAACAATGGCATTACCGGTAGCACCATTAAAAACCTGACTATTCAAAACTTTGCAGGATCAGGAGGCAATACGCACGCAGGTATCAAAGCTTTGTTCAGCAACAGCAGCACAAGCATAGACAATGTTGCAGTAACCAATAATGCCGGTAGTTCAGGCATTTTCTTCAGCGGAGGCTCCGGCATCAGCAATGTCAGTGTTACCAATTCAATGGTTTCTGGTCACCTAACGGGTGCCAGAGGCATAGTGATTTGGGATGGATTCAAACAAAACATCACCTTCACTGGCAACATGGTCAGCAACAACAACTGTTGTGGCATTGAGCTGCAGGATGGTACTGCTTCAGGGGTGAATATCTCTGCCAATACCATTGACATTGGCAGTGGAGATAACGCTATTGCTGCACTTGGACTGAATCCTGCAACCGGACCCAACCTCATCTCAAATAATATCATTACCGGAGGTGGTCGCTTTGGCATTGAAATAAAGAACCCCAGCGGAGGTGTTACAGTTTCCGGGAATAATGTTTCATTGACCAGTCAAAATGCCGATACCAGAGATAGAGCAGGTATTGCGGTCATCAGAAGAGATTTTACAACAGGAAATCCCGCAGGTTATCCTGACATTCCCAATGGAGTTACCGTTAGTGGAAATACAGTAACCGGGTACCAGCAAAGTACGGGCGAGGAAGGATTTGGAATCGTAATCGAAGGAACAAACCATGTTGTATCCGGAAATAGTCTCGTAGGTAATGAAATTGGCATCCAATTTCAGGGAGGCGGCCATGCAAATCCAAATTATGTAGCCAACAATGCAGGTAGCGGCGATCAGGCGGCTGGTCAATCTCCCAATTATTTTGGAAGAGGAAATGCACCGTTGATCTGCCAGAGTGATCTCGGGATGAATAGCTATTCAGCAAATGGCATTGACGTCAGATTGGTAACCGATGCAGAACTTTCCACAGACATTTCTTATATCCAGAACCGTATCGAAGGTGGCATCCACAATGTCACAGCAGATACTTATCATTGTTCTATACAAGATGCGATTGATCAGGCTTCTCCTGGAGATACCATTGAAATATTGCCAACAAGTTTCATCGAGCCAGGTCAGATTGTGGTCAATAAAAACCTGACATTACAAGGCCAAGGCAAATTGGTTACAACCTTAAAACCAGGCGTAAACACAGGTACTTCCGGAGATAGCAGAGGCTTTATTGTGGTCAATGAAGGCATTGAGTTTAATTTGCTGGACATGACCATCGACGGCACAGGCAAATTGATTTGGCAAGGTGTCAGACACAAGGGCTCAGGCTTGGTAAACAATGTTGCCTTCAATGAGATCAAGTACCAGGAAAGTGGACCTGCCTACAATGGAACAGCGTTCGTTGCCTTCGGTACGGGCAATGTAAATGTTACCAATAGCATGTTTACTCAAATTGGAAGGATTGGTGCTCAGTTTTTTGGTAGCAACATCACCAACTCCAATTTTACAAACAACACCTATGTAGGAAAAGGTGTAGGTAATTGGCTGGATTATGGTGTTGAAGTCAGTGCTGGAGCAATTGTAAATATTCAAGGAAATCAGATTTCAAACAATAGGGGTATTGCATCTGTTGATGGTTCCACCTCAGCTGGAATTTTGGTGTCCACATTGTTCGGAACCGAAACAACTGCCACCATCTTTGAAAATGATATTTTTGATAATTCTACAGGTATATATGCGGGATTTAATGGTAGTGATGAAAGTACAGTCAATGCGTACCACAATAACATAACAGGCAATGATTTCGGTGTAAGAAGTACTGCTCCAATCGTCAATGCCTCAAACAATTGGTGGGGTAGCGCTGATGGACCTTCGGGTGAAGGGCCAGGTGCCGGAGATGCGGTGAGTGAAAATGTAATCTATTGTCCATGGTTAAATGCTTCATATCCCGGGGGCTCGGATGTAACAAATATTTATAACGTTACGCTCGATACTTACCATTGTACCATTCAAGAGGCCATAGATTTAGCCGATCCTGGAGACTTCATCCAGGTAGGTGCAGGTGAGTTTACAGAAAATCTCACCATCAACAAATCTTTGACGCTTTCGGGAGCAAATGCCGGAATTGCCGGAATGAGTACAAGAAATAGTGAATCTATTCTGCTCAACTCAACGATCAATGTTTCTGGCAGTGGCACAGTTATCATCGATGGTTTTAAAATTTTGAAGGATGATGCTTTGGGCGGAAATGTAGTATTGTTGGGCAGCAGTGTTGACGCAACAGTTAAAAATACCATATTTGAAAGAAATGGAAGTGCCGCGGGCACTGTGGTGAGGGCAATAACCATATCTCCGTCGACTGCACCAAAGACCATTACTGACAACTTATTCACCGGAGACGTTACGGGAGGTTTGTTTTCAGGGCATAAAACCTGGAACAACGCCATATACGCAGACGGAAATACTGCCACAACAACCATCTCGAACAACAAGATCACCAATTCAAGAACTGGTTTGAATCTGGATGACAACAACATCAACAACATCATTTCGGGCAACAGTTTTGAAAACAATGGAACCCATATCGCTTACGGTGGCACACTACCGACGGCAGGAAACTACTCGCTTGGAGCCAACAACTTCACTACTCCGGGAAGTGCAATCATCAACTTGAGCAATGTGGCTGAGTCCTTCAGATTGGACATCACATCATCCAGTTATAACGGCGTCATTTTTGGAGATTTGCCGCTCTCAACATTATTTGAGGTTGAAGCCAGAATGTTCCACAAGGAAGTTGCTTCAAGGAAAGGAAAGGTCATTTATAAGGCGGGCAATCAATATGTAAATAACTTCACCAGCCCTGTCACTAAAATAGATGTTATACAAAACTCCATCAAATATTTTGATGCCGGGGAGACCATCAATCTCGAGGATGGTACTTACAATCAAAGAGTGGTTATGGACAAAAATGGTATTGCCATCCAGGGAGCCACAACAACAAAGGGTGATTTTATTCTGGACGGTACAGGCTTGGTGGGCACAGGAAACGGAATTACCATCAATAATGGCATTACCGGAAGCACCATTAAAAACCTGACCATTCAAAACTTTGCCGGAGGTGGTGGTAATACCAACGCCGGTATCAAAGGTTTGCTCAGCAACAGCAATACCAGTATTGACAATGTTACTGTAAAAGATAATGCCAATAGCTCGGGCATTTTCTTCAGCGGTGGCTCCGGCATCAGCAATGTTAGTGTTACCAATTCAATGGTTTCTGGTCACCTCACGGGTGCTCGAGGCATTGTGATTTGGGATGGATTCAAACAAAACATCACCTTCACCAGCAACATGGTCAGCAACAACAACTGTTGTGGCATTGAGCTACAGGATGGTACTGCTTCAGGTGTAAATGTAAGCAACAACATCATCAACATAGGTATTGGTGACAATGCCATTGGACTCAACGGTCTCAGGACATCTGTCGGAGACAATATCATCAATGGAAACACCATCACTGGTGGAGGCAGGTTTGGTATTGAGTTGAAGAACCCGGACAACAATGGCAGCTTTATGACCACCGTGTCCAACAACATAGTAACACTTACCACTCAGAATGGCGATGTCAGAGACAGAGCCGGTATTGCGATATTCCGACGTGGAGTGCTTCCGGGTAACCCTGACGCTCACCCCAACGCACCAAATGGAGTATCAATTACAGGCAATACCGTGTCCGGCTATCGTCAAATTTCTGACAGTGAGGGATTCGGTATTGTTGTAGAAGGTCAAGATCATACCATCACAGGCAACAACCTGACCAACAACGATGTGGGCTTACAACAACAGGCTGGGCATACTCCTTTCAATTCCAATACTTCAGGAGACGGTGATCAGGCCAACCTCAATGACTTGTATTTTGGAAGAGGTAATTCACCAATATTATGCGACATTATCGTTTCAGGCAATACCTATGCTTCGAATACGGTAGATGAAAGAATTGTAACCGGTGGAGGTAGCGGTACAATAGTTACTGCCGTCAATCCAATTGTTGCTGATCCCGGGGATTTGGCATTTTGTGGGGGTGAACCAGTGAGTGTGATTTTCACAGGTAACAATTTACCTGGTGTTATTTATATCTGGACAGCCAACGATACATTGGTTGGAAATGGGGCGACTACAGGAATGGGCAATTTAAGTTTTACCGCAAGCACATCTAATGTTCCGGTGAGTACTACCTTTATGGTCACACCAACTGTCAATGGTTGTGTCGGAAATACAGAAACCTTTACCATTACCATCAATCCAAAACCTGTAGTTTCTGCTACACTCAGTGGCAATGAACAGACCATAACATTAAACGAGTCTAACCTTACAGGTCAGATTGACATTTGTAATCTTGGGGAAGTAACCCTTGATGCATTTACTACAGGAACTGATATTGCAAAAACCCTATTAAGTGTCACGACTACATTGGTAAACGTTGTTGAAGATGTTTATGTCCCTGCGGGAACGAATACAGTTGAGGCGCAGCTTTACTATAACTTATTCAGTGGTGGATACCCTGTTACCCTTACCAACCCAGCATCTCAAGGTACATTGACCATGGTCATCACACCTTATTACGACAGCAATGACAATGGCATCATAGATGCTGGTGATTGTGCTGCACCAACTGCTACACTCACTATTGTTGTTCACCCAATTCCGCAAATCTCCATCACGGCCCCATTTGCAGTTTGGCCTTCATCAGCAGGTAACATGGCAAGTGCAACGGCTTATACGGGTGCAACTTACAATTGGCAGATAACCAACGGTACCATCACTTCAGGTCAGGGAACAAAAGACATTATCTTCTCAAGCAATGCTTCTGGTTTGATAGCGCTGAGTGTTACCATTGACGATGTCAATAATTGCATGAATGATGCAATGGCCGAAGTGATCATTCTTGATGAATGTAATGTTGCAGATTTTGGTGTTCCTGTGGTCTTATCCAACACCCAGGGACTTGGTTTATGGTATACCGACAGATTTGCACCAGATGTATTTGAGTCGCCGGTAACTGGTCCATTGGGAGCAATGAATTCACTGCATGTGGGCATTGCATCTTCAGACGGAGCCAGCAACAGACCACCGGCATTCTCGGGAGCATTTTATGACACCCAGGGCAGGAAGCTAGATCTTCCTGATGGAACACAAGCCATAGAATTTGATTTGTTCGTTGATAATGCCTGGACATCTGTTCCAAAGAGGTGGGCAGGGCTTTGGGGTACAGCTTTTAACTCCTCGAACTCTGCAGCAGGATTTGTAATCATAGAATTTACCACAACAGAAGGTAATCCAAGATTCCGTGCATGGGAGGACGACCTTGGCTGGGTAGATATGGGATTGCCAGCTGGCTTTGCCTACGGACAATGGGTGAAAATGAGGATTCATGCTTTATCCAATGACGAATTCCGCTATACCGTCCTTACCGATGAGGGAGTTGTAGAACACGTCTCTTCTACTTTTAATGATGCAGGAATTGAAAAAATTGGAAACGTCATACTTCAGGGGCACAATACCTCTTCTGGAATCGATTATGACATTTACTGGAAAGAAGGGCAAACTTCTGAAATTGATCTTGACCTTCAAATCAATGGCAATATCGTTGGTCATCTGGACACTTTTGAGATTTGTGAAGACAGTCCTGTTGACATAGATATTGTTGCGTCCGGAGCATCATATGCATTGACTTTTGGAGGCAATCCCGCAAGCCAGAATTTTAATGCGGCACTTTCTAATTCCGGCCAATACGTGCTTTCACTTACTAAAGATGGATGTAGTTTCGAATATGCATTCGTTTTAAAAGTGCATCCAAAACCATTGATAACTGCTGCAACCACAACAATACAGGAATGCTCAGGTGTAGAATATAGCTTTGATTTAGACAACTTTATTTCTAATCAAAGTTCTGCTTTGGGGCAGGTCACCTATCAGTATACCGTAACTAAAGTACCGAACCTGCCTTTACTTGATCCAGACCCGGCAGGTAATTTTACCAGTAACGATGGATCAATTGCGAATACCATTACAAATTTTGGAACATCACCAATAACTGTCAGGTACACCGTTACTCCATTCAGTGCTGAGGGTTGTCAGGGTGCTTCCTTTGTTGTCAACATTGTGATCAACCCTAATCCTCAGGTAGACATCATTCCAAATGGTTCAACTGATTTGTGTGAAGGTAGTGCAAGAATCATTTCAGGTACTGTGGTTCCTAATGCAACCTATACTTATCAGTGGACCATTTTGCAGGATCCTGCTGCCCCTGGATTCAACAGTACTCTGCTCAATGCCAACTCTATCTCCCCAACACTTCAAGTTGCTGGCAATATCATCCCGGGACCCCTTACTGTCCAGTTTATTGCTACCAATATGACAACAGGATGCCAGGGTGTAGAGACCTTTACATTCAATACATTTGATATGCCGGATATCACAGTTTTAAATACCATCACTGCTTGTGAAATGCCTGCCGAATCAGAGTTTGGAACATTCAATCTGAATGGTGCAATAGTTTCCTATACAGGAGGTGCCCCTACCTTCCATATTTCTGCTTCTGACGCACAAAATGGCATTGGAGCAATAGCAAATCCTGCAGCATTCTTTGGTACAGACCAGCAAACCATATGGGCCAGAACAGCCAGTGGTATTTGTTATGATATTGCGCCTTTTACCCTGGATGTATTAGACGCGCCATTGGTAGACCTTTCTATCAGTGACAATACACTTTGCATCAATCAGGCGCCAGCTACACTTTCATCCTTACCTCCCGGAGGAGTATTCTCAGGAAGCGCCGCTTTGGGAGTAGAAGGTGGTAACATGTTTAATCCGGCATCTTTTTCCGCAGGTATGTATAAACTAATTTATACCATTACGGGGTCCAATGGCTGCATGAATTCTGACAGTGTTGCCATAGAGATTTTGACAACTCCAATGGTCGATGACCCTGTTGATGTCAGTGCATGTTTGCAATATGTTTTACCTGCTTTGGCCAGTGGGTCCTATTATACAGGACCCAACGGTAGCGGAACCCTGCTAACAGCCGGATCCATTATTAACACCACCACCACTTTGTTTGTCTATGGAAGTAATGGCACCTGCTCTGATGAAAATAGCTTTACGGTAACCATCATTTCAAATATAGTGAACAATACCAATGACAATGGTCCCGGCTCCTTAAGAGCAGCCATTACATCAGTGTGTGACTTTACGGATGTTTATTTTAATGGTGCACTTTCGGGATCAACCATTGCTTTGAGCAGTGGTGAGATTGCGATAGATGGTCCGCTGTACATTCATGGTTTGGGACAGAACAATCTTACGATCTCAGGAGGTGGAAGTCAGCGGTTATTTAATGTGGTAAGCGGAGGCGCGCTTACTTTGGACTTACTTTCTCTAAAAGACGGCTTTGCTCCAACCGACGGAGGAGCTATCTTCCTGAGTGCGGGAGCAAACTCCATGCTGACCTTGAAAGACATCATCATGCAGAATAACCTAGAAGGATCGGCCGCCAAAGCCCTTACCACGACCCCAGGTGCATTGATCACAATAGATGGAGTAGTTGAGATGAAACAATAAATTGGAATCACTGAATGGATTTAGGATTGTCCATTTTAGATAAGTGGACAATCCTATACCTTTCAGAATTTAAGGCCGAGTCAGCTTATTGCCTGATTCGGCCTTAAATTTTTGTGACCAATAAGGATAACTTATTTTAGGCCTGTGCCGCAGGTGTGAAATTGATGGGTGGGTATCCTCCCTGGTGATTGTCATCTATTGCACCAAATTGACTTTCATATTTTCTGATATTATCTGCCAGTGCCGCCATCAACCTTTTGGCGTGACTTGGCGTCAATATGATTCTTGATTTGACTTTTGCCTTTGGTACATTGGGCAACATTTTGATGAAGTCTACTACAAACTCACTTTGGGAATGAGCAATGATGGCAAGATTTGAATAGATACCTTCTGCTATTTCTTCTGATAATTCAATATTGAGTTGCTGATTGTTGTTTTTGTTGTCGTCTGCCATTAGAATTTCTTGTTTAATAATATTGCAAATTTAAGCCCTCACTGCGAGTACGTGGTGTAATTCGGCATAAATATTGATTTACATAGAAAACAAGGTGCATTTGTTAAGTCGTTTTTGCCAAAAGTCTTAAAATCGCCACACCCCTGAGCACAGTTTTTCAGTTCCAAAAAGTGTTTTAACTGTATTTTTTACATTTTATAACCTTGAAAAATATTAATTTTTTACATTTTTTTTATTTTAATAAATCATTTTTATATGTGTAAGTGATTGGTTTAAAATAGTCTAAATATTATGCATTATTGATTTGAATTTAAAACAAATACATATTAAGATAATATTAAATGTGTTTGGGTTTTCTGTTATGTGGTTTCAAAAGGATTGGTTAATTTTGAGGTGTTGTTAATTTTTTTAACATCCCAAACTGATGAATGATGGAACTAGACATTTACAAAAATGCTATTGAAACCAGCAATAAAGAAAAATTATTTTTTCCTAAGTTGGAGTGGATATTGCTTTTCTCTATTGCTTTTATTGGCTTCATTGGAACTGTGTATATAGTGAGCAATGACAGTGATTTGAATAGAATCAGACATCAAAAAGACCAGATGTCTATGTCGATCATTAAAGAAGACCTGCCTTCTTCCGGAGTTGAATAAACTCAACAGTTCTATTACAACATTTACTCTTCTTTCTTTGTCGCGATAGTTTTACATTTGCGCGATGAAAAACAAAATATCTCTTGAAGTAGTCTCTATTCTAATAACTCTGGTTTTATTGGTTTTGATATTATTTCCCATTGCCGAATACTATGGCGAAGGTTATAGATTTTATACCAGCAATATCCTTTTTATCATTGTTTTCCTCACCTATACCAGATATATTTTTCTGTTGAAATATACATTTCTTGCAGACCTCAAGTGGTTCAAAGTAGTATTGGTATTTCTTTCCATCCCATTGATCTTGTATGGTGTTGATCGTTTGCTTGAATTCCAATCCTATCTGGATGAAGTCGGTTTTGTGGACATCTCTGGTAATGACATTGACGAAGCAAGTAAGATGGCGACTTATACTAAATCTCAATATGTTTTTTTCAATAGTGCCGCCTTGATTGTATTGGTCATTATGCCATTCCGCATGATCATGTCTGTGTGGCGAATAGTCAATAAAAAAGGTACTGTTTAGAATTATTTTACCATCAAATTTGATATAAAATGGCTGTACATCCTCAGGTTGAAGAATTCAACGCGTATCGTTCAAAAATGAATGACCGGCTGCTCGTTGAAGACAATAAGGTATTAAAAAGATTTTTCAGTCTTGACAATCAGGCTTACCAGGATGGTGCGCTCAGTGAAAAAACCAAAGAACTATTGGGCCTGGTGGCATCAATGGTTTTGCGTTGCGATGATTGTATCAAATACCATCTGGGCACATGTTATGAACTTGGTGTCACAACGGCTGAAGTATATGAGGTTTTTTCTATTGCAAATCTTGTGGGAGGTAGCATCTGTATTCCTCATACCCGCCGGGCTGCCGAATATTGGGACGCTTTGTCTGCTCAATAAACCGGAGACATCGCCTTTTCAATGGCACCCATTAAAGCTTCTTTGCCCTGAGCACCTGAAAGTGCAAGTTTTCTGTCAAAAACAAAAAACGGTACACCTCTCATACCAATCTGTTTTGCCAGGGCAAGGTCTTCCTTAAACTGTGCCAACGTTTTTGAATCATTGACAACCTCTGCGTCAAAGTCTGAAATTTGTATTTCATGTTCTTCTGCTATGCTCTTTAATGCTGCATCTTCATCAACATTGATGCCATCGATAAAATGAGCTTTGAATAAAGCCTCCTTTACTTCAGAACCCTTTCCTAACATTTGGGCCTTCTTTACCAAAAGCAATGCCTTGTGCGTATTGCACATGATGACCTTGTCAAAGTTGTAGTGGAGACCGTGATCTGCTGCCATCCTGGTAACATGTTCATGAGCCTGGATGGACTGTTCCAGTGAAAATCCTTTTCTTTCAGCCAGATACTCATACGCTGTAGTTCCCTCAGGAGGAGTTTCCATATTTGGGTCCAGTTGATAAGACCTCCAAACGATGTCATATGAGGTGTCCAAATTCAATTCAGCCAGGGCTAGATCCAATTGTCTCTTACCAATGTAACAAAAAGGACAAGCTATATCACTCCAAATTTCTATTTCCATGACCACAAAAGTAGAAGGTAATTTTGATCCTTCACACTTTTTCAAACAGTTTCGGTGTCCATTGGTTCATCAATGTCCTCCCGTGGGAACGGCAGAAAGTTCCTGATCAGGTTTTTTGGTTTTCATTAATACTGTCGCAATGGCCGCCAAAATGAGCAAGACACCGGCTAAAGTAATGGCCAGTCTTGCATCGTTGTGAAGGAAATTTTGGAGTATAAAACCAAAGGTCAGGTTTTGAAGAATCATCGGGATTACAATCATCATATTGATGATGCCCATGTAAACCCCATATCTTTCCTTAGGGATTTGCGACACTACCATGAGGTATGGAATGCCCATCATTGACGCCCAACCAATACCAAATCCTGTGATGGCCAGGATGAGCAAGTATTTGTTGGACATCCATGGAAACAAGAGGAAGCCTGTTGCTGCAAGTATCAAGCAGCTGATATGGACCCATTTTGCGGAGGATCTTGATGCCAGTCCGGCAAGAGCAAATGCAGAAAGAAAGGTGACAATATTGTACCAACCGTTGACCAGCCCCGTCCAGCTCACCGCCTCTTCATACAGTTTTGTATCAGAAGAAGGAGTAACTCCCCAAACAGAAAGAGCTACACTTTTGGAAGAATTTTGCCAATAACAGAACAAAGCATACCACTGAAAGAGATAGACCAAAGCCAATTGCCACATCACCTTTGGCATGTCTTTTATGGCGCCAAAAATTTCCTTAAATGGAGTCAAGACCCCTTTTCCGCTGCTATTGATGTATGCCAATTCTTCCTCGTCAGGCGGTATTTCCTTTGTAGTTTTTATACTCCATAAAATACTGCCAATGGAACAAATTGCCCCCAGGAAAAACGAAGCATACACCCAGTTGGGCAACTTTCCGGTATAGCCGACAAACAACATGGGAAAAACAAAAAGAGACAAATTGGCAAGCGTTTGTCCCAGGCCTGTAAAAAAACTTTGCGCCTGGAATCCCATACCCTGCTGAGAACCATCCAAATTATCAGCAATAAAAGCCCTGTATGGTTCCATTGCTGTGTTGTTGCCGGCGTCAAGGATCCAAAGCAGCCCCGCAGCCATCCAAAGTGAGGAGGAGAAAGGGTATATGAGCAAGGCGACACTGCAAAGTATGGCCCCGATCAAAAAATACGGCTTCCTCCTTCCCCACCGCGCACTCCATGTTTTGTCGCTCAAAGCTCCTATGATGGGTTGGATCAGCAAGCCTGTCATAGGCCCGGCAAGGTTTAGTAATGGAATTTCATCGGGGCTTGCGCCCAGCATATCATATATCGGATTGACTGCACTTTGTTGTAAACCAAAGCTGTATTGTATGCCTAGAAAACCCACATTCATATTGATGATCTGTGAGAAACTCAATTTTGGCTTTAACTTCATGGTCTTTGATTTGAATTTGTGGTTGTTGATTTATGGCTTGACTATTTTGAAACTGGCATCGATGACTACATCTGCCAGCGCTTTGTGTTTTTTGATGATCTGGTGTTCGATCTCCAGGACTTGTTCTATAAAAGGAGTGATGGGGTCCCGTGCTCTTTTTTTTCGGTCTTCAAATGTTGTCTTGTAATCACGGTCGATGAATATCCTGGAGTTGATTTCTCCGAGCAATGAGGTGTATGTGCCTTCGACAATGACTACCGCTCTTTCTGGAATGTCAATATTTTCTTCAAGAATGATGTTGTTGGAATAATCAGAAAGCGGCTTTTTCAGCTGAGCAGTGGCTGAATTCCCGATGTCTCTTAAGTGCTGATCGAGCAGATCCAATCTTACTTCATGAGGACCGACGTTTTCAAAGCTTTCCATACGGTTTTGATGGTTGCTTGCAGGAGGCAAAATAAAATAATCATCCATATGCAATATGATTGCCGGGATTTCCATTGACTCCAGCAATTTTGATAGAGCAATGGCAAGTGTTGACTTTCCTGACCCGCTTTCGCCGGCAATGCTGATGCTGTAATGGCTCTTGCGATTGACGATGTCGCTCATCAGCACGTTCAAAACTTGTCTGGCAGAATTGAGGTATTTTGCTTTAATTTTGATTACATCTCCAATCATTTCTGACAAAAGGTTTGTAGTGTTTCGAAATTATTATTGGCAGAAAAAATATGCCCGGATGCTGAGTAGGTGAGGGGTTTTTGTCCACCGCTTTGCTGGTGATAAGCGTCCAGGTATTCAGCAAAATCGTATTGGTTTTCTACCAAAACATTTTCATATTTGTTTTGAATTTTATCAGCAAGAGTTGTAGCCCCATTCTTGCGCAAGCCCATGGCCATCCATCCCATCCAGATCGGCCAGATGCCCCCATTGTGAAAATGTCCTGGTTCGTTTTTAAAATGGTAACTAAAATTGGAAGAAATAGAAGGCCACAATTCATCGCCTGGTTGAATGATCGGCCAGAATGCAGGGATTAATCCTTCTAAATTTTTGTCTTCCCACAATTCGTGGATAAATTTTGTCAAATGTTCTAGCGATTCGGCATCGTAGAAGCCGAGCAATAATGCCAGGCCATTGCCCGCAGCGTCAAAATTTTGATAGGCGCCGCCAGGATGAAATCCACTTAAAAAATATGGAGGCTGTTCTTTACTCAATCTTTGATAAAGGCCCGGATGATATGCCTTGCTTTGGTATTCATCATTGATCATGAAGTTGACCTGGATGCTCGCTTTCAAATCATAAGCCTTAAGTTTCAGTAAATCATCTTCAAGCAATTCGCCCCATAGTTTGCATGCCCAGTAATACAGGAGGTTGTCATAAAGTAAATACCCGTGATATGGATATTCATCAGCCCAATTGCCACTCATAGGCGTATACATCAAACCACGCCCATTGAATTCCCAAGCTTTCAAGGTTTTAAAAATATTTGAAATTTCGGCCTTCAGTTCATCCAGCAAATCGGATTCTCCTGTATGATGAATGAAATGGGCAGCGCCGATGAGAAACCATGTGGTCGCATCCACTCTTCCTGCCAGTGAACCAAAACTCTTTTTACCTGTAAAGGGATCAACGTTTCCCGGTATAGTGCCCAGCTCTTTATCACGTGCATTCCATAAGGTTGTAAGCGTATTGCCAAGTCCTGCAATGATGACTTCATCTTGAAGCACCAGCCCCGCAAGTCCACCAAGCACACCATCTCTTGCCCAAATTCTTTTGTAATTGTCTTGATCATTGACACCGGCAAGAATACCATAATCAGTACAGGCGCTGTGGAGCATGCCGATGGCTTGATGTTGTATGTTCTTCTTTATATCGTTTGAAAGCACTTCCATTTTTAATTGATCTCGTTATTGTTGTTGGTTTTAATTTTCAGAAGCTGCAGACCTCTGTTGTTTTTTGCGACGAAAATGCCATTTCCACTTTTGATAAGCCTCCGTACCTGTCCTTTATAAAGCGGCGAATTGATGGTTTTGGCTTCAAATTTCCAGTCGCCCTTATTGATGATTACGGTTCCCGGATCAGCATCCAGCCTTCCAATCTGTGCATTGATGCCATAAAAATTGCTACCCAGGATAAGATCCATTTTTCCATCTCCATTCACATCATCGAAGACTGCATCCATGATCTTGCTGAATTGTCCTTCCAAAGGCAATTCATGCCGCACAAATACGCCATTTTGATTTTCGTAAAAACAACTTGCCAGAGTATTTACTATGTATTGATCTGCATGACCAAGCGCTTTATCGTCCCAAATATCATGGAGCGACTTTTTGGAAAAATCAGCCGCATAGATGAATTTTTTCTTCAACGAGGGCATCTGCTTGATGAGCTCTTTCATATTGGCAAAGGGCACTTCTTTTCCATGATAATAATAGGAAATGACTTGCTCAGCTTTCCCATTGCCGTCAAAATCATCGACGTACATAGATAGAGGATACGACTCTTCCGCCTTCCATTTGCTGTTTTTTCCATGATTTCCGACAAAAAGATCGAGGTCTCCGTCTTGATCGATGTCACACAGTTTCACACAATGGAACAAACCACGGTCATTGCCAATAGGTGAAATGGTAAGCTTTCCATTGGCAAAGTCAAGCAGTTTGATCTCTCCCCATTCAGAAGTTACAATTATTTCTGTTTGACCATCGCCGTCAATATCTCCTGCTTCAGCGTCCGTTACCATACCAAGCTTCAGACCTTCAGCATCGTATTGCGAAGTTCTGTCCTCAAAACTCTTTCCATTGTTGTTGATGAGAATTTTTGATGAAGGCCTGGCCCCATATTGCCATGGAATACTGCGCGCCAACATAATGACATCATCAAATCCATCATCGTTGATATCCATGACAATGATGTCCGAGGCGGTAAGTTGCAGGCTGTCATTGAAGGCATTTTCTTCATTTTTCCAGCCCGTCTCCGATTGGAGGTAGAGTCGGGGCTTGTTGTATGCAGATCTGGTATAAAATTCTCCTCCACCTGATCCAACGATCAAGTCCTGCCTGCCATCGTTGTTGAAATCAAGCCATTGTGCGCAGACGTCTTCATAAAGTGAGTCATTGGATATGCATTCAGGCGTTATATCCCTCATTGCTTTTTGGTCCCACAAGAGTAAATGCGGTTTTTTGAACCTTGCATTGCCCAAAAAGACCATTGTTTTCTGTGTCGAACTGTCAAAGTTTACAGCAAGTGCGGGACCTTCAGCAGAAGTCAATTGTGGCATAAGGAACTCGCGGTCAAACTCCTCAAAAGCATTCTCCTCATGTGAAAATTTGAAAGTAGAGATATCTGCTTCAATAAGTTGGTTTTTACTTAATGCCTTGAGTTCATTTAAATCAAACTTGGTAAAACCTGCTACATAGCGCACCGTATCTCCAATTTGCGAAGCCAGGACCTTTGTTACGCTTTGATCGGGCCAAATCACCCATATTGAATCAGGAACAGCGTTGAGTGGCGTATTTAGGTAGACTCCTGTATACATAGCAGAAAGGTATCCTGCTTCCTTAAAGTTTTCTGTGTATGTCGAAACTCCTTTAGAGAAGGCAATGATTTTGGCTCCAATACCAGCAGGATTTTGGTCCGAACCCTTAAGAATGATTCGTGATAGTGGACCAGCTCCCTTTTCAACCGATAAATTTTTATAAAATGAAACGCCGTCGTTGATGTTGTTGGTGACGAGCTCAAGGTCTCCGTCATTGTCAAAGTCTGCAAAAGCTACTCCATTCGAAAATGTACCTGAAGTGCCATTTATAGAAGAAGTTGCATCCTCAAAACTCAGTTTTCCATTTTGCAGATAAAGTACATTGGGTATTTTGATGACCGGAAGATTGGATAGAATGTTGAGATCTGATTCATCAAATTGTTTTCTTTCGATCTTTGCCTGTACGACATCATCGACAATGTAGTCGATATAGTCAATGTCATTCATTCTTCTGGGGATGCCATTGGCGACAAATATATCCCGGAGACCGTCGTTGTTGAGGTCCTGGATGATGGTGCCCCAAGACCAGTCAGAGGCATGGACTCCTGCCAATTGTCCCACTTCAGAAAATAATCCATTGCCGCGGTTGATTTGCAGATTGTTTCTCGCGTATTGGTGATTGTAGCCTTGTTTCAGCTTGAACTGATAGATGTTGTACGGGTCTTCTCCTTCCGATCTTTTGAGAATCTCATAATCAGATGGCAACATGTCGAGGGTAAAAATATCAGGGAGTAAATCGTTATTTACATCAGCAATATCTACCCCCATAGTGAACCGTGATGTGTGCATCAGCATGGTGTCTGTATGATCTCTGAAAGTCCCGTTTTTTTGATTGATATACAGGTAGTCGTTTTCATGGAAGTCATTGCCCACATAGATGTCCGGCCATCCATCCAGATTGATGTCTGCTATTTTTATGCCCAGTCCGTATCCCAGAGCGCTGCTGTGGATGCCTGTGGAAGTGGTAACGTCTACATACTTATTTTTTTGACGATTGAAGATCCGGTCTCCTGCAGTTGGGTGGTATTTGCCAAGGTTTCTGGACCGCTCTCCAAAGGTTCCATTTTTATGTACACTGTGGTTGAGCAGAAACATGTCGAGATCTCCATCCAGATCATAATCGAAAAATGCTGATTGGGTAGAGAATCCTTTGAATGCCAGACCATATGCTTCTGCTTGTTCGGTATAGACAGGAGTGCCATCAGCTAGTATTTTTTCGCATACAAATAATCTGTTTTTTCCACTCAAAACAGGAGGGAAGTCTACCTGGCAAACATAGATGTCTTTAAGACCATCGTTATTGATATCGGTGATATTGACGCCCGTAGAAAATCCTTCAAAGTCAAATTGTGCAGTAACAGAGACGTCTTCAAATTTCAGATTTCCTTTGTTGATGTAAATCTTGTTTTTTCCTTCGTTGGAAGGCAGGACTATATCGTCGAGGCCGTCGTTGTTCAAATCACCTGTGGCAACACCTGCGCCATTGTAGTAGTACATATAGCTGAAGATGTTTCGCTCATTGTTGGGATTGAGGTCATTTCTAAACATGATCCCGGTCGCCGAGGAGTCGAGCACCTCAAAAACAGCATTTTCACCGGAAGACTGTGAAGCCCCGGATTCACTTTTTTCTCTGCAGCTTAGCCAGGTCAATGCCAATGCCAAATAAACTACCGGAAGTGTTTTATTCATGGCTGTTGATTTTGTGGAGTAATGGCTTGTCGTTGTTGAGGGCTGTCAGGATCATTTTGTCCCCATTATTTACCAAAGCAATTTTTCGTGCCTCGCCTGAATATGAATATCCAAGATGACTTGAAGGTTTTGATACAGCTTTGCCATTTTCAAAAGAAATGAGCAATCCATTACTGGCATCCAGTTTTGTAAAATTGGAGGAGAAATGATAAAAATTACCCACGGCCAGGATTTCTTTCCTGCCATCACCATCAAAATCATCAACTAAAAAGTCATTGATGCACGACCATTGTGCCATTGCATCTAAATAGTGTATTTCAAAATTTCCTTTTCCATCATTGAGCGCTATGTAAGACAAGGGTTCGGTGAATATTTTTACCATAGCCTTATTTACCAGGTCTTGCGGCAGCAATTCCTGGATGGATTTTTCCGCAAATACGGCATGGTTCAGGTTTTTCTTTTTTAGAAAGTTGAGCTGAGAAGTTACTTCCCGTTTCAGATAAACGGGCTTGTCCTTGCCATCCGCTGTTTTGGTCAATACCTTGTCAATGCTTCCATTCCCATCGAAATCACTGATAAATAATTTAACGGGATGTTTGTCATCTGGTTTGAGATTGAAATTTGCGCCGAGATTGCCCAGCAAGAGGTCAATGTCCCCGTCGCCATCAATGTCACTGGGTTCAATACTTCTGTACCAGCCGTTTTTATTGGTCAAAGCCCTGGCCTCAATAGCTTTGAATTTGCCATTTTCAAATCTGAATATACTTGGTGCAAACCATTCGCCAACCACAACCAATTCTTGCTGGCCATCACCATCAATGTCGGCAATCGCGGCATCATTGACATTACCGACATTTTTTAATTTTCCAAGCGCATCATTTCCAGCAAGGGTAAATGTGCCCTTGTCATTGAGCATGAGATAGGACTCAGGATCCAGACCAAATTCTCTGGTGACAGATTTTCCTCCCAGGAATACGTCGATGTCCCCATCCTGATCTGCATCGAAGGGCAATACCACAGATAAGTTGGAAGTTGTCCTTGGGAATTTACTGACCTGGAAATTTCCTTTTCCGTCATTGAGGAACAATCTGGGTAAGATCTCCAGATCATTGGTTTGGTATTCATTTCCTCCTGAAGCTACCAGGAGGTCCTGGTCGCCGTCCATATCGGCATCAAAAAAAGCTGCGCTGACATCTTCAAAATATGTGAACCTTTCGAAGGCTTTTTCTTCCTTTAATTCAAATTGTCGGCTTGAAGTATTGTAAACGTAGAGCTGTCCTGCCTGACCTTTGGCTCCACCTAAATATACGTCCTGAGCTCCATCTCCATTGATATCAGCAACAGCCATAGCCGGACCTTCTCTCGAAGTTTTGAAAGGAATATTGGGTTCATAATAGAAGTCCACAAAATCATTTTCAATATGCGGAGTGAAATTGCTCGTCATTGCCTCAAACCACCTTGCTTGCTCAGGGGATCCAGCCAACAAAATTTGATCTCCGGCATTTTTAATATCAAAAGTCAGCAAGGTGTCAATGCCAACATTGGTTATTTTTTGGATGGCACCATCGGGCCAAATCACCAAAAGAGAGTCAATGCGATCCTGGTGACCAATGCCAAGCACTTGTGTATAGTCTATGCTGCTTTGGAAGCCTCTGCTCGGAATCATTTCTCTGCTGATCTGCCCATTTGCTGTATAAGCGGTCACTTTTGTTCCAATGCCAAATGTATTTTTCTCGGTGCCCTTCAGACTTACTTTGATAAAGTGGTGATCTGCAGGTGTATGATTTTGGTAAACAAAGGCTTTCTGATTCACATTATTGACGACAAGGTCAAGGTCTCCATCGTTGTCCAGGTCACCATAGGCTGCTCCGTTGGAGAAACTTTTTTCTTTCAGACCAAAGGATTGAGCCTGTTCTTCGAACTTCATACCTCCCTTATTATGGAAAAAGTTGTTTTCAATTGGATTGGAAGGCATGTGTTTGATGATCTCATCAATTTTAGACTTTTCACCACTGAGTGCCATTTTCTGACTGATCTCGTCTGCAAAAAAATCGATGAAATCCTGATCTATCACATCACTGTAAATTCCATTACAAACGTAGATGTCATTCAAACCATCATTGTCTGCATCAAACATCAACGCTCCCCAAGACCAGTCTGAGGCAGCAACCTTGCTGAATTGTGCGATCTCACAGAATTGCCCATCGCCGGTGTTGAACTGCAGGTTGTTTTGCATGTATTGATCGTAAAATCCCTGTTTTCTTCTTAGACCCTGAACATCCACATTGTCATAAGACGAGGTGGTTTTAAGCCTTTTATCAGAAATGGGCAGCATATCTGTTGTAAATATTTCCACGTGCCCGTCATTATTGAGATCTGCGATGTCCGCACCCATGGAAGACATGCTGATGTGTTTGATTCTTGATTCTAGTTCTTCCTTGAATGTGCCATCTTTTTGATTGATGTAGAGGTAGTCTTTTTCAAAAAAATCGTTCGAGACATAAATGTCATCATATCCATCGCCATTGACGTCGCTGATGTTTACCCCCAGGCCAAAGCCGATGAGCGAACCGAAGATACCTGCTTCATCACTCACATCTGTAAATACATTGTTGTCATTTCTCAGAAGCTTGTCGCCCCCACCTTTGAGGAAGTCTTTGACCGGCCAGTCTTCAGCCTTGAGGTCGCGCTTATTGCTGTAGTTGAGGGTGTTGACGGGAATAAAACTGTTGTTGAGTAGATATACATCCAGATCGCCGTCTTTGTCGTAATCAAAAAATGCTGCGTGGGTGGTGTACCCATCATCGTCCAATTGGTACTCAGCCGCTTTTTCAGTGAATGTATTGTCTTGATTATTGATGTAGAGTTTATTTTTTTGACCAGCTGTTTTGTCTTCATTCAAACCTGCATTGCACACATAAATGTCCAGAAAGTGGTCTCCGTTGATGTCGACCATAACAACACCGGTGGACCAGTTTTCCTCACAAGCGGTGCCTGATTGGGCAGTGATGTCTTCGAATGTCAGGTTGCCTTTATTGAGGTATAACTTATTGCTTCCCATATTGGCAGTGAAATATACATCTGCAAGACCATCGTTATTGATGTCGCCAATGCCTACACCACCGCCATTGTAAAAATTGCGGTAATTGAAAATGTTGAATTCTTCTGTATTGTGGATTTGGTTTTCAAAAGAGATTCCCGTGGTTTTTTCATCCATCAATTCAAACCGGGATTCTGAATTTTGAGTGGTCTCATTTTTTTGTTGGCAAGCAGTAAAAAAGAATATAGAAGCAAGCATTCCTGTGCTAAGAGGATGGAGTAGAAAGTTGAACTTCTTTATGGTCAGGTACTTTTTCATTTTATTGCTTTATATCCGGTTTTTTTATGGTGAGGAAGCCTTGCATTTTTTCCCATTTGGTCTCATCCATGTAGTTGTTGATTTCACTGCATTTGCCCTGGTACTTGATCAGGATTTTTGAGGTATCAAACTGCACTAAATTAGCTTCACCTTCAGTGATGATATAGCCTATGCCTTTTCCTGAAGCTGCTCCATCTATTTTGCCAAACATCAAGTCAGATTCCAGTTGATTTTTGGTTGATATTTTGATTTTTCCAGTTTGGGGCATCTTTGATTCAGCTGACTTTGGTAGAGTCAGCATGATATTGCTTTGGTCATTCCCAAACAGGTTGATGGTAAAACTTTCTTTATAAATAAAAACGGTACCCTTGAATAAAGTAGTGTCCGAATAAAACTGACTTCCTTCAACGTCAAAGGATGCAAAAGCTTCACCATCTTGTAGGAGATTAAACTTGCGTACTTCATGGTCTGCGCAAGATGCAAGAGTGATGATCAGAAATACAAATATGTGGCTGGTCCTCATTTAAATGTGAATTTGGATATGAGGCAAATATTATAGAAAATTTTTAGAATTAAGAGGCAAGCTTCAGAACATTGCTGAATCATGCTGGATGATCATAAAAGGGCAAAAAAAGGGGGACGAATCCCCCTTAAATTGTTAGATCACATCAATAATTAATAGCCTGCGTTTTGTTGTAAGTTGGGGTTTGAAACCAAAGCCGTAGATGGAATCGGGAACAAAACTGTATGGTCACTGGAAACAGTTGATCCAGTTCCATTCACAAATTTACCGTATCTGATTTCTACAGTTCTTTTGCCACCTTCCCAATAAGTCTCATATCCAATTTCATTGAACATGCCTTCCAAATCGATAGAACCTTTTTGTGAAGCGCCTCTTTTTGCCCTGAGACCGTTAACAGTAGCGAGCGCATCAGCAGTTTTGCCAGATCTGAGTTGTGCCTCGGCTTTGTATAAAAGTGCCTCGCCAAACCTCATCAAAATATACTTATTGGCAGTAGCAGGGTGGTATTTGATAACCCTGATGCCTTTGTCAGTGGCTGCACCTGCGAGTGGAACATCTTTAGTGAATGACAAGGGCTTTTGAGTTCTGGTGTCGATGATTTGTTTGCCACTATCATCAAATTGTTGGCCGAACAAAAATCCCTGACCAATGCCTGAATAAGTGCTGCCATCTTTTTTAGCAGGCACGCCAAATCTCGAGTCAGTAGTCTCGAAAGAATCATAAAAATCTGCCAATGTAGTGAAGCCATTCCAACCGGACGGATTTTGATTGTAGTGCAAAGTCATAAACCATCTGTTTTGTGGAGAACCCTCTACAGTAGCCAAAATGATTTCACTGTTTGCATTGGCAGTAAAATTGTTAAAGTAGTTATCGTCGAGTTTATAACCGTCAGCTTCAATAGCATTGACATATCCAATGACCTTGTCCATGTCGCCATTGTCAAATGAATATGGACCAGCAGGGCTGTCGGCTTTATAAACTGCCTTGTTGAGGTGTAACTTTGCCAGTAAAAAATTTGCAGCTGCTTTAGTTGCAGTAACATTGTTAGCACTTGGGCCTGTTGATGGTAGTTGCTGTAAAGCTTCAGTAAGATCTTTTACGATGAAGTCAAAAGCTTCAGATCTGGATTTTACAGACGGTAAATCATCGACACCTTGGGTTACCTCTCTAAAAGGAACCTGTCCAAAATAGTCCATAACGTGGTACATATTTAATGCTCTAAGAAATTTTGCCTCAGCTGCTTGCACAGGTGTTGGATCTGATGCTAAAATTGCATTACAATTATAAGCCCTTTGATTGAGTTGATTCCACGTTCCTAATACGGCGGAATGCGTCGCATCCCATGTGTGCGCATCTAATGTTCTCCATACACCATTATCACCCCAGTCAACACCTCTTGTTGGTGGGATCATCTCAGCAGAGGTGTGTTCACCCAATGCATAAATGTTGTTTTGATCTGTGTATGCTGATAGGTCTTTATAGGCAGATTCCAAAAAGCCAGGTAAAGTAACTTTAACAAAACCATCATTTGTTCTTGGCAAAACAAATGAATCTCTTTCTTCATTGACAAGATCAGTACAAGAAGAGAGAATTATACTCGCAAAAATGGAAATTGAAAATATTCTTTTTATGTTTTTCATCTCTTTCAACTTTAAGTATTAAAATGTAATATTTCCACCAATGGTAATTGTTCTCGCTCTCGGATAGGCAGTATAGTCAATTCCAAAAGATGGTATACCATTGAGTGATTTATTGGTGCTTACCTCAGGGTCTTGACCCGGATATTTTGTGAATGTAAGTAGATTTTGACCTGAAAGGAAGAGCCTTAGACCAGTTACATTTTTGTTTGATTTAAGTGGTACTTGATATCCAATATTTAGATTTTGAAGTCTAACGAAATCACCTTTATATAAAAATCTGGTGGATACGTCAGGTGCATTTAAAGGACCTTCTGAAGAGTTCACCACATCTTTAGAAACATTCCTGCCATTAGCAAAAGAACCTTTGGTAAAAAATGCATTCTCAGTATTTGAATAAATGTAATTTCCAAATACACCATTGATGAAAATACTGGCATCAAGATTTCCAAATCTAAAATTATTGGTCAAACCAGTCGTGAAAGTTGGCAGCGGACTTTTTCCGTCCAAAAATTGCTGGACATCTCCATTTGGATAAATTGAGTTGCCTTCAGCATCATAGCCTGCAAATTCTCTCAGGAAGAAGGCAAAAAGTGGTTGCCCTTCTGCAATCCTTTGAGCAAATGCTCCTGTTAAGCCTTGTCCATTGATCTCACCTGTGTCATAAAGCCCTTTTAAGTTCTTAACAAGATTTTTATTGTAAGCTCCATTTATTTGAACATCCCAGTAGAACTTTTGTGTGGTGGCAATATCATATGCTAAGCTCATTTCTACACCTCTGTTTTGGATGTCTGTAGATAAATTTACATTAGCAAAAGGATTAGGTGCTGGTTGGGGAGATGGAATAATAAATAACAAATCACCGGTGTGCTTGTCATATATATCAAGACTTCCTCTCAAAGCCCCTTTCATAAAGGCAAAATCCAATCCGAGGTTTAATTGAGTAGTAGATTCCCACTTTAATTTGGGATATTCAAAAGCTACAAAAGCTACCCCACCCCCTGTGATATCAGTTGCGTCAGTATTAATGCTATAATCATTGTACCTTGTTCGGAACTCGTATAGATTATGTCCAATATTTTGATTACCTGTTACACCATATCCAATTCTTAATCCTAGATCAGAGAAAACACCTTTATTGATAAAATCTTCATTTATCAATTTCCATTTCGCAGCAAAAGATGGAAAGTATCCGTATTTATTGTCTCCACCAAATTTGGTGGAGCCATCTGCTCTTAATGTTGCGGTTAACAGGTATTTATCATTAATACCCAAGTTAACCCTTCCGAAAAGTGATTGAATTTCATCGAATGCGTTGCTAGAATTATTGAGAACCAGTATTTCGGCAGCACTAACATTATTAATCATTTGATCTAAATCACTAGTACGGAATTTAGCTGCACTTGAACTTTTTTGTTTATTGTCAAAAGATTGGTATGAATAACCTACTAATGCAGACAAATTGATTGAGTTAAGTTCTTTATCATATGTCAAGTAGCTTTCAAGGATATTATTTTCAATATTGATATCTCGGAAATATGCTCTTCCTAAGCCTGCATTTGCTTCAGTTATCAAATCTTTAGAATATGCAGCACTTCTGTTTGACAAAGATCTGTCAGTGCCTATCAATGTTTTAAACTTCAAATCATCTGTTAAAGTTATTTCAACTTGTGCATTTGCAAGCGCTCTAAGTGTATTTGTTCTGTCCTTTGAAAGATTTACAAATGCCAAAGGATTGACCTCAGTAGTCCCTGGCTGATAAAATTCATTTTTGTCATCATCCCCATCTGTGTCATTTACATCGTAGATTGGATTAGTTGGGTTAAACTTCAAAATGTTTCCCATCAGATCTCCAGTAAAACCAACATTTTCAGAAATTGGTACATTCTTATCCTTAACATTTGAGAGTGTTAGAAATGAAGAAATCTTTATTCTGTCGTCAAGGAAGGTCGTAGCTCCATTGAATGTTCCTGAATATCTTTGTAGCGCCGAGTTAAGAATAATTCCATTTTGGTTAAAGTATCCAAGTGAAAACCTATAGTTTGAACTATTGTCCCCTCCTCCAAAAGCTATCGCATGTTCATTTGTGAGGCCGGTTCTAAAAAGTTCATCTTGCCAATCCGTAGCTGATCCAGTGTTTTGTCCACCTGCAGCAACGTATTCATTAGGAGAAAGAAGGTCATATTTTTTTGTAATATTACTCACACCCAATGAGTAATTGTAATTAACAACAGGTCTGCCTTTCCCTTTTTTTGTAGATATCAAAACTACACCATTTGCACCCCTTGCTCCATATATAGCTGTGGCTGAAGCATCTTTGAGTATGTCAATTGTCTCAATATCATTTGGGTTAAGAAAGTTTAATGGATTTTTTGCAGGTTGTCTACCCACACCCGAGGCATCGTTTCCTGCAGAAGTCTGATCTGCACTAATAGGGAATCCATCGATTACAAACAAAGGTTGATTGGCTCCAAAAACTGATGAAGTGCCTCGGATCCTTACGTTTATACCTCCACCTGGTTCACCACTGTTTTGTGCAATTTGGACACCGGCTGCTCTGCCCTGCATCAATTGCTCTGCTGAAACAACAATACCTTTTTGGAAGTCTCTGGTACCAATTGATGCTACAGCCCCCGTCGCATCTTTTTTCTTCACTGTACCGTAACCTACGACAACTACCTCCTCCAGAACCTCACCTTCATCGAGTGCAATGTCTATGGTTGAGGAAGCACCTACGACCACCTCCTTATTGGAATACCCAATATAGGAAATGACGAGCGTTTGACCCTCGCTTGCGCTTAATGAGTAGCTTCCATCCAGGTCAGAAATGGTACCCGTTGTTGTACCTTTCACCAGAATGTTGGCCCCAATGATCGGGTCACCGGTTTTAGAATCTGTGATCACTCCCGATACAGTTTGTGCCATGGCAGCAGAGAGAGAAAACAGACTTACAAAAACCATTAAGAATAGATTTTTTGTAAATACCTTCATAATGCGGCTTTAAATTTGATTTGTTAACAATTAGTTGCTTGAAGTCTAATTTAAGACTTTTTTAAAAAACGATCAGAATAAAGTACTGTTGATGTCTTTTTTAATAAAATATATTTACTGTAAAACTTACAATAAGTACCTTAATCTACTTTCGTGCGGCAATAATATAACTTTTGATTAACAATTTTCTTAAATTTGTTCCGCAAACGTTTGCGATAACGTTTGTTGTTGGAAAAAAAGTAATATGAGCAAGGTTACCATCAAGGATTTAGCTAAAATGTTGTCCATTTCTGTAAGTACAGTTTCGAGGGCTTTATCGGATCACCCGGACATCAATGAAGATACCCGCCAAAGGGTCAAAGCAGTGGCATCAAGATTCAATTATATGCCCAATCTGCATGCACGGTACTTTAGGAAAAAGAATACCAAGATGATCGCGCTGATCTTACCTGGCTTTAACCGTTTCTTTGTTCCCAATATGATCGAAGGGATCCAGAAAGTGATTGACGAAAATGACTACAGGTTAATCATTTTTCAGACTGCCAACGACCCTGTATTGGAGGCTGATATTATAAAATACTGTCTGAGCTGGGTAGTGGAAGGCGTGCTGATATCTCTTGCCGATAATACCAGCAGTCTGAGCCATTTGGATATTCTAAAGGAAAGTGGAATTCCTGTTGTTATTTTGGATAAAATCCTGAAATCTGATGTTTATCCAACTGTGGCCATTGATGATCAGCTGGCGGCTGCCAACGCAACCAGAGCTTTGATAGGGGCAGGGAAAAAAAATCTTTTGGGGATTTTTGCCCACGAAAATGTGAGCATAACCAAAGAGAGGCTAAAAGGCTTCAGAAATGAGTTGGAAAAACATTTCCTGCCTTTTTCTGAGCAAAATTATCTATTCATCAACGATATCTCCATTGGTCGGCAATTGCTTGAAAGCAAGATACATTCTAATGCTTTCGATGGTGTATTGTTTGTAACGGATGAGCTTTTGGTGCATTGTTATCACTCTATATTATTGTATGAAAAAAAATATCAGCAAAAAATTGGAGTGGTTTCTATCAGTGATGGAACATCACCCTACTTTCTTACACCCAATGTCACACACATTTTCCATTCTGGATTTGAAGTGGGAAAAATTGCATGCAATCTTTTGATGGAACACATTGCTGACCCGAATTTGAACATCCGACAACTCGAAATAGATACTAAGTTGGTAAGACTGGGCTCTGAATAAGCAATTCTTAGAAATTTCATAAGTTGGCAGGTGAATTTCTTTGCGCATCTGTTTAAACTTGTCTTGTATTAATTTGTTTCAGACTCAATATATGGAGGAGCAAAATTTTTCGGAGAAACAATACGTCATTCATCCACATTACATCCTGATCACTTTGGTATTATTTGGGGTGTCAGCTCTGTTTATTGGTTTCTCAGGGGCTTATTTATACAGCCGCGTTCAGCAAAATTTGCCACCTGTTGTACTACCGCCATTGTTCTATTATAACTCCCTGATTTTGTTGGCAAGCAGTTATTGTTTGTGGAAGGCCAAGAAGGCATATAGAGAAGACAATACACGTACATACCAATCCATGCTTTCATTGGCTCTCTTGTTCTCACTTACATTCTTGATTGCTCAGATTTTTGCATGGAACCAGTTGTATAGCATGAATATTTCTCTTCAATCCAGTACACTTGCTTCATATATGTACTTAATCACATGGGTTCACTTTTTGCACATCATTGCAGGATTGCCATTTTTAATCATGTTTATTTGGACTGCTTACACCAAAATGAAAACCCCTGTCACAGTATTGATCTACTTTTCTGACGATGACAAACGTCGCAAACTCGACCTTTTGAACATTTATTGGCATTTTGTCGATGCACTATGGATATATTTGGTTTTATTTTTTCTCATTAACCTTATAATAAAATGAAAAGGAACTCTTCTTTGTTTTTATGGATAGCTGTACTCGAGTTGTTTACTCTGATGGCCTGCAACAATAAAGGCTCTCAGAAAATGGAAGCTCAATCTGTAAAGGCATACGATCTCAATACAGATGCTGCTTATGAAAAAGCCATTTTCGCATCCGGTTGTTTTTGGTGTGTAGAGGCAGTTTTTGAATCTGTCACCGGAGTCAAGGAAGCCATCAGTGGTTATGCTGGGGGTACTGCAAATGACGCCCATTATGAAATTGTGAGCAGCGGAAGTACAGACCATGCGGAATCTGTTTTAGTCATCTATGACCCTGCAAAAGTGAGTTATGAAACCCTGCTCAAAGTATTTTTCGGTTCTCACGACGCTACTACGCTCAATCGCCAGGGACCTGATGCAGGAAGGCAATACAGGTCTGCCATATTTTATATCAATGATGGCCAGAAACTGGCTGCAAATGATTATATCAAAATGCTTTATGAATCCGGAAAGTATAAGGGCGGGAGTATTACAACCCAGGTCGCCCAGCTCCCCGCTTTCTATGCAGCAGAAGACTACCACCAGGACTATGAGAAGAAAAACCCAAATCAGCCCTATGTCAGATCTGTCAGCATACCCAGACTGAATAAGTTTAAGGCAGCATATCCTGAGCTCTTAAAGTCAAAGGAGCACTAAGGTATTAGGTCAATTTGGTTGACGTAGTGGTTATCGGTTAAAAGTTAAATGTTAAAGGTTGTGGGTTCTGGATACCTGAACCCCTAATGAGGTGACTATTTATAGGGTATAGTCAAAAGTGAATGTTTCTATTTTGTCATGATTTTATTCAAAAATCATGACAAAATACTAAGGTAAAGCAAGAAATTAAGGCAAGGTTTGATCTGCTTTGCCAAGGACTAAAGACTGCCCTCGCGCTACCCTGGCCCTGAAGGGAACCTGCCCACCAAAACGCTAATATGCCAAAATGCCCATAAAGCCGATATCCCAAAACGCCAAAATGCCAACATGCCAACATGCCAAAATGCCAAAATGCCCACAAAAACCCAAAGACCAACTCCTAAAGACCAAAGACCGGCTTCGGCTCCGCTCAGCCACCTATTTTAATTACGAATCTTCAATTACGAATTACGGATTATTTTTTTAGGCAAAATTTAAAGCTTAATGAATTTTAATTTCTTTATGGTGAACACAGGATACTTTGTGCGAATACAGGGGATAAATAACCGAATTTAACTTTTATAGACTCTAGTCATTTTAATGGTATCCAATATTATGAGGTATCATGCCCACAAAAAACTAAAGACCAACACCCAAAGACCAAAGACCGGCTTCAGCTCCGCTCAGCAACCTGAATTTTTTGTAATTACGAATCTTCAATCACGAATTATGGATCTAAACCCCATAAAGCCGATATCCCAAAATGCCAACATGCCAAAACGCCAACACGCCCACAAAAACCCAAATACCAACACCCAAAGACCGGCTTCAGCTCCGCTCAGCCACCTGAATTTTTTGTAATTACGAATCTTCAATTACGAATTATAGATCTGAACCCCAAGACGTCAACACGCCCACAAAAAACCAAAGACCAACACCCAAAAACCAACTCCTAAGATTTCTATATTTATCTTACCAGAGTCACATCACCTTTAGTGTCAAGATCGCAGTCAGCCTGCTTGTACTTGATGTAGTAGACATAGCTATCAGGAGGTGCCGGATTGCTGTCAACCCTTCCATCCCATCCATCATCCGGATTGGTAGTCGAAAATACCTCTTGTCCCCATCTGTTGAAGATATGGAACTCAAAGCCTGTAATACCTGACAGATCACCGCAATTTCCTGCAAAAGCTTTAAAAATCCTGTTGTTTGGATCCCCTTCAGCAGACAAGTTGGAATCCGGGAAAAATAACTTTGGCAATTTGAAACAAACCGGCTCTACGTCTTCCAGTTGAATTTGCGCACTAATGGATTTGCAGTCGTCTCTTACTACAACTTCAAAACCGGCAGCCTTGCCAGGGACTTCGATGGTCTCTCCTGTTTGTCCATTGCTCCATGTGATGGTATTGTATTGTCCTACAATGTTGGCCAAAAGCTGAACATTCCCTGTTCTGCAAAAATCCTGAGTGCTTTGTAGCACTTCTACAGACTGAGCCAATTTAGGGAAATTGGACTGGCCAATGACGATGCTTTGGGTTTTGGTATTCAGGCATATGTCTGTAACGGTTACCGAATAGGTGCCGGGGCTGCTTATTCCGGAAATTGAAGTGCTTGCTCCATT
Organism: Saprospiraceae bacterium; assembly: GCA_020436935.1. Lineage (GTDB taxonomy): Bacteria > Bacteroidota > Bacteroidia > Chitinophagales > Saprospiraceae > JADKBO01. The sequence goes on from JAGQWX010000002.1 coordinate 46,661, forward strand.
GCTCCATTGATATCTGGTTACCTGAGCATCTGCTACTGCAGTAAGTCTTCCTGTGCCTGAGGTACAATATTGAGCGAAATCAGAATTGACTGTCACAGAAGAGATAAGTTTTGGAAATACGACCGGCTTGGTATCAGTAGCAACTTCTTTACAAATGTCAGTTACAACTACACTAATGTTTCCTTCCCCTACCTGTACAAATGGTGTCGTCTGCCCATTGCTCCAGACAATGCTTTCAATTGGTGCACCTGGCGTATACATGATACCAGCAGTCATCAGTCCATTTACACAAAATTGACCCTGCTCAACGCCTATAGCAACCATTGGTTCTTCATAACGTCCAAGTTTGGCTGTATCACAAAGCGTGAAACAAACATTGGTATCAATCGTAACTATTACAGTATACTCTTCAGTATCAAATACAGTGAGCGAATCTGTAGTAGCTCCTGTACTCCATTCATATTTTATAGCGCCGGGCGTCTTGGCATGATAAGTCCACACGATTGGTTCGTTTGGACAGAAATTTTTAACTTCCAAAGAAAGTGTGGGGACATCCCAATTTGAAAATAGAGGCTTATCTGTGATTGTTTTCTCCATCACTAAATTGTTGGAAGGTACCAACAGAATAGCAAGCGTATCTCTGTTTAAAGGCAAATCAAAGAAGATATCTTTGACAAGAGGCACTTCGCAGGAGCTTACACCCAGTGCATCGGTTCTGATCAAAGATACTGTTGTATCTGTTCCATCATTGATGACATTGGTAAAAAACACATGACCACCGGAAGGATGTTTCACTGCCTCCCCAACAAAATCTCTCAAGCCTTCAGTTCTGCTGTATTCCTGCGTCCACAGCTGTTTTCCATCCTGATCTATTGCGGTCATAAAAGGTACGGCCTTTAAATCTTCAGATTTGGTATATGAACCTGCCAGTACGAGTGCAATGGCGTCTTCGTTTACAGAAGTGATGTTGACTGGAAAACTGTCAGAAACGTTGATGTATTTGGCCCATAACAGCTCACCTTTGCTATTGTGTTTGGCTACAAATGAACCGAAAAACGAATCTGAGAGATTATTGACATTGAGTGCAAACATCCTGCCTGCAACAACCAACGAACTGTCCTCAAGGATTTTTATGTCTTTGGGCTCAAAGGAATAAGGACCGCCGCTTGTCGGCTTGAATTTCAGACCAAAAATGGGTGAAAAAGTCCTTGCATTGAGCATTGAAATATAATAACCTGATTTTCCTTCTATTTCACCTGTGATGGCCGCCAATTGTTTGGCGGTATCCACGGTCAAGTCTGAAAAGCCCGGCATATCTCCAGGTGCCTGAATAACACGCTCTGCAACATGAAATCCATTTTTAACATCCAAAACTCCTATCACCGGAACGGATTGTGTACCATACGCTGAGCCATGAGCAATCAGGGAATCATTGACAGTAGCCATTTTGATCGCTGATATACCGTCTTCACTGCCAATGCTGCCGTAGTTGACTTTTCTTCCTGCACCAAAAACTCCTGAATTTGAAATAGCGCCCAATAGTTTTGTAGCACCGGATTCGGTGTTCAGATTGACCATAAAGTAAATGGAATCCTCAGTTTGGGTCAATCCAATGTGTGAGTAATCAAAACGAGCGCCTTCAAGTGTATCGATATTGTATCTGAAGCTCCAATTGATATCTCCTTTACCCAGCAGATTGGTAAAAAGCAAGTCTTTAAAATCTCCTTCTTTAGACTGCAGACCACTCACCATGAGATAAGTTCCGTCGGACATATATAGTCCACCGAGATTCATGGCAGAGGTGTCGAGACTTACCGGGTAGTTTCTGTGAAATTTATCCTGTGCGCCTAATGAGATACTTACAAGCAGAAGTAAAAATAAACCGATTTGCTTCATCAAGATGATTTGAAATTGTATGGTTTCTAAACGTTCAGTTCAATGGTTATGAGTATAATAAACGAATTATGTAACGACCTTTTATTAAACAGTCCTAATGTTTGTCATTATTTCATTTAAAAATAGATCAAAATGCACCATTGAAAATCAAGTGATATTAAATTCTATTATCAAACCAAAGATAGAAAGCTTTAACATATTTCAAAAAATAAGGCGTGAATAAGCTGCCTCAACAAAAAGATACCCCCGTTTTGGGTGGTTCTGGTAAATGTTTTAGGGCAAGCTTGCTCTTTTAAAGATCTAGCTTATGCAGTGAAGATGAGGATCTGTTTTTAGAACATTCCGCCCCCATTTTCCTCATTGCTTTCACCGTTGTTTCTTTTTTGTGATCTGTTTTCTTTTTTGGCATTGATTCTGTAGCTCAGCGTTAGTGTTGCACTATTCCTGCCCCATTGGTTTTCACCCAATTCATAAAAAGTATCATCGAATCGCTCATATCTCCACTTGCGCTGATTGAACACATCATTTACATTGAAAGTCAGCGTCATGGCATCCCCAAGGAAATCTTTCGAAATACCGAGATCCAGAGATCTGAAAGCCCTTTGTTTGCCCTGTGGCCTTTGCTGAGGACCCGAATAATTCCATCGCAATTGTGCTTCAGTGCCTTTAAGAAAGGTAAACCTGGTGCTTATCCGTGCCCTTGTGGCAACAGATGAGGCATTGAGTTCAGGACGATTGGGAGCATCAAAATATCGGCTGTAAAAAACATTGAACTCTGTATCAAATTTAAGCCATTTTAAGCCTGAAAAAGAGGTCAGGAATTCGATTCCGGAATTGTCTTCCTTACCAAGATTTTCCGGTCTGGCAAATGTAGTTCCGTCATCTCTGAGGGTTTTGATTTGAGTGGTAACGTCATTGGTCCTTCTGAAATACAAGGATGTACCGATATTCCCCCAATCCCAAAATCTAAGGTGACTGACTTCAAAAGAATTGGTGTATTCAGGGTTGAGGTTTGGATTGCCGCTGAAAAAGTTGATCCTGTCAGTAAAGCCAAAGAATGGATTAAGATCTCTAAAACCAGGCCTCCTTATTCTTTTGCTGTAACTCAATTGTATCTGATTGCCCGGCGTAAATTCATAATTCAAAAAACCGCTTGGGAATAATCCTCCATAGTTTCGGTCATTGATCTCCTTGGTTGTTACCAGTTCTGTTCTTACCTGGGTGTATTCGTACCTTAAACCAAACTGGTAGGAGAATTTTTCGATTTTATTCCCATAGATGGCATATGCACCATAAACACCTTCATTGTAATTGAACATATTCGAGATGTTGTCCAGCGTCTCCCAAACTTCACCGACGAGCTCTTCTACGAGGAAATCGTTGTCTATGATCCTGTAAGTACTCCTTGCACCCAATTCAAAACGGCCCACCTCGTTGATGGGCTGCACAAAGTCTATCTGGCCGCTGAAGTTCTTTTCTCCCTCAAGGTTGGAAGAGCGTTGGTTGAGACCATTGGCAATCTGTACATTGTTTTCAAATTCAGACTCCAGATATGTATTTTCTTCCGATTCATCACTTTGCTGATAACTTAGATTGGCAGTAAGCAATTTGTCTTTTTGGTCAAACTCTTTTCTGTAATCAATCGCATATTGCATTCTTGGTGACAATTCTATTTCATCATTGTCCCTTAAAATATAATCATTGATAAGATCGAGGTCTTTGAGTGATCTGCTTCCTGAATAGGTATCGTAAGTATATCTCACAAGACTGTTGTTGTCGCCTTTGTTATAACTATAGGTGAGAGAGCCGGTAAGTGTCTGTTGGTCGGTAAGGAGGAAATCGATACCGGAGCTGATGGAGTTGGATAGTCTGTTGCGGTCCCTGTTGGTTCTTGACAAAATGGCATTGGTCACACCATCCTCATATCTTTCCAGAAAGCTGTAACCCGATCCGGGTCTTTTCTGAGACCGAAGGCCATAATTCACAAAAAAGTTGGTTAAGCCTTTTCTATAATTGAGGTTTGCTCCCGCTCCATATTGCACGGGTAAGCCGCCATTGATTTCAAAACTGCTGTTGAATCCGCCTTTGCTTTCTTTTTTAAGGATGATATTGATGATGCCTGTCATACCTTCCGCTTCGTATCTGGCCGATGGGTTGGTGATGACTTCAACCCTTTCGATCATATTGGCCTGAATGCTTCTGAGACCATTGCTACCGTTGAGTCCGACAAGATTGGAGGGTCTGCCATTGATGAAAATTCTCACATTGGAACCTCCACGCATGGTGACATTACCTTCTATATCAACTGCGATCGAAGGCACATTATTGAGCAAATCTTCTGCTGTTCCTCCCCGCGATGCCAGATCCTGACCAACATTAAACACCTTCCTGTCTAACAAAAACTGTGACGTGCTTTTCTCGGCTGTAATTGTTACTTCATCGATACTGATCGAAGAGGGATTCAAAAGTATTTCGCCCAATTCTATGAGACCCGCATCATTAGGGGTGTATTTAATTGACCTTAGTTGATATGATAAAAACTCTATTTCAACATAGCCTGGGACTGGTTTTGAAGTGATGGAAAAGATGCCATCCAATTCACTTACTCCTCCACCAATCAATGTACTGTCGTTGGAATAAATAGAAATGGTAGCATATTCTACAGGCATTCCGGTTTCGCTGTCTTTGACTACACCCTTAAATAGTAAGTCTTTCTGACCATTTGCAACAGAAAAACAAATCATCATCAACAGCAAGGTAATGGAAGCTTTGTTCATAGTAAGAATTTGTGAGAAACGCTTACCAGAAGTAAGGTTTCAATTGGTTTTTATGAAAAAATTCAGGTGATCAGGTGAAAACAAAAAGATATTTCCAGCCTTGACAGGTGGCAGAATATCTTACAGAGTTAATAAAATATTTTAACTAAAGATTAGACGGATCACTTTTTTAACAAAACTTTCAGAGTCATTCAAGACCATTATTTTGTATTAAATCAGAGGTGTTTTTGGCCTTCATGCCAATCAATTGATGGTAAATCTGACGTATTTTATGGTTTTTCCCTTTCCCATGTGGAGCAGTTCGTAATAGGTTTTATGAATCAATTCGGGAAAAGCTAATTCACCACTATAAATATCATCATTGTTATAGATGATCTTAACACCGGGCGTTTGTTGAAGTGTTTCCATGGAAAATTCATACAAAGCCGTGTCATCTGTTTTCAGATGGACCAAGCCACCTTTTTTGATGATGGTCTTGTATCTTTCCAGAAATGGTCCGGCAGTGAGCCTTCTGTTTTGTTTTGAAGGAAATGGGTCAGGGAAGGTGATCCAGATTTCGTCTACTTCACCTGCTTCAAAAAAATTGTTGATTTTCTCAATTTTGCATCTCAGAAAACCGGCATTTGTGAGGTTTTCATGCAGTGCAGTTTGTGCCCCTTTCCAAATCCTTGCCCCTTTGATGTCTACTCCCAGATAATTATTTTCGGGATATGCCCTTGACAAGGCGAGCGTATACTCACCCCGGCCACATGCAAGCTCCAATACGAGGGGGTGCTCGTTTTTAAAAAACTTTGACTTCCATTCTCCTTTCAGCTCGATGGTCTCATTTTCATTGAGGTCGAGGATGTCATTCGTTGGATCAAAGTTCTCTACAACATTTGGAAAAGAGAGGACTTCAGAAAATTTAGTAAGCTTGTTTCGGCGAGCCATGTAAAGTATTGTTCATAAATTCGGGGCGAAGATAATTACCTAAGACTGGTGTTGAAATAATATGATTGCAAAATTGATATTATACCAGGACTTGGCAATGCAGTATCAGACTCAATTGATGATAGAAATGAAAATATCAGCATGTTGTCACCTCTGGAACATTAAAACATATTTGGATGTAGCACTCTGTTATTAATCAGGCGAACCTATTGTGATATTGACTGATTGATGACAATTATCTTGTCAATTAGCTCATTTTTTAATTGCGAAAAAGTTACTTTTGCACCCTTAATTCGGTAGCGCCCAGCTGTGCAACCGTTTGTACACCAAACTCATTCATCCAAACCTAAAATGGCAGCAAAAAAAATTAAATCGGCCCTTATTTCAGTATACAATAAGGATGGCCTGGACTTGATAGTTAAAGAACTGATCGCCCAAGATGTAACGATCTACTCTACAGGAGGAACGCAGACATTTGTCGAGTCTCTTGGGGGCAAAGTAGAGCGTGTAGAAGACCTTACAGGTTATCCTTCTATTTTGGATGGCAGGGTCAAAACATTGCATCCAAAGGTTTTCGGAGGAATACTAGCCATTAGGAATGAAGATCATCTGGTGCAACTTGCCAAGTACGAAATTCCACAAATCGACCTGGTAGTCGTCGACCTTTACCCTTTTGAAGAGACAGTAGCTACTACCAACGATGAAGCTGCCATCATTGAGAAAATAGACATTGGAGGTATAGCCCTCATCAGAGGAGCGGCCAAAAACTTCAACGATGTTGTCATCATACCTTCAAAAGAAGAATATGGTGTTTTGTACGACATCCTCATCAATAAAGGAGGAAGTACCGATTTGGAAACCAGGAAAGACCTCGCCAGAAGAGCGTTCAAGGTTTCTTCGCACTATGATACTGCCATCTTCAATTATTTCAACAGAGATGTCGAGGATGAGATTTCTTTCAAACACAGCATTCTAAAATCAAAGGTGTTGCGTTATGGCGAAAACCCTCATCAGAAAGGTATCTTTTTTGGCGAATTGGACTCCATGTTTGAGATCATTGGGGGCAAAGAGCTTTCTTTCAATAATCTTGTGGATGTTGATGCTGCTGTTGCTTTGATGCGCGAATTCAAAGATGGCGAGCCGGCCTTCGCGATATTGAAACATACCAATGCTTGCGGGGTGGCTGTAAGGCCAACCGTTTTGCAGGCCTGGAAGGATGCTTTGGCCGGAGATCCTGTTTCTGCTTTTGGCGGAATTTTGATTGCCAATACAGAGATTGACCTGGATACTGCCAAAGAAATAGATCAATTGTTTTATGAGGTATTGATTGCTCCTTCTTTTTCAGATGAAGCATTGGCTTTGCTCAGCGCAAAGTCCAAAAGAATCTTGCTGAAAATAAAACATTTTGAAGCCCAGAACAAGAGCTACAAGAGCATTCTTAATGGTGTAATAGAGCAGGATGCTGACCTCAGCATGGAGGGATTGGAGTCATTGCAGTATGTTACTGAACTCAAACCAGATGCCCAGCAGTTGGAAGACTTGCTTTTTGCGAATAAACTGGCAAAACACCTCAAGTCAAATACCATCGTGCTGGCTAAAAACAACCAGTTGCTTGGGATGGGTTGCGGCCAAACTTCTCGTGTTGATGCTTGCAAACAAGCCATAGAAAAAGCCAGTCACTTTGGCTTTGATCTTCAGGGAGCAGCCATGGCATCAGATGCATTTTTTCCATTCCCGGATTGCGTGGAAATTGCTGCACAGGCAGGTATCACTTCGGTAATTCAACCCGGAGGATCTATAAAGGATAAATTAAGCATTGATTATTGCAATGAAAATGGTCTGGCCATGGTATTCAGCGGTGTGAGACATTTCAAACATTGATGAATCGACTGGTCCTTGACATCGGCAATACCAGATGTAAATATGGAATTTTTGATGAAAATGATTTCATCATAGATTACCATGTTACGGATGATCTGGATGCTGTGCTTATAGACCATTTATGCTCTGGACATGCGGTTTCTACCATAGGTTTAGCCTCTACAAGAAACCTGGAATTGGGGACGATACACCAAATTGCTAAAAAATATCATCTGGTGTATATAGATGATACTGTTAAAGTTCCTATAAAAGTTTTATACAGGACACCTGAAACCCTTGGCAGAGACAGGCTTGCAGCAGTGGTTGGAGCAAACCATAAGTATACTGGTGAGAATTGCATCTGCATCAGCGCCGGGACATGTATTACCTACGATTTCATTGATCAAGAAGGGGTATATCATGGAGGAAACATAGCACCCGGATTGCAGATGAGACTCGAAGCCATGCATGCTTTTACTGATAAACTGCCACTTGTCGAGGCTGTCTATAACGAAGATGTTTTAGGTAAATCAACAGTTGAGGCTTTGCAGAACGGCGCTTTGAGGGGTGCGATTTTTGAACTTGAATCGTTTATTCAGTTAATGATTGAAAAATTTGGCCCTGTGAGGGTTTTAATTTCCGGTGGCGATTCAAACTTCTTTGCAGATCGGACAAAATATCAGATATTTGCACACTCAAATTTAATCCTTGAAGGATTGAATGAAATTATGAAATTTAATGGTTATTAATTTTATTAAATATTTTGCTTGTTTCGCTCTTGTTTTGATGACAGCAGCTGTAAATGCTCAAGGCATCGAAAACTCTCCTTACAGCAAGTTTGGAATTGGTGACCAGGTCGATAAGAGTTTTACTTCTTCCAGGAATATGGGAAGTTTAAGATCTGTTTATACTGATCCCTACTCTATAAATATTTACAATCCGGCGACCCTTCCTTACATTTATGCTTCAAGTTTTGAAGTTGGAGGTTATGGAAAATACGCCATCCAAAAAGACAATACGAAGGATGATGCTGTTTTCGGTGGCAATCTTGATTATCTGTCAATAGCCTTCCCTTTGAGCAACCCTATCAATGACGCGTATGAAGGAAAATCAAAAGCTGATAAATGGGGGATGAATATCAGCCTTGTAAGGAATTCTAATGTGGGGTACAATATCAGTTCATTGGATCAAATAGAAGATTTGGGCTCAGTACAGAGGAATTATTCCGGCACGGGAGGCACTTACAATTTTCTTTTTGGAACAGGGTACAGATACAAAGATTTTTCAGTTGGACTCAACGTAGGGTACTTATTCGGCAACCTGAAATATTCCAGGACTATCAACTTCATTGACCTTTCTTTCCCTTACAACAATGACTTCAATGAGAATTACTTCCTCAGTGGATTCACGATGAGGGGAGGACTTATGTATAATCTTACATTGAATAAAACGCAGATCAAAGCAAACAAAAATGCGGATGTCAAGCGTTTGACGATAGGAGTGAGCGGTACCCCAGGTACCAAGTTTTCTACAATAAAAGATAGATTTGAATTGGTAAGACAAAGCTTGGGGACGAGTACAAGAGTTGATACCATCAATTTGCAAAGAGACCTTGAAGGCAGTGGAAAGTTGCCGGGAGAGTTTAATTTTGGCCTCTTTTACAGCAACGGAGAAAAGTTTGGAGCAGGTATAGATGTTGGCATAGGAAGTTGGTCAAACTACTACAATGAGGCGAATTATGAAAACATTAACAGCCTCAAAAACACTACATCTGTATCTTTTGGAGGATTTTATCGTCCTGATTATAAATCATACACAAGTTTTTGGAAAAGAGTCCAATACCAGTATGGTGTATATTATCGACAGGATCCTCGTGTCATTAATGGCACACAAATCGAAAATTACGGAGTCACATTCGGTCTGGGCCTACCGGTGGTGTTTCAAAGGAAATTTTCGAATGCAAGCTTAGGATTTGATATAGGAAAGCTGGGTAGCAATACCCCGATTTCTGAAACATACATCAAACTAAATTTTGGATTTAGTTTCAACGATGACGAATGGTTCATTAAACGTAAATACAACTAATAAAAACAATCACAAAAGATGAAAAAATTACTCTTGTTATTGCTTGTATTTGTTGCATCTCAGGGACTCATAGCTCAGTGCGGCAGTTGGGAAAAAAGTGCAAATAAGGACGAGCTTGAAAATTACCATGTGATCTACAGACAATTTGTCAAAAGCCAAAATTATGACGCGGCTTTTGACAACTGGAAAAAAGTATTTGATGCAGCACCTGCAGCAGACGGTCAAAGAGATATCCAATATCTTGATGGTATAGAGCTGTATAAACACAGATTCGGTAAAGCAACAACTGCCGAAGAAAAAGAAGCTGCGAAAAAAGCTGCCCTTGCTATCTATGACCAGTTGATCAAGTGTTATGAAAGCAACGGTATACCTTGCCAGGGAGAAAACTGTGTCAATAAAAAATTGGCTTTTGTTTATGGTAGAAAAGCATTTGACATGTATTACACGTTCAATGCACCATATGATGCCAATCTTGAAGCCATTCAAAAGGCAATTGAATACGGAGGCAACGAAAATGAATATGTAATTTTTGCACCGGGAGCAAACATTGCTGTTTATCAGTTTCAGAACAATCTATTGCCAAAGGAGAAAGTGGTTGAATTATACACCAAGTTGAATGAAATCGCAGATTACCAAATCAACAACAATGCTGATTTGTCTGCATACTTTACTCAGGCAAAGGAAAATATGAACGGTACCTTTGCAACCATTGAAGATCAAATTTTTGATTGCGACTACTTTAAAGAAAAATTCCAACCAGAATTTGAAAGTGACCCGGATAACCCTGTGGTCTTGAAAAAACTGATTCTTACTCTGAAGAGCAAAGGCTGTGCAGATGATGATGAGTTTATGGTTCAATTGAATGCTCAATGGCAGAAATATGCAGCTGAGGAGAACGAAAGAATTCAATCTGAGTACGAGGCAAACAACCCTGCATATGTAGCTAAAAAATTGTATGAAGACGGTAAGTTCGGCGAAGCCATTGCAAAATACGATGAGGCTATTTCCGCAGAAACCGACAATGACAAAAAAGCGCTGCTTTTGTTTGGTAAAGCTTCTATCCAGTTCAGAAAGCTAGGTCAATATGGTACGGCGAGAGCTACAGCATATGAAGCTGCAAAGTTGAAACCAAACTGGGGAAGACCTTATATGCTTATCGGAGATATGTATGGTAAGTCTGCAAGTTCATGCGGCGACAGTTGGACTCAAAGATTGGCCATCATTGCTGCCATCGACAAATATGCATATGCACGATCAATTGACGGAGATGTAGCAAGTGAAGCTTCTTCTAGAATTGGTTCTTATTCAAGATCACTTCCTGATCAGGAAATGGGCTTCATGAGAGGAATCAAGGAAGGACAATCTGCAAGCGTAGGTTGTTGGATTGGAGAGACTGTAAGAGTGAGATATAAATAATAGGTGACTTTCACTGTGAAATAAAAAAGGGGAGACGATATTTTCGTCTCCCCTTTTTTTTATTCCTTAATCCATATTAAATGATCCTTTTGGAAATTCCTGAATTGATCTTTAGTTGACCACTGATCTCAGAAATATCCATCTGTACCAAGCCAGGTTTTTTTCCGACCGCTATAACACCCAGATCATCAAAACCCAAAGCTTTCGCGCCATTGGCTGTAGCCCAGGTGATGAGCTCAGCTGCTGCGACATAAGAACAATATTTGGAAATTGTAAACATCTCCTCAGCTATGGATAATTGCCAATTTGAGGTGAGGCTGTCCGTTCCAAGTGTCATTTTTGCTCCGGCAGATAGAAATTGAGTGTAATCCGGCAATCTGTTTTCTATGTAGAGATTGGCATTTGGACAAGAAGCCCAAAAGACCTCCTGATTTAAATGATGTGCAGCATCAATGTCTTCAGCGGTTGAAGTTGTATTATGAACCATAAGTATTCTGGTATCATGGCGCATGTTTTCCAAAGCATAATGAATAGCAGTTTTTCCTGTTGGTCGGAATGCTGACATATCAAATCCAAATCCCGTGAAAAACTCCATGAATCCACCTGTTCCATGCACGAATAGGGCATTTTCATGCGGAGTCTCCTGGTTGTGTATGGATACGGTACTTCCGGGAGTATTTACACCATTGATCTTTTGAAATAAACTTCTGCTCACTGTGTAAGGTGCATGTGGTGCTACCGACTTATAGCCGGAATGCGCTTCATATACATCCATGTATTGATCGAAGGTTTTGGCTGCCAGTCCATCTTGCAGAAAGTCAAACATTTCCACAAAAGTGTAGTATCTGATACTGCTGTTCTTTTTGGTAGGTGCTGTATCTGCCTTATTAGATATATCACCTACAGCTACTATCCCATTTTGGTACATCTCGGCATCAGCAGCTTCGATGGCTTGATGAATTTGCTCCTGATCTATGTCTCTGAAACTTACAACGGCTTTTAGGAAAGGTAAGAGTTGGGTTCCGGTATCCACTTTCCCTTTCATGTGGGAGAGTTCCAGGTGACAATGTGTGTTGATGTGCCCAGGAGTAATGGCTCCATCGATCTTTTGCACATCACCTGCTAAGGTAGATACGTTTTCCTCAATGGCCAGAATATTTCCAATGGAGTCTGTAATGATTACAGCGTCTTTTAGCACCTGTCCATCTCCGGTGAACAGCAGAGGTGTTGCAAATTTTCTCAACTGATCAGACATGGTCGAAATTGTATTGATGTATTTCCTGAAGTGCTACAGCCAATAAATCTATGGTTGCTGAGATATCACCCAGATTGGCCATTTCAACAGTTTGATGTAAATACCTGGTAGGAATGGAGATGGCTCCGACGATAGCGCCGCCTGGCCCATAACGTTGTAAAGCTGCAGTATCAGTAGACCCTCCGGTAAGTATCTCCATTTGGTAGGGGATTTGATGCTCACCAGCCACTTGTTTAAGAAACTTTACCATTCTGTAATCACTGATGACACCTCCATCAAGAATTTTGATTGCTGTACCACTGCCCAACTTTGATATGAATTCGTGTGGTGCCATTCCCGGAGTATCACAAGCCGCTGTTACATCAAGGGCAAGACCGAATTGTGGCTGTACTCCTGACGTCGCAGTCATTGCTCCCCTCAGCCCAACTTCTTCCTGAACTGTGAAAGCAGCCACAACTGTAAATTCAGGATTTTTCAACTGTTTGAGCACTTCTATAAGAATAAAGACAGACAATCTGTTGTCCAGAGACTTTGAGTTGACACAATCTCCCATGATGTCAAAAGTCCCAAGTCTGGTGATGGGGTTGCCAACTTCTATCATTTCTTCAACAGCTGCCTTGCTGTATCCTGTATCAATGAAGAAATCAGTTAGTTTGGGAGCCTTAGACCTGTCCTCTGCGGTCATGGTATGAATTGGCTTAGTGCCCATAACACCCATTACTTCCTTTTTCCCGTGGATGATCACTTTCTGTGCGGTGAGGGTTTTAGGGTCGAATCCCCCTAAAGTATGAAATCTTACAAATCCATCATCGTCGATGTGGGTAACGACATAGGAAATTTCATCCATGTGAGCAGCAACCATTACCTTAGTTTCTGAACGCCCTTTTTTAATGGCAATGACATTTCCTAAGTTATCGATATACCATTCATCGACAAGTGTTTTGATGCAGTCAATTACAAATTTTCTGATGTCATTTTCAAAACCAGGTGCACCTGGTATCTGGCAGATGTCTTTTAATAGTTGAATGTTGATCATATAAGCATGGATTTTATTGGTAATGCCTAATCCAAATCAAACGCTTTTTTTGCAGTTTTCATTGGTATGGAGATGGATTTTTTTTCAAAGTAATCCAGGATGTCAGAAATGAGCATTTTAGCGGGTTCGTCCAGCATTTCAATCCTGTCCTTAAACACCTCGGATTTGACCCTTTCCTTCAGACTTTTGATTTCTGTTGGTAAGTCTGCCAGGGCTCTGGCCAATTTTCTTTGTTGATAAAGCGCTTTGAATGCGTTGACTTGCTGGCTGATTACCGCTTTTGCAAGCCCTATTTCCTGTCTTCTGAAGGCCAGATTTTTTTCTGCCAGCGACTTCAGGCTTTCGATTTCTATATACTCCACAGGGAATTGTTCGACGACAGCTTTGCTCACATTCGCAGGGACAGATAAGTCAATGATGATTTTTTTTCCATGGTCTTCACCAATGAGTTTTTCATAAATCTCAGCAGTGATGATGGGATTTGTCGAAGCAGTACATACCACCATGATGTCAAAATCAAGGCCTGAAGTACCCAGTGCTGCCAATGGCAGGTTTTGGGCCCCTATTGCATTGGCAAGTGTTTCTCCCCGGTGATTGCTTCGGTTGAAAACTGTGAAATTCGTGAATTCATGTTTCAGGAAAAACTTTGCCATCAGGCTATTGGTTTCACCTGCACCCACAAATATCACCTTGCTGTCCTTTGAAGGTTGATACTGCAAGAGGCTATCCATTGCCAGTGCCGCTATAGACAATGGTTTCTCGCCAATGCGTGTATTGGAATATACTTTTTTTGCGGTCTCAACTGCAGCTTTTTCTATAAGTCTGAAGTTGTCTGATGCCAATTCATTTTGGCGGGCAAAATTGATGGCTTCCCTGAATTGTCTGAATATTTCTCTTTCCCCAACAACAAGAGAATCAACAGAGCAGGCTACCTCAAAAACATTCTGAATGGCCTCCAGACCTTCATATACCGAAACCAGATTGGATAATTTGCTGCTGTCTTCAAGGTGAAGGGAGGGGTTGACCAAATCAAAAAACCTATTGATAAAATCAAGGTCAACCTCTTTGTGGGTATAGATCATATAGCTTACCCTGTTGCAGGTTGACAAATAGGACATCTCATCGATTTCCAATTCATCTTTTATAAGCTGCAGCTTTTTGACCAGATCACCTTCTTCTTCGTGTCTGATGATGTAGTCTTCGATTTCTGCAACATCAATGACGTGGTGGGTGATGGTAATGACCTTAAAATGTTCTATCATACAAAGCTTATCCTCGTTTATTTACGGGAGTGCAAAGATAGAAAAGCGAGATTCTGATAACTGTCAAGCCTATGTCATATTTTAGGCTAAGAAGGCTCATTTAAGTACGGTTTTGGCCTGTGTTTGCCCAATTTTCCCCAAAGCCATTCTTTCATGAACGCTATCACATGCTTTAGCAGTTGTGTGTCTTTGTCAATAGTTGAAATTTGAGAGCAATAGCCCGCGAACAGAAGGTACTCGCAGACCTTGTTGTGATTTCAAATGCTTATCTTGCCGACGTAATAAAACTAAGGATTTGGCAAACATCGGATTGATCAATCAATTGAAAGTGCTCAGAAAAACCGGAGTGGGTTTTTATCTGGATGGCGGAGAAGATGGTGATATATTATTCCCATATAAGTATGCAGGAGAACAACTTCAAGTAGGAGATGTCGTGGAGGTCATCGTTTATCTCGATCATGAAGAACGTCTCATAGCAACGACAGAAAAGCCAAAAGCTCTTTTGAATGAGTTTGCATATCTAGAAGTTGTCGATGTTGTGGCTTTTGGAGCATTTCTGGACTGGGGACTTACCAAACAGTTGTTTCTACCGGGAGGAGAAATGACCAAGCCTGTTAGAAAGGGAGACTTTGTCCTGGTGTACATTTATCTTGATGAGTTTTCTGGAAGAATCAGCTCGACGACCAAGCTGGAGAAATACGTAAAAAAGACCACCGACCAGTATGCGGTTGGTGATGAGGTCGATATTCTTATTTGGGCAGAGACCGATCTTGGATACAAAGTCATTGTGGATTTTGAATACTCCGGATTGCTTTACAGAAGTGAAGTGTTCCGCCTGTTGCTTCCGGGGCAGGAAATGAAGGCTTACATTTCAAAAGTGAGAGAAGATGGAAAAATCGACCTTTCACTTGAACAAGTTGGGGCTTCCAAGCTGGACGATATTTCGCAAAGGGTATTGGATTTGCTGAAAAACAATGAGGCCGCCAGGCAACTCAATGACAAATCTTCACCAGACGAAATTTATGCTTACACCCATATGAGTAAAAAAAATTTCAAAAAAGCATTGGGCATATTGTATAAGGCAGGAAAGATCGATATTCATTCTTCGGATGGAGTTATCAAAATAAAATCCTGATCGATCCTTGAAGCCTACGGTAAAAAATGCTTTTATTTGTCAGCAGAAATAAGACCTTAGCAGATGTTTTTAGAACCAGGTTTTCGTGGACAAAGGAGTGGATGGATCGAAGTGATATGCGGTTCTATGTTTTCCGGAAAGACGGAAGAGTTGATCAGAAGGATTAAACGGGCAAAAATTGCCAATCAGAAGATCAAAATTTTCAAACCAGCCAAGGATACCAGGTACGACGAGATAGATGTAGTGTCTCATGATGACAACAGCATATCGTCTATTCCCATCAACGAAAGTTTCGATATTTTACAACATGTAGGCGAAGTCAATTGCATAGGCATTGATGAAGCCCAGTTTTTTGATGAAAATCTGGTTCAGGTTTGCCAAAAGCTGGCCATCAGAGGGGTGAGGGTTATTGTTGCCGGTCTTGACATGGATTTCAGAGGTAAACCCTTTGGTCCCATACCCAGTTTATTGGCAGTGGCTGAGTACATCACAAAGGTTCATGCCATATGCCCGCACTGTGGAACTCTGGCAACACATTCTTATCGTTTGTCAGAGGAAAAGGAAACTGTTGTATTGGGTGAAAAGGACAAGTACGAACCCCGCTGCAGGATTTGTTATGAAATGGGCAATATCCTGGACCTGAAACCTCACTAGTTTCATGATTTACAGCAACTATCTAATGAATAAGAATTAATTCAATGCGTAGTTCAGTCCAATGTTGAGGGTAACGTTGTCATGTCTGTCACCATTGGGACCCAATCCTTTGGAAGCAAGAAATCTGGAGTAAGAAATACCTGTAGTCAAGCGGATGTTTTTGGTGATTCGGGTTTCTATCCCTGCCTCCAGATTTGCATCCAGATATAGATTAGATACCAGTTCTCCTCCCTGCAATATGCCAGGATTAAACTCTTTGTTGGAAAGTTTAGAATTGCTGCTTGACCTTTTTGTACCCGAGTCAATCTGTCTGAAATCAGAAGGCAATACCTCTTCGTCAATTTGGTATTCCGAGGTCAGTACACCATTGATGCCCACATTTGCATTGACGTACGGCGATACTTTTCTTTTTTCTTTTCTGCCAAGAAAATCATATTTGATGCCCACAGGAATGCGAGCTGACTGAAATGCGATTGACTTGAGGCTGGTTTGTTTCAATCCATCTCTGAGAGAGCCATAAGTCTCAATGACAGACACAGGATTGTATTTCATACGATTGTACTCGAGACCAGTAGATATTTTTAAGTGATCAGTACCTATGGCATAATAAAAACCTGCTTTATCCTGCCTCGAAACTAAAGTTGTGGCCTCATTCTGATAAACATTATCAAAAGGCGATCTGATGATATTAATACCTGAGCCGATATAAGGCCTGAATTCCGACTTAGTGATTGTACTGGCGTATAATTCCGGCTTGTATATTGGCAGCGTGTTGATCGAAGGAGTTGCAGCTGCCAATTCACTGGTTTCACTGCTGATCTCCTGTGTCAGGACTTCAGGATTTATCAGCGTTGAAATCTCAGTAGGGTGGATATTCAGTTTCGGTGTTGTTGCCAACACTATTTCTTGTTTTCTGGAAGGGAGGTCCACTATGTAAGTCTCTCTTACATCAGCATAGGCTGGTATGACAGCCGGAGCCTCTGCGGATACTTTTTTGTAAGCTTCAGTTCCTTTTTGCAATTTTTTCAGTGTTTCCTGATTGAGCTTACCAAGTTTGATTTCCTGTAGCTTGTTTTGATTGGCCGATGGTACGTTTTCTTTATACAGGTGGGCAAACATTTGGGGGTCTACATCAACTGCCCGGTCAAATGTTAAACCACTGTAGGAAAGACTTCCGAAAATCAATAAGATAATTGCAGCAATTTCAGAAAGTTTTGCGAAGTATAATTTTGTTCTGATTTTTTGTTCTCTTTCCAGACGTTCCTTCAGCAACTGCCAATGGTTGTCAGAAAAAGGAACATGATGCTCCTTCACTTTATCTGCAACTTCTTTGTCGAAATTGACTTCCTCGAAACCCTCAGACTTCTGCAGAATTTTAGAAAACTCCTCCCAGTCAGATGACTTAGGTGCGTTGTCGGGGTTCGACAATTTAGATTTAAATATGTCGTCAAATTTTTGGTTCGTCATAGTTAGACTACGTGTTATTTTGAAGAAGGAACCAAGTAGTTCATTCTTGCAGAAATAATTTCTTTTAGTTTGTGTCTTGCCTTGACGAGATTAGAACGTGAGGTGCTTTCGGTGATGCCCAGGATATCTGCCAATTCTTTGTGGGAATATCCTTCAATGACGTACATGTTGAACACGGATCTGTAGGCCGGAGAAAGTTGTTGAAGAGAGGAGAGCAGTTCTTCTGCACTCAGGGACGAAATTACATCAGGATCATCACTTGACAAATCTACAACCTGATCCAGGTCAGCTGTCCTTCTTCTTGTTTCCTTTCTGTAATAATCTATGGCTGTGTTCACCATGATTCTTTTGATCCAGGCAACTAGAGAAGTGCCAATCTGATATTTCTCCAAATTGTTGAAGACCTTAATGAATCCATCGTGAAGAATGTCCAATGCGTCGTCATCGTTATTGGCATATCTCATACAGACAGGAAGCATTATTGAGTAATGATCCTCATACAATTTTTTGAGAGCCCATGATTCTTTAAGAATGCATGCCCCAATGTAATCGCGCTCTTCGAGACTTTTTCTTAATATCAGTTCCATGTCTCAAATTTAATCACCGAACTTTACACTTTCTATCTCGCATATGAATTTAACGTTTTCGAAGATGCCAACGTTGCTAACAAATTTCTTTCTGAAAACATATTAAATTTATACTAATCAATATGATTGTTTGATATTTGGCATTATGGTCGTCCCATTTGAAATTTGTGATGAAATATGTTGATTTGATCAAAATTAAATTAGGTGTACGCTTCGTGGAGAAGCCAATTGATTTTTTATTTTAATTTTTGAAAATATTAAGAAAGTTTAGACAGTTTTGCCATGAAATAATCTAAGCATTTAGGCAATATGTATATTTTTTTGAAAATATCTTGCCAATGCTGAAGTACCCATCTATTCCTGAAAGAGTTATAGAAATGATTTTTAAAAGAAAATTCAATCGCTGAAGCATCAAAAGTCAAATTGTTGTAATTCATTGCTTTTGAAGCATTTTTGGCAGCTGATCGCCAAAACTTTTATTTGGATATCTAATTCGGCACTTATAGATAAAGTGTATCATTGCACTCATTTTTGAAGATGAGAAAATTAATTGACCTTATCAGGGAATCATTTTTGAGTGAAGACGCAGACTTCACGGCTATGTCCATCAACAAGGCCATCTTCATGCTTTCCCTGCCTATGGTCATTGAAATGTTTTTTGAAGCCTTGTTTGCATTGGCTGATGCATTTTTCGTTGCCAGGTATGTTGGGGTCAATGGTGTAGCGACTGTTGGCTTGACAGAGTCGGTGATGACCATTGTGTATTCTTTGGCCTGGGGACTTTCATCAGCAGCTACAGCCATAGTCGCCAGAAGAACAGGAGAGAAAAATATTGATGCAGCAAGTCATGCTACAGGTCAAGTTATCCTTGTTTCACTGGCTATAGGAATTATATTGGGCTTACCTGCTTTTTTTGGAGCACAATACATCCTGGGTTGGATGGGCGGTGATGAAGAATTGATCGCTTCCGGAAGCTGGTATGCAAAATTGCAGTTTCTCAGCAGCCCTATTGCCATCTTATTGTTTTCGCTAAGTGGTGCACTGAGGGGGGCTGGCAAAGCCATTACGGCAATGAAAGCCGTAATCATTGCCAACATCATCAATATTGCACTTGATTTCACCTTTGTCGCCTTGTGGCATTGGGGTGTAGAAGGTGCAGCGATGGCAACTATTATTGGCCGAACTTTTGGAGTTTTATACCAATTGTACTATTTGCTCGGCTTTAAAGATCTTGGCAATAAGCTTGCCAGCCTAATGCCGGACAAACAAGTAATATTGAGCATCATCAAAATTGCAAGTGGAAGTGCTGGTCAGTTTTTGATTCAAAGTGCAAGCTGGATATTTCTGGTTACCATTTTGGCATTTTATGGAAGTGAAGTCATCGCAGGCTACACCATTGCCATCAGGGTTATCATTTTTGCCATCCTGCCGTCCTGGGGTCTTGCAAATGCCGGAGCTACATTATTGGGACAGAACATGGGCGCCAATCAAATCCAGAAAGGCATCAGCACAGTCTGGAAAATTGCCATCATCAATGCTGCATTCATGGGTTTCATTGCCATTTTGTTTTACGCCTTCTCAACGCAAATTATAGTTTTGTTCGAATCCAAACCTTACGTTGTGGCGGTTGGCAAGGGATGCCTGGAGATCATGTCCATGGGTTATATCTTTTTTGGTATAGGCATGGTCATTGTTCAGGCGATTAACGGAGCCGGAGATACAGCAGTGCCCACCATATTCAACCTTATTTGTTATTGGCTGATACAAATACCATTGTCTTACTTTATGGCTAAAAATCTGGGCATGGATTACAAAGGGGTATTTTACTCTATTATCATTTCAGAAACCATTTGGACCATTCTCGGAGCCTGGTATTTCAGAACCGGTCGATGGCAAAAAACGCAAGTCTGATTTAGGATAAAATAAAAAGAAGAGAAATCATGACATCACTTTCCCATGAATGTCGTTCAACTTTTTTTGCATATCAACCAGCTTATCCTCAAGCATAGAATTGAAAGTTTTCTTTGAGTCTGAAAATGCGATATGGGCATGGTACTGCCAGACTTCAGCCACCTCAGAAAAGGCAATTTTATAAGGCATATACAAAGGATTGTCAGAGGATAAAATCAGAGACCTGTTTTCTTTGTCAACGTTCACTCTCTTGTAAACCACACCTTCCGATTTGGAAATGATGATATAAGTTCTGTCGTCCTTGATGTCGGCAAGCTTTTCTATATAGCGGCAAATCACGATAGATCCCGACTCCATTGGAAGCATAGAATCGCCACTGATTTCAAAGCCTCTGTAATGGCCTCTTGGCATATTGGGAATGTAAATTTTTGGAAGCTCCCTTATGAATTGGGGATCGGCGTGTGCTGCCAAATAACCGGCCTCAGCCTTAACTTCAACCAATTCAATATTGGACTTATCATGCTGATCGACAGAGATGGCGAGGACTTTCATTTTGTCAGTACTCATGACTTCCAATTGCTCGTCAGAAATTCTGCCCATCAGCAATTTGTCAAGGCTGATGTCAAACACTCCTGAAATCCTTCTCAAAAGAGCTATGGAAGGTTCTGTATTGCCTCTTTCATATTCTCCCAGCGTTGATCGGGGAATGCCGAGTTTATCGGCAAGATCAAATTGGGTCATATCATTGACTTTCCGGAGATATTTTAGATTTTCAACCAGCATGATGCTTCCATTTTTTCAGACCCAAAGTGGCCAAATGATGATATTATAACTCAAAAATAGACATAAAAACGACAAAGTAGACAAAAAAAGGCTAAAAAATAGGAAAAAATGGCACTCTTCAGTGTCTTTTAACAGTTTAGAGGTGTTCGTTGAATCGACCCGCAGAGGTCAAAAAGAATATCACGGCCGATGAGATGCCAAATATTCCGGCAAATGTCCACACATAATCCCAAGCGATCTGGCCGGCAGGCGTCGAGGCAAGATCTACAACGTTGCCGGCTATGATATTGCCCAACATGCTGCCAATGCCCATCACTACAAGACTATAAGCGCCTTGCGCTGTGGATTTCATCTCTGGTCTTGCTATGTGATTGACAAAAATTTGTGCAGTCAGTGCGCTGAAACAAAAAGCAATGCCGTGAAGTGCCAAAGCCAGGTTGTAATGGAACTCAGTTTGAGCATTGGGCAAGAGAAACAAAAGATACCTTGCACCCCAGACAAAAAAGCCGATAGTAATCATCTTCCTCCAGCTGAGCTTTTTCATGATGAATGGCAGTACCGAGAGTATGATGATTTCTGAAACCTGACCGTAGCTCATTTTTGCAGCCGGGAAATTGACTCCTTTTTCTACGAGGAATGGGTTGACAAAACTATAGTAGAAAGAGGCCGGCACCATGATGAACACCATAGCGATGAGGGTGTAGATCAGCGCTTTATTGTTGACCAACTGTAAAACATCCCTCAAACCTGTATTTTTCCCCAGTGGTTTTGCAGAAGGCAGGGTCAGGCAGTACGCGGCCAATGCAAATGAAACATAGCCTGACAAGGTCAATGGCATCGATACATTTTCCCAGCCCATGACGCTCACAATGATTCCGCCAACAATCCAACCAGTGGTGCCCCAGAGTCTGATCCGTGGAAATTGCCCCATTCCTTCCTTTTGGTGGTAAAAACTCATCGAAATGGCCAATGACATGGTCGGTTGATAGGCCAAAGCATTCAACAATATCCAGGGAAAAAAATGTGCAAAATCGTTGGTTTGGGCAGCCATCAGTAACGCGGCCCCGGCGATAGAGTGCAGAACGGCCATTAAACGTTCTATTGGAAAATACTTGTCGGCGAGTCTTCCTATGATGAAAGGCATGATGATGGCAGCAATACCGGAACAGGAATATACCCATCCAATTTCACTCCCTGTAAAGTCCAAAGATTTGCGCAGATAGACACCTGTTGTGACATACCATGTACCCCAAACAAAGAATTCAAGAAACATCATGAAAGAGAGGCGGAAAAATAGGTCTTTTGGCATTTTCATCTTCCCATCATTGTGCCAGATCGATATTGGCCTTTCTGAAATCTTCGGGCACTCCAATGTCTATAAAATAGGCGTCTTCTATACTTCCTTTGATTGCTTTTTTCAGACAGTAGACCTCCAGGAAGTCTTTTTCAAATGAAAATTTTTCAGGAAGACCCGAAGACATCAGCCGATTTTTATCGAGTAGATACAAGCCACCATTGATCAAGCCTTTTTCGACAGGCTGCTTTTCGATAAAGGAAGTTATAAAATTGTTTTCGTCCAACAAGACTGTTCCATATCGGTCAAAGTTTTCCATGACTTTTAGCCCGACAACACACATCTCGCCATCTGTAAATTTGAGATTTTGTGGATTCATGGCAAAAAGTGAATCTCCGTTGAGCGCAAAAAATTCATTTCCCTTTATGAATTGGGCTGCATAAGTAATAGCTCCGCCGGTCCCCAGAGGTTGTTCTTCCACAGCAATTGACATTTCAAGTTGATCCTGGTAGGTAGCAAGGAGATGTTCGATCAGGATTTCTGACATATACCCCAGTGCAAATACGAAGTGGGTGACACCATGGTTTTTGAGGTGGAGTATCACATGATCGATGAATGGTTTTCCGGCAACGGGGGCCATACATTTTGGAAGTTCAGGCACTTCGGTTCTTAGTCTGGTACCGAGTCCTCCGGCCAGAATGACTGCCTCAGTGCAGTTTTTAGTTTTCATTGGTAAAATAGTATTCTTCAACCAGCTGGCAAATGATGTGACCTATTAGGATGTGACATTCCTGGATTCTTGGGGTGTCAGTGCTTGGCATATTGAATAAAAAATCGGAATGATCCCGCATAATGCCACCTTGCTCCCCCGTAAAACCGATGGTAATCAGTCCTTTTTCTTTGGCTTTGATCATGGCATTGACAATATTGGTTGAATTTCCGCTGGTTGATATACCAAACAATACATCTCCTTCCTGACCAATTCCATCCACCAGTCTTGAATACACTACATCATAACTGTAGTCATTGGCAACCGCAGTAAGGTAGGAAGTATTGACGTGGAGTGCTTCGGCAGGCAGGGCTTTGCGGTTGAGGTAAAACCTGCCGCTGAATTCTGCTGCAAGATGTTGTGCATCTGCTGCACTACCACCGTTGCCACAGAACAATACTTTTTTTCCATCCTGGTAAGCTTTTGTGATAGCCCTTGCCGCGGCTTCAACTTTATGGAGCATCTCCTGATCTGCAATCAGCTTTTGTTTGGTGGAAATAGATGCATTTATGATATCAAAAACTTTCATCATATAATTCGTTGCCGCAAATATACTTTTTTCAACGATTGGCAGATTCATAAGCCATTGCATAATCACAGGGATCTAAAATTTGGTCCGGAGTGTATGTCTGATTCAGGACATTTACCTGATGATTGTTGATTTTATGGCTATCCATTTGTACCAAACAATTTACCTTTGTCAAAAATTTTGAAAAATGAATATCCGCAGATCTTTTGTCCTTTTGCTTTTCATCCTCATGGGAATGGTCTCAAATGCCCAGGAATTCAAAACAAAACAAACCACACTTGTCATCAAAAAGACAGCCGACTGGTGCCCTTTTTGCGGACTTTATGGTTGGGATTATTTCAAAGGACTTTATGATAATGTGAAAATGGATGAAAATGCCATCCTGGTTGCCATGCATTATTCGGGTGGCTTACAAAATACTGCAGCTCTGCAAATCACGAACAACTTCAATGTACCTGGGCAACCTGTAATCATTGTCGACAATCAGGATATTCTTTTGAATTCTGATAACACCAATGCAAAAATCACGGAAACCAGAACTGCCATCCAAAACAATGCAGGTCGAAATGCAGCCGTAGCTCTGGATCTTGATTTGGTAAAAATCAATGCCGCAAAATTTAGCATCAACCTGAAAGCAAAAGCTGCACAGGATTTGTCTGGAGTAGAAACCTACGTGGGATTTTACAAAGTACAAAATAATGTAATACACACTCAGGCAAGCAGGTCTGCGACCGCATCTCACATTAATGTTTTGCAGGGGGCGTACCATTCGGGTTCAGTTTGGGGCCTTCCTCTTTTTATGGGGAATGTTTCAAAAGGAAGTGAAATGGCAATTGGTGTTGAAATGGAAGCTTTTGCCACTTCTACAGATAACAAAATACTTGCTATTGTCTGGATCAAAGGTCCGGATGGCAAGTACAGATTTTTGAATGGTCAGATGATCAATTCAACGGAACTGACAACAAGCAATCGCGAAATAGAACAAAATGTAAATTTCCAGGCCTATTATTCCAACGATAGGGTGGAAGTCAATTGGGGAGGACAGAAAATTGACAAATGTCTTTTGGTAAATACCCTTGGGCAGGCTTTGCCTTTGGCACAAATCAAGGAAGAGGGGGAGAAGCATACTTTCGAGAGTCCTAATGTAACTTCAGGCAACTACTTTGTAGTGGTGCATTCAGGAGGACAGGTAAGATCAAAAGCCATACAAATTCAAAAATAATCAGAAAGAAATCAATGGCCAAAGTATTTCCTGCTTGCGGCCATACCTGTTTCGCTGTCTCTGTAAAACAAGTCGGTGGCATCTATTGATTTTTCCTGCATGATTTGCCTCTGCTGTTGACTGGCAGAGATATGATTCTGTGTCTGCTTGCAAACGATCATCAGCGTGATAATGGAAAAAAGGAATGCCAGGCTATATGTAATTTTCTTCATCATTGGATGCCGGCTGTAATTTCAGGAAACAACTTATAAAACATCAGCCAAGCCATCAATAAAGTGAGGATAAGGTTGAAGCTTTGACCAACAACGTACAGAATCAAAGGCTTCCCCCCGCTGAATTGTTGTTTTAATACTTTGAAATTGGTGGATAAACCGATAGAAACAAATGCGAGGCAAAAAAGAAATTCCCGCATATGGCCTGTGTATTTCAAAACGCCATCTTCAAGAAGGTTTTTGGCATTTTCGCTCCCAATTCCTGCATGAAGGATGGAAAAGACAACAGATGCCGCTACAAATCCCAGGATGAATTTTGGCAATCGCAGCCAAATTTCACTGAAGTTGGCTTTGTTTTTTTGATCAGGATTAGTATTTGCTTCAACTCTGGTCGACCAGTAATAGGCTACTCCGAAGGCAATGACACCAATCAGTATGTTTTGAATCATTTTGATGGTAGCTGCAACGCTCATCGCTTTCTCTCCCAGAAAAGCACCTGCAGCAACCACTGCTCCTGTTGCATCAAGTGTGCCGCCCAGCCATGCCCCACCCAGGACTTCAGGCATACCTACCCACTTGATAAATGCAGGCATGGCAACCATCATGATGGAGGTAAATACCATCGACAAGCCCACTGCAGTCGTGAGCTCCTCTTTTGTTGCCTTACTCGCAGCTGCTGTAGCAATAGCCGCTGAAACACCACAAACGGACATGTCAGCGCTAATGGTCATGTTGAGACTTTTGGATTTAATTTTCAATATGCGTTGACCAAACCAAAATGTAACCACCAAAACTATGGGCGTTACCACCCAGGCCACGAATATTCCCGGAATGCCTATGGCTACAATTTTACCAAACAATATCTCAGCTCCGAGCAATACCAACCCCGTTTTTATGAACAATTCATGTTTTAAGCCGGTTTCCGCCCATGAAGGCAAACCCCAGACATTATTGATGAAAACACCCAAAGCAATGGCCCACAATGGATATCCAAAGCCTGCATCTTTGAGATTGGACTGTGATGCAAAAATATAAGAGACCATTGCCAAACAAAACACAAGGAGGCTTGCTTTGAGAAAATCTGATTTTTTGCCATCGGCTTCATCTTTATGAGACAATAAGAAGACCACAAAAAGGAACGCTATGCCTGTAATGAAGCCGAAGATGGTTTTCCAGGCAATGGCAGTAGTTGTTATGCCCAGATCATTGGTGCTCGAAGAAGTAAATGCCAAAAAAGGATTGATTTCCCATTTTGCGGTTTTGACATTCATCGATTTGAGAAAGCTGGCCAAAATATTGCGGTCTTCACCAATTCCCATTGCAGGAATGACCAGGAATGCAAGTAAGGCAAGCAAAAGAATGATGCTTGCTGAAAAAATGGCTCTTTTATCTTCTGTCCATTTCATAATGATGGCTTTTCTAAAAATTGAATTGGCAATGTAAAAAATCAAACCATAAAGGTTGATGACGAAGATAAAAGTTCTGAGTGGAAAATTATTATGATTCTGGTTTTCAAAAGGGAAGTTGCTTGATTGCAAAAAAAAAAGCCGTCGGTGATGACCCAACGGCTTTTTTATATTTCTTCTGTTCAATTATTCTTCACCAAAGACTTCAATTTCTTTCATAGCCTTGATGAGGTCAGTAAACTTGCCTTTGAATCTTGTCGCTCTTACCATGTGATTGTCGATCCAATGATAATTACCACCTCTTGGTTTACCAACCAAAAGACCATGATATTTGAAGCCATGTTTGTTAAGCCATGCTTCAGTAATTGCTCTGTGTTCTTCTGTTCTGGAAGTGAAGTAGGTGATGATGTGTCCTTCATCATACCACTTGTTGATGATTTCCAAAGCATCAGGATATGGTTCACAAGTCACCATTCTTTCCGGCTCTTCGTTTGGAATGTCATCAGTAATCGTACCATCTATATCTATCAGATAGTTTTTTACGTGTACGTCAAGGATAGGACTTATTGCCTCGCCTTTTTCGTTTTTCAATGCTATCAAATCCGTGCTCATTTTTTTAAATATTGAGGTGCAAAGTTATGACTTATTTTAAAAGTCTGGGTTGCACAAGTATTAAAAGTGGGAAAAATTACCGAAATGACGGATTTTGAGAAAAATCTCAACATTTTTTAAGTTCAGGAAAAAGTAGTTTTTAGTGTTGTAAGGAGGTATATCAAGTGGTTTATACTTCCTGACCTCAATTGATTGGAATATAATTTTCAGGATTTATTGGAAATCCATTGAACCATAACTCAAGGTGCAAATGTGGGCCATTGGTAAGGCGTCCTGTATTGCCAATGATGGCTACTGCTTGCCCTGCTTTGACCAGATCACCGGTTTTAACCAGCAATGAGCTGTTGTGTTTATAAACAGAAACAAGATTCCTGGGATGCTGTACCATTACGGTATTGCCGCCATCGACATTCCACTCAGCCGAAATAACAATGCCACTCATGATCGATTTAACAGCAGTATTTTTTGGGGCGGTGATGTCTGAGCCAAAATGCTCAATTTCCGGATCAAACTTGGCTGACACCGTTCCTGATAGAGGTGAGGCAAAGACCAATTGATTCAATTCCTTGGTTTTGCTAGCTTCCTGCATTGAAGCGTTGTTGACCGTTGTTACTGGTGTTGATGTTTCCCCGGCTGTGTTTTCTCCTGTTTCTGCTTTCTGTGGAACATCTCCAGGGCTGGCAGACCCTTTCAATAGATTGCTTATCCCTTTATTATAGGCTTCCTGCGCCTGCATCAATTCTTCCAGTTCATCCACTTTTCTCCTCATCTCGATATATTGCGAATTATCTGTGCCAATGGCGAATCCTGGAATCATTCTTTTGATCGGAGTAAAAAAGATCAGTGCTACTGCAAGAGCACCTATCAAAACCAATAGAGTACTGAGCAGGATATACAGGGTAAGCAGGTTGAATTTGAAAGTATTAACTTCCTTAAGGTCGTCGTCGTCGATTACCACCAGACGGTAATTGTCCTGCAATCTCTCCAGTAAACTCCTTTTATTTTCTACATCTGCCGATGCCATCTTATGTTTTTTTTGAGTGTTGTAAGGTTCTTCATTCTGGTTATGAATGGTTTTTTTTGGCTTTTCAAAGGTCAATTGACCAGATTTGCTGGTCTTTATCATTAATAATCAGCGGCTATGTGCTTGATTTTGGTGTTCTTGAAATAAGATATCGATTTTAAATCACTTCTTAGAGATACTAATCGGAAATAGATTTGACCACATAATTGCTACCAAAAAAGCAAATTTCTTCGTTAGAAAGCCTCGCCGGAGTACCCACTCCGTCTGCGTTTTCTGCCTTGAACTTTACTTTTTTGTTTCCACAATTAAAATGATCAATCCATTTTCCGATTAGTATATTTAAAATAAATTTGCGCAAAATTAGTTATTTATACTGATCGTAAATAGATTTGATCGTGTAATTGCTGAGAAATTTGAGTATTGTCAGGCTCAATTGGCGGTCTGAAAATTCAAAAAAGAATCCAAACAACGTAAAGTTTGATTTTTTGTTCTCAGATTTGCAACACCTTCAATCCATTACCCGATCGTATTTTTTAAATAATAAATGTTCAGATCTGCCCGGTTTTGATCAAAAATGATTGAATTTTTGAGTCAAATTGGGTTACTCAACAGATACTTTAAATAAACGGAACGAGATTTGTTTCTAATATCCCAATGAGCAGTTTTATCAAAACAATTGGGGGCTTAGCCAAGAAGCAAATCCATTATAAAATAATGCTGGTTAAAGAAGAAGTCCAAAATACGATTATATACAATCAAAGCGCGTTGACATCGTTTATGAGTAATTATACGCCTGATTTTGAACGAAAAGGACTTAAAAATACATTTTAGTGCGATTGATGAAATTTAAAATCCATACTTCCTACATTTTCAAAGCCATGATCCTTATGGGCCTCGTGGTATTTCTTAGCGCATGTGTAACTAAGAAAAAGAAGGGAGACGTTTCTAAGTTAGGTAAATTTTACCACAATACTACGTCAGAATACAATGGCTACTTTAATGCCAATGAGCTGATGAAGGAGAGCGTTGCCATCCTCAGGGAGAACAACAATGACAATTATTCAAATTTGCTGGATATCTACGACTATGTATCTGTCAATGATCCAAAAATGGTATATGGTCAGCTGGATAAAGCGATTGAAAAAGTAACCAGAGTTGCAGCCATCCATTCTCCCGGAGATTGGGTAGATGATTCCTATGTCCTCATGGGTAAAGCCCAATTCATTAAGCAGGATTATGAAACATCTGTAGAAACTTTCGAGTACTTCCAGGATGCCTTCAACCCTTCCAACCCATTTGGTAGGAACTATCAAAAAAGAAAATTGCAAAAGACCAATAGCAAGGCTGCAGCCAAGCAAAGGAAAAAAGAACAGGAAGCAATCCAAAAGGAACGCGAGGAAACACGTGAGGCTACCCAAAAGCAAAGAGAAAACGATAGAAAAGCTCAGCAAAAGAAAAAGGAAGAGGAACAAAAGGCGCGCAAAAAAGCCGCTGAAGACAGAAGGAAAAAGGCCAGCAGTTCACGGGGCAACTCCAGGTCAAATACGACCAGAACGACAAGAGCAAATCCCAGTACTGCCCAACCGGCTGCAAATGTAGCTACAAAGGATAGTTCAGCAACTTCTACGCCTCCTAAAGTAGTCGAAAAGGCTCCGGATCCCAAAAAAGAAGAACCAAAGCCCGATGATAATACGCCTCCAAAAAAAGATAAAGCTGGTGAGTCAGCCTACTATGAAGGTATGATGTGGCTTGCAAGAGGATATATCAGAACTGAGCAATATTCCAATGCTGAATATCTTCTGAAAAGAATTGATGAACTGACTGATCACAAGAAGGAAGTAAAAGTTGGCTGGAATCCGACAATGGCAGATCTCATGATTCATGAGAAAAGATACAATGAAGCCATAACTTACCTTGAGAAGTCCATTGAGACTGCTGAGCGAAAAGAAGATAAATCCAGGTATGCATTCATTGCCGGTCAGATCATGAGCATGCAAGGTGATTACGCTTCTGCCGGGGAATATTTTGAAACAGCTATGAAGCGGGCCGGCAAGAACTTCAAGCTTCGCTTTATGGCAGAGCTCAATCAGCTCAAGAACTATGCGCTCAGTGGAAGAAAAAGTCAGCGTGAAGTAGAGACTTCACTCGAAAAAATGCTTGCTGAAGAGAAAAACAAGTTGTATAAAGATCAGATCTATTATGCGCTTGGTGACATTGCACTCAATAAAGGTGATAAGGAAAAGGCCAGAGAATTTTATTCTTTGAGCGTTCGCAATAATGTATCGGACCAGGTATTGAAAGGAGAAGCGTTTTACAAAGTGGCCAATATGTACTACCTGGATAAAAACTACCTCCAGGCTAAGCTTTACTTTGATTCGACAGCACTGGTTATGGTCGAAAAAGACCCAAGAAAGACTGAGGTGCAGGCATTGGCCCAAAAGCTTGCCGGCGTTGCAGCAGCCATAAAAGAATTGAATGAACTGGATACCCTTCTGGCCATGGCCAGCATGGATGAAGCCAGTTTGTACAAAATTGCCAGAGACAGAAAAGCGAATGCAAAAGGAGCAAACACTAAAAAGCTTGATTCAAACACGACAGATTCAGGGCTATTCATTGGCAAATCCAGAACGGTTTCACTCAATTCCACATTTTTTGCTTACAATCCCATCAACATAGAAAACGGCAAGAAGGAATTCGCTGACAAGTGGGGCAAGGTCAATCTTGAAGACAACTGGCGAAGGAGCAACAAGTCATTGTCTGCATCAGGAAGCCTTAATAATGACCAGGCTTCAAGTGGTGCAACTGAGAAAGAAGAGAAAATTGATGAGGAGGAGTTCAAAAAATTGATGGCTGATGTACCATTTACTTCAGACCAAAAGGCTATAGTTCTTCAGAAAATCAATGCGGCATTGTATAGAGCCGGTTCTGCGCTTAAGCTTGATCTTGAGGATTATAAAGAGAGCAACAGAATGCTTGAGCGATTGATCGCTAATGAAGATCATGGTTTTGACAAGCGCTTGGACGCCCTTTACTTATTGTACACCAACTACAATACATTAGGAGATCAAACCAATGCAAACAGGATAAAAAACATGATACTTAGTCAGTATCCAGAGTCCAATTATGCAAAAATTATCAATGATCCTTCTTATGTCAATCAATTGATCAGCGAATCAATGGCTGTTGACAATTATTATGAGGATACTTATAAAATGTTTGAACAAAGGAACTACGCCAATGTGGTAGCCAGGGCCCAGGAATCGGTCACTTTATTTGGTGAAGACAACCCGTTCAAAGCAAAGTTCTCGCTTATAAAAGCGATGAGCATTGGATTTCTTGAAGGCAAAGATGCATATGTAAAGGCCTTGCAGGAAACTATTGTAAGATATCCCGGCACTCCTGAGGAAACTAAAGCCAAAGAAATCACGCGATTCCTTAAAGGAGATGAATCTTCTTTCAGAGAAGTGGACATCAAAGAAGTTGATAACATCTACAGTAAAGAAGATGATGCCAGACATTATGTGGTTGTAGTTTTGTTTGATTATAGCGATAAGGTCCTGCAGGAAGCCAAAATTGCAGTCCTCAATTACAACAAACAATACTTTAAGCTTGAAAACCTTCAGCTGGGAGATCAAATCCTAAGTAAGGATGAAAGCACACAAGTCATTCTCGTGAGAAGTTTTGACAATATGGCGAAGGCAAGAAAGTACTACGATACTGTCATCAAGGATCAGGAAAAATTCATTCCATCATCGGTAACTGCATATGAGTTGTTCCCTATTACACAGCGAAATTTCCGCAAGATGGTCAATGAGAAATCACATTCAGGATATAGAACTTTTTTTGAGGCCAACTACAAATAATCTTTAAAGTGGATCTAGACATCAGGGTTCCAGGATATGCCAAACCAGAATTGGTGTACACGATAGAGACCCTGATGAACATGGCTTTTGTTGAGGAAAACCATATTTTCTCTACCCATGATTTTCCGCGGGTTGAGATACAATTCGGCGGTAAAGTGATCTGCTTTCATCAGTCATTTTTTATGGGTGAGGGTAAAGGACCAGAAGAATGGTACTCTTCAGACCGACTACCGTCAGCTCCTATCTTATTTAAGTCTGATATCTTTAAAGACCAATTGTTACTATTGTATGGTGAATCTGTAGATGAAATTGAAGACAATAAATACATCGTTAAAGCAGATATTTTTGGCTCAGCCTTTTTTATGCTGAGCCGCTGGGAAGAATTTGTTGTAAAAGACAGAGACCAACACGGAAGATTTGATGCAGAGAAAGCTTTTTCTGTGACAAATGGATTCATCAGAAGACCTGTTGTGAATGAATATGCTATGTATCTGCGGTCTTGTCTGGAATGGCTTGGTCTTCAATTGTCACCAATTCCAGGAGGTCAGATCACTTTGAGTTTTGACATTGATTATATATATAAGTGGAAAAGCTTGCGCAACCTTTTTGGCGCATGGAAAAGAAACTTTCCGCATCTACAGCAATGTTGGTCAGACAGTAAATCTTATTTGAAAAGTCGGTCGGATAAGAACTATGATCCTTATTATCAGATTCCATATTTGTTGCAAAGTCTGGCGAAGAAGGGTATAAAGGCAGTCTTTTTCATAAAAGCAGAGAACTACCAAACTGCGGAAGATAACGCAGACTATCTTCCCGGCGACCCTTCAATGCGTCCATTGCTTGGGGAAATATTGTCTGCGGGCCATCAAATTGGGTTGCATCCTTCTTACGCTTCTTTTGAAAGGGCGGAATTGATCGCACAGGAGAAAAAATTGCTGGAGGTCGCCATCAATCAAAAAATTGCTTTGGTACGAAACCATTTTTTAAGGGTTCAACTCCCCAAAACGTACCAGGAATACCTAAATGCGGGATTCACGGTTGATAGTTCTGCCATGTACACCAGGTACCCTGGATTCAGAAATGGAACCTGTTCATCATTCAGGTTTTTTGATTTTATGAAAAGAGAAGAGACCGCCTTAACGGTCGTGCCGTTGGTGGCTATGATGTACGAAGATCTGGGCAATGAGGCAGAGCATGTAAAGGAGGATATGGTCCAGCTTTCAAACCCAGTACACCAAATCGGGGGCGATGCCATGATTTTGTGGCACAACAGCGATCTGGACACATTGCAAAAGAAACAGGCATTTGAGGATTTATTGGATAAAATTTCGGTGCACAAGGATCGATTTTGAAGACTCTGGGCTTTATTTTTTTTGGACTAGGTATTAATACTTAGGAAGCTTTTTTTTCAATGAATTAAAATTAAGATCTGGTCGGTGAGTGGTCGGACACTTGTCGGACAGGAATACCAATACAGCTACCTGGTTTATAATTATTAAGTAAAAAATCGTATTTTATTTTCACATAAATCCCTGGGCTTTTTTATAGAGGTTGTTCTGACTTTTTCTGCTGCCAAATAACCATATAATAAGCCAGCATAAATTACTAAAGCATGATTTTCAAAATTACTTGTTAAATTCGCGCACCAAAAAATAAGTAATATGAAAGGTATAATTCTGGCAGGTGGTTTGGGCACAAGGCTCTATCCCATAACCCTGGCGATGAGCAAACAAATGATGCCGATATATGATAAACCCATGATCTATTATCCTTTGTCAACGCTTATGCTAGCAGGAATCAAGGAGATTTTGATCATTTCTACACCTACAGACCTTCCAAATTTTCAAAAACTTCTGGGTGATGGTGCCGAGATAGGCTGTAAATTCACATACAAAGTACAATATGAACCCAATGGCCTTGCTCAGGCTTTTGTGCTTGGCGAAGAATTTATAGGAGATGATAGTGTGGCGCTTATTTTGGGGGATAATATTTTTTATGGCAACGGATTAAGTGACATATTGCAAGCCGCTGTCGATCCGGAAGGTGGTGTGGTATTTGCCTACCAGGTCGCAGATCCTGAAAGATATGGTGTTGTGGAATTTGATGAAGACAATAATGCCATTTCAATAGAAGAGAAGCCGGCTAAGCCAAAATCCAATTATGCTGTCCCGGGCATATATTTTTATAATAATTCTGTGGTTGAGATCGCAAAAAATTTAAAGCCCAGCCCGAGAGGTGAATACGAAATTACAGACGTAAATAAAGAGTATCTGAGAAAGGGTCAGCTCAAAGTTGGAATTTTCGGACGTGGATTCGCCTGGCTGGATACCGGGACCCATGAATCTCTCATGCAGGCATCGCAATTCATTCAAGTCATCGAAGAGCGCCAGGGCCTGAAAATTGGCTGCATTGAGGAAATTGCCTGGGAACAGGGATTCATCAATGACGACCAGCTGAGAAGCCTCGGTGAGAAGTACATCAAAAGTGGTTACGGAGAATATCTTTTAAGGTTGTTGGAGTAGAATTCTATAGCCTATTGGACCAACAACTTCTCTATCTAAAAACCTTGTTTGGGTAGGGAATTCCATTGTGGTCCAATAAGACTATGTAAAGATCCTGAAAATCAATTATTCATTGATCATGGCCATACTTTCCTTGGCCCAGCTGGTGATGGCGTCTCTTTCTTCCTGGCTGAGTTTAGCTTCTGCATGCATCCAGGTGTAACTGTTCAAAGGCATCCAGCCTTCTTGCATGGCTTCGGTCACCTCTTCGAGTTTGTGCTTTTGTTTCTTTGCCGGATAGGATGCAAATTCAGAAAAGTTGAGATGTTCTTTTCCTTCGTTCACATGATTAGCCAGAAACCATGCTACTGGTTGAATGTTTGAATACCAGGGGTAAACTGTGTTATTGGAATGACAATCGAAACACGCCCTACCCATAATTTCTTCTATTTGTGCAGGTACGTGAACTACATTGGAAATGTATTGTGGCCCTTCAATTACACCTTCATTGTGCGCTGGTTTTATGAATTGAATAGCAATGAGTACTGCGACAACAATCCAAAATATTTTTTTGAACATGACTTTAGAATTTGAGGACTTAATTTAAGAAAAATACAGAAATTATGGATGAATCATGACCAAAATTATCTCAGGAAATGCCACGGATTCAATATCAATTCATGTAGTTTTCTCTTGCTTTTTCAATCAGTTCGTAGTCTACTTCCTGATTGAAGTTGGCCTTACCTATTTCCTCCAGCAGTGAAAACATGATTTTACCCTGCGCATTTTTTTTGTCCAGCAACATTATAGCAATGATGTCATCTACTTTAGGAACAGACTTGTATTTATGTCCATAAAGATTGATGATCGATGACTTAATGTACTCATATGCATCATCACTGATAAAACCTTTTTCTTTGGCCAGATAACTTTCCATAATCATTCCAATAGCTATGGCTTCTCCATGGAGCAATGGTTGGTCTGTTTTGAATGAAAGCGTCTCTATGGCATGACCAATCGTATGGCCAAAATTTAGAATTTTTCTTAGCCCTTTTTCTGTGGGATCTTGTTCTGTGACTTCTTTTTTGATCTTTACTGAGTCATAGACTACTTGTTCAAAATCCAGACCGGTGATGTCATCAATAGATGAAAGTTGTTCCCAAATGCCCTCATCAGCAATGAGTCCATGTTTGAGCAACTCTGCATAACCACTGAGTAATTCTTTATACGGCAATGTTTTTAAGAATTCTGTATTGATGATGACTGCAGCAGGTTCAGAAAACAAACCCACCATGTTTTTATAGCCATCAAAATCGACACCCAGCTTCCCACCTACACTTGCATCTACCTGTGACAATAAAGTGGTAGGCATTTGTATGAAGGTAATACCGCGCATGTACGTAGCTGCGCAAAATCCACCGAGGTCACCTATGACTCCACCACCCAGATTGATCAGCAAAGACTTGCGGTCTGCTTTGGTTTCAATAAGCGCCGTCCACACTTGTTTGCAGGTATCAATATTTTTGAATGATTCCCCTGCAGGAATCGTGATGGTGGTGAATGGCTGATCTAAGTTGGCAATCAAATGGTGCAGGCAATGTTGGCCTGTGTTTTCATCAACCAAAACAAATATTCGCGAAGGATTCAGCTTTTGAATCATGGTATTGAGCGCATCTGCCTCGTTGATGTAAATGTCGTAAGCCTTGCAGGATATGATTTTGCCCATGGACAAATTTTGATTTTCGCCTTCCGCTGAAAGCTGTGGAGTAATGAAAGGGTAAGGTAAGTGAACTTAAAATCCCTAAAACGGGGGCGAATTTCTAAAATCCCCTTGGAATCACCTAATTATACATTGATTAATCTTGTATCAATCTATTAGTGATCCAACAAGAATACTTGAGCAAATGTGCTGACGGATATTATTTATTCTTTGATGATGTGATAAACCAAGGCTTCCTGACCAGGAATCTTGATCTTGTAACTTCCCGCAGGAAGATCTGTGAGGTCCACACTATTGTGCTGGATGTTCAATGTTTTGACTAAGCTTCCAAGTGCGCTGTAAATTTCTACTTTTCCATCGCCTATATTTTCTGAGTCAAAATAAAAAATTCCTGAACCCGGGTTTGGATAAATGAATCTTTCACCTTCTTTTCCTTTAGAATGGGCAATTTTTATATTAGAATACGTAGCTGTTCCAAAAATATCGGTTGTTTTCAACCTATAATAATGAATTGTAGTT
The DNA here is from genome assembly GCA_020436935.1 of Saprospiraceae bacterium. Classification (GTDB taxonomy): domain Bacteria; phylum Bacteroidota; class Bacteroidia; order Chitinophagales; family Saprospiraceae; genus JADKBO01. Next base: position 83,386 of record JAGQWX010000002.1, read on the forward strand.
CTCACATCTTCATCAACGTAAGTCCACTGATTTTTTTGTTCTGTTTGTAAAGCATATGTCATCAGAGACTCCCATTCATAACGATCAACGCTTCTTTCAAGGCTGATTTCATGGTCTGTGGGTGATGGGATGCCCTCCCAATTGATTTGTATTTTTCTTCCCACATTGGAAATGGTGATTTTCTCCTCTTTTATTGGCAGAATGCCATTGTTGTAATTGCACGTAGATCCTCCTACCATTAAAGATCCAACAAGAGGTGTAGAACTTGCGGAGCAATTTCCGGTTGCTCCTTGCTTGAAGTAGGTATATGAGGTATTTGCCAGCAGACTATATTGACTTCCAAGATAAGTCATAGTTGAAGGTATAGGATTCGTGTTCGCTGCGAAAGTAGCAAAGATGCATTTGTCATTGGATGCAAGATTTGCAGTTTGTGGACACTGGGCGTAAATAGCAAAAGGCAGCAAAATTAGGATTGAAATTTTGAATTGCACTTGATTATACTTTAAACTTCAAATTTAATATTTTTTTGCATAAGTTCAAAATGACAATGCAAAATTTTGTTTCATTTAATTCAATGACGCGCTTGCATCAGAATTTATGATAAAAAAATAATAAGTCCGCAAAGATTATCTTATTCTCCTAAAAAATCAATTTGGATGGTCTCATTGATTTTGAGGTTGAGGAGTTGGGCTGCGTTTCCCATACTGATGGCTATTTCCAGAAGTCCGGCTTCATTAAACAAACATAGCGGTTCCCCCACACCGATCGACCCATATGATTTGCTGATGTACTCTAGTGGATCGTGTGGATCGTAATAAAGTTTGAATCTTCGACCCATTCTGGCTTCTTCAAATGTAGACTTTGAAAGGTTGGTGACGACGTTGCCAAAGTGATCGATATGAATAACGGTTGCCCTCAATTGCGTAGTTGTAACTACAGGTTTAAATTCTATTTTAAGTATGAGTTCATCACTTTTAGAGCCAAATTCTGCCATGGGTAGCTCATGATACAAGCAGGATATGGCATGTAGATAAACCGATGAAGCATCTTTGTGGAAAGCATCGGGGCCGTGAATCTCAAAAACTTCCAACTGATCCAGATTGGGAAAAACCAAAGAAAATACCCCATTATCAGGGCCAATGAAAAACTGGCCATCACATTCAAATGCTATATATTTTGGTTGATCGCTGTAGTAGTTATTGACAGCTACCAGATGTATGCTTGAATTGGGAAATTCCTGGATGATATTTTTAAGCTGATAGGCCGCAAGGCTGATGTCATGTAACGGAATCTCATGACTGACATCAATGATTTCAGCCTGGTGGCAATTTTTGAAGACAGAGGCTTTAAACTTGGCTTGATAATAGTCCTTATTGCCAAAGTCTGTTATCAATGACAATAGTCGTTTGTTTTTGCCCGTATTGTTTTGCTCTGACTCCAATTGACCTATCGTATTATTTTTGAATTGATGTCACAAAGAAATGAATTCCTTTCAAATATATGAAGAAATTTGATAATATATAATCAATTCACTTTTTCAAATGTGACTATTCACTGTTACCAATGATTTGACTTCAAAAATCTGATGCCCACTCTTTGATCATTTATATTCATCCACCAGGGAACAAAAAAGCCGGTATTTGGTGTTAAAAGGCTTTATGAAGTACATGTTGTTGTGTTTTTTCATTTTTTGCATCGGCGGGGTCGGGTACAGTCAGGAATTGACCAGAGAGGAAGAAATTGGTGGTATTCTGGACAAATTGGGCCTGACTTTGATTATGCCGGTAGAGGCAGCTTATCAGTTTCAGAACACCAGGAAAAATGAATTCTTTACCTACGATTACCGCATCAAAGAGAAGGCGGGGCATTCAGAAATTCTGATTGCAGTTTTTCCAAAAGGCATAGCAAGTGTTAATGAACAACACCCACACCTGGCTTTTCAAAGATATTTACCCAACCTTGCTCCCAATAATGACGATCAGGAAATCATGGTTTTATCGTGGGGTGATCGTGAATTAATGGAAAGAAATGCCGATTGGGGAGCCGAAGCATATATGTCGGCAAGAAAAGAGATCACTTCATTTCCAAAAACCAAATTCATTGGATTCTTCAAGGAAGACATTGGTATGGTATTCATGGCCTATTGTTTTGACAACATTGACGAATTGCCACTTTTGCTCAAATTTAAAGATGCCGATCAGGACAAATGATGGCTTGTTTTTGAAAAACCTGCCTGAACAATTCAGCAAAAATTGCCAACAATTGACCTCGTAAAAGCTTTTTAACATTAGAATTGTATTTTCAAACAGAATTGTGGAACAGAAACTGCTGAAATCCACCAAAGGAATGGTGGAGATAATGGCTTTTTAAATAACTTCGCAGCTTCTATTTTTGCGCTTCTAAAATTAATAAAATTAGATTTTGACAGAAAAACTTAAGGAAGAAAACATCAGTCTAGAAGGACTGGATCCGCTACTGCTCTTTGGTGAGAATGACGCAAAACTCAAAGTGATCAAAAAAACATTTCCTGATGTAAAGATAACTTCAAGAGGGACCAACCTGAAAATTGTTGGTCTTGAAGAAGCCGTTGACCAGGTGAAGGAAGTCTTTGAGAGGACCATTGAAATCCTGACTTCAAACAGGGCTGTAAGCAAACAAGTGGTTGAAGAATTGGTCACCGGGCAGAACCCAATGCAGGGACGCATTCCTGACGCAGACAACCACAAAGTCATCGTGTACGGAAGAGACGGTAAGCCGGTAAAGGCGAAAACACACAACCAGAAAAAAATGGTCGACCTGAGCCGTGAAAATGACATCCTTTTTGCTATTGGCCCTGCAGGAACAGGAAAAACATACACTGCTGTAGCACTTGCTGTTGCGGCCTTGAAAAGTAAGCTCGTAAAAAAAATCATCCTGACCCGTCCGGCCGTAGAAGCAGGCGAATCTCTGGGTTTCCTTCCGGGTGACCTGAAGGATAAAATTGATCCCTACCTCAGACCGCTTTACGACGCACTGGAAGACCTTTTTCCCATGGATAGATTGAAGTTTTTTATGGAAAACAGGGTCATTGAAGTCGCACCGCTGGCATTTATGAGGGGCAGGACACTGGACAATTCCTTCATCATTCTTGACGAAGCCCAAAACTGTACTTCACCGCAGCTCAAAATGTTCCTCACAAGACTTGGCCCCAATGCCAAGTGCATCATCACAGGTGACTTGTCGCAGGTGGACTTACCGCACAACCAAAAATCAGGGCTCAATAAAGCGCTCCATATTTTGTCCGACGTCTCTGGTATAGCTCAGGTTTACCTCAACGAAGAAGACGTAGTAAGGCATCGTCTGGTCAAAGAAATCATCAAGCGCTACAACGTTGACGACGAGCATGAGAAGGCTCGATACGAACAAAGGAAATTGGAAAAACAACTCGAGGCAGAAGCACGCAGAAGTGAGTCGAAACCAGAAGTAGAAAGAGAATCAATATGACATCTAAAGTAGAATATCTGGGCGCTTTACAGACCAAAGCCACCCACATCAAATCTGGTGAAACTTTTATCACAGATCCTCCGGTAGACAACAATGGAAAGGGAGAAGCTTTTTCTCCGACCGATATTGTTGCCACAGCGCTGGCCAATTGTGCCATGACCATCATGGGTATTGCTGCAGCCAATCACGGCATTGATATCGATGGCATGGAGGCTGAGATTACCAAACACATGGCAGCTGACCCAAGAAGAATCAGCGGAGTCGACGTACATATCACTATGCCGCAAAAGGACTATTCATCGAAAGAAAGAGCCATATTGGAGCACGCGGCATTGACTTGTCCTGTAGCGAAGAGCCTTCACCCTGATCTTATTCAAAATTTTACATTTACCTGGTAATATGAGTTATTCTTTGCAGGTGGAAGCCGGGACGAGAAGTCTTCAGGGGACCATCAAACTGACAGGGTCAAAATCTATAGCCAACCGAGTCTTGCTTATCAGAGCGCTTACTGAGGGCGATTTTCACATTGCCAATATGTCTGAAAGTGATGACTCAGTCACTATGAATAAGTTGTTGAGCAGCGGGGATTATGAATTGGACGCACACCATGCGGGTACGACATTCAGATTCCTTACAGCTTATCTGGCTTCCAGACCTGGCGAGAACGTATTGACCGGTTCTGCAAGAATGAAACAACGTCCCATTGGGCCCTTGGTGGATGCACTCAGAAGCCTTGGAGCAGACATATCATATTTGGAGAATGAAGGTTATCCTCCCTTAAGGATTGGCAGCCCTGATGGAAATCTAAAGAAGGAAGTCAGCGTTAGGGGTGATATCAGTTCTCAATATTTGTCAGCATTGCTGATGATAGGACCAACACTTCCGGAGGGTTTGGTATTGCACATCACTGGCGATCTGGTCTCAAGACCTTATCTGGAAATGACGCTGCAGACCATGTCATTTTTTGGCGTGCAGCATGAATGGGAAGGACAGACCATATCTGTACCCTCTCAAACCTACCAGGCCCGGGATTATTTTGTGGAAGCCGATTGGTCAGCAGCCAGCTACTATTACAGCCTCGCTGCTATGGCTGAAGAAGCCGGCCTCGTATTGGAGGGATTGAAGGAAGACAGTTTGCAGGGCGATGCAGCCATTGCTAAAATTGGTGAAAGCTTTGGCATACATACAACCTATCTGGAAAATAAGGTCAGATTGGTGAAAAGCAAAGGAACATCTGCACCTTCATTTTTTGAATACAACTTTATCAAACAACCAGACATAGCACAGACAGTTTTCGCCATGTGCGCAGCAACAGGAACCCAGGGATTATTTACAGGTCTGCAGACCTTGTACATCAAAGAAACAGACAGATTGGCGGCTTTCAAAACTGAGTTGCAAAAAGTGCATGTGTTTCTGAGCAAAGTCCCGGATCGATTCAAAAAAAATACAGTGGGAGAATATTATATGCTGGAAGGCAAGGCCGACCTGAGCGAAATTCCGGTATTTGATACCTACCACGACCACCGCATGGCCATGGCATTGGCACCTTTGGCATTGCTGGGGCCTATCAGGGTCAATGAAGCGGATGTGGTTTCTAAGTCTTACCCTGCTTTCTGGGAAGATCTGGAGCAACTGGGATTTGTAATTCAAAAAATATAGAGGATGAAGCGCAGCGCTAAAGAAGAGGGTTTTATAAAACAACCTTTTTATGAAGGCGGTAATGCTGCGCTGACCAGATTTATACATTCCAACCTCAAATACCCTGAGGAGGCATTGATCCATAAAATATCAGGAGTCGTGGAGCTGATGCTCACCATCAACCATGAAGGCGCAGTTGAAGAATCCAACATACTATCATCGCTTGGGCATGGATGTGATGAAGAAGCCCAGCGTGTAGCTAGTCTGGTGAAATTTATTGTTCCGAAAACACCTAGAAAACTCAAAGTTATTTTTCATAAGCGACTCAGGGTCCAATTCAAATTACCAATCGCTCAGAAGGAGACACCCGTTCCTTCTGCAAAGCCGGATAAGTCGACATCGGTGATTCAATACCAATATACGGTGCCATCAAGCCCTAAAAAACAGGAAAATGTGTTCTCCTACACTTATACCATTTCCAATAAAAAATAATTGACAGTGACTATTGCTTGCACCGATCAAAGCAAGGTCTCCATCCTGATGTAAACCTGGCCATGTTTTTCAAAAGGCAATCCTGAATTTTCAAACCCAAACTTCTGATAAAAAGAAGTTTTCTCCATCCGGGCATTACACCATAAAATCCTCGCTCCTTTTATTTTGGCAAAATCGATGGTATGTTGGATGAGCATGGATGCATATCCTTTGTTCTGTGCATCAAACATTGTAGCCAGTTTTCGGAATTGACATGCTTCACCCTCAAAAAAAAGTGAAATCACTGCAACCAGTTTGTCCGAAGCAAACACACCAAAGTGCGTACCAAAGTCGTCTTCAGGCAGCACAACAAATTCAGGAGACTGGTCCGGCCACATCACAATGTGCCTGATGTATTGGGTTTCTTTCCCTGTGATCTCTTTTATCTCAATGTCACCCACTGCAGAAGCTTACATTTCATAGGCCGGCACAATGATTTCGTGCTTTTCAAGTAATCTTCTGACCTCATTGGTCAGCTCGATTGAGGCCTCAATCTCGTCCTTGCGGATAGCAACGCTTTCAATGTTGAATCCAAAAGGTATGCCTTGCTTTTTACAAGCCAGGATCAGTGCTTCTGCAATCCTGATCACTACATTGAAAGAGGTCTGGAGTAGGTTTTGGCTGATCAAAAACTCTTCTTTGATGTCTTCAGGAATAAAAATACCCAGCCATTCCATAAAGCCCAGTGTCTTTAGTGAACCACAGGTGGTCAAAGTAAAAATCATGTATGGAGGTCTGCGATCCTGATTCCGTGCTGCTGCTGACACTTCGTTGATCAGGGCTATGCAATTCTCTACGTGAAAGACACACTGACTGACAAAAAATGCGACCCCTTTATTTTCTTTCTGCAGAATTCTTTCTTCTTCACCGCCCAAAGAAAAATGCCGCTCAGGAATCATCACACCTCCGAAAGGCCAGTCAGTGCCAAAATGAGATATAGACAATTCATAAGCCCTGTCCAGGCTGGTTTTTGGCACAAAATCAGGAGAAGGCATACCCACCAGAACCGGAGTGTGCCCTCCAAAGTGGAGCTGGCCCATCCAGCTGAGCAACGATTCTTCAGCGTGGATGCCCACAGGCCGATACACAATTTTTGCAACATTCAGTGAGGTCAGATACTCACTGACATAAGTCAACGGATCCATTGCGGTGATGTAGGGGAAAGGCCTGTCTTCGTTGGTTCTTTCTTTCTCATCTTGTACATCATAAACGATGAGACCATCTATCGGCAGACCCGAAATTCTCTCAATGGTTTTTTCGGCAATCTGTTGAAGTTTCTCGTCCTCTGTACCTGCCTTTGGGGGAGTGATACCGTAAAGCAAGATTCCTGACTCCCTCGCCGCTATTTTTTGTTTGAATTTATTCATACTGCTCGTTGAAAAACGGGCAAAGATAACATTGCATCCAAAATTGCAGGATATTGGTTTTTGCAAATTGGATTTGAAGTTATCCATCAGTCTAAAAATTACCAATTAGAGCATTATTGTACAAAATTTTGAATGCGCGCAAGCGAGGGGAGGACCTACTTCGAAAAATTTCGATCTTTTTTAAAGGAGTGGCCCTTTTTACATGAATTTTATTGAAGAAAGTTAATTTTGCACCACTTCACTAAAGTGAGGTGTAGATATCGGAAATAGTACCATTTTATTTTCGATGTAAATAAAAACAAGGAGTAGAAAAAGGCATATGGAAGTTTTTGACAAAATAGACAGTATTGCTGCATCCATTGAAAAATACAGCATAAGCAGTGCTGCGGAACTGGAGGCATTCAGAATACAGTTCCTTGGAAGCAAGAATGAAATCAAAGATGTATTTGGTGAGATCAAGTCGGTACCCAATGAGCAGAAGAAAGAATTTGGGCAAAGGGTCAATGCGCTGAAATCAGCTGCAGAAGAAAAATTTGCAAAGGCTCAGGAGCAAATGCAATCATTGCTCAATAAGGCATCTTTCGGAGATCTTGACCTCAGTGCACCTGCGTCTGACCTTCAGCTTGGTTCCAGACATCCGATCAGCATCGTTATGAATCGCATGATCGATATTTTTGCCCGTATAGGTTTTGTTGTTGCAGAGGAAAGAGAAATCGAAGACGACTGGCATAATTTTACTGCAATGAATACTCCTGAAGACCATCCGGCCAGAGACATGCAGGATACCTTTTACCTCAAAGACAGCACCATCAATTTGTTGCGTACCCACACTTCAAGTGTGCAAAGCAGGGTGATGACCAGCCAGCAACCGCCCATCAGAATCATTGCTCCAGGAAGGGTTTACCGCAATGAAACCATTTCAGCAAGGTCGCACTGCCAGTTCCATCAGGTCGAAGGTCTGTACATTGACAAAAAAGTGAGTTTTGCGGACATGAAGCAAACATTGCTATACTTTGCCAGAGAGATGTATGGCGAAAAGACCGAAATAAGGCTGAGGCCAAGCTTCTTTCCTTTCACCGAACCCAGCGCAGAAATGGATGTATGGTTGGGAATGGAGACAGAAAGTGCACGTCGACTCACTAAAGGCACCGGTTGGCTTGAAGTCCTGGGTTGTGGCATGGTGGATCCGCAGGTTTTGACCAATTGCGGCATCGATGCCAACGAATACTCAGGTTATGCATTCGGTATCGGTATTGAACGATCAGCAATGCAGATGTTCAATATCAACGACATCAGACTCATCTTCGAAAACGACGTCAGATTTTTGCGTCAGTTTTCTTCATTGATATAAATATTAGTTGTGAAACCACAGTTGCTCAAGGGTACCAGAGATTTTTTACCCGATCACATCAGCAAGCGCAAGTACATTTTTGACACGATAGAAACTGTTTTCAGGAAGTATGCCTTTGCCCGCATTGAAACACCAGCAATGGAAGCTCTGGAAACCCTCACAGGAAAGTACGGTGAAGAGGGAGACAAGTTGCTCTTCAAAATTTTGAACAATGGGAACTTCCTGGATAAGGCCGATGCATCTGCACTCGAAGCAAAGGATTCACAGAAGCTGGCGTTGAGCATTGCAAAACGAGGATTGCGCTACGACCTTACCGTGCCTTTTGCAAGGTTTGTGGTACTCCACCAAAACGAACTTGTTTTTCCATTCAAAAGATACCAAATCCAACCGGTATGGAGGGCAGACAGACCTCAGAAAGGGCGTTACCAGGAATTTTACCAGTGCGACGCCGACGTTGTTGGATCAGAATCGCTCTTGTATGAAGCAGAGCTCGTCAGCATATACCACGAGGTTTTTGCAAAACTTGGACTGGGTGTTGAAATAAAGATCAACAACAGGAAGGTCTTGTTTGGCATCGCCGAAGCTGCAGGTATAACGGATAAGTTCGTGGATATGACTGTTGGCATTGACAAGCTCGACAAGATTGGTGAAGAAGGCGTGAGGAAAGAACTTGCAGAGAGAGGCATAGGGAGTGAGTCTGTTGATAAAATCATTACGTTGCTTGCGATTGCAGATTACAAACAACTCCGGGAACACTTCGCCGAAGGCTCAGAAGGCTGGAAAGGTTTGCAAGAAATTGAACAGGTTTTCGGCTTTCTTGGGGACAGCGGCATAAAAGATCTCAAGTTTGAAATCACCCTTGCAAGAGGTTTGAGCTATTATACGGGCTGTATATTTGAAGTTGCCGTAGATAAAAGTAAACACCCCAATGTAGTCATGGGCTCTATTGGAGGAGGAGGCAGATACGACAATCTTACAGGTAGTTTTGGAATGCCCGGACTTTCAGGTGTGGGCATATCATTTGGTGCTGAACGGATTTATGATGTGCTTGAAGAATTGAACTTGTTCCCCACTGAAGTTTTAGAAAAGCCAAGAGCAGTCTTTATGGCTTTTGACGAGGCATCTCTTGTCTGGGCGTTTAAAGCTGCACAGGCAGTGAGGGCTGAAGGCATAGACGTTGAGGTATACCCGGATGCGGGAAAGATCAAAAAGCAAATGAAATTTGCCAATGACAAAGGTGTGCAGTATGCTGCCATCGTTGGTGATCAGGAAGTGGCCAATAAGACGGTTGCGCTCAAGGATCTGGATACAGGAGAACAAGTCAGCCTGGATCTTGAAGCTTTAATTTCCAAACTCAAATAATTACCCATTGAAATATCCATCCATAACTGCATTTCATAAAAGCATTCTAAACGGGGAGGCCAGTTTTACTGAGACCGTAAATTATTACCTGAGCCAGATAGATGTGAACAAAGGTTTGAATGCCTTTGTAAATGTGTTTGCAGAAGATGCACTTGCCAGAGCGGCAGCTTTAGACCAACAAAAACTGGCGGGTATGCCTATGGGCAAACTGGCGGGTGTTGTAATTTCTATAAAAGACAATATTTGTTATAAAGGACATATTGCGACTGCGGGATCGAAAATACTTGAGGGATATCATTCTCCATTTTCTGCTACCGCAGTAGAAAAGCTCGTCAATGAAGGCGCTATCATCATCGGTACCACCAACTGCGATCAATTTGGAATGGGGTCAATGAGCACCAACTCTCATTACGGTCCTGTGCGCAATGGAGCTGATCCGGAGTTGATTGCAGGCGGTTCGAGCGGAGGGGCAGCCGTAAGTGTTCAGATGGACATGTGTATGGCTGCATTGGGTAGCGATACAGGTGGCAGTATAAGACAACCTGCCGCATTTACTGATACCATTGGATTCAAGCCGAGTTATGGTGCTGTCTCAAGGTATGGTCTTATTGCTTATGGATCTTCTTTTGACCAGATCGGGACGATCAGCAACAACTATGAAGACGCAAGAACCATATTTGAAATCATGGCTGGTTCAGACGAGAAAGATTCCACTTCAATAGATATAGAAAAGGACGCCAAAACCTATGCGGGCAGACCAAAGCTGGCTTATGTTGAAGAGATGTTTGAAGGTGATCAGGAATGGATGCAGGAGAACAGAGCCTTTTTGGAATCATTGAGGGAAACCTGCGACCTGGTGAAAGTGGATTTTCATTATATGAAATATTTGGTCCCTTGTTACTATATCCTCACCACTGCAGAGGCTTCCAGCAATCTGAGCAGATTTGACGGAGTCAGGTATGGTCACCGCACGGCATCGCCTTCCGATCTCAAAGACATGTACCGGGAGTCCAGGTCAGAAGGTTTTGGACCCGAAGTCAAAAAGAGGATCATGTTGGGGACTTTTGTACTCAGCGAAGGATACTTTGATGCTTATTTTACCAAAGCATTACGCGTGAGAAGGCTGATCCAAAACGAAGTCAACCAGATTTTAGAAGGCAATGACGGCTTTATTTTGCCCATTTCAGCCTCAGCACCGTGGCGATTAGACCAAAAAATTGAAGACCCTACCCAGATTTATATGTCAGATATCTACACTGTTTTGGCCAATTTGACAGGAAATCCGAGTGTTACAGTAAAAATTCCTACCGAAAAATATAATTCTAGAACATCCAATAGCGTTCAACTCATCGTAAATAGGGGAGCAGATATGTCAATATTTAATTTGGCAGAAAAAATTTATAAAAAATATTAGAAAACTTTTGCGCCCGTAAAACGTTGATAATCAAATGCTAATATTGAATTAATATTCTTAATAAACTGTTAAAAAACTTGGATACCAAATATTTGGCAATACTTTTGCACCCTCTAATGTAATTCGTACAACCTAAAAATCGACTATTACTCACGGACTTACATGAAGAACTAGTTTCTAAAAACTAAGAATTATAATCCAGAACATAATCTATTAAGTTAATGAAACTTGAACTAGTAAGCTATTGTAAGTTTCGTCTTGTAGTTATACTTCTGATATTACTCCCCCAAGTAATATTTGCAAGTGCAAGGCGATTCGATCCGGAGACTGACAGGCTGGTCAAAGAGAGATTTCTCTCGATGGCAGCAGAAATTGATGTCAGATACTCCGATGAAGTAAGAGATAGAATCTTTTACTACGTAGAGAAACACAAGAATGCCAGTGCGCAAATTCTTGGAAGGCTTCCTATGTATTTGCCCATCTTTACAGACATTGTAAGAGAGAAGCAAATGCCCGAGGAGTTGGTTTATCTTCCTATTGTTGAATCCAGTCTTTTTCCGGAAGCTGTTTCAAAAGTTGGTGCTACCGGCTTGTGGCAGTTTATGAGACCGACTGCTCAATTGATGGGATTGAAGATGACCAAGAACGTGGACGAACGCAGAGATCCAATTAAATCTACTGAGGCGGCCATGGACTATCTAAAACATCTCTATAAAATTTATGGCAGTTGGGGCACTGTACTTGCCGCATACAACAGCGGTACGGGCACAGTAAATAAGGCAATAAGAAGGGCCGGAAACAAGAAAAACTATTGGGCAATCAGGCAATACCTGCCAAGAGAAACCCAGCAGTATGTTCCAAGATTTTTGGCAATTCTTTATGTGGTAAATCATTACAAGGATCATGGCATTGTGCCAAGAGTACCGGGTGATGATATGGTACACACTTCTATCGCCAGGGTCAAAGGTCATATCAATCTGAATGAGCTGGCCAGGGATATGGGAGTAGAAAGAGAAATGCTTTTGAAGCTCAATCCAGGATATATCAGAGGATATGTTCCGGGCAACGGCAACGAACACTACATCATCATACCTCACAATAAGTTGGGAGTGTATATTGAGAAGTACGGTAGCGGAGATGATATTGTAAAAATCAATTCAAGCTTTGCGACCAATTTTGACGACTTGTCCATTGCTTACAAGGCTACAGACGATACTGAGCGATCAGAAATCAGTATTCCTGAACTGCCATCCGGAGAAGAGGACAATGATTTTCCAACGAGAGACAATGGTGCTGACATGTATTTAAAGAATGCATCCATCATCAATGACAGAACGTACAAGTATATCCGACTGACCAATGGCCAGTCTTTGAGGCAGATAGCAGAGAATTATGGTGTTGAACTCGCCGTTCTTTTGGATGAAAACAATTACTCTTCCAGCAATTTGCCAAGATTAGGTGACCTTGTAAAAATTCCTATGTGATTGTATGTTAATCATGTATGTATTTAATTAATGGCTATTTCTTAATAAAGTAATAAAATATTAGTTGTATTAGGAGAAAGCTATATATTTGCGGTCCTTAACGAGGTTTTGGTCTCGTGGCCGAGAGGCTTAGGCAAAGGTCTGCAAAACCTTCTACAGCGGTTCGAATCCGCTCGAGACCTCAAACAAAAAAGAAGCCCTTTCCATTGCGGAAGGGCTTCTTTGTATTATAAAATCGGTAATTGATGGTCTGTTAATTTACAAAGTGGCCATAAATTAATTTCCGGTTTACTTGATGATCTTTCGGCACCTGATACGCCAGTTAAAAATTGGCCTTTAGATTCCGGATATTATTTATCCATCAAATAATATGAGTATGAAAATCAAACTCGAATCTACATTTGGTGAACGCAATTATAAAGGCACCAACGAAAGAGGACAAACCGTACAGTTTTCCGGTAACAAAGAGGCTGTCAGCCCTATGGAAACAGTCTTGATGGCAGCGGCGGCCTGCAGCTCTATCGATGTAGACCTCATTCTCAAAAAAATGAGACAAGATTTTGTTGGACTGGAAGTACTCGCCGATGCAGAAAGAGCTGAGGATGAGACGCCAGCTGTTTTCAAAAAAATTCACCTTCACTATATCATCAAGGGACGAAATCTCAAAGAAGACAAGGTCAGAAAAGCTGTCGAAATGAGTATTGAAACCTACTGCAGCGTTTCTAAAATGCTGGAGAAAACTGCAGAGCTTACCCATAGCTTTGAGATTGTAGAAGCAGAATAATATCCATTCAAACTCCTGAAAGTTTTAAGTTTATGAAATTCGAAACCATTGCAATTCGCACGCAAACCGAAAGAGGCAAACAAAATGAGCATTCTACGCCCATTTTTGCCACTTCCAGTTATCTTTTCAATGATGCGGATGAGATGCGAATGATATTTTCAGATGAGATGCCGGGCAATGTGTACAGCAGGTATACCAATCCCAGTGTGCGTGAGTTTGAGAACAAAATAGCCCTTTTGGAGCATACCGAAGACGCCAGAGCAACCACTACAGGGATGGCGGCAATATTCACTGCCTTTGCGTGCTTGCTGGGACAGGGAGACCATGTACTTATGTCGCAGGCAGTTTTTGGGTCTACCATCAAAATTATGGAGAACTTTTTCTCCAAATGGGGCATTACCTATACCCTTGTCAATTCAGAAAATGCAGAGGACTGGGAAGAATTCATTCTGCCCAATACCCGATTGCTTTACTTTGAGACCCCTTCCAACCCAGGCTTGCAAATATTCAGACTCCAGTCATTTGCTGATATGTGCAAAAAACATGGCATCATCAGTATTGTTGACAATTGTTTTGCAACACCGTACCTGCAACAGCCAGCGAAACATGGCATCGACATGGTCATCCACAGTGCCACAAAGTATATAGATGGCCAGGGAAGGGTGATGGGAGGTGTCATTGCCGGTAAAAAGGAGCACATAACTGCCATTGAGCAATTCATGAGGAATGCTGGTCCAAGCCTTTCTCCTTTCAACGCCTGGGTATTGAGCAAAAGCCTGGAAACGCTGGCCGTGAGAATGGACAGACACTGCAGCAATGCATTGGCCCTCGCAGAGTGGCTTTCGGGTCAGGACAAAATCAAAAGAGTGAGTTATCCATTTCTGGAAAGTCATCCGTCGTATGAAATAGCCAAACAGCAAATGAAGGCAGGTGGTGGAATTGTAGCATTTGAACTTGACGGAGATTTGCAGATGGGCAAAAACCTGCTCAACAACATCGGCATGTTATCCATGTCAGCCAATTTGGGGGACACAAGATCAATCATCACCCATCCTGCTTCAACAACACACTCAAAACTTACGGAAGAGCAGCGCAAATTGGTAGGAATCAATGCGAGTCTGATCAGAGTTTCTGTAGGACTGGAGCACATTGATGATATTATTGCAGATGTCGAACAAGCATTAATTAAAGCTTAAGACGAACTTTTTATATACTTTTACGATTTAATTGGGTAGGAAAACTAATTCACAATCAACTATTTCAGAAATTAATACGAAGTCATGTTATTGACCATATTCAAATCTAAAATTCACCGTGCCACCATTACAGAGGCAAACCTCAACTATGTAGGTTCAATCACGATAGATGAGGACTTGCTGGATGCGGCAAATCTGATGGAAGGCGAAAAGGTGCAAATCGTGAATAATAACAATGGCGAAAGAATTGAAACCTACGTCATTAAAGGCGAAAAAGGATCAGGCCAGGTATGTCTCAATGGGGCAGCTGCAAGAAGAGCAGAAGTCGGAGATGTGGTCATCATCATTTCTTATGCGCTGATGACTCCGGAAGAAGCCAAAAATTTCGTCCCTACAGTCGTATTCCCAGACGAGCAAAACAGACCTTAGACAAAAACCAGGTGAATAAAAAAAGGCTCTTAAGTTTCCTTGGCTTTCTCACACTTGGATTGGTCATACTTTATATGGTCTATGCCAGACAACAAGCAGCCTATCTTTCAGAATGCGCTTTAAAAGGTATTGCAGAAAAAGACTGTAGTCTCATCAATAAAATTGGAAATGACCTCAGAATAGCGAAATGGCCGTACTTTATTGTAGCCATTGGTTTTTTTATCCTTAGCAATGTATTTAGGGCATTAAGATGGAACCTCATGACAAAACCAATGGGATATCCACTAAAGTTTGTCAATTCTTTTGGAGCTGTAAACATAGGGTATTTCACCAACATGGCCTTACCGCGCATAGGAGAACTGATCCGCGCCGGTGTTTTGAGCAGATATGAAGGCATTCCCACAGAGAAGGCATTTGGCACCATCATCACCGAGCGTATTGTTGACATGATCATATTTTTACTGGTGTCGGGCCTGGCGCTATTGTTTGCATTCAAAAAGGTTTCGACATACCTCCTGGAAAAGGGACAACTCAATACCAATCAGTTCCTGATACTGGGATGTATTGCTTTACTAGGCGTTTTATTGGTGTATATTTTGATTAAAAGCAAGGATAGGATCGCCAAAACAGCTTTTGGTGCGAAAATTGTACACTTTTTTACTGGCCTTGGCAGCGGACTGACCAGCGTACTGAAAATGGAGCATAAGTTTTTGTTCGTTGTTTACAGTATCTCGGTTTGGGTATGTTACTTTTTTGTCACATACATACCGTTTCTTGGCCTGGATGTTACGGCTAACTTACCGTTGGAGGCCGGTTTGGTGACCTTGTTTTTGGGAAGTATTGGCATGGTCATTCCTTCTCCGGGTGGCATAGGAACCTACCAATTCATGGTGTCTGAATCACTTGTCTTGTATGGGGTTTCAGGCGCTGATGGTTTCAGTTTTGCCAACCTCAACTTTTTCTTTGTTTCCATTTTGGGTAACATCATCGTGGGACTGGCGTCATACATCATACTTCCTTTGTACAATAAGAAATAATAGATTGATCAACGACAAAATCCATATTACTCCACAATCCCTATCTTCTGCATTAGCAGAGTCTAAAGCGCAGGGCGAAAGAATCGTTTTTACCAATGGTTGTTTTGATCTGTTGCACGTAGGCCATGTTGCATATCTTGAAGAAGCGAAAAAGCTTGGGGACAGACTTGTTGTAGCGCTCAACAGTGACGAATCTGTGAAGAAGCTGAAAGGAACGAATAGACCAATAGTCAATCAGCATGACAGAATGAAAGTCATTGCTGCCCTTGCGTCTGTAGATTTTGTGACAGTGTTTGAAGATGACACACCATATGAAATTATAAAGTTGATTATGCCGGATGTGCTTGTAAAGGGGGGAGATTGGTCCGTTGATCAAATTGTTGGCAGTGATTTGGTCCTGGCCAATGGGGGAGAGGTAAAGTCATTAAAATTTATCGAGGGCTCCTCCACTACCAATATAGAACAGAAAATTATCCTGGGGTATCTGGCCAGATTTTCTGAAAGCAAGCAGAAATAGTTTCGGCACCGCTGGCTTCGGCACCGCTCAGCCACCTTGCTAGTTGAATTACGAATCTTCAATTACGAATTACGAATTATTTTTCCCGCAGATATACGCAGATAAACCCGCAGATTTTCGCTGAAAATTGGATGATAATACTAGATACCATTTCCCTTTTCCCATCTCCCTCTTCCCAAAGACCTATCCCAAGATGCCAATACGCAAAAACGCCAACATGCAAAAGTGCCATGGCTTCGGCACCGCTCAGCCACCTTGCTGTTTTAATTACGAATCTTCAATTACGAATTACGGATTATTTTTTCCCGCAGATATACGCAGATAAACCCGCAGATTTTCGCTGAAAATTTCATGATAAAACCAGATTCCTTCTCCCATCTCCGATCCTGAACATTAAGGGAACCAGTCCACATTTTCCCTTTGATTTTTCTCGCAGAGGCACAGAGACGCAGAGGTTTTTGCAACTACCCCAAACGGCAACTATCCAAAATGCTATCTCCGATCTCCCATTTCCGATCTCCCATCTCCGATCTCCCGGCTTCAAGTATTTTAAGCAATGATTTGCGCCCTAAGTGATTCCTGCGGAATACCAAAAGCATCGACCAGACCCTCGACATCATTCCTGAAATCCTGCGTCAACTTATGTAAGACCCGTCTGATTGCCTTCGTTTTGCTGCCATTCATGTATTCATTCTCAAGATAAAAACCCTTGTTCTCAAAAATATTATTGAGACCGTAGTAGGTGACAATTTTTGTGAGCATTTCCTTCTCAGCTGATTCAGGAAGACCTGACAGTGTTTTCAGCATTTCCCGATAAACCAGTCGCTCGACATAGGCCTTGGCCAAATCAATCATGTGGATTTGGCACTTCAGGAATGCATCGTAAGGATTGATTCTCTTTTTCAGGTAATCCCTCATCCTTTCTGAAAGACTGATCAGGGTTTTTTTCTCGCGGTATCTCAATGCATCAGCGATAAATTCTTCGGAGGTGAGATGTTCCAGAGAGGTGTTTCTCGTAAAGTATGGATTGTTTTCAGAGAAGGTAAAGGACAGTTTTCCGAACAAGTATTTGATCACAGAAGAAAACCCATCATCGTGGAAGGATTGTTTAAACTCGGTAAGCAATCCTTTAGCCACCAATTGAAGCAATACCGTATTGTCCCCTTCAAAGGTTGTGAAAATATCAGAATTGGCTTTTAGATCAGAAAAACGATTTTCCTGCAAATATCCTTTCCCACCGCAAGCTTCCCTGCACTCCTGAATGGTATCAGTTGCCAGCCAGGTCGCCATGGCTTTAAGTCCGGCAGCCTTGGTTTCCACCTTTCTCTTATCGAATTCTGTCGCACCATGGAGGTAATATTCGCGAAGATTCGTAAGTGCAAAATGGAAGGCAATGTTTTTGACAATCAAAGGAATGAGCCTTTGCTGATGACTTGGATAGTCCATGATCAATTGTTCGTCTTTGCCTTCCTGACCAAACTGACGCCTTTTTAGCGCGTATTTTACAGCGATGGTCAGGGCTGTTTTGGCTGCACTAATTGCACCATGCCCAACGCAAATGCGACCGGCCACCAAGGCACCCAACATGGTGAAAAACCTCCTGTTTTCATTTTCAATAGAACTGACGTATTTGCCTTGATCATCAATTCCACCATATCTGTCGAGCAGGTTTTCGCGAGGAACACGCACGTGGTCAAACCAAAGACGCCCATTGTCAACTCCGTTGAGCCCCATTTTATAGCCGCAGTCTTCTACGCGGATGCCCGGCAAGAGATTTCCCTTTTCATCTCTGTAGGGAACGATAACTGCATGGATGCCTTTATGTTCGCCATGAACTATCAACTGAGAAAATACAACAGCCATAGACCCATACATTGTGTTGCCAATGTATTCTTTTCCTGAAGTATATGTGGGTGAATTGACTTCGATTTCATCGGTTTCCGGCAGGTATGTTGCCGTAGTTTCCAGGTCTTTCACATTGGATCCGTGGCCGGTTTCCGTCATCGAAAAATTGCCCAGCAATTGGGCTTTTCCAATGGGCTCAATGTATTTTTTGAGATGTTTCTCCGTTCCTAGCCCGTGGATGGCACCACCAAAAAGACCAAATTGTACTCCGTATTTCACGGTCACATTGAGATCGTGGGTGGCAAGCATTTCGAATGCAGCCATGTAATCACCTGGCTTGCCTTGTCCTCCGTAGGCTTCCTCAAAACCCAGTGAACCGATGCCTTGTTCAGCGAGCATCAAAACGATGTCTTTGACTTTATTGCGGTGTTCTTCTTTATTGGTGATGTGGCCATAGCTGAATGCCGGGTCTCTCAAGAGCTTTTTGACTTTTCTTTTGGTCTCCCCATATTTACCGTCCAGGATGAGTTGCATTTGATAAGGATCAAAGCTCAATTCTCTGTTTTGGGGTTGGATGGCACTGTTGTCCAGCAGCATCAACATACTCTTCAGGCCTTCTTCGTTGTTAACACCCAGTTCGTTTTCTATGTCCTGTAAGGCCTTTAAGACCTTTGGAGAATCCCAAATCTGGTCACTTTTATAGGTGGTGGATGCTCTTGCCATTTCCAGACCTAACTCAGCAAGATTGAGTACCTGACCTTCAGGCAATAGTTCCGAAGCATTTTTCATAGCATTGAGCCATGATTTAAAGAGTTCTTCTGACGGCGGATGTTGAGGATTTGTAAAATTAATGAGGTATTCTTTGTCCTCCTGTGTGAGGAAATCAAACTCATTTAGTTTTTTATGGATGAGCTTCATTTCAGAGGGACTGAGCACACTATCACTCCATCCGACATAAAAAAGTGGTAACATAGACAAAATTCCAGGGGTAATCCGGGCATTCAAAACTTCGGGCATATGGCTGCGATTTTTAATTTCTTCAATACACACCAGCATTTTCCGCGTGTTATATATCAACGTTGCGGCACAAATACTGTTGCAATTGTATATTTTCGAAAGTTAAACAAATAAACCCACTTTGCCGTTCAGCAAATAGCAGCCGAAAATTATTTTAAATTACAATTAAACTGATCAGAAATAGAATTGTCCACATCGATGCTGATAAAATGAATCATATCTTCGTTACAAATACTCGCTGGAGGCACCACTCCAGCTGTGTTTTGTGCCTTGATCTGATCGCATCCAAAATGGACATTCCATATCCGATCAGTATAAAGAAATCTTCAGGAATTTGCTGCGTTTGTATTCCGGGGACAAATTGCTATTTTTGGCACCTATTTAAAAATGACGTATGAGACACATTTTTGGGATTTTATTGACATTTTTGGTTATTGCAGAATCTTGTGCGCCAAAAACAAAAGAGGTAATAACGACAGCTCCTGTTGAACAGAAGATTGACTACAATAACCCTTGTCGCAAGCTCGAAGATTTGCCTCCTGCAATTAGAGAAGAAACAGAGAATGCTTTCGTGCTGTACCAGGATCAGATGCGTTTCAAAAGATACGAAGCTGCCCGCGATATTTGGAAATTAGCTTATGAAATGGCGCCCGGTGCAAATGGTAAAATAACCCGTCATTTTTCGGACGGGGTCACCATTTACAGTGAACTGGCAAAAGCAACCGGTGATGAAAACCTAAAGAGGAAATATGTTGATACCATCAAAATGATCAATGCCAAACTTGAAGAGTGTTTTGGTGTAGATGGCACACAGATGGCCAGAAGAGCGTTTGATTATTATTACAATCTTGGGGACCTCATTCCGGAAGAAGAACAATTTGAGACCTTCACCAAGGCCATTGAAATGAATAAGGAGCAAATGGTTTACTTCACGGTCAATCCATTTACCAAATTACTTTTCGACAGGGCGATTGACAGAAAAATCAGTTTTGAAGAAGGCAGAAGATATGCCAACATCATCCTTAAATCTATTGAAAACGGCACTAAAAATTGCAAAGGCCAGGAATGTGAAGGTTGGGATATTGTGAAAGATTATGCACCGGATCGCCTGGAAGCACTGGAGGGTATAGATGGATTTTATGATTGTGCTTATTATGCTGATAAGTATTATGCACTTTTCAAGATGTATCCGGACAGTTGCGACATCATCAATACTGCTTATTCAAGAATGCTGAGGGGAGATTGTGATGCAAACGATCCCAGATTGGTTGAAGTAAAAGCTGCAAAAGATACCAAGTGTTATGTGGCTCCTCCGACGGCCGGACCGCTTAGGCAAGCATACGATGCATACTCTGAAGGTAAGTACAAACAAGCTGTTGAATTGTTTGAACAGTATGTCAATGAAACAGACGATGATGAGAAAAAGGCAAAATATTTGATCCTGATAGCCAAGATCTACTATGGTGACATCAAAAACTTCCCTCAAGCGAGAAAATACGCTTATGAAGCAGCCAAATACAAATCAGGATGGGGAGAACCTTATATGCTGATTGGAAAATTGTATGCCTCCAGTGGTCCATTGTGTGGACCGGGTAGGGGATTTGACAGTCAGGTAGTGACATGGCCTGCCATTGATATGTTTGCCAAGGCAAAAAGCATTGACCCCTCAGTAGCTGGTGAGGCGAACACTTTTATTGGAAGATATGCCAAATATATGCCCAGCAAAGAAGATATATTTTTGAGGAGTCTTAAAGCCGGAAGTTCATATTATGTGGGGTGTTGGATACAGGAATCGACAACTATAAGGACGGCAGACTAGGAGTTTTCTGAATTATTGACTACCTTAGAGGACAGATATATTTTTTGTGAGGTCAATAAACTTTACCAGGTTACCTCACGTTAAGACTTAAAAGAAAAAGAATGATGAACAGGAGGATTTTTGCAAGAAATGCAGGATTATTGACTTTAGGAGCCGCTACACTTCCATTGATTGCTTGTAAAAATAAAGAGGGAAATAGCTTTGAAGCAGAAAGTCCTGCTATGCCTCAACCAGTATTCCCATTTGAATTGGCACCACTTTCTTTTGCTTATAATGCGCTTGTTCCAATTATAGATGAACAAACCATGATGATCCACCATGACAAACATCACGCCGGATACGTCACAAAGTTGAATGCAGCTTTGGAAAACAGTGAGATGAAATCTCTTCCATTGTTAGAAATTTTGCAAAAGGTTTCTGATTCTGAGGCTGACACAGCCATTAGAAACAATGCAGGTGGACACTTCAATCATCAATTGTTCTGGGAAGTTTTGACTCCTGGTGGTAAGAGCATGCCTGAAGGAAAGCTTGCTGAGGCCATCACCAGTGATTTGACTGGTTTTGATGCCTTTAAAACCAGCTTTGCCGATGCAGCTTCAAAGGTTTTTGGATCCGGTTGGGCCTGGTTGATAGTAAATGCTGATAAGAAACTGGAGGTTGTTGCCTCACCCAATCAGGACAATCCATTGATGAGCGGTGTTGTTGAAAAAACGGGTATTCCAATTCTTGGAATTGATGTTTGGGAACATGCTTACTATCTCAATTATCAAAATAAGAGGAAAGATTATATCGACGGTTTTATGGGCCTTATCAATTGGGACATGGTAGCCGCGCGATATACCGCTGCAATGGGATAAAGGGTGAAGTTTCGCAGAAATTTACTTCGCCAACTCAATGTGTTCTTCCAACGAAGCTTTTAGGGCTTCTATGACCAAAGTATAGAAAGCTGCAGGGTCTTTATCAATCTGCACATCAGATAAAGCGTCATAATAGCGTTGACGACTTACATCGTCACCCTTGAGAATGGCAATGGGAAATCCATGAGCCACCAAGATAAGATTCATAACAAGTCGGGCTGTTCTGCCATTGCCATCGATGAATGGATGAATGGTAACCAGTCTTTCGTGCATCTCTGCGGCAAGTATTACTGGGTGTATGCGCGATTTATGAAGATCGTAATACATGAAGTAATCTTCCATCATTTTTACCAGTAAAAAAGGCTGTGGCGGGATGTGCTCTGAGCCGGTGATCCTCACGGGTACATCTCTGTAAGTTCCTGCATATCTGCTGTTGATGCCTCTGAGTATGATGGAGTGAAGCTGCAGGAGCGTGTGTTTAGAGAAACTTACTTTTGTTTTTGCCAGATCATAGAGCAATTGGATGGCTTCTTCGTGGTTGATGGCCTCGAGGTGATCCTGTATTGATTTGCCGGCTATGGTAATGCCATCCTTGATGACTGCTGTTGTTTGTGATAGAGTAAGTGTATTCCCTTCTATTTTATTGGACTCATAGGTATACTTCAATGAGAAATATTCATCCATTTTCTCCCTCCTGATTCCTGAAAGTCCTTTGAGTGTTGCCCATTGTGCCTGGAGTTGATCGAGTTCTGCCAGTGCCCGGAGTGTGTTTTCATTCAACTCTATGGTATCTAAAGCTTTTTTGCCGGCCAAGTACTCAACCCTGGGCTCAGCCAGAATGAAAGATTCATAGGCAAAATCTTCGTGCTCGAGCAGTTGGTAAATTTTTTCTGCGAGGTAATGCTTTCGAAGATCGCCATAGGATTGGCCCAAGGCGTTGGACAAAGCCTGCAGCTGCGTATCTGTTGGGAGCCGGTCGGTGTTTTCTATTTTACTGATAATGGCAGGATCTATCGAGGTCAGGGCAGATAGCTCTTTGATCTTGAGACTTTTTATTTTACGGGCTTCTTTAAGATATGTTCCCAAGGTGTGCTGCATGTACACTTTTCCACAAAGATATATTTTTTGACAAGATTTGTCAAGTTTGTTTTTGTCAGATTTAATAATTTCGTTTATATTCTATTATTTTTTTCTTCCAAACTTCATACTCCATTTGAACTGGATGCCATTTTGCTGTGGGGTGAATTTGCTGACTATTTTTTAAGTTTATTTCTTGTATTTTCTCAATATTTAAAAATAAGCCAATCTTCAAGCCTGCCAAACACGCTGCTCCATAAGCTGAAATATCCGCATTAGAAAGCTTATTTAAAGTGATGCCCAATAAATTGACAAGATATGTAAGAACGAATTTGTTTTTTGATATTCCTCCGTTGACCGCAATGCTTTGGATTTCGAATCCCAAATCTGAATTCACTGCTGAAATGACGTCATTTATTTGAAATGGAATGCTTTCAAGAGCAGCTCTTACGATATGGTTTTTGGTGGTTCCAAAAGTCAATCCCTCAATGGAAGCTTTCCGATCCATTTGCCAATGCGGTGCCCCCAAACCACTGAATGCGGGGATAAGATATACTCCGCCATTATCATCAATAGATTCGGCCATTTTTTCGGTGTCCGCCGCATTCTCAAATAGATTCAATTCGTTTTTGAGCCATTCAATGGTAGAGCCACATGCCACTATTGATCCCTCCAGGGCATAGTTTACTCCTGAATTTGTACTATAACAAATAGTAGTCAGTAAGCCATGATTGGAATTTGCAATTTGCTTTCCGGTATTGACCATAATAGAGCTTCCGGTACCCATTGTGACTTTTGCAGTACCTTTTTCAAAACAACCCTCGCCAAATGTAGCAGCATGAGAATCACCTATCATGCTGGCAATCTCACAAACCCCTTCAAATCTATTATCAATAAATGCGAAATCCAATTGACCAAATGAGGATGCCGATGGCAAGACTTCAGGTAAATTCAAACTTGATAAACCCCATTTATGCAATAATTCCTGATCCCAAACCAATTCGTTTATATTAAAAAGAAGTGTTCTGTGGGCATTGGTGTGATCAGTTTTAAAAGCTTTACCTCCGGTAAAATGATAAAGCAACCAGGTGTCTATAGTACCAAAGTAGACTTCCTCAGCCTCAACTTTCTTTTTTAAGTCAGGTCTGGATTCTAGAAAATGAATGAGTTTGGTTGCAGAAAAGTAGGGATCTACAATGAGTCCTGTTTTGGATTTTACTACATCATTCTGTCCACCCTCAATCAGAGTTTTGCAAATCTCAACGGACCTTTTACATGCCCAGACAATAGCTGGAGATAATGCATGGCCGTCTTTATCCCATAGGACGAAGGTTTCCCTTTGGTTGCTGATACCACAAGCTACAATATCTGTTAGTTGTAAACCTGAATTCAAGCAAACAGTCAAACATTTTCTGACCGAAGCTCGTACATTTTCAATGATTTCTGCTGCATTTTGCTCCACATATCCATTGTCAAAGTATTGAGTATTCAAAATTTCATGACCTGTAGCAACAACTTTTCCTTCTTCATCAAAAACGACTGATTTGGTGCTGCTGGTCCCTTGATCAATGGCCAGGATATATTTCATTTTCTAAAATTATATGATTTACTTTTTACTTTTTTTGTCAATTATGACAGCCAGCAATATGACCAGACCCTTTATCACCTGTTGCCAGAATGGTGAAACATTGAGTAAGACCAGGCCATTGTTGAGTACTCCAATTATAGCTGCACCAATAACTGTTCCTGTTATTGTGCCAACGCCTCCAGACAAAGAAGTACCACCAATAACTACTGCCGCTATGGCGTCCAATTCGTAGGATGTTCCAGCATTTGGTTGTGCAGAATTGAGTCTGGCAGTGACCAAAACGCCACCAATGGCTGCGGTAATACCAGAGATGCCATAAACCATGAGCTTGACAAATTTGGTGTTGATTCCCGAAAGAAAGGCAGCCTTTTCATTGCCACCAATCGCATATACATATTTACCGAAGTTTGTTTTTCGGCTTAGAAAAATCCCTGCCCCAACAACAGTCAGGGTAATCCATACAGGGATGGGGATGCCTAATAACCAGCCTGAACCCAAACGTTCGAATTTTTCACCCAAATTTGCAATGGGAATTCCACCTGTATACAGCATAGTCGCACCCCTCGCCATCGTGAGCATGGCCAACGTGGCAACAAATGGAGGAATGTCAAACTTCGTAATGACAAAGCCATTGAAAAGCCCCAGCAAAAGGCCCGCAATAAGAGCAACCACGATAGCCCCAACCCACGTAAAACCTATGTATAAATCCATGGATTCAAAAGCAATTCCCTGAGTCAGCAATCCTGCACAAACAGCTGAGGTGAATGCAAGGATAGAGCCTACTGATAGGTCGATGCCGGCCATCAAAACTACCAGCGTCATGCCCACCGAAATGCAAACATTTACAGAAATCTGTCGAAGTACATTCCAGAGATTACTTGCGGACAGGAATTTATCTGTCAAAATACTGATCAGCACACACAAAATCAGCAGCGCCAACAGGGATTGAAATTTCTTTAGTGTTTCTTTTTTCATCTTAAATTGCTGCTTTCAAAAGTTTATCTTCATTGGCTTCATCGGCTGAAAAACTTGCTGTGATCTTACCTTCCGACATGACAAGTATGCGGTCGCATATTGCAAGCAATTCCGGAATCTCTGAGGATGCCATCAGAATGCTCATGCCAGAGTCCGCAAGGCTTTTGATCAATTCGTAAATGTCATTTTTGGCATTGAGGTCGATACCACGTGTGGGCTCATCAAGCATCAAAACATCAGGTTCTGTGGCCAGCCATTTAGAAAGTACTACCTTCTGTTGGTTGCCTCCACTCAGATTTTTGCATAATTGCTGAGCTGATGGAGTTTTTATGCCCAGTTTTTGTATAAAATCATTGCTTAAGGCAAGTTCTTTAGCTTCGTTTACCACCCAGGATCCGTCTGATTTCGTGAGATTGATGTTTGAGGTTAGGGGTAAGTCCAGAACCAGTCCTTCCTCCTTTCGGTCTTCCGTTACAAAAGCCAATCCATTTGCAATAGCTTCACGTGGAGACTTTATGACCACCGATTTTCCATTAATAGCTATGGAAGCAGATGATTTATATGCCCCGAAAATACAGTGCAAAAGCTCTGACCTACCTGCGCCCATTAGACCGAATATGCCAACTATTTCGCCTTTCTTTACTTCTAAGTTAATATGATCAAGTCTGAGCTTACCTTTTATAGTTGGATGGGCCATAAACAGGTTGTTCACAATCAAAGCTGATTGGCTTTGGGCTGAAGAGTTTATTTTTTTGTTAACCACTATGTCCCTGCCAACCATCATTCTGATGAGCGCCTCTTCTGAAATTTCGGTCATTTTGCCCTGGCCCGTGACGACGCCGTCCCTCAAAACCACGTAGTTATCTGCTATTCGAAATAACTCATCCATTTTATGGGAAATGTATACAATGGTTTTACCCTCGATTGTAAGCTGCCTGATCACCTCATGCAGACGCAAGATTTCTTTATCACTTAGTGCAGATGTAGGCTCGTCCATGAGGATGATGCGTGCATCAGTGAGCAGGACTCGTGCAATTTCCAGCATTTGTTGTTCGCCTACACTCAATTGACTTACCAAGGTGTCGACCGAAAATTTCAAGCCTAATTTATCTAGTAAGGCTTGAGCCACTTCACCCATCTTCTTTTTATTAGGCAAGGACCAGGCATCATTGATTTCTTGACCGAGAAAAAGGTTTTCTGAAACAGTAAGTTGGGTAATTAGGCTGAGTTCCTGATGTATCATCGCAATACCGGCCAGCTTTGCGTCTTTTAAAGATGTAAATGTTACAGCTTTGTCATCCATGAAGATCTGACCTTCATAATCACTGTAAATGCCGGTCAGGATTTTAAGCAAAGTTGATTTTCCGGCACCATTTTCTCCCATTAATGCGTTGACCTTACCCGGATAAAATGTAAGGTTTACCCCACTTAGTACTTTAACACCAGGAAAGGATTTGCTTATTCCTGAAAGTTCAAGTTTAAGGCCACTTTTATGTTCATTTACAGTGCTCATTCCATCCCTTTTTCAATGCTGACAGGCTGAATTCTCAGTTCTTCCTTGGCTTTTTTACTCAATTTTAATGCACCTGTAACTTTTACCAAATCACCATCGCTGATGTTGCTGTGTTGAGTTGGAATTGATTTCTCTCTGATCAAGTCGTTAAGGGCTTCTGAGAGCTTGTTGAATTCGGCATTGGTTTTAAAGTCTGTGAGTTTTACCAGGCCGGAGGCGTCTCTGATGGCATTGCCGAAGATGTATTTTGTATCAACCAGATATTCTCCCCTGTCGGTATGGATGACGAAACCGCCTTGCGATTTCTGAGATACTGTACCCTGTACGGTTACCATGAAAAAAGAAGATTGGCCTATGCCCAACCTGTTTCCGTATTTTGCCATAGTTGAATCGGGCCTGGCTTCAAACGCTGCCAAGAGTTGATCAGCATTGAGGTCATAAGTTCCACGCAAAATAGCTTTATGGTATAAGCTGTCGGCAAGTAAGGTGAAATCAACATTCCCTGCTCCAACTTTTGTCATGGTACTGAGCTTCCTGAAGTATACTGAGTTGTATAAAACAAAAAGGCAAAGCAAAGGCAATAAGCCCCATTTTATCCATTTTTGGTAAACATGAACCGATGGATTGATTTGGGAAGTGGCTGTATTCATGATTTAAAATGTGGGCATTAACGATGATTGTGGTGGCTTATTTCTTGATAAATTGATCTGCATTTGATTTAGTAACCAATTCAACTTCTACAGGAATGCGTTGTGGAAATTCCCTCCTGCCTGTAAAATACTCGTGCGCATATCGTGCGGCATATTCTGCCATTACTTCAGGGTGCTGCATGCCGGTGGCCATGATTTTTCCTTCCTCTATTTTTGCCACAACTTCATCCGCACCATCAAAGCCAAATACCTTGATAATGTCGGCTTTTCCTGCCGCTTGAAGTGCCTGGAAAGCACCAAGTGCCATGGCATCATTGCCGCAAAAAACTGCATCGATATCAGGATTTGCTTGTAATATGGTTTCGAGTACTTCCATAGCTTTGTTTCTATCGAAGTCACCACTTTGTTGGGCTACCATTTTCAAACCGGGAAATTTATCAACAACAGAATGGAAGCCATTTGATCTTGCCCAGGTGTTGTTGTCACCAACAAGCCCGATAATCTCTACGTACTTCCCTGTTTCTTTCATGGTTTTTACGAAATCAATACCCAATTCAACGCATCCCGAATAATTGTCGGAGAGGATTTGGCAAGTTGCCGCATCGTCAGCATTTACTTCTCTGTCCATGCAAAAAACTGGTACACCGGCAGCTTTGGCTTTTAATATGTTGGCAACAGAACCGTCGGCATCAGTTGGGTTGAATAAGATGGCATCAAAGCCTGCTGAAATGAGGTTCTCAAAATGATCTGATTCTGTGGCAGGATTATTCTGCGAATCAAAAATTTTGGCGTCATAACCCAACTTTTGAGCATTGCTTGCTGCAGTTTCTGCCAAAAAAACAAACCATGGATTGTTCAGTGTGGAAATTACTACAGCAACTTTCGGAGCTTCATTTGCCTGCTCTTTTTTACAAGACAGTGCAAGCATTAATACGGTGCAAAGGATGATCAGCTTTTTCATGGTCTTATCATTGAAATTGCAGTGTTCATAAGTCCTTCAGCGCTGAGGCCATAATGCTTGAAAATTTCGTTTTGAGATCCGTGGACAGTATGTTCGTCCGGGATGCCAACAATTTTCAACTTATTGTGTAATCCTTCCTGCATCATAAAGGACGCAATGGCTTCGCCCAAACCTCCATATACAGAATGTTCTTCTACGGTGATAACAGGTTTGCCCGCTGAAGCCAATCTTTTTATCAAGTTTGTATCAAGGGGCTTAATGGTGTGCATGCTGACCACCGTAGCTGATAAGTTGTATTTTTCATGGAGCAGTTGTGCAGCCTCGACACATGGCCACACGGCTTCACCAGTTGCAAAAAAGACGAAATCGTTTCCTTCAGACAGTACGCGCCCTTTACCTATCAGGAAAGATCCATCGTCTGGCGCAAGATTCTCCGGCATGTTTTTTTTGCCAAAACGCAAATAAATGGGACTGTCCATTTTGGCGGCAGTTCTAATGGCCTGTTCTGTTTCAAAATTATCGGCAGGTGCGACGATGCTGATGTTGTTTATTGCCCTCAAGACTGCGTAGTCATGAAGGCTATGGTGTGTTGTTCCCAATGCGCCATAACTTACACCAGCTGAAATTCCTATCAATTTCACCGCATTGTCCGAATAGCAGACATCGTTTTTAATTTGCTCTAAGGCCCTTGCCGTAAGAAAACAGGCCGGAGACACAGCGAAGGCTTTTTTCTTCATACTGGCCAGTCCTGCGGCTACACCTACCAGATTTTGCTCTGCGATGCCGATTTCTACGATCTGATCTGGATAGCGCTGACCAAAAGGTACAAGTTTTCCCGATCCCCTGGAATCGCTGGTTACGACATATAAGTCTTTATCTGTTTCGGCCAATGCCTGCAAGGTCGCTGAAAATACTTCCAGATTGGCAAGGCCTTTTTTAATTTCGGTTGTTACCATTTTTGTGAATATTACGCGGGTACTTGATTTGGAGATTCGATACTCAACTCAGCCAATGCGATTTGAAGTTGCTCATCGGTGGGTACTCCGTGGTGCCATTTGAGTGTGTTTTCCATAAAACTCACACCCTTGCCTTTGACAGTGTGTGCGATGACAAAAGATGGTTTATCTTTTTCGAAAGGCAATGAGGAAAGAGTATTGGTAAGCGCATCGATATCGTGTCCATCAACGTGTCTGACGGCCCAGCCGAAAGCTTCGAGTTTTTTATCGATAGGCTCCAGTCCCATGACCTCAGCATTGGGTGCCGTTATCTGTAGTTTATTGTAATCGAGAATGGCGCACAAATTGTCTAATTTGTAATGCGCAGCAAACATAAATGCTTCCCAGTTGGAACCCTCGGCCATTTCGCCATCGCCCAGAATGGTAAAGACTTTTACTCCGGAGTGGTCTTTTTTGGCAGCAAGGGCATTTCCACAACAAATGGCCAGTCCATGTCCAAGGCCCCCTGTATTTTGTTCAATGCCCCTTACGCCTTTGGTCGGATGCCCGATGTAAGGTGAATTGTATTTACATAATGTCAACAAATCTTCCTCTGGGAAAAAGCCCTGATCAGCAAGCACGACATATAAAGCTTCGACACAATGTCCTTTGCTCTGCACATATCGATCTCTGTCGTTGGAGTCAAAGTTGTCAGGACTGACATTCATAATTCTGTTGTACAAGACATTGAGAATATCAGTAATGGAAAGACTACCGCCGGTATGACCTGCCTTGGCGTTGTAAATGTATTTCAAAATCTTGCTTCTATATTCTGCGGATTTTGCTTTAAGTTGAAGGGTGTCTAATGTTTTCATCTTTTAGTGTTTATACACTTCCCAACCCATGTAATTGCCCAAAGCCTCTTCGAGGATATTAGCTGTTTTTGAGGCATTCATGACGACATGATGCTCGAAGCCATTTCTGCAAACGTATTTCATGAGTCCTTGGAGATCGGGAATTTGTGCTACGGCTCTGTTGCCAAAAGTAGATAGTGCGTCGTTGGTAAGCTCTCCTTCTCCGATGTAAGCTTTGATGATGCCTTTTGGGTCATCGGTACTGATTCTGCCGAACGTCAACGGCATGGCTGGAGTGCGCCCATCAAGAGCGCCATAAGTATTTTCTACACCTACGGTTGTGCCTAGGATAGGTGCATTTGATATTTGAATATCCGGTAGGAATGATTTGGCCCAGTTGCCACAATGAAACAGTACACATTTATTATCATCGTCAGCATAATTGTTGTTCCAGTCAACCAATGCAGATGGAGATCCGGAAGCAAGTTGCATAGCATACATGGAAAGGGTTCCTGTGACATCCACTTCACAAGCGCTGGGCAACATATTTTCAGACATGATACTCATGCTGGTACATACATTGCACCCATAATTTTGCTGTAAAGAAGTCCAACATTGAATGGCCGTTGCATCCAGGGCATATTCCTCCATGATTTGCTTGAGTACTACATCAAGTTTAGCAATTTGAACCATTGCTTCATCCGGTGTATTTCCTTTGGGAGCGTATGCATTGATTTTGTCGATGTGATGTTTTACCTGGGCATCTGCAGCTGTCAGTTGGTTTGCCCTCCCAAGTATTTCTGAAAGGTCAAATGTTGTGACAGTGATGCCATTTCTCTGAAGAATTTTTTCTGAGTACCTTACCGTATTGAAGGCTCCGGGACGCGCACCAATGGCGCCAATCCTTACATTTCGAAGACCTTTAACAACCCGGCATACTGCAAGAAAATCTTTGAGATCCTTTATAAATTCAGTATCAGAAGGTGCAGATACATGTTTTGAAGTGAGGCTGTACTTGATACCGTATTGATACAGGTTATTGCATACTGAGATTTTTCCACACCAGGAATCTCTTCGGTTTGCAACGTTCATTTTACTGAGTTCATCTGGGTAAGCCTGGATAAGAACCGGTACTTTTAAATCCGCCATTTTTAAAGTGTCGGCTACCCCCTTTTCATCTCCAAAATTGGGTAGGAGCACCAAAATACCATCGATGTCCTCTCTGTTGAGCTTAAATAGGTTGGCACACTTTTCGGCCTCCCTGAATGTTTCAACTCCACCTAGTTTTGTGTCATTGCTGTTGAGTAAGATGGGATTGATGTTTAGTCTGCCGAAAACCTCAATGATCTCTGTCCTGGCTTGTTCTACCAAAGCATCAGGAAAAAAATCTCTGTTGCCTATAATTACTCCTAAAGTCATGTTTTTTATTGATGAATGATGAAAAATGAATTTTTGAATTGTGTTACTTACGCTTTTATACGGCCTGAATTATTGGTCAGCAAGGATAACTTCTACATCGTTTTCTTTAAAAACTGATAGATGTTTTTCTTCAATGTAGTTGTCTGTAATGATGTAGTCTATTAGTCCAAGTGCACCCAAACTTGCCAGAGCACTTTTTCCTATTTTTGAACTATCTGCAACCAGATATGTGATTTCAGCTGCATCAATCATAGCCTTTTTAACCACCAGATCGCTGATGCTTGGATAGGTTAAGCCTGTTTTAAGTGAAATTCCGGCAGTTGCCAGAAATAATTTTTGGACACTCAGACCTTTAAAAAAATCAGCAGCTTTTTGTCCGGTTAGTGATAGCGTCGGAGGTTTAAATTCACCTCCTGTTAGGATCACCTCTGTTTTCATATCAGTGCCCAACATGAGCGCAATATTGAGTGCATTGGTGATGACGGTTAGGTTTTTTAAGCCGGATGTTTTTATTTTTTTGGCGATTTCCGTGGTTGTGCTTCCAGAGTCGAGAATGATAGAATCCCCGTCATTGATGAAATCAAGGCACTTTTGAGCAATGGCTTCTTTTTTGTCAAGATTCTCCTGATGAATCAATGAAAAGTTTTTTACCTGATCCTCCATATTCTTCAGATATGCACCTCCATGTTCTCTTAGGACCAGGCCTTCTCCCTCCATTTTCTCAAGGTCTTGCCTGATGGTCACCTCAGTAACTTTGAATATTTTGGCCAGATCAGTAACTTTTGCGGCTCCGTCCTCCTTCAGCAATTCAATGATGCGTTCTCTGCGTTGATTTGGTAACATAATAGAAAAAGATTTGCCTTTCTGATACAATTAAGTGCAAAATAAGGAAAAAATAACGTAACAATTGCAAAACATTCGAAAGATTTATTTTCGAATATTTGCTAATATTTACGTTTATTTGTTTTTATTTGCATGAGTTTGAAAAAAAATGCCACTTATTTATTGAATAGCAGAGCGAATGGCTTTAAATATTCAAAGTTATATCAGGCAATTCATTGTTAAATTTTTATCATTTCAACATGACAAAATCCAAAGAGGGTAAGTTTTATTTTATCGTGATCATCCTGGTCGTGATATTTCCATTTCTAAACACTATAGAGGCGCAACGTCGGCCAACAGATTTGATTTCTCCGGAAGTGATGCCGGATAATTCTGTAATTTTTAGAATTAAGGCTGAAAATGCCAAAGATGTAAGGGTCGTTGGTACCTGGAACCGCATGTACAAGCCTGATATTATGATGAAAAAGGATTCCATTTTTGAAGTCAAAGTTGGTCCTCTTCCGTCGGATATGTATGAGTATGATATTCTTATAGACGGCATACCTAATCTTGATCCATTAAACCGACAGGTTACCAGAGATGGTGGTTACATACAGAGCAGGCTTATGGTACCTGGTGGATTGGGTGACATTATTGATGTCAAACCTGTTCCTCATGGTCATTTAAAAGCAGTTTGGTATGATTCCCCGGCCATAGGCAAGGAGCAAAGGAGAATGTACATTTACACGCCACCCGGATATGATGAAAATCCACAAAAGAAGTATCCGGTAATGTATCTGCTCCATGGTGGTGGTGGAGATGAAGAAGTTTGGGTGAGTCGTGGACGTGCCAATTATATCATTGACAATCTTATTGCAACCGGAAAAGCGGAACCCATGATTGTTGTTATTACAAATGGCGATGTAAACAATGTGGGAGCTCCGTTGGACAAAAGCGCTTTTGTTGCTAACAAGGACAATTCCGGTATTGGAGCCATGGCTGCAGGTCTTTTTGAGAAAAGTCTTGTAAATGATATTGTTCCTTATATCGAAAGAAGATACAGAGTGATTGCAGATGCGGATCATCGGGCAGTAACAGGTTTTTCAATGGGAGGTTATCAAACCCAAAATATTACAAATGCCAATCCAGGCATGTTCAACTATATTGGTGTGATGAGTATGGGCTTGTTTTCCAATGTTAGACCGGATGGATATGAGAAAGAAAAACATATTGCCCAATTGAAAGCCCTCCAGAAAAGCAATCCCAAAGTATATTGGATTGGCATGGGTTCTGATGACTTTCTATATAAATCTGGTGTGGAATTGAGAAAATTATACGACGAATTGGGTTTTAAATACATTTATCGGGAAAATGTGGGCAATCATGATTGGAATTCCTGGAGATTATACCTGAGCGAATTTGCTCCATTGTGTTTTAAATAAATTCATTCAGCTTTTAACGGATTATAAAGGTAATATGATGAAGATTTTCTACAATCTCGCTCTGCTCTTTCTTGGTTTTAATCAGGTTTTTGGACAATCTGCTGAAAAGCCCCGCATCATCATCACAGCTGACCCTGAATTGGATGACAACAATTCCTTGATCAGATTTTTACTATACAGTACTGATTTACAAATAGATGGATTGATTTACGCCAGCAGTCAGTTTCATTGGAAAGGCGATGGAAAAGGCACAAAATGGTTTGTTTCCGGGAGAGAATACGATCGTTTTGGGATGGATACCTGCCCTTGTGAGAGCTGGCGTTGGGCACAAGGTGAGCGGTTTATACATGATATCGTTGATGCCTATGCGGCCTCTTATCCAAACCTCAAAGTTCACAATAAAAATTACCCTTCACCGGAATATCTGAGGTCCAAAATAAGATACGGCAACATCAATTTTGATGGTGATTTTTCAGAAGACACACCTGGTTCTCAATTGATCAAAGAAGCAATTCTCGATGATAAGCCGGGCAAACTTTTCATTACAGCATGGGGTGGAGCCAGCACCATAGCCAGAGCGTTGAAGACCATTGAAGAGCAACATTCCAATAAGAAGGACTGGCCTGAGCTGAAAGCTAAAATATCGCGGAAAGTGATTCTGCTTCCTTCCGGTGATCAGGATGATACATTTTATGGGTACATCAAGCCCAATTGGCCCGACATTGAAGCCAGGACATTCAGGGACAGCCCGGCCTATGGATATGGGGCGCAAATCAGGGCCAATGAAGTGAATAGGGCTTTGCTCACCCCTCAATTTATTGCAGAAAACATTACTTCAAAAGGACCGCTCGGCAAACTCTACAGGGTGTGGGGAGATGGTAAACAAATGGTTAAGGGAGATAAAGTCGATTATTTTGGCTTATCCGGTTACAGCGCAGATGAGCTAAGAAAAATGGGATATTTTGTTTGGATGCCACCTCAGGAGAAAGGATCATGGCTTGGCGAAGGTGACAATGCCACCTTCATGAATATGCTGGGAAATGGTCTCAGGGCTTATGAAGACGGCAATTATGGAGGATGGGGTGGTCGTACCAGAATGCCATCGGACCGGACCATCGATTTTCAAACCAATACCACGGCTGAGCAAATGGCTGCGCAGATGGGTAGCCAAAGAGCTGAAACAAAGAGAGATTCTGTCAATTTTCCAGACTTTTTTGCAGAGGCACAAAACAGCTTTGCCGCAAGAATGAAATGGTCCGTGACTCCCGGGTACGCAAACGCAAATCACGAACCGGAGGTTACCATACTAGGACCTTTAAAGCAATTTGTAAATCCCGGACAAAAAGTAAAAATAACTGCTTCTGTTAAAGACCCTGATAGAGATAACTTTAAGACAAACTGGATACAAATGCCTGCAGGGTCCTATCCGGGAAAGTTAGAAATTTTAGATAGTGATCAATTGACCATGTCTGTGACCATTCCTCAAGACGTAAGCCCTGGACAGACATTTCATTTTGTTATTAAGGCTACTGATGACAATGTACCTGCATTAACCCAGTACAAAAGGGTGATTTTAGAAATAAGATACAGGTGATGTGTTTAAGAGCCGAAGTACATATTTTGTGGGTAATCCTGCATTTTCTCATGCTTTCAAAGGGTATGATGGCCCAGATAAATCATAAAAGCGAATACGACATAAAGGTTTTAGCTTCAGGTCTTGGATTTCCTGAGGGCCCTATTGCTATTGCAGATGGGAGTGTTCTTTTTGTTGAAATGGCAAATGGGAGCTTGAGCAAAGTGGACGTTGAAGGAAATGTATCAGTGGTTGCCAAACTGGGTGGAGGTCCCAACGGAGCAGCTTTGGGTCCCGATGGGGCGGTTTATGTTTGTAATAACGGGGGTCTGCAATGGTTTAAGAGAGGTGAAATTTTGATCCCAGGTGAGGCAGCCCCGGAATACAAAGGAGGTTATATTCAAAGAGTTGAAATTGCCACAGGTGAAGTAGAAAAAATTTACACACAATGTAATGGCAGGAATTTAAGTGCCCCCAATGATATTGTGTTTGATGAAACTGGGGGCATGTGGTTTTCAGACCAGGGAAAATACTTTAGCACGTATAAAGACCATGGAGCAATTTATTATGCAATGCCTGACGGCAGTTTTATTAGCCTTCAAGCAGAAAAGCTTGATACTCCCAACGGCATCCGCCTCTCCGAAGATGGCAAAACTCTCTTTTATGCAGAAACATCTACGGGAAGGATTTGGTCATACAAAATACCAAAACCCGGCCAACTTGATCTTTCTTCTAAAAAATTAGTTATTGGCCTGGCAGGGCACC
This sequence comes from Saprospiraceae bacterium, assembly GCA_020436935.1. Lineage (GTDB taxonomy): Bacteria > Bacteroidota > Bacteroidia > Chitinophagales > Saprospiraceae > JADKBO01. The sequence continues at coordinate 120,091 of JAGQWX010000002.1, forward strand.
AACTCTTTGATTCCTTTGCTTTAGAGGATTCAGGAAATATTTGTGCAGCAGTTTTGATCAATGGTGGAATTAGTGTAATTTCTCCTGATGGAATGGTGATTAAACATATCGAGACAAATGATAATTTGACAACGAGCATATGTTTTGGTGGAGCAAATATGCAAACGGCATACATCACTCTGGGAGGAACTGGCAAGTTAATTTCTATCCCTTGGGATGCAAGCGGGCTCCGTCTAAACTTTGGTAAAATCCATTGAGTATTTACTTCAATTATAGGAAAGTCGATTAAACTCACAACATGAATAAAATTATTCTTATCCCTATTATGGTTCTTTTTGTTTTACCCTTCTTGGGAACTACACAAAAAGTTTCATCCATCTTACCACGTACCATAGTCACAACAGACGGTGAACTGGATGACGTCGATTCTTTCATCAGAATGTTGCTTTACAGCAATGAGTATAAGGTGGAAGGACTCATCATCAGTAGTTCGCAGTGGCACTATAAAGGAGATGGAAAGGGCACAAAGTTTATTTCTGAAATGGAAATGACCAAAAATTTGTACGGTGAGAGGACAGAACTCCGATGGCCGGGCGAGCAGTGGATATACGATCTGGTGGACGCATATGGTAAAGTTTATCCCAGCCTCATCAAACATTCGAGAAATTATCCTACACATCAGTATTTGCGTAGTCTCATACGCATTGGCAACATCGACTTTGAGGGTGAAATGGAGAAGGATACCCCTGGTTCTGACTTTATAAAACAGAAACTTTTGGATGATGACATGTCACCATTGTATCTCCAGGTTTGGGGCGGCACCAATACCATTGCCAGGGCACTGAAATCCATAGAAGATCAGTATAAAAATACCAGCGACTGGAAAAGTATATACGACAAGGTTTGCAAAAAAGCCATTATTTACGCCATTCTTGACCAGGATGCTACATATCGCAAATACATTTCAGTGCAATGGCCCGATGTCAAAATTTATTACAATGCCAGCCAGTTTTGGGTTTTTGCTTACTTCTGGAAACGGGCAATTCCTCAAGCTTTCCATCCATACCTGGAAGGCAAGTTTATGGGCGATAACATCATTCACCATCACGGACCCCTTACGGCCATGTACTACAGTTATGGCGACGGTAATCCTCCCAAGGGGGAGATCGATGACATATACAGTTCAATGGAGAAAGCCAAAAACAATATGTGGGGAAGCTTTGGACAATATGACTTTATATCTGAAGGAGATTCACCTGCATTTTTGCATCTGGTCAATGTTGGGCTCGACAATCTGGAGCATCCTGAATTCGGAGGGTGGGGTGGTCGTCTTATCAGATCAGAGGTTCAGCCCAATCGTTGGGAGGATGGGCCCAAAGCAGCAGATTATAATCCATTCTCAGACAGCATGGACCTGGCTTATGCCCAGTCGCGCTGGATACCAGCCCTCCAGAATGACTTTGCTGCAAGAGCAGACTGGTGTGTGATGGATTATAAAGATGCCAACCATGCGCCAACAATTGTTGTAAAAGGAGGAAATAAAAGGACCGGGAAAGCGGGAGCTTCGATTGATGTGAGATTTAAATTAACAGATCCTGACAAAAACAAAGTAAGCACCAAATTGTGGCAATACGTGGAAGTTGGTACAGGCAAAGGTAAGGTCGAAATCTTTTCTAAGCGAAATACCTTAGCCACCATTGTTTTGCCCAAAGAGGCCAGGCCAGGCGATACCTATCACATCATCGTCGAAGGCACTGACAATGGTATACCGGCGCTGACCAGATACCAGCGACTTGTTATTACTATGAAATAGTATTTAGCATTAGAATAAGTCGGAGTTATTTCTCTGCCCAATAATCCAGCACCATCACCTTATCCAGATGTGGGCCCAGGACCTTTCCGAATGCTTTATGATCAGGGTGTGGCAGGTAAATTGCACGGTCCTCTTCGCTGGCAAAACTGAGGAAAAAGACATGGGTGAAGCCGTTGTCAAGGCCTTCAGGGCTATTGTTTGTGCCCCATTCCAGACTCTTGATGGCCTTTATTTTTGATGGCAAAGCACGGAATGCTTCTTCTACTTTTTGGATATCCTCTTTAGTGGAGGTTTCTTTAAACTTAAACATGACCACATGTCTAAGTTCAGGATGCTGGCTGTAAGCGGCTTGTGTCATAAGAAGCACGATGATGAGGCTTAAGAAAGATTTGATCTGTGATTTCAATTTCAAACTGTTTTAAACAAATATACTATTGGGCTGGCCAAAAATTGAGATTTGAGATTTGAAAATTGAGCATGGCTGAATATTTATTCGAAAATAGTCAGATCCGAGTTTTTTGCGATAAGGTAAAATCTTTAACTGTACTCCTCCATCAACCCATCCAGCACATACCTTGTAATTCCACAAAACTTACTGTTTTCGACATGGGCTTTGCGGCGCATAAAAAAGCGGGATCTGGAGGTGTGAGGAAATGAAGCACAGGCCTCAGGTCTTATCTCATAAATCGTACATTTCTTGGTTTCCAGGTCTAAAAAAGTACATGGAACAGAGGTTGTAGTAAGCATGCCGTCGTAGTCCCTGATGAGGTATTTTGAAACAAATGCCTTAGGTTTCATGCCCATGTGCGCACTGATTCTTTGCACATCAGCATCAGTAAAAGTGGTCACAGTCGTAAGACAACACTTCGCACATTCCAGGCAATCAATAGCAGCTTCTGCCTTAATACTTAGCTCTTTTGCATTGAGGTCAAGGGCTTCTTTATCAGGTATTTTGACCTGTTCAAACCATTCTTTATAGTTTTTGATGACCTCCATGGAAAGCAAATTAATTGGGTTTCCAGAAATAAGGTGTAAATAGAATCAGGATCGTAAACAACTCTAGACGCCCTATAATCATGATCAGAGAAAGCAGCCACTTGGCAAGATTTGAAAGTGGAGCAAAGTTATCTACAGGACCGACGTCGCCAATGCCAGGACCTACATTACCGAGACAAGTAGCCACAGCTCCCGCAGCAGTCAGGAGATCATATTCCATGAGTGCAAGAAGAAAGGTACCCGTAATGAAAACAGCGAGGTATAAAAGCAAGAATACCAAAATATGTGTCAGGATCTTAGGCGCCACCACCACCTTGTTGATCTTGATGCGAATCAAAGCTCTTGGGTGAAGTATTCTCTTGAATTCAAGGTAACTGTTTTTCAAAAAAACCAGGTGTCGGACAATCTTGATACCTCCAGCTGTTGATCCGGCGCTCGCCCCCATAAACAAAAGGATAAAACATATGGCTGTCAAACCATTACCCCAAGAAGTATAATTGGCAGTGACAAATCCTGTTGTCGTAATCAAAGATACCACCTGGAATGCCACTTCCCTAAAAGATTGTTCGATGTCCTGACCTGTTCTGACGCATACTCCGGCTGTCATGGCTGAGATAAAAAACAAGATGATGATGGTATACATCCTGAATTCATCGTTATACCACACTCGTTTGAAGCGCCCTTTAGCAAGACTGTAAATAACAAAATAGTTGGTTCCTGCAATGAACATGAATACGGTGATGGTATATTGTATCAAAGGTGAGAAAGCGGCCATAGAAGCATTCCTAGTAGAAAAGCCTCCTGTTGCCATGGTTGTAAAGGCATGGTTGATTGCCTCAAAAAAGTTCATTCCCTCTAGCATAAGAATGATGCAAAGCAAAGCAGTAATTGCCATATACAGCAACCATAGTCTCTTGGCTGTTTCTTTAATTCTTGGATGAATTTTATCTGTGGTAGGACCAGGAGATTCCGCTGTAAACAATTCAATGCCGGCAATTCCCAGGAGTGGGAAAAGTGCTACGGTTAGTACTATGATTCCCATGCCACCAATCCATTGTGTCATGCTTCGCCAGAATAATATGCCCTCAGGAAGAGACTCTATGTCCGCAAAAACTGATGCACCTGTGGTGGTTAGCCCGGAAACAGATTCAAAAACAGCATTCGCGGGATTGGCCAAAACCCCGGAAAACAAGTAAGGAAGGGCCGAAAAAACTGACATAAATATCCAGGAAGTGGCCACAATGAGAATACCTTCTCGTTTCGTAAGGCTCTCCGGATTTTCATTGAATCTGAATTTCCACGAAAGAATCCCCACGATCATGGTAATGCAACCTGCATTGATGAGCGAAGGACCATCTCCCGATTGATAATACCACGAGACCGGCAGGCACAACAACATGGAGAAGCCCAGAACGATCAATAAAACTCCGATGACATTGGATATGGGTTGCAGGTTGATCATCTGAAGAGGTCGTCTACTTTTTGTATGGAAGAAGAGACCGCCAGAACAACAACTTTGTCATGCAACTGGAGTTGGAAATTACCATTGGGAACAATGCTTTCCGCCTCCCTGATCACTCCTGCGATGATGGCGTTTGCAGGAAACTTGATATGTCTCAGTGGCTTTTGAGTCAGCATGCTTTCCTTTTGGATGACGTATTCTATGATTTCTGCATCAACTCCATGAAGACTGGTGATGGCTTCGATCTTGCCTTTTCTTACAAATCGGAAGATATTGTTGGCCGCAATCAATTTCTTATTGATGATCGTGTCAATGCCTATCCGCTGGCTGATGTGTGTGTAATCAGTATTGTCGACGAGAGCTATGGTTTTTGCAGCCCCTGCCTGCTCAGCCATAAGACATGCAATGATATTTGTTTCTGAATTGGGAGTGACTGCAATCACGGCATCCATCCTATCCAAACCTTCTTCCCTCAGCAATTCTATATTGGAGGGATCTCCTTCAATGATCAATGTGTCATGCAGAGATTCAATGAGGTTTTTGCAAGTTTCTTTATTTTTATCTACCACCGTAAGATCGTAGATTTCTTCCAACAATTTTGCTGCTTCAAGACCTACACCCGTTCCACCTAGGATCATCACTTTTTTTACGGCTTTTTTGGCGGAGCAAATGATTTTGAGCAAGTGTTCTCTGTCCTTGGCCAGAGTTATAAAATATACGTGGTCCTTCAACCTTAAAGTGGTACTGCTTCTGGGCAATATGGTTTCATGACCCCTTAAAATGGCAATAGGCCGGCTGTCCATTTGGGGATACATTTCATCCATCTCCCTGAGCGAACGACCTATGAATGGAGAATTTTCTTCCAGTACAATGCCCAGTACTGACATTTTTCCTCCTTCAAACTCAAAGTTGTCGGTAACCTGGGTGAGCTTGAGCAGCCTTCTTATTTCAAATGCAGCCAGCTGTGTAGGATAGATAATCTTATCCACTCCCAAATTGGCAAAAATATGTTTTTGGTCTTTTTGGCTGTATTCTGCCTTACTCACTCTGGCAATGGTTTGTTTGGCACCCATCTTTTTCGCCAGGATGCAAGAAACAATGTTGACACTTTCGTGCGTAGTAGCAGCAATAAATAAATCTGTACCCTGGATATTGGCGTTTTCCAAAATGTTGATGGAAGACGAATCTCCTTTAACGGTAAGCACATCCAGGTGAGTTGCTGCATAATCCAGTACAGACTCATTGTTGTCAATCAATACGATGTCATGTTGCTCTGAAGACAGCATTTTCGCGAGGTGAAAGCCAATATCGCCGGCACCGGCAAGAACTATTTTCATTTAGTGTCTTTTACTTATGAATTTTCCTGATGCGATCCAATTCTCTCTTGTTCTCTCTTTCTTTGATGGTCTCTCTTTTGTCAAACTCTTTCTTACCCTGGGCAACTGCAATAGTGACTTTAACAAAACCCCGGTCGCTAAAATACACTTTGTATGGTACAACCGTCATGCCTTTTTCAGCAATTCTTCGTTCTATTTTTCGGAGCTCCGGTTTTCGGAGGAGCAAAATTCTGTCCCTTCTGTTTTCGTGATTGAACATATTGCCTTCCTTGTAATCTCCGATGTACATGCTTTTCAGAATGAGGAATTTTCCATCTCTGAGACAGTAAGCATCGGACAGGTTGGCATTGCCTTGCCGAAGTGCTTTTACCTCCGTACCTGTCAATGCTATACCCGCTTCAAATTCCTGGACGAAGTGATATTCAAACTTTGCTTTTCTGTTGATGATCTCCTTTGGAGCGCTCATGTTTTGCCTTTAGTTTTTGGAAAGACGACAAAATTACTGCTTTAGGCATTGTACTGCTTATAAAAGCAGGATTAATTTTGATTAGTCCTCAGAAGACCCAAATTGGTCCTCAAAATGGTTTTAGTTTGATATGATAAAAGGTAATTCGGCAAAAGAGTTCATTTGGGAATAAATATGGGTGGAAATTATGATGTATAAGGCAATGAAATTTATAGAATGATAGGTGAATAAAAGAGTGTTTTTAAGATGTGACCATCTATATTAATCGGAGTGTGGATTTTCCATACTCCGATTAGTATACAATCATACTCCCAAACCTCATCCCACAAGTTTTAAGATCAGCTATGCATAGGATTTAATTCAAGGCAAAAGTCATAATCGATCCCGCCGGGTTTTCAGGAGTTCCTCCTACAGATAATGCTATATATTGTTTGCCACCTGCGATATAAGAACATACGTTGGCATTATTTACACCAGGTAAAACAATTTCTTTCAATAACTTACCCGTCATTTTATCAAATGCCCACAGTTTTTTATCTGCGGCACCACTAATAAAAACCAAACCACCGGCGGTCACCATGGGACCTGATCTTGCCAATAGGCCAGTATTGGCCTCACCTTCCTTCCATAATTTTTCATCATTTCCGACCGGGATTTGCCATTCGTACTCACCAGTAGATAAGTTTAATGCACTCAGGGTGTTCCAGGGAGCTTTGAATGCAGGGTTTCCATTTGGGTCAGACCATGTGGTATATGGGGTGATATTAGCATACCTTATTCCAGATTCTTTTATTTTATCCTGGTCCAGTAATAATGTTCCCGCGTTTTTTTCCTCATACAAAAACGCCATTATTGCTCTTTCTTCATCATCAGTAATAACACCTTTAAATCCCGGCATTTGACCACCACCTCGTCTAATTTTTTCAACAATTTCGGGTTTTGGTTTGGTATCCTTTAAATTGTCAATTGCAGGGAAGGAAGGTGGAATTCCTTTTCTGTCTGCTCCATGACATGCTCCACAATATTGCATATACACGCTTCTACCTTTTTCATAAACTGTATTGTTCAAGCTGGCAAAATGTTTGTCTGCATCTACCATGGTTTGTATTTCTGGAAGGTTATTACCTCTGATGTACATAAAACCTGTTTCAGGATCAAAGGCTGCTCCACCCCAATTGGCTCCTCCCCTTGTGGCAGGAATTGCAATGGTGCCTTTCAAATCCGGTGGAGTAAACAAACCTTCATATCTCACTGATCTGAATTTTTCAACAATGGCCTTATGGCCTTCCGGAGAATAATTCGTAAGATCATCTTCTGTTATCGATTGTTTCACAAATGCTTTCGGAAGAATCGGGAAGGGTTGTGTCGGCCAGGCTTCTTCTCCCGGGATATTGGATTTTGGTACAGGTTTCTCTTCGATTGGAAATATAGGTTTTCCGGAATCTCTATCAAGCACATAAACGAAACCCTGCTTAGAAACCTGTGCAACAGCGTCCCAAACTTTTCCATTATATTGGAAACTTACAAGATTAGGAGGTGCCGGTAAATCATAATCCCAAAGATCGTGGTGTACGGTCTGAAAATGCCACTTATATTTTCCTGTTGCAGCATCCAGCGCAAGGACGCAGTTCCCATACAAATTCATACCAAGTCTGTCAGCTCCATAAAAATCATAAGATGGAGATCCTAAGGCTAAGTAAACAGTCCCTCTTTCCTGATCAATACTCATACCAGCCCAACAGTTTACTCCACCTGCGTATTTATATGCGTCTGGTGGCCATGACTCATATCCTGGCTCTCCCGGGTGCGGAATGGTATGAAAAGTCCAAACCAATGCACCAGTTTTGCAATCATATGCCCGGATATAACCCGGAGGAGCGCCATATGAATCAGGAAGTCTGGAACCTATGATTATAAGGTCTTTAAAAATTCTTCCCGGTGTTGTCAATGTAACTGAAATCTTTTCAGGATCATCTCTCACGCCAATGTTCATATAGACTTTTCCGTTTTCACCAAAAGAGCTGATAAGTTGACCGGTTTTTGCGTCTAGAGCTATCAAATAATTGCCTGCTGAATAAAAAATCCTTTCATCGCTGTCCTTCTTCCAGTAAGTAACACCTCTGCTGGCAGCACTGGGTTCACCTTCTCCCAGAGCTTTATATGACCATTTCAAGCTTCCTGTCACAGCATCCAGTGCATAAACAGTTTGTTTACCTGAGTTGACATACATGGTGCCGTTTATGATGATGGGGTTGGTTTGACTAGATACTGGCTGTTCACCCTTGGGCAGATCATCCATTTGAAAAGTCCACACATTGTCAAGGTTTTCAACATTTGTCATATTGATTTGATCAAAGGCAGAATAACTGCTGCTTTTGTCATCAGCTTTATAGGATGACCATCCACTTTCTTCAATTTTAGAACATCCCGTCATAAAATAGAAGATACTACAAATAATTCCCAACCTTTTTGTGTGACCAAGTTTTATGGATTGTAACATGATTAATTCTTTTAACTGGTTTTTATTTATTTAAGCCTTTTTCATTGAGCCACTTTTCGAGCAACTTGGCAATTTCTAGATTATTAAGATCAGAGAAAGGAAAGTGGGTGTTCCCCTTTATACCGATTTCAGGTAAATGTATCAAGGTGACATCACCACCATATTTATTGACTTTATCCTGCCATAGTTTTGCCATTTCCATTCGCGCACGCCAACCATCCTGGCCAGGATTATCGTTGGGTGTTTTAGGAATAAAATCTCCATAATAAATCACTATTGGAATTTTGGTAAGCTTCATGAAATCTGATTTAGATACAGAAACTGCAGCAACCGGACCCGCTGAACTTTGAATAGCTGAAGGCACTTCTCCTTCAGGGAACGGAAAGCCACTGCCAGGCTCATAGGATGCAATAGCCTTCACTTTATCGTTTTTGACAGCAGTTGCCCATCCAAATCCTCCGGAATGAGAATGTGTGACCAATATGCCATCACCAATCTTATCAAAAAGAGAAGAAGTTGCACTGACGATTACCTCGGTATCAAATCCACCTATATTTGGAGTCATTTGTCTAAAATACTGATTCAATGCTTCTTCACTATTGGCGAACTGAACGCCTGGAAACAAGTCAAACCCAACGCCAACTCTAAATGTACCGAACCAAAATTGTTCATCAGGTATAGGTTCAATATGGGCAGTTACTGTACTTCTACCTGCGTTCCCTCTTCTTGGTTGATCGATAAGGTATACGCTATATCCTTTTTTTAGGAATATATTATTGAAGCCTTCTCTTCCATCGGGCGTTGTCATCCAGGTTTTTGAAAATTGCCCAATTCCATGCCAGAACACCATGGGTAAGGTCCTTGTCTTGTTAGGTATTTGGTAAGTGATATAGGCATGGTCCCCATGGAATGTTTGTCCTTCTGGTCCTCTCACAATTGGATCAAATGTTCCTGGATTTTTGATCACGGTACCACCTACAGCAAAACTACCTTGTTCCTTTAAAACAATAAGTCCTGTTTTATTGATCTTGCATGATGAAACTATAAAACATAGGAAAAGCAATAGCGTATATATAATTGATTTCATATCCATCAATCAATTTTGTCGTTGAGTGTTCTTTCCCCCAACCATTTAACCATATTTGGGTCCCTATGATCAAAAAAAGAACTGGATTTAGTATCAAGATTGCCAATCGCTTCCATTTCTTCATCATTCAATACAAAATCGAGGCAATTTAAATTTTCAGTCATTCTATCTTTGCGCACCGACTTAGGGATAACTACAATCTCCCGTTGGGTGAGCCAGCGCAAGATGACCTGGGCAATTGTCTTTTGATGCTTTGCAGCTATTTTGGATAAAACGACATTGCTGAAAATATCATTCTTACCTTCCGCAAATGGTGCCCAAGATTCCAGTTGTACACCTAGACTCGTCAGAAAGGACTGATTGCTGACTTGTTGTTGGAATGGATGGGTTTCTACTTGATTCACAGCAGGAGCTATTTCACTGTTGACTATTAGATCCATCAAGCGGTCTGGATGAAAATTGCTAACCCCGATGGCACGAATCCTTCCTTCATTGTAGAGCTTTTCCATTGCTCTCCACTCTCCATAAACATCTCCATAAGGTTGGTGAATCAGGTAAAGGTCAAGATAATCCAGTTGAAGTTTCTTCATCGACGCTTCAAATGCCTTTAAAGTGTCATCAAAACCATTTTTTTGAATCCACAATTTGGTGGTGATGAACAAATCTTTTCTATCTATACCACTTTTTTTGATGGCTTTTCCAACATATTCCTCATTTTGATATGAAGCAGCGGTGTCAATCATCCTATAACCTGTTTCCAGGGCGTCCACGACTACTGATTCACATTGGTTTCCGTCAGGGATCTGGAAGACCCCAAAACCAATGATGGGCATTTCTACTCCGTTATTCAAAACTACCGTCTTAACTTGATCTGTCGTTATCATATACCTCGTGATTGAATATTACCTCTATTTGCTTTAAATGCTTTCTCTACAACATCCATTCTGGCTCTTCGGGGATCAGGTTTACTGACGATATTTCCATCCAAATCAATGTCGAGTATTTCCTGTTTTTGATCATCGTATTTTGGCCACTTAGCCAATCCCTCACTGTTTGGATCACCGGTTCTAGCAAAATTAGTCCAATAAGTACTTAATGCCTCCGCTAATTCTTTTTCTGATGCCGTAGGCTCTGTCTGGGCTCCCCAACGAGCGTTTAATGTATTGAAAACAAATGACACTTCAGAGCCGTGCCCCGCGCCGTACGGGGATCGTTGTCTGCCAGCTTCTGGAACATAACCAAACTGATAAACATATACCGGGGCATTTTTGTCAAGAAATGCTTTGGCAGTCATCCTTGCTGGTTCTCCCCAAACCCAGTCAGTGTTAAACTTGATGAGGACTTCATTGAATTCTTTGTTTCCTTCCGGATCGTAAGCTGCTCTTGCTTCATTTTGCAGTTCTCCAAATGAAGCAAAAAGTGCATCTTTGGTTTGGGCAGTGCTGACAAATGCCCCACCAACTTCAGCGCTGCAATTGCCAATCATCAATGGCATTTTAGGTTGCCGACCGGCCATATATGCAGATTCCGCTGACTCAACCACCAATTTTCCATCAAGGATTGGACCGGAATATATGCGTGGACCTCCCTGGCCGTCCGTTTCCTGACCACCATCCACAATTTCTTTCACACTCAAAGCTCTCAACTTCGCCAAAGCTATTGCATCTGTTCCTTCAATGCCATGTTTTTTGGCAAAATTCAACCCAATCGTTTCCGCAGAAATTGTGTAAAAGACATCAGCATTTTCCTTGCTTATGGGCCTTCCGGTCAACACCCCATCACGACCACCACCTGATTCGCTGATCAATTTATGAAATAAACCATTTGCAGTCGGGATAGTCAACAAAGAATGGACGGAAACTCCACCTGCTGAAAAACCGAAGATGGTTACATTGTTGGGGTCCCCACCAAATGCAGATATATTTTTCTGTATCCATTGTAATGCAGCAATTTGATCCATATAGCCATAATTGCCTTTTGCTTCATTGTTTTTTTCTGCACTTAGTGCCGGATGTGCAAAAAATCCAAGTCGCCCAAGCCGATAATTGATGTTCACTAAAATGACACCTTTTTTATTCAAGGCATTACCGTAATTCTGCGGACTTGAACCACTTCCACCAGTAAAACCACCACCGTGTATCCAAACCATAACAGGAAGTTTGGCATTCGCTGGACTATTCAAAGGTTTCCAGACATTGAGGTATAAACAGTCTTCTGAAGAACCTTCTGCAATTTCTCCCGGTTGTGTTCCCCAGCCACCTTGAGCGCAATTGGGGCCAAACTTACTGGCATCCAACTCACCAGACCAAGGTTGTACAGGCTGTGGTGCTCTCCAGCGCAAGGCTCCAACGGGAGGTGTTGCAAATGGAATTCCTTTGAAAACTGCTGATTCTCCCTCCGGCACACCTCTAATGTTACCCAATTCCGTTTTAACCAGTGTCGGATCAGTCTGAGCTTGATTTTGGGATAAAGCATCACTGTTCTTTTGTGCGCAATTGAGGAAAAAGACCAAAATGCTGATGGGCAATAATTTCATGTTTAATTTCTTGTTTATGGATGTTTATAATGGGTAGTAAGATTTGGTTTATCTATTTATTGTACTCTTCTTCAGTGACACTATCTGACCATGTCACATTATCATCAACAAAGTTTGGACTTATGGCCAGATGAGTCATGATTTCTCCCGGAGCTGCACCATGCCAGTGCAAAGTGCCTGGTGGACATTCTATGATTTGCCCCTTGGACAATAATTGTTTTGATTTGCCTTTTTCCTGATAATAAGCAATACCCTCAGTGATGACCAAAATTTGGCCTGATGCGTGTTTATGCCAGTTGGTCCTTACTGTTGATGGAAATGTGACCGTTGCCATTGACAGATTGAAAATGCTGTCTGGTGCAATGATTTGATTTACCCAAACCGGCCCGCTAAAGTTTTTACTGGATACTTTTTGCCCTTTAGCATAAAAGTTTGATAAAGCAATGTCAATCTTGTCTTTTTCAATTCCACCTGGTGCATTAGGGGTTAAAGCAATGATGGAGCTTAGGGTTTTTTGAGCAATTTCGCCATATTGAAAGCCCACATTTTTATAGACAAGGTTAATTAAATGCATTAACTGGTCAGTGGTTACTCCATTATACATGGCAACATTCATGTGAGAACGTAATTGTTTTTGTGTTCCTTTCATACTTGCCAAAGCAGCTACAGTAATCAATTCACGTGTCTTGAAATCCAGAACATCTCTACCAAAAATATCAGCGAAAAGATGCTCTTTTAAGAATTTGTCAATTGCAGGAGCGAAATCGTTGATGGCAGAGTTGTATGATCTGCCTATCAATTTAGTAAGATTATCTTCCCCGAACTTATATTTTGATTCATAATTTGGGTAGGGGCTTGCTTCCTTACCCGGCTTATCCTCAATTCCTCTTTTGGTTCGTTCAGACAAAACTTCCATTAAAGTTTCTAAACCATTCAGGCTTCTGGGGAATCCTGTATACGCTGAAAGATGGATAAAAATCTCCTTAACTTCGTTGATGCTGAGGCCTTCGTCAAGTCCATTATTTATATGCAATGCCAATCGGTCAAGATCTTCATTCACTGAAGCTGCGGCGATATTAACTATTTTTATTTCCTCCTGATTTAAAGAATCAATCTCGAACACCCTGTCGGCTGTTAATTCATTGGAAGCACACAAAAATAGACAAGGTATTGCCCATGTTTTTACCTGGCGACAAATATTACCCTTTATACTCCACATATTCAACGATTTAGCTTGTGCAATTTATTTAGAGACAAAGGTATAGGCCTACTCAGAAGCTATGATGATATAAACTACTGTTTAAACTACCATAATTACATGTGTTGAATCTTTAATAGGAGGAGGTTCTTTTCAATATAGTATTTTTGTACAAAATATTTGGCATGCAGACGATTTATAAAGTAGATAATATCAATAAGTACAATGCTGATTTGGGGCAGAAAACGCTTCACCCTTTGGTAACAATGGTTGACATGAGCACTGCTCCAAAGCGAAATTGGTATGGGGCAAATAGTGTTCGTTTTATGTACGATATGTATTGTGTTTTCCTTAAAGATGTGAAATGCGGTGACATCAGATATGGAAGGGAGTACTATGACTATCAGGAGGGTACCTTGGTGTTTTTTGCCCCCGGGCAGATTGCTGATTATGATGTACCTCTTGAGCCCTATCAGCCTATGGGATATGCTCTTGTTTTTCATCCTGATTTATTGCACGGTACTGCACTTGCAAAAACCTTACAGGAGTATAGTTTTTTCAATTATAAATCCAATGAGGCTTTGCATATTTCAAATGATGAGCGTCAAGTAGTTTTGGACTGTTTTTCAAAAATAGCCAGAGAACTCAATCAGGGTATCGATCATCACAGCAAAAAGTTGATAGTATCCAACCTCGAGCTTTTTTTCAATTATTGTGAAAGGTATTATGACAGACAATTTATCACCAGAGAAAAAGTAAACCACGGCATTCTGGCCAATTTTGAGGAACTGATTAATGCTTATTTTAAATCAGAAAAACCTCAAATCATAGGTTTGCCCTCCGTAGCTCATTTCGCCGACGAACTCAATCTTTCTGCCAATTATTTCGGCGACCTTGTGAAAAAGGAAACTGGTAAATCAGCCAAGGAATACATTCAAAATAAAACCATTCAACTTGCAAAGGAAAAAATCTTTCAGGATAAAAATGTCAATGAAATTGCATATGAACTAGGCTTTAAATACCCCCAGCATTTTACCAGGCTTTTCAAGCAAAAAGTTGGTATGAGCCCTGTGGAATATAGGGTGGCAAATTAAGGGTAATGATGCCACGAATGCAAGAATTATTTTTGTACTGTAGTTCACGAATGCATTGAATTTATTTTAAGGATTGCATTATAAGAAAGTACATATTTATGACCAATTGTTTCTAATCGGAAACCAATTAAATCCTATCAAATGTTGAACAAAATACACCTCATAAATTGGATTTAGTGTTTAGGTTAGGTGATCAAAACTCAGTATATATTTGTGTTTTCTAGGGAAAAAAATCCATCACAATTCGTGCATTCCTGGCCAATAAAAATCAAACCTGCAAATTCTGCTATATTTTCTCTTTAAGGAAAGAATCTGAACTGTCTATTTCCACCCCTACCCACAAGGGCAAATGAACAGAAATTTGTCTGGGTCTCCAATGATTGTGGAAATAAGCCTCTGCATAAAACAATTGGGGAAGGATGATTCCTTTATAATTTACAGAAAATTGTTTTTCTCTTTCAAATGGAATACCGGCCTTCCGGAATTCATACTCAAGAGCGTCTTTATAAACAATCTCCGCGAAGCCGGCACCAAGTTGATTATGTACCTCCATACACAGTCCGGTAATGAGGTACGACTCATTTTTCATAATTAGGTTGATATCCAAATATAAAAATTATGCCACGAATTCACTAATTAATAATAAAAAATAAATTCGTGAATTCGTGGCAAAAAAAAGAGGCTGATCAAGCGATCAAACCTCTTTTTTGTGGGCCCACCAGGACTTGAACCTGGGACCACCTGATTATGAGTCAGGTGCTCTAACCGACTGAGCTATAGGCCCCTTCTTACAGAACTTCTTAAAGTTCCTTAAAAAAGTGGTGCAAATGTAATGAAATATCAATTTTTCAAAGCAAAATTCAAAAAAAAGTTGGCAGCCTACTCCACATTACAATGGTGGAAACGATGTTCTCCCTCAGTTGGTTTGAATCCCAAGTTTCAAATGGCCTATTTGAACAGACATTCAAATAGCTCTGAATCAATATAAAGCCCTTCCTCCAACTGCTTTTTCTTTTTGGCCAGACCCATCGCTCCTGGCATTCTCACAGGATGTTCAGGGTTAATAGCTGCGCTTCGCAGACAAGCATTTTTGAATTCCTCCATTTCCTGCAAAAAATATGATTTTCCTGCAAACCTGATGGGGTCGATGACCTGGACAAAAACAGAAGCACCCCATCTGTTCGGTTCGCTGGATCTGCCATGGCCTCCCAGCGCATTGGTCATCGCCTCGATCATGATGCCGAGTGCAAATCCTTTGTACCCAAGATCCATTCCGCCAAAAGGCAACAAGGAAGCTGGTGGATCGGCGAAAAAAGCATTGGGATCGGAGGTCGTTTTTCCTTCTGCAGTGAGCAGCCAATCACCGCCCAGGCTTTGTCCATTTTTTACAGCCCTGTTCACCACTGCATTGGCCGTCGTTGACATACTCACATCAATGAGAATGGGTTCTGACATGGTGGGTATGCCCAGAGCCAATGGATTAGGAGAATAGACCGGTGTCTTTCCCCCAAAAGGACTGACGGTTTTATTCCTTGGATCTGAGCAGGCAAGTATACACATCAGATTGTTTTTAGTTACCGCTTCAAGGAAAGCAGCAAGACATGCGATGTGGTGGGATTTTTGGATAACAATGGTGCCAATGCCTTGGTTTTTTGCCATCGTACTGGCACGCTCAATGGCCAGTTCAGTGAGCCATGGTCCCGGCAAATACCGTCCGTCCCAGGTCTGAGTCGTCTCTGTAGAGTTGATGATTTCAGGATCACCGGAAGTCTCCATCATTCCCTTTTCCAATTCCTCCAGATATGGTTTCACCAGAGCTAGGCCATGAGTGGTATGTCCCAAAAGCTCACCTTCCAGCAAAATTTTAGCAGTCGATGCTGCTTTGCTGGGCTCCAGATTTTTATCCTGAAAAGCTTTGGTCAGTGCATTTAGAAGCCGCTCATAAGTGATGAGATGAAGTGACATGTTACTGTTTTGCCACAAATATTGTAACTAATTGATGATTTCACCCTGATTTTCATCCAGTCTTTTGCGCCATTTTGCCAAATCTTCGGGACTTTGATTTGACCAGTCCTTTATCTCCCCAATGATTTTTAAAGGCGATTCAGAACGGTAAGATCGCGTTGGGTTACCGGGAAATTTTTTATTGGTGACGTTGGGGTCGTGTTCAAAAACACCCAATGGCTCAACGACATAAACTCGATCGGGTCCTTCTCCCTTTGCAAGGGCAGCAGCCAGTCCGGCACCATTGACCATGGCAGTAAAGTAGATATGATTCATCTTTAAACCATCCTGATAATTGGAAATACCACCCGGTGTAAGTAAATCTCCTGTTCCCAGATCTGCCTTGGTTCCGTGATAAAAAGGGCCTTGATCTGTTGGTGTATTGTTCGAAGATTTAGCTAGCGATTCATACTTTTCAAAAGATTCAACATCGTTCATTTGACGATAACAAAGAGCCATCTTTTCATAAATGGGGCCAAGTACAGAATTGACAGCATCGTCATTGATGCGTTGAGCAAACCCTAAAGCCAATTCCAGCCATCTGATTTCTTCTGCTTCATTTGTTTGATGGCGCGCCATGAAAAATGAAGTGATGAACTTCTCCAAATCGTGGCTGGATGTTTCCCAGGCCTGGGTAAAAGTTTTTAAAGCATTTTCCGGCTCATTATTGTCTTCCATTTTCATGGCTTGAAGACACAATTGGATCACAGGGTTTTTAGGCGAGAATTCCATAGACTACAGTTTAGAAAGCAATAAACGATGATTTTATCATTTATTGCCTTCTAAAATACAACTTATTGTAAAATGAAATTCAGATCATTGACCGGATTTGGTCAGCCGAATTAAAAAAAGATCAGAACAATTTTTCCTGAGGAGGAGTAGCACCACCAAGTCTGATATAAACTGTAGTCTGGCCTCTATGGTGGGTCTGGTGCTCAAACATTTTTGCAATTGCCTCAGCTTTTGTCATTTCAAACCTTCCGAACAAAGTGATTTTTTCATTCATTTTTGAAGCCTCCATTTTTCCAATATTGTCAATGACAAAGTCATAACCGGCCATTACCAATTTGATAACGTTGGCTTTTGACTGGTCTTCTGCTTTTTCAGACGCACCAAATCCGACCGGACTTTCAATGCCTGCAATGGCTGCAGTAAAGCCATAATTGGCATCTGTAAAGTGCAACATTTGTTGAGCAAATGAACGCATCTCGGGAGTGGGCTTGAGGTCATACTTATCTGCGGGCATGGCTTCAAGATATTCCATGGTGTATGCCTTGGCACGCTGCCAGTCTGCAACCGAGCTTTGGGCATTGATGGTGTAACAGAAAAGCAAAAGTAAAATCGAGGTGATTAGATTTTTTGTGATCATTGTTTTATGTTTTTTTGCAAAAGTAAGATAAATACAGTTCTAGTACAAAGCAATAAGGAGTTGATTCACGCAGAGACGCGGAGGCGCAAAGTAGGAAATTTCAAGATCGATTGAATTACAAATGAAGTTAATCGAATTGAAGGTTTAAGTAAAGCAAAATTTTTTAATTTTGGAATAATGAAATAATATGAAAAATGAAAGAGAATGAAATATCCAGTATTGTAATAGATACAGCCTTACGTGTTCATATAGAATTGGGACCAGGTCTTTTTGAGTCTGTTTATGAAGAAATCCTTACCTATGAATTAATTAAGAAAGGCCTAATCATTGAAAGGCAAAAAGCAATTCCTGTACTTTGGGATGGCATGAAAATGGACCAGGGATTTAGAGCTGATTTAATTATCGAAAAAAAGGTGCTTATCGAAATAAAATCTGTAGAAACAATTGCACATGTCCATCAAAAGCAAGTCCTAACTTATTTGAGATTAACAGGATTAAAGTTGGGTTTGCTCATTAACTTTAATGAAGCACTTCTGAAAAATGGAATTAAAAGAATAGTTAATAATTTATAAGGATGTGAGGCAGAAACCCTTCGCGTCTCAGCGCCTCTGCGAAAAAAAGGAAACCCTTCGCGTCTCAGCGCCTCTGCGAGAAAAAAAAGAAACCCTTCGCGTCTCAGCGCCTCTGCGAGAAAAAAAAGAAACCCTTCGCGTCTCGGCGCCTCTGCGAGAAAAAAAGAAACCCTTTGCGTCACAGCGCCTCTGCGAGAAAGAAAACTCTCCACGAGCCTCCGCTCTATATTTGTGAATCAATCCAAAATATTTTGGTGTTTTACCATGAAAAGGTTGTAATAACTTAAATTCCTTAAAAATTTTGCCCAAATGAACGAACTCGAACAAAACATCAACACCTATTTTGGCATCATCCGACAGGACGAGCTCAAATCCGTCACCTCTTATTTCAAAGAAAATCAAGTGGAGAAAGGGGAGTATTTTCTGAAGTCAGGTCAAAAATGTCAGAAGTTGAGTTTTATTAAATCGGGCTTGTTCAGGATTTATGCCATCAGCGGAGATAAGGAAGTGACTCAATGGATCTCCACTCCGGGGTACTTTGTTACAGACCTCGCAAGTTTATATTTTAATACTCCTGCAAGGTGGACGATTCAGGCCATGACCGAGGCAGAAATTTATACCATCAACAAAGAAGATTATGTCCATCTGGGCAAGTTGATTCCAAAATGGCATGAACTGGAAAAGATATTTATCGCCAAATGTTTTACGATTTTAGAGGACAGGATCTTTTCCCACCTGTCCATGACCGCTGAAGAGCGCTATCAATTCTTTTTTGAAAACAATCGGGAACTATTCAACCAGGTGCCGCTGCAATACATAGCCTCCATGTTGGGAATGACGCCGGAAACATTCAGCAGGGTCAGGAAAAAAGCAAGTGTCAATTTCAAAGGCTAAGTGCATTCACTGCTCACTATTTGCATAGATGGCATGGATGGCAAAGTCGCATAGATCAGCTGAAATGCAGGGTCGCAGACTCCCAACTCACTATGCCGAAGGCAAGTACTCCCAACTCACCAAAGCCGAAGGCAACTACTCACTACTCACCAAAGCCGAAGGCAGGTACTCACTACTCACTAAATGATGTAATTCAAGCGATTAATCAAATAAATTTTTTCTTGACATATATCAAGAGCTTCATCCTTTCCAAGAATGAATTTTGTGATATCATTTATAAGAATAAAAATATCACATCATGTCAAAAGAAATCAAAACCGAAATACACATCAACGCCAGCCCTGAGAAAGTATGGGCCATCTTCAGTGATTTTGAGAGCTATCCGCAATGGAACCCTTTTATCAAATCTTTGACTGGGGAGGTGAAAGTTGGAGGTAGAATTGTTGCCCGGATCCAACCACCTGATTCCAGTGTTATGACTTTTAAACCTATGATATTGACCTATGAGGAGGGCAAGGAGTTGAGCTGGTTGGGTAAACTGTTTATTTCAGGCCTTTTTGATGGTTTGCACAAATTTGAATTTATAATGAACGCAGACGGTTCAACAACATTCATACACAGTGAAGTATTTAAGGGATTGCTTTTGGGATTGCTCAACCTGGAAAACACGAAAAAGGGATTTGAAGCAATGAATGTAAAATTGAAAAATGTGGCAGAATCAGGAAGCTGATCTGACAAAGACCTTAAAGTATGGCAAATCGAATCAACAGTGGGTGATGATCCGATCCGCTTGAAGGGAGTTTTTGGATATCTATGACACCAAAGTCGCTCGAACAAAATACGTGGTCTAAAGGGATTTTGATGGGGAAATAAGATGGAAAAGTGCCAAATAATCCCCGTCCAATCCTTGGGTCCTTCAATTCACTGTGCTTGATAAAAAATTTGGAGTTTTGACTCCAGGGAACGTCGTTGAGATCTCCTGCAACAATGGTGTGTGGATGAGGTTCCTTGCTGATTTCTCTGGCGAGCAAAGTCACTTCGAGATCCTTGGGATATGAGGATTCGTTTTCCCCGGGAACCGGTGGTTTGGGATGTATGCCATAAATTCTGATCAATGACCCATTGATATCAATTTTTGCCATGACAGAAGGCACATCTTTTTCAACGATGTATCTGATCTCAAAATCAGAGTAAGGGAACTTACTCAACAACAGCATGCCATAGGTGTTGTCCTTGGCCACATCAACAATATGTGGGTAGGGCAGATGCTCCAATGCGTCCTGCCATTTTTGATCTACTTCAACCAAAAGGACCACATCAGCATCTTTTTCTTCCAGCATCTTTGCTACCTCTTCATACTTTTCATTGTACTGATAAACATTAAAAATCAATATCGTAAATGAATGGTCGGTGGTTTCATTAACCTGTTTTACGTGTCTTTTGAAATCAATGGCAAAGCCAAGAATCCGTTGAATTTGAATGATCAATATTATACAACAAATCGCCGTGGTAAACCAAAAATACTCTAAACGAAAAATCAGATTAAATATAAAAACAATCAAAGTAAAAATGCCCACCTGTATGGACAAATACATAGGCGTCCTGAACAACCAGTGTCTGTTTCTGACAATAGGCAGCAAGGTTAGTAATAGTAGAAATATGGCCAGGCAAAATGTAAGCATTTTTATTAGGTGCTAAACTTTTCATTATGAACATTAATAGAAAGTCTAAGCACAATGTAAGGTTTTACATTCGATTTATATTGCTCTGTTTTTTCAATAAATCATTCGTAAAAGACGAGAAGGTCTCCTTTGCATATTACCAATTGAACGTTTGCGATAACCATGGTGATCTAAAAATAGTAAGGCTTATGTAATAATGCCGACCATTGAACACTAAAATTGACACAAATGGTTTGATTTATATAAGTTTCTGTTTGAAAGCTCCTGTTTGATATTTATAAGCCACCCTATATTTGTGATGTCAAATCGGGTCATTCCAAAATGAAAAGAATTTTGAGTTTTGCTGCATTTATTTTGTTTTGCATCAATATTTCCGGACAATCAGTGGAAAGTGTAAAGAAAACATATCCCTTAAAGGCTTCAGGAAATATTCAGTTGACCAACAATGGCATTTCTCTTTTTCCAAACTTATCCCTGGGCAAACCGGCTACCATCATCAACCTGAATTTATCAAAATACAACTTCGCCTTAGAGCCCGAATTGAGATGGGGTTTGAATGGAGATCCATGGTCATTTATTTTCTGGGTCAGATACCGATTCAATAAAAATAAGTTCCAGCTGAGGCTTGGGGCCCACCCTTCCTATGTTTTCAAAGAACAGAAAGTTGGAATTGATAATGGTCTTAACAACAGGCTTATCTCAACTGCATATTTTGCCGCTGAAATAGCTCCTGCATGGCAGTTCAATCAGAAATTTGGATTTGGGCTACATTATCTTCATGCTGAAGCTAGGGACAATTATGGCGCACAATCCAATAATTTCATTGCCATCCAGCCACGATTTACCAATTTATACGCTGGTGAAAAATATTATTTCAATTTTTATCCTCAGGTATTTTACCTTCAAATCGACGCGAATGATGGATTTTATGCCAGCCAAACCCTTACGTTTAATAAAGTAAATTTCCCGCTCTATTTTTCAGGAGTTGCTACATATGCATTGAAAACCACCATACCGGGAGATCGATTCGTGTGGAGCTTAGGAATAAATCTTAAATTTTAAAGCCATGGCAGAGAATAAAGAATCACTCGAAGAATTTTACCAGCGGCGTTTTGAATGGTTACCGGAAGTACTGAGTAAGGACATTGGTCATGTAAATGTGTTTCGACTTCCACATCCTGCCAATAGGCCCATTCCTTATAAAAAGAGAGACTACTTCAAAGTAACACTGTGCAAAGGGGCAAGTCGAGTCCATTATGCAGATCAAATATTCCAGTTTGACCACCAGGCTCTCGTCTTTTCCAATCCATTCATTCCTTACAAATGGGAACACTTAGGTGAAGTTGATGGTGGATTTTATGTCATTTTTAATGCCACATTTTTTCATCAATTTGGCAACTTACTGCAATACGAAGTCTTCCAACCTGCAGGGACTCATGTTTATGAAGTGAATGACAAAGATTATCTCGAATTGTGTGAAATATATAAAAAAATTGAACACGAACTTTCATCTGATTACATACACAAATACGACGTGGTCCGCAATCTGGTTTATGAATTGATTCATTACGCTATGAAAACACGGCCATCAACCAGATTACAGCACTTGCCCATCAACGCATCTCAGAGAATTTATTGGTTGTTTGCTGAATTACTCGAAAGGCAGTTTCCAATTGATGAAAATCACAACAATCTATTGCTTGGCAAGCCGTCAGATTTCGCGCAACAGCTCAATGTACACGTCAACCACCTCAACAGGGCAGTTAAACAAGTCAGCGGACAAACTACTACCCAGTTGATAGCAGATCGCATCATCAATGAAGCCAGGATGATGCTCAAACAGAGTAAATGGAATATTTCCGAAATTGCCTATGCCCTTGGATTTAAGGAAGTCAGCCACTTCAATTACTTTTTCAAAAAGATGGTAAAATCCAGCCCGTCGGCATTTAGGTCAGGAAAGTAGTACAGTCGGGGTAAGAAGGAGATATGCTCATCTGTCTTTTTAAGACATATGTCGTTGTAAAGTAAATATTTATCTTAAAATATAATATATTTATTGATAAGCAATAAATAATACTGCATCTTTGTTCCATCAAATACATGAAACATGAAAAAGGAGCACATTCTTACTTTTTTAAAAGTAGCGGCTTACATCGCCATGATTGGATACTTCATCGAAGCCGGATCCGTCGTTTTTTCTTTTTGCCTGAATTGGTATCATTCCAATGCAGAAGGTGAATTCATGTATCATCTCAATCTGGGTGAAATTTATGCCTACAATAAAAAAATGTACTACTCAGCCGTCAGCTTGCTGGTGGCCTTACCTGTAGCTCAAGCACTTTTATGGTGGAGCGTTATAGAACTTTTTCCCCAAATCAATTTAGAAAAACCATTTGATGAAGGCCTTATCGCCGCAATGAATAAGATGATTCAGCCCTTGATTGGATATGGCATCATTGGTTTTATATCCAGGCACTACTTCGAATTTGTTGAAAAGAGGACTGGTCAGCTCATTGACCCTGACTTCGATCTGGGATTGTATTTATTCATTTTGGGCGTCATAGTGATTGTGACGGAGATTCTGAAAAAAGGATTGGAGCTCAAAAATGAAAATGAATTAACCATTTGAGCCATGGCAATCATTGTAAATCTTGACGTAATGATGGCAAAGCGGAAAATGTCGCTGAACGAACTATCCGAAAAAGTTGGGCTCACATTGTCCAATTTGTCGGTGCTCAAAACAGGCAAGGCCAAAGCCATCAGGTTCTCAACGCTGGCGGCCATTTGCAAAGTTCTGGAATGCCAGCCTGCTGATATTTTGGAATACAGGGAAGATTAGAGACAAAGTTTTAAAACACAAGACTTGATTGAAGTGTTTCAGAATATTATTGGTTAATTTTGCTCTTTTACTGCATTCGTGTTCTTCCGGAACAATAAAAACATAGTCATTGACAGAAAAATATTTTACACAGAATAAGACACTGATCATCATCATATTGGGTTTATTGTCCGCAATAGGCCCTTTTTCTATTGACTCTTACCTTCCGGGATTTCCCAGTATTGCCAGAGACCTTGATATTACGGTAGAAAAGGTTTCCTATTCTCTTTCTGCTTTTTTTATTGGCATTTCTATCGGACAACTTTTATACGGACCGCTTTTGGACAGGTTTGGAAGGAAAAAGCCACTGATGATTGGTTTGGTGGTCTATATTTTGGGGTCTTTAGGCTGCATGATGGCCTCAACGATTGAAGCTTTGATTGCTTTCAGATTTATTCAAGCTCTGGGAGGATGTGTAGGAATGGTTGCTCCAAGGGCAATGGTAAGGGATGCTTACCCCGTTAAAGAAAGCGCGCGTATATTCTCCGCTTTGATTCTTGTGATCGGGATTTCACCCCTGATAGCTCCAACCATCGGTAGTGTTTTGGTGGAGCATTTCGGCTGGCATTCTGTATTTTTATTTCAGACCATTTTTGTGGGCGTTTTATTGGTCGCTGTGGTCTTTTTTCTTGCTGAGACCAAGGCAGACGACCCCAATCATTCGCTTCTGCCAAAAGCTGTTACCACCGTCTTTCTAAAAGTTTTGTTTCAACGAAGTTTTTTGACCTATGCATTTACAGCCGCCTTCATGGCCGGAGGTTTATATGCCTATATTTCAGGCTCGCCATATGTGTTTATGGAGTTATTTGGCATGAGTGAGTGGGCATACGGTCTAATGTTCGCAGCGCTTGCTGCTGGCCTGATTGGATCCAGTCAACTGAATAGGCTTTTGCTCAAAACATACTCACCGGAAAAGATTTTTAATATCTCAGTCATTGCCCAAACTTGCTTTGGACTCAGTTTATTTGTATTGAGCTGGGCAGGAATGCTTGAACTGCGCTCGGCTTGTTTGCTCATCTTTTTGTATTTAAGCTGTCAGGGTTTTACTTTCCCCAATGCCTCAGCGCTCGCTCTTGCTCCTTTTGCGAAAGAGGCTGGTAGTGCGTCAGCCTTGCTTGGAGCCATACAGATGGGAATTGGCGCATTTGCTGCAGCCCTCGTTGGATTTCTGGGCAACGGGTCTTCAATGCCTATGACGGGAGTAATGGCCCTGTTTGCATCGATCGGCTTGTTGATCTATTTTATCGGAAGAAGGGAGATAACTTCCGTAATATCTAGTTAATACAGGCATCATTTTTTTGTTGATTTGAATAGAAATTGGCTCATGGAACGTCTTTTGCATTGGACGCAAGCGGGTGTTTTTGACACATATTATTGAGGTAGAAGACTTTAAAAATATGAATGTCTTTCTGGGTGAAAATCATCATGAAAATAATTTCAAAAAAATTTTTGAATTAAATAGAAAGTGTATATTTGCACTCACTTTTGAAAAAGCGGTGAGCTTGTCAGGTGAGATGGGTGAGTGGCTGAAACCAACGGTTTGCTAAACCGTCGTACTCCGAAAGGGGTACCCCGGGTTCGAATCCCGGTCTCACCGCAACTTATAGAGACAGAAAAAGCTCAATACATAGAGGACGGGGCGTAGCGCAGTCCGGTTAGCGTACCTGGTTTGGGACCAGGTGGTCGCAGGTTCGAATCCTGCCGCCCCGACTACAAAAGAGCCTGACAGAAATGTCGGGCTTTTTTGTTTTTTACTTCTCATAATTGAATTGCCATAGACAAATGGTTACTATAATTCCCATTCCTGCCCCCCTAATATTCACATTTGAATAGCCAAGGAGAGATTAAAAATTAAAGTATATATATACTGCTCGGAAATAGAATTGTCCACTTCCATGCTGCTAAAATGAACCATATCTTCGTTACAAATACTCGCTGGAGGTACCACTGAGATGTGAAGCAGCTGAGACGCGGAGGTCCCAGTTCAGCCCTAAAGTCGCTTGCCACGACTTTTTAACGGGCTTCATGCCTCGATCTGATCCATTTTATCATCACACGTAAAATGGACATTCCATATTCCGAGCAGTATAGAATAATTTTTAGAGTGGTTTGATGCAACTGAAAATTATGCTATCAAAGAACTTTATTTATCAAACATTTGTTGTACCGAATTGGTACACATTAAAATATAGGAAATGTTAGTAGTAAGTAGTCGAGAATTCAGACAAAATCAAAAATTATACTTTGACAAGGTTGATGAAGGTGAGCAGGTTATAGTACAAAGAGGAGGTACTAAGTCATATGTGCTAATGCCTGTTAAAGAACAGGACCTGTATTTCAATGAGCACATGATAGCAAAGATTAAGCAAAGTATTGAGCAGGCCAATTCAGGTGAGTATGTTGAAGTATCAAGTTCCGAAAAAATTCAGGAATTGTTGGGACTATGACTTATGTTTTGAGTTTTACTCAAATTGCACTTTCAGACATTGAACTGCATAAACAAGCCGGCGATAGAAAGCTTTTGGAAAAACTGAAAGTACTGTTTGAAGAATTAAGGCTACATCCAAAAACAGGAACTGGTAGACCCGAGAAACTTAAACACAATTTTAGTGGTTTTTATTCCAGAAGAATTAACAAAAAGCATCGATTGGTCTATCAAATTGATGACGAAATTGTAACAGTATTTGTCCTAAGTGCGTATGCTCACTACAACGATAAATAGGTGTTTTGGATATTTGGTGTCCCTGGATACTACCACCTTTATTACATAAAAGCAACATAAAATTTTAGGCACACAATCAAGACTCCTCCCTATACGTACAATGACACTCATAACGTTCAATACTAAAGCCAATTGACCATCCAATACCTGGATATCCATCATCAAAATTGTTTGCCTTGAGTAGCCAGTCTAACATCACTGTTCATGAAAAAGATTTTTTCGTACAAAAGCATTCCATTGTCAGAAGAATATGGGGCAATAGCGATACCATCCTATTTATTTTTGCTGGCGCAGCCGGAGAATTCGCGCTCAGTAAAGCAGTAGACTGGTTGTTTTATACCGGTAAACTGCCGGCTGATCCCATAGGTCGCTTGTTCTCGACAGTTACGTATGCCAGAGCCATTGTTTTTTCTGAAAAAGAAAAAGCGTCAAAAGCCATTCAAACCATTCGCCTCATACATACACAAGTTGAACAGAGTCGGACCTACGCTATTCCTGACTGGGCATACAAGCAGGTCTTGTTCATGCTCATCCATTATTCTGTCAGTGCTTTTGAAGTTCTGGAGCGCAGGATGACCGATTCAGAAAAGCAGGAAGTCATGGATGTTTTTTTGGAAGTTGGTACCCAAATGGGCCTGGAAAATCTGCCTCATACGATGACCAAGTGGGAAGTCATGCACAAAGACATCCTTCAAAACCATCTGGCTTACTCCTCATTTACAAAGGCTTTGTTTGATCAATATCAGAAGCACCTTGGCAATACGAGATATTTCCTTTTGAAGGAGGTTCAGCGTTTGGTTTCCCCTGCCAGAGTGAGTGAGCTGCTTGGTTATAAGCGGCCAACTCTATTGTATTTAGCACTATATGCTTACAAGTTTTCGCGCTGGCTTGGTCTGGCCGGTGTCGTCAAGAAGCTGGTCTTGCCTGTCAAATACCAGAAACAAATAGGGGATCTGGATATCAGGGATTATGAAAACGCCATTTTTTAGGCTGGAATTTGGGTGAGAAATTGAGTTGTTGAAGTAAAATGTAATTTACGTATATATACTTATAAATGTGCTACTGGTCGGAAAGTGGTCCGACCACTTCCCGACCAGTTGTCTAATAGTGCAACTTAATTAAGTATTTTTTCTTACTCACTACTTCCTACCAGGTTGGCTACCCGCCTCAATATCAGCTTCCTGATTTGGCGATGAGTCTCTCTGCGGACTTCCTTCATCGTATATTGAAATTTCAAGTCGATCGTGTCTTTTGAGATGTTCATCACCTTAAGGTTGAAGGAGTCGGGCTCTATAAAATTATCCATCACGTCGCAGGCTTTAGCCAATTGTTTCTCCAGCTCTTCTACCGAGTGCATATACTTTAGATCAAGCTGGAAGTCGACGCCCATCCTGCGGATATCTTTCCGGGTATAATTGATGATTTCGGAATTGTAGAACTTAACATTCGGAATGTAGATCAGGTCATCCTCATCGTTGAGCAGGGTGATTTTCTGCAGTCCAATGTCAATGATTTTGCCTTTCATATTGTTGATCTCAATATAATCATCCAACTCTATTTTTGTAGAGAATCCATTGATCACTCCAACGATGATTTCCGCAATAAAATCTTTGGTCACTACAGCAATGGCAGCCGCAACAATACTTAGGGTCGTAAAAAGCCCTCGAATGTCAATGCCCGTGCTGTATAAAATCGCAAGGAGTATAGCACCTACAGCAACAATGGTATACACATTCGTCAGTCCGACGATAAGGTTGTCTTTGACAGCTTTTTCTGACTTTCCTTGCTCCAGTTTGTACCACAAGATGAGCCCGTCGATTGCAATCCTGAATATGAGTAGGAGCGTCGAGAGCTGAAGTAAGGTGCTTACAATGCGTGCATACTTGAAGTTGTTG
Source organism: Saprospiraceae bacterium (assembly GCA_020436935.1). GTDB lineage: Bacteria > Bacteroidota > Bacteroidia > Chitinophagales > Saprospiraceae > JADKBO01. The sequence goes on from JAGQWX010000002.1 coordinate 148,596, forward strand.
AGGTAATCCGGATCGTAATATTTAATGAAAAGACAGATGGCCAGCACCAACACCCAAATCAATATTCTTATCGGACGTGAAATTTTCATTTCTTTTGTTTAATTTGTAGCCATGGCTCTGATGACAATCATGTCCATGGATTTATAAATATTTGTGCAAAGTTGTATAATTGATTTGAGGTAACGCACGGCTGACATTCAATTTTGATCAAAAATGATCCATTCTAAGGAATACATGGTCTATTTATTCAATATCGCTGGTGTTATTCCTTTCGAAATGTGTTGTGATGGGCCAACCGGGAGCATGCAATCACTTATTTATTTCATGAAGAAACGAACAATAGAATCATTACATTTCACAATTTTGCTATAAGGACCAAAGAGAATTATGACTGTTTTTAATAAGATAGGAAGACGTATCAAATCAATACTTTTGAAGCTGACTTTTTTCGAAAAGCGGTTCATCAATAGGTTCATCTCCAAAAAGAAACAAGAGTATCTGAGGAAAACCATCATTGATAGTGAAAGTCGTGAAGGGAGGATATTTGATATGATTTTGGTTTTTACCATCATGGCCAGTGTAGTGGTAGTGATGATCGAGACCATGCCGGAAGTGCACCAAACCTATTACCCATTCTTTTATGCCCTGGAGTGGTTTTTTACCATCATTTTTGTAATCGAATATTTACTTCGCGTTTATGCGGCAAGGAATCCGCTGAAATACATGTTTTCTTTCTTTGGCATCATTGACCTCATGTCTTTTTTACCCACTTTCTTAAGCATTTTTATCGTAGGTTCTCAGCACTTCCTTATCCTTAGGATATTCCGATTATTGAGGATATTCAGGATATTTAAGCTGAGTCAGTTTGTTAATGAAGGCGGAATTGTCGTTCAGGCACTTCAGGCCAGTAAAAATAAAATATACGTATTTATCAGCTTCATCATATTGGTTTGTGTTTTGATCGGCAGCGCCATGTACATGATTGAAGGCAACATCAACCGTGAATTCCGGTCCATTCCACATGGAATTTACTGGGCCATCGTCACGCTTACAACGGTAGGATATGGTGACCTGGCGCCTGTCTCTGCGCTTGGACGCATTCTCGCCTCTATTGTCATGGTGATGAGTTATGCGCTGATTGCAGTACCTACAGGAATAGTCACCGCCGAAATCAGCAACAGAGTCTTGCGCATCAATAAATCTGACCACCTCCACTGCAGACGCTGCCTCGAAATCAATCACCTGAGCAATGCCAGATTTTGTCACAATTGCGGGAGCTTGCTCCACCACATCAAGGAAGAATACGAAGAAACAGATTGACATACAGGCTTTCTCGACAATACACTGTAAAGACTGGCGCAAATCATCTCCGGCGGTAACTTCTGTTACCCATATATTCCTTATCAACTCCGAACTTTGAATTCTCATTGAAAGACAATGGATTGGTAGGGTGGTCTGAGCCTCTGTTAGTAGTTAAATGCAGATGTTTAAGCCGCAGAAAAAACACTGACTTTCGTGAGTATACTTTTCAGAAAATGGATCGTCCTGTTTGATACAAATCTATTTCTGACAAGTATATCATTATTCCTGAATTAAAAACTTCATCATGGAACACACTATTGAATTACAAAATAATGTGGTGTCTATGCCGCGAATTGGTGAAAAAGCACCTTCTTTTACGGCTGTGACCACCCAGGGAAAAATCAATTTTCCTGACGACTACAAAGGCAGATGGGTGATATTGTTTAGCCATCCTGCAGATTTTACTCCAGTGTGCACTTCTGAGTTTATGACTTTTGCCACTTTGGAGGACGAGTTCAAATCTTTGAATTGTGACCTTGTGGGTTTGTCAGTAGACGGACTATACAGCCACATTGCCTGGTTGAGAACGATCAAAGACAAGATAGAATACCGGGGCATGAAAAATGTGGAGGTCAAATTTCCTTTGATTGAAGACATTACCATGGATGTAGCTAAAAAATATGGCATGATTCAACCGGGTGAAAGCTCAACAAAGGCTGTTAGGGCTGTATTTTTTGTGGATCCAAAAGGTACCATCAGGGCCATCATATATTATCCGCTTTCTCTTGGCAGAAATTTTGATGAATTGAAACGCGCGCTTATCGCCATGCAAACAGCGGATAAATACGAAGTAGCAACTCCTGCAGACTGGAGACCAGGGGATGACGTCATTGTTCCTCCTGCCGGATCTTGTGGTGTTGCAAAAGACAGAATGGAAGAAAATCACCCAGAAATGAAGTGTTACGATTGGTTCTTCTGCACCAGGTCATTGAATTAAATATGAAATAGAGATAGTTTTTTCATAAGAATGTAGTGTTTTTGAAGGTGGGTTGCACTCAGTAACCCGCCTTCTTTTTTGTGCCCTTGCCATCCAATATCACCCTTAAGTGTGAGAGATGCCCAGTGATATTTGGTCACTTTTGTATGAGATCTTTGATGATGACAAAAATTATTAAACTTTTTGAATCTTTAAATTCTAAAAAAGCGATATCTGATGCGTCGCAGAAAGAGGATTGCGATAAGTGCAAAACACAGGATCTGCGCTCTGTCGAAATTGAACTTCATGCGCTTGATCACCTCATACACCAGCATTTATACCCCCCAAAACATATCCCTCAGAAATTTTCTGATCATGAAAAAGATCATTAGTTTGCAATACAGGAAGTGAAAGAACAAAGCATCTGCTCATGAAAAAGGTAATTTTTGTCTCATTCTGGATGGTCATTTTGTGCTTGAATGTTGCACATACTGCATCAAATCCACAAGATCAGGCCATAAAACTTGTTCAGGAATATCTGAATAAAAAGACCTCTTTTTCGACCATGATGGACAGTGTTGATGTTGTTGTCAATCAAAGGCTCATGGAAAGAGACTACCCTGGGGTTAAGTCTATTTATGAAGAAATCAAGGAACTTGCTGTAAAATCAAACGATGAAATACTTTTGGTGAAATTCACCCTCCTTTTGGGCAATTTTTACAAAATAACCGGAGACTTTGCAGCGAGCAATTCCATTTTAAATCAAGCAATAGGACACCATGGGCTTTATGATGATGATATTCAAGTGTATCTGCACCTGGCCAGCAATCATTTTCAAATCAATATCAATGAAGCAAAACCTTACCTCGATAAAGCCTCAGAGCTGATTACAGAATCCAAAGATACGGCAACAATCATGTTGTACCACGTCAATATGGAAGGGTATTCCAGGCGAAAAAATGATTTGGTGAATGCAATACATCATACGCTCGAATCCATCAAATACATGGAAGCTTTTCCTGTCCAGAAAGTAGCTGCTTATATCAGCCTGATTGATTACATGCTCAGGGTCAATAATACTGCAGCAGCACAGCAATACCTGGAGGAAGCAAAACAATCCCTCAAGAAGGAAGATGAGCGGACAAAAAACCTGCTCGCGATGAGCGAGGCAAAGTTGGCTAATAAATTGGGAGACCATTCAAAAGTTGGCGAATTGATGCGGGGGGCATATGAATATTTCAAAGAGACCAAACTCATCAATCAGACTGCAAAGAGTTTGTATATGCTTGCCGGATATGCGAGAGCCGGCGGTGATGAAGCACAATATGAATTTGCCATTGAACAACTCCAGTCTGTCATTAAAGACATGGCCGAGAATGAATACAAAATTTCTGCTTTGATCTGCCTTGCCGAATACGCTTTGCAGAATGGTCAAAGCGCAATGGCAGAGATATACATCAATTCAATCCAGGAAGTAAACGTTCCTGAAAACTTCTTAGAGAAGGATAGGTTTTTGCGCCTGAAAGCCCGAATTTATGAAAACTCCGGTAAAGGACAACTGGCCATGGATTATTACAGACAAGCCCTCGTCTACCAGGATTCAACCAATCAACTGGAAACCAACGCCATTCTGGCATACCAGGAAAGTCAATACGACCGGTCCCAAAAGGAGAAAGAAATAGGCAGCCTCTTGCTGGAATCTTCACAAAAGTCAAAAAGGCTTTGGATCCTTTCTCTCGTCCTGGGTGGCCTGGCCCTTGTGCTTTTCCTCGGGCTTTACTTTTATCGGCAACTGGCTTCGAAAAACACAAAAATCAGCACCCAGGCAGATGAACTTAAAAAATTACTTGAAGAGAAAAACTTCCTGATCCGGGAAATTCACCACCGCGTGAAAAACAACCTCCAGGTAGTATCCAGCCTGCTCAATCTGCAGAGCAATTACATCACTGATCCCACTGCCCTGGATGCCATCACAGAAGGAAAAAACCGTGTTGGCTCTATGGCTTTGATACACCAAAACCTATATCAGGACGCCGGGCTCACCGATATAGACAGCCAGTCCTATTTCGATCAGCTCATAGACCAGTTGTTTGAATCTTACAACATCGATGAAGAGAGCATCACCCTGGAAAAAGACATTGACCCCATGCTGATAGACGTTGACCAAATGATTCCACTCGGATTGATCGCCAACGAATTGCTCAGCAACACCCTCAAACACGCTTTTACCCACGCCAGTCAAGGCAAAGTGTATGTGGGTTTGAAAGATCTGGGCAACGAACTGAAGCTTATCATCCGTGACAATGGAAAGGGTATGGACACAGAAAATCTCAATTTTGAAAACAGCTTTGGATTCAAAATGATACAAGCATTTGTCAACAAACTTCAGGCTAAAATGTCCGTAACTTCCATAAATGGTACAGAAATCAGCCTCCAAATACCGAGAAAGAGGTTGGCAGCCTGACCTATTCCAAAACTATCTTTTCGTACCTCGGCAATTTTACTTCATAGGCAAGGTCGAGGTCCTTCTGTTCTCCGGGCTTCAGCGTGATTTCCCAGGTCACCAATCCTGTGGCTTCATCCAGCACGCCACCCGACAAGTTTTTAGCGCTGACACTGATTTCGCTGTTGACCGAGACGGGGATTTGGTCTGTCACCAGGATGGTTGCAGCCACCGGTTTGTTGTTTTTGACGCTGATGGTAAAGGCCCTACTTTCTGTCCTTTGTTTTCCAAGGAAATTTCTAGAACTGTTTTCCTTTTGTTTTTTTCTGCCGAGGATGATGCTTTTGTCCGTGCCCATAGAAATATCAAGGGTATCGCTCAGGGTTTCGGCATTCAAAATGGTCCGCCCGACAAAAGTATTCTCGCTGTAAAGATTGGCTTGACCGTCGAGCAGGTCCAGGTCTTCCCATTCCGAAATCCTGACCTGCAAGTAGGCAGCAGGATCTGTTTTGGGCATGGCAATGTAGGTATAAGTTGCATCGATGTCATAGGTGCCGATGGTCATGCTTACTTTTTTTCCATCTGAAGTTATGGTATATTTTTGTTTGATCTCAAACTCAGTGGTGGTCTGTCGGTAGATGGTCCCGGATTGTTGTTCTTCTTTTCTTTTTGATGATCTAAAATCTGAACGGGATACACCGGCTACAGCTCCGGTCAATTTGTCTGCGTATCCAGTAACCACCACTTCATCCAAAACACTCTCATCTTCCTCCAATTTTATGTTGATGATATCATTGTTGACGGTCACGGTTTTTCCTTTGTACCCCACATAACTGATGGATATTTGTTTGTTGTCCCTGGGCAAGGCGAGACCAAAATTGCCCGACAAATCAGTAACAGTTCCTACAGAAGTACCGGTCACAACGATAGAAGCCCCTATCAGTGGATCACCGGCAAGGTCTGTAATTCGTCCGGTCACGTAGTTGACATTTCCTACCGGCTGTTTTGACACAACGACGCTGTTTCTAGGATAATTGAGGTTCCAGGCTTCGAGTTCCGGCAAATCGCCATTGTCCCCTGGCCTGGAATTCGACAATTTTAATTTTACGTCCTTCCAGTCTTCTCCAGTGTTTTGGTACACTTCGGCTTTGTAATTCAGCACAAGTGGTTTGTCCACTGAACTTACTTTCATATCATAATTTGGAAACCAGCCCGCACCCGTTACCAGGTAGGTCATGCCGATTTCAGCATTACCTGACCGTTCGGCATCAACTTCAATGATGATTTTAGAATAAGGTTTTTCTTTCTGCTTCCCGGCATCCGCCATTTGTCGGATGTATTTGTCTTTGGCCTGGAGCAATGCCTGCCCTTCTTTTTCGAGCCCCAGTTGTTCTGTGACAATCTTTGTAAATCTTTCGTCATAAAAGTCCAGCAGCTTGCCCAATTCCTCAACAGTGCTTTTGCTCTCGGCCAGTTTTTTATTTTCGTCCAAAAGATCCTTTTTTTCATTGAGTACACTGATACGTGCTTTATTTTTCAGTTCGATTTTTTCAATAGAATCTATTTTACTTTGATAGACTTGTTGCTCATCTTTCAATTTTTTCTCGCCCAGGAAATCCAGTTCATGGTGTATGGATTTGATCGAAACCCATGATGGAAAAGAGCAGGTGATGCTCCTTGGATCCAGCTGTGCCGACAGGTTTTTAGCAGTAATGACGTTCAGTCCCTGTTTCAAAGATGCGGCACCACTTCGGTTGATTTGGGCATCTTGCAGGAAAACAGTCACTTCTTTGATGCCGGTATTCAGATCTGCATTATTGGATTGTGCCTGGACAGTAAGAAATGAAAAGAGCAGAAAGCAAAAGGTAATCATAAGAGATTTCATGGCTAAATGGATTGAATGATTATAAAATGTGACCAGAGAAAACTTAGGTTCTCTGTTTTTTATTAAACGTTCAGCGTGGACAAATATTGATGATGGTCGAAAGAAGCTGATCACAAATATCTTGCCTGTAGCCATACAAAATATGTATAGCTCAGACACATTGTGTTGAATTTTAAACTTTTGCCATATTTACTGAATGCATTGGTGTAATTTTGCCCCTTCAACCAATATAAATTATGGCGGATATTGTTGTCATCAAGCTTGGAACTTCCTCTATCACCAGTGCACAAGGCACGCTTCACGATGAAATATTGGCGAAGGTGGTAGCTGATATAAAAACCCTGCACACCATGGGTTTGAAGATCATCCTGGTGTCCTCCGGAGCTGTGGGCAATGGCCGTGGTTTTCTGAAAAATTATAAAGGATCGACACAGGAACGCAAGGCAGCCGCCGCCGTTGGAAATCCCATTCTCATCAACAGATATGCCAATGCCTTCCACCAACATGGCATTGTCATCGCACAAACTTTACTCGAGCGATGGCATTTTTCCAACAGAAAACACTTTCTGCAACTCCGCGATACCATAGAAGCTCTGTGGGACAACAACATCATCCCCATTGCCAATGAAAACGACGTCGTGAGTGACCTGGAAATCCGTTTTTCTGACAATGACCATCTGGCCACGCTCCTCGCCGCGGGTTTTGGCGCCGGCAAGTTGCTCATCGGATCAAGTGTAGAAGGTGTGCTCGATCTGGAAGGAAGGGTCATCAGCGAAATCACCGACCCCGAGGAGACCATGAAGAGTTTTGTGACGGACGATAAGTCGAGCCTCGGACTTGGAGGTATGACCACCAAATTGTCCTACGCCAGTCTCGCTTCCAAACTCGGTATTGAAACTGTGATATTTGGTCTACAGGGAGAAAGTCCCATCGTCAAGGCATATCATAAAGAAAAAGGTTCTCTTTTCAGAGCCAAAGACTCTTCCAAAGATGCCAGATCTATGTGGCTCGCCAGCGGCAGTCTTGCCAGTGGATGCCTCGAGATCGACAAGGGAGCAAAGGAAGCCCTGGGCAACAGAAAAAGTCTGCTGCAGGTAGGCATCACAGGCATCGAGAGGGCCTTCAATCAGGGGGAAATTGTAGAAATCAGACACAAAAACAAACAAGTTGCCGTAGGAATTGCAAAAATTGCCAGCAAAGACCTGCGCATCGGAGAAAAAGAAAATAACTTAGTGGTCGTTCACGCCAATAATCTGGTATTAATATAAAAGTCATGGAAGTACTCAACAGCGTAGATACATTACTGAGCAATGCCAGAAAGGCATCCAAAGTCATCGCTGCACAAACCATTGCAAAAAGAGACGAGGTCTTACGCTACCTGTCTGAAGCCTTGCGGGACAATATTCAGGAAATCATTGTTGAAAACCAGAAAGACCTGGCCCTTATGCCCGATTCAGACCCGAAAAAAGACCGTCTGCTGCTCAATGAACAAAGAATTTACCAGCTGGCAGACAGCATCAACGACATCATTGCACTTGAAGACCCCACAGGGAAATCAGCATACAGCCACACGCTCAAGAATGGTCTCACCATAGAGAAAAAAATTGTTCCTTTGGGAGTTGTGGGTGTCATTTACGAATCCAGGCCCAACGTGACCATCGACATTGCCGCTCTTTGCATCAAATCCGGCAACAGTGCCGTGCTCAGAGGGGGCAGCGACGCATGGCATTCCAACAGTATACTGGTGAAAATCATAAGTCAGGCACTTCAAAAAGCAGGCCTTGCAGCGGATATAGTGACACTGTACCCGCCGGATCGCGCCCTCGTTACCACTTTGCTCGAAGCAGACAGAATGGTAGACATCATCATCCCCAGAGGTTCTGCCGGACTGATTGACTTTGTTAGGAAAAATAGCAAAATTCCGACGATAGAGACCGGTGCCGGAGTTTGCCATACTTACGTGAGCAAACACGGAGACCTGGACATGGCAGCGTCCATCGTCATCAATGCCAAAACCACCAGACCCTCTGTGTGCAATTCACTCGATACCATACTTGCTGATAAAGAAATTGTAGAAGACCTTTGCCAAAAAATGGCAGAGGGAATGGCCAATTATAAAGTGGAAATTTTTGCGGATCCTGTTGCCCATGAAGCGCTGAGTCAATTGGCCTATCCATTCCTCAGTCATGCCGAAGAAGAAGATTACGGGAGGGAATTTCTCGATTTCAAGTGCAGCATCAAGACCGTGAGCGGCATCGAAGAAGCCATGGACCACATCGAAAAATATTCCTCACGACATTCAGAGGCCATCATTACCAATGACAAGGAGGAAATCGATACCTTTATACAGGGAGTTGATGCGGCAGCGGTTTATGCCAACGCGTCTACAAGATTCACCGACGGCGGCGAATTTGGTCTCGGCGCAGAGATTGGGATTTCTACACAGAAACTTCATGCCAGAGGACCATTTGCCCTGGAGAAACTGACAACGGAAAAATGGGTCGCTGTGGGTAGCGGCCAGATAAGAATATAAATAAAATTATGTCCGGACAACTGGCCGAAAATTCTTTGCTGCTGCTTTTTGTGGTGGCAGCAATAGGCTACTTCCTGGGTTCGATCAAAATCAAAGGCGCCTCCCTGGGAGTAGCGGCGGTTTTGTTTGTTGGCCTGGCCTTTGGTATGGTCAACCCGAGGTACGTTGTCCCGGAAATCATCTTTAACCTCGGTCTTATATTGTTCGTTTATTCCGTGGGCATCTCCTCCGGTGCGGCATTTTTCCAGTCATTCAGGAAAAACGGCTACCGCGACATGGTTTTTGTCCTTATCATGTTATTCATATCTGCACTTTTCGCGGTGGGCATTCACTTCCTATTTGATTTTGACAGGGCTTTGACGACGGGAATTTATTCAGGGTCATCCACCAATACCACAGCCATGGCTGCCGTCGCAGATCTCATTGGCGGCAATAAGAAGGAATTGGAAAACATAGTCATCGGATACACCTACTCTTATCCTATGGGTGTAATTGGCGTGATGATTGTTTTGAAATTTTGTGAAAAGCTGCTCAAGATCGACTACCCGGCCGAGCAAAAACTGCTCAGGAAAGATTACCCGATTGACACCCAACTGACCACCCGCTCTGTGAAAGTGTTGAACGAAAGTGCTGCAGGACACGCGCTGAGAGACCTGTACAAAGCCAATGACTGGAACATTGTTTTCTCAAGAATGACCAGAGATGGCGCCGTTTCCCTGGTCAATTACAGCACCGTTTTTCAGTTGGGTGACACACTGATGATCATCGGACCCATAGAAGATCTGGAGAAAGCGACCATCTTCTTTGGTGAAGAAACCCAGGAGAATCTATACCACGACAGAAAAGAATACGACGTCCAGCAAATATTTGTGTCCAACCCCAGAATGGTAGGAAGGACGCTGGCATCGCTAAACCTCAACGCCAAGTACGACGCCATCATCACACGCATAAGGAGGGGCGATACAGAAATGCTCGCACAGCCGTCGACGGTTTTGGAATTGGGAGATAGAATTCGGTTTATTGCCAGAAGAAAAGATCTCAAGGAATTGTCAAAGATATTCGGTGATTCTTACTACGAAAGCAGCAAGGTCAACCTTTTCTCCTTCGGTCTGGGTATGGCGCTCGGCCTTTTGCTGGGCACCATAGAATTTGGTTTCCCCGGAGGGCTCAAGTTCAAGCTGGGCATGGCCGGAGGTCCACTCATCATAGGATTGCTGCTCGGAGCTTTAAAACGCACCGGACCCATCGTCTGGGCTTTGCCATACAGCGCCAACGTAACACTGAGGCAACTCGGTCTCATCATGTTGCTCGCTGTAATAGGCCTGCAAAGTGGACACAGCTTTCTGGAAAGTCTCAACGACAGCAGGGGCCTCCTACTATTCGTCGCAGGTACGATTGTTAGTATGGCTTCCGCATTTGTCGCCGTCATCATAGGCTTCCGCATCTTCAAAATACCATTTTCACTCTTGCTGGGCTTCCTCAGCAATCAACCGGCCATCCTGGATTTTGCAACGGACATGTCCAAAAACAGAGCCCCGGTCATCGGTTACACCCTCATGTTTCCCATCGCCCTCATCATGAAAATCCTTTTTGCCCAAATCCTGTACCTCCTCCTTCCTTAGGTAAATTTGAAAACTGGAATTTGAAATTTGAAAATCGAAATTTGAACCCAGAGTCAAGGGGTCAATAGTATTTATCTGCGAAAATCAGCGCGGTATTCTGCGAAATCTATGGGAAACCCAAACGCATCGGATGACAAAAAAATCGCAAAAAATAAATGCTTATAGCTTATCGTCCTGACACGTAGTTCTACGCTTGTGCCCATGCCCTAAGCCAATGTAATTTGCATCCATATTAAATGAGCTAAAGACCGCTCATTTCAGCTTTGAATTCAAATTAAAATTCAATCCTAAAAATCAGTCATCATGGTCATTGGAAAAAATTCAGGAAATGCCCTCATCAAATCTTGGCAATCATTTTTAGTAACTCAAGGTTTCCTGCAAGCTACCGAAGTAGATGGTCTATGGGGAAACCATACCGTTGCAGCAACCAAATCATTTCAGACCAGGGCAAACCTAAATCCCGATGGTGAGCCCGGGACCGATACCATTCAAAAGGCCGAAAGTCTTGGATTTTCACTTCCAAGTTCTACATTTCCTCCCGCAGGATTACTCAACGCGGTATTTGACATTTCCCACAGCAATGAAAGCGTCGACCTCCAGAAAGCAAGGAAAAGCGGAATGCTGGCGGTCTTCCATAAGGCTACCCAATCGTTGGGTTCCACCTTGTTTCATGACCTCACCTATGCCTCAAGAAGAGCATCTGCCAATGCCGCAGGCTTACTTTGGGGCGCATACCATTTTGGTTCAGGAGGATCAGGTAAACTCCAGGCTCAGGCTTTCCTGTCTTATGCAAAACCTGATGGCAAAACATTGCTGGTTCTGGATTTTGAACCCAACACCACGCAAGGAGAGACCACGATGCAACTGGCTGAAGCAGTCGACTTTGTAAATGAAATTTTCAATGAAACCGGGAAATACCCTGGCATCTACAGTGGAAACCTGCTCCAGGAGGTGAGTACGCAACCGGATTACGCACAATTGAACAAATGTTGGTTGTGGAAGGCCCAGTACGGTAGCACGGTCCACATTCCGCCGGGCTGGCAGACATACACCTTCTGGCAGTATACGGATGGCAGCGTCGGGCCATTGGTGGAAGAAGTTGAAGGCGTGGGAAAATGCGACAGAGATGTTTTCAATGGCAATGAAGAGGCTCTTCGCCTATTCTGGTCAGCTAATGCTGTGTAAAACCAAATGCCTGACAGATTTGAAATTTGAGAATTGAAAACCGAAATTTGAGAATTGAAAATCAGATTTTAAAGGTTGGTGAGCATTGATCCTCAAAATCATTTTGTGATCATTGGTCATACAATATATCACTCGCACCATAAAGGACTCTGCCTTCGTATTTTGTCATGATTTTTGGTCAAAAATCCCGCCAAAATGAGGGCATTCTTTGTCCTTCTTTGTGCTATAATCCTGACACCCCATTCGGGGTTTATATCCCCTTAATTTAAACATAACCAGAATTTTACATATTTTAAAAGTAAAATATCTGCGAAAATCAGCGGGAAACCCAAACGGTGAATTAAAGCCAAAGTATAAGCACATCCAACAAGCAAAAGCATCAGAAGAGTAAAACATTTGCCAAAATCATCAGCAAAAATCAGCGCAACCTTCTGCGAAAATCAGCGGGAAACCCAAACGGAAAATTACAGCCAAAGTATAACCACATTCAACAAGCAAAAGCCTCGGAAGCGTAAAACATTTGCCAAAATCATCAGCGAAAATCAGCGCAACTTTCTGCGAAAATCAGCGGGAAACCCAAACGGAAAATTACAGCCAAAGTATAACCACATCCAACAAGCAAAACCATCGAAAGCCTAAAACATTTGCCAAAATCAGTGCCATCTACCTCACTCGCGTTCATACCCTACATTATTATAACATCTCCCCCCGCACAGCGGGAAATTCCCTTAAAAAAAGGCTAATAGCTAACAGCTAAAAGCTAAGAGCTAGACCATCCATCATTTCGACATCCACATTCATCCTTTCTTACTCCACATTCATCATTCAACAGCACAGTTTCCCAAAAAAAATGCCCAAAATTTCGTAATTTTGCACCGCGTTAAAAAGCATAATACAATGTGGGTTAAATATTTATTTGGTTTGATGGTGCTGTTTTCATTCTCAGCATGTAAAAAAGTCAATCCCAATTTTCAGGCAGAGGCAGCCAATACACAAAATTATCATACCGCTGTCAATACACTGACAGACGTCATCATCCATGACATATTTTCACCGCCAATCGCCGCGAGGAATTATGTGTATTCATGCATTGCCGGTTACGAAGCTGCGAGACATATGGATGCGAAGTATGCCAGCCTCCAGGGCCAGATCAATCACATGCCCGAGATGCCAAAACCTGAAGAAGGCAAGGAATATTGTTATCCTTTGGCTTCGCTTACAGCATTTACACACACTGCACAAAAATACATCTTCTCCGAGGACAGCATCATTGCACTCGACAACAGGCTGATGAAATGGTTTGATGAACTCAACATGCCTGAAGACGTTAAAGAGCGTTCAGTCGCCTACGGTCTCGCAGTTGCAGACGCCGTAAAAAAATGGTCGGACAAGGACAACTACGCCCAGACGCGTTCCAACCCTAAGTTTACAGTGACCGACGAACCCGGCAGATGGAAACCAACACCTCCGGCATACATGGATGGCATCGAACCCAGCTGGAACCAGATCAGAACCATGTTGCTCGACTCGGCCCAGCAATTCAAACCAACACCGCCCACGACTTTCAGCACCGATAAAAACAGCCAGTTTTATAAAGACGCAATGCTGGTGTACGAAACCGGCAAAAACCTCACTGACGAGCAAGACGAAATCGCTAACTTCTGGGATTGTAATCCCTACAAAATGAATGTCATCGGCCACGTCATGCACGCTTCCAAAAAAATCACTCCGGGAGGTCACTGGATGGGCATCGCCGGCCAGGCAGCCAGAAAAAACAATTCTGATTTTGTGCATACGACGTATGCCTACATGATGACCAGCCTCGGATTGTTCGACGGCTTCATTTCCTGCTGGGATGAGAAGTACCGCTCCAACCTGATCAGGCCAGAGTCGTACATCAACCAATACATTGATGAAAGCTGGGTGCCACTTTTACAAACCCCGCCATTCCCTGAGCATACCAGCGGACACAGCGTAGTATCAGGCGCTGCATCCACCATCCTGACCAATGTTTTTGGAGACAATTTTGCGTTTGCTGACAGTACCGAAATCCAGTTTGGATTGCCGGTCAGATCATATACTTCCTTCAATCAGGCAGCAGACGAGGCAGCCATTTCGAGAATGTACGGAGGCATCCACTACATCCCGGCCATCGAATTTGGATTGGTCCAGGGCAGGGGAGTGGGCAGTTGGATTTTGTCAAAAGTTGATCTCATCAAGGAATAGTTTATGTACAAGTGGCTGATCAGACCCTTATTTTTTAGCATTGATCCCGAAAAAGTCCACCACCTTGCCCTTAAAGCACTGAAACTTCCGGGCATGACAGCCGTGATGAAGCTGTTTTACCCCATTCCCAAAGGAAAGGAAGTGGAAGCCTTCGGATTGAAGTTTCCCAATCCCATTGGCCTTGCCGCCGGATTTGACAAAGATGGAAAATACATTGAAGCCCTTGAAGCCCTGGGTTTCGGATTCATAGAAGTGGGTACGGTCACTCCAAAACCACAACCAGGCAACGACAAGCCACGGTTGTTCAGACTGCCTGAAGACAAAGCCATCATCAACCGCATGGGCTTCAACAACGAAGGCGTCGATGCCCTGGTTGAACGATTGAAAAAACTGGGCAAAAGATCCGTCATCATTGGAGGCAACATCGGCAAGAACAAGGTAACGCCCAACGAAGAAGCTCTCAACGACTATCTCATCTGTTTTGAAAAGCTCCACGATTACGTCGATTATTTTGTCGTCAACGTTTCATCTCCAAATACTCCCGGACTGAGAGCCCTGCAGGAAAAAGGTCCATTGACTGCCATCCTCAAGACCCTAGTTGAAGCCAATCAAAGCAAGGCCATCCAGCGACCCATTCTGCTCAAAATAGCACCCGATCTCACCGACGATCAGCTCACCGACATCATTGGCATCGTTCGTGACAGCAAAATCCACGGCCTCATTACCACCAACACCACCATCGGCAGAAACCTGCCCGGAACTCCCAAAGTCAGGGTGGACGAAATTGGCGCCGGCGGACTCAGCGGAGCCCCGGTAAAAGACATCTCTGACCATGTGTTGTCCTTCATACACCAGCGTGCCCCCGAAATACCCATCATCGGCGTAGGAGGCGTTTTCACGGCCCAAGACGCCAAAGACAAGCTGTCGAAAGGTGCCAGCCTGGTCCAGGTGTACACGGGCTTCATTTACGAGGGTCCTGGTATTGTGTCGAAAATCCTGAGAAAATTCTAAGAATTATTGCAGTCTTTGACTCCAGGGCACATTGATCAAATTATTGCCTTTTATTCCACTGGTTTGCTTCTGGCAGTGAAGTAAAAATTAATAGTATCTTCCGTAGCACCTACATAGAATTGATTTATATTTGTTATGAAGCTATATGAATTGGCCTGTTATCTGATGTTGAAAGTGGTGGATTGAATTCGGATGAAGGTATGTATTACTACAAACTTTATTCAAGACAACATGTGAGATAGAGATTATTTTTTGTCTTGGTGAGCTAAATTGAATGGGAGCTGCGAGTTTATTGATATGAATCTCTGGTAAGTTGGGTAAGTTAGGGTGATTAATGCGAAATAGTGATATAAGAATATAGCGTTTATGAAGAGTTCCATGCCATTAAATTAAAAAAATGAAACCAGTTTCAACTTTAAGTTTAGTTGCAATATTGTTGATATTGACTTGGATGTTTTGGAAAAAGAACGACGAAAGTAAAGCCCTTAATCAATTTGTGAAATTAGACAATGATGAAGCAAAGACTGGGATGCTGCCAAGAGTTTCAGCAAGTTGGATTGATGAGATAAACAAAAAATACGAATCGAAAGAATATGATAGATATGATAATCTTCACTTCGCTTTTTCGGAAAAGTTGTGCAACCAGGTTTACAGTGAATACAAATATTGGGAAAAAGGAGAATCACATTATGAGTTTTTAAGCAAACTGCACGACACCCAAAAAATGTATTTTGCAATTATTAATTTTGAAGGACAAACGAATAATGGTGGAGTATATCAGTTTTTATTCAATCAACCAGAAAATGCAATAGTTGCATTAGAAGCAATGAAAAAAGTCAAATTAATTCGTCTTTCAGAAGATTATGAAGTAGTACTAAATGAATTTTTTGGTAGATTTGAAACCATAGAAGAGCTCAGAAGTAAGTTTCAAAACAATAGCCTAGATTGGGATAAGAAATGGGACTCTTTTGTCGATGGATATAAAGAAATTCCTCAAGCAAAAGTCATTGAAGGATATTTTTATGATAAAGAATATAGCAAAGAATTCCACTCAAAAATGGCTCAATTTGTTATTGATAATCAAAACGAATTGATGAGAATTGAATGAAAACAGCATGGAACAAAGCATACAGCAGTCATGTCGGCTAAAGACCAAGACGTGTATGCCAACAGTTATCTTTAATTATGAGGACTAATAATGATAAAATGGATTGCCCTTAAATGAAGAAGACAAAATATCAATACCTATATTTATTGACATTTTTAGTATTTGCTTCATGTGTAAGAATATATCATAAATCAGATTTTATCATCTCGCAGAAAAAATACGAATATAGTCCGAATCTCAAAATTAATGGATTTTATATTGATACAGTGGTACTAGATCAGCAAGAAAGGCCATATTACCCAAGAAGAATTTGTGTTTCACCTATGGTGCTTTTCGGTGACGGCACTGCCATCAAGATTCATGGAGTTTATTGCAGGCCTTGGTTGAATGGAGAAGATGTAAACCCGCTAATTATTGAATTGAAGAAGCAAATAAAGTTTGAAATAGAAAATAACGATTTAACCTTCAAAAATGAACCTGCAATATGGGATTGGGGGATGTACAGAACAAATGGAAAAGAGATAGCTATGCAAGTGTACAAGAATCATCAAGGAGACTACCATTTAGTTGATTATTGGGGGGAAATTCAAAATGATTCAACAATAGTTTTCAATTCAATAACTGATAGAGCAAAGAAGATAAAAAAAGGTGAAATTAATGAAGAATATCGATTTTGTGAATTTGAAATAAGACCCGACTCAACAAATTATATAAAGACGAATATTGGAGAGTTTGGACAAGATTAATGACAGATAACGAGTGATATGATATTGGACGTTCTATCGCTTTGTCCTTCTAACAGGAACGTAGTGGCAATAAAAATTGTAGAATTGTATCCAAATTAAAATTCTTTAATATAAATGAAAAAATTATCGATTATAAATCACGCATATTATCGGATTCTGATTGGAGTCTTAGGTGGTTTGATGCTCAATAACATCTATGCAACATTCACAAGTCGAAATTTAATTGGAATTTTGCCAATTCTACTTCAATCTGTTTTAATTTATCTTTTATTCACAAAGAATACTTTTAGTCAAAAGGCAGTTAAAATTTGGGTGATTGTGGTTTTTTTTGTAGCACAAACTTTAGGAATTATTGCAATCGTAATACAGGCATGGGCTAAAAATATTAAAGGTGAGGAAGGCGCTTTTGAAATGTTGGCATCCGATAAAATAATTTATTCCACTATTTTAATAATTATCGGAATAATACTCTGGATCCTGAACAATGGATTTGCAGAAATCAAGGAAGAAAACGCAATTGAATAAAAAAATATGGCGCCGGCATAGAAAACATACTTTGATCAAGTCGACATATCTTTAATTATTGTTGCCAATTGAATTTTTACTGAAATATTACTACAATCCAATACTGAATTCAAGTTCTTGGTCACTATAAGTTTGTTAGTTCCATTTCTTTTTATTCTTTTGCAAGGTGTACCACAAATTAGTTAGCACGATTTGAAGAGGCAGAAAATAAAAGTGTACTTTCAACTGTCAAAAATTAATTTCAAAAAAGAAACCATATCTGTGGATGATATAAATAATTATTTTGACTGTTTATTGACTCCAGACTAGAGAATTGCGATTAAGTGACCAGAAATAGCTTTCAATGAGGATTTGTACAAGAAATTCATACTTTAAAAGCCAGTCATTCAGTAAATTGTAAGGACTTATTTGGTGCGGCAATAGTTGTACTTCATATTAATCAACAAATGACCAATGATAAAATTCTTCAGGAAAATTCGACAGAAATTGGTGGCTGAAAACAGGTTAAGTAAATATTTGCTCTATGCTATTGGAGAAATTGTATTGGTAGTCATTGGAATTTTGATTGCCTTGCAGATTAATAATTGGAATGAGGAAAATAAAGTTGACTCGACCAGACAAAGTTATTACCATCAATTATTGAAGGACCTCCGGAAAGATATCACGTATATTGAATATATGAATGCATTCCTGGATTCCATGAATAATGAATACAAAGATTATCTGCAAACTTTTGAGGCGCCTAAAACAAGTTTAGATCAAGCCTTTATTGATCTGGATAAACTAGATATGAGAACCAGATTGGTGGTTTTTAATACAAATACAATAGAAACCCTTGAAAATACGGGAGATATAAAATTGATACCTACACAAATCAGAATCTTATTAAGTGATTTGAAAAATAATCAGGATCGTGCTATCCAGGCAGTTCATCAAAACAATATGCAAGTTATTGATCTGATAAAACTTGGTCTTGCTGAAATAGGAGGAGTATCGCTTAATGAAAGGTTATCGAATCAACCCCTATTAAAAGAATCATTGGAAAATGGCATAAATCGTAGCAAAGCATTTGTTTTGTTTTAAGCGGCTTTATATTGGAGGGATGTGCACCAACACAGAACCATAACTGTTTTGGAGAATTTAATCATTGAAGAAAATAAAATAATAGAAGCAATAAATAGAGAATTAATAAAAGATTGATAGTGCATAAGGGAATAGTATGACCAGTTTTGTTACAAAATTTTAATAGATGGAAATCATACATGGATAGAGTAAATTAAATACAGTTTTCTGAAATCTAGGTATCCATTTAATAATACATTTAAAACAGGCAATGGTTCAAATATATTTAAATCTGAGGTGAGTAATTCATACAGTTTCTTGTGGTAAAAAAACTTTACTTAATACAGAGATGAGCGTATTTATAAAATATTATAAACTAAAACCATATGGCAAGCAATAATTGGGGAAAGGATTTAGATGAAACTACTGATAGATTTATAAATAATTTTGGAGAACTAAACCTACAGCAGCTCAATTTTAGATTAGATATTAATAGGTGGAGTATCGCCCAGAATATTGCTCATATAATGTTATTAAATAAGTCCTATTTCCAAAATTTTGAAGAAATAGAAAATGGCTTACAGGTTTTGCCTTCAATTGACACGATGGATCAACTGGTAGCCGATTCCCTGGAAGTTTTACAGCCATACACCAGAGAGGATAGACCCAAAAAAGCCAAAACGTGGGATATATGGCAGCCTTCCGGTGAAATATACGGTATAAAAATTTGGAATGATTTTACTCAGCATCAAACTGAATTTAAATTGCACATCAAAAAACTGGAATCATTTTTCTTTCAAAAAACCTATATAAAGTATCCCGGCGAAGCAGAGCTTTACTTTCTGCTCGAAGACTGCATCGACTTTTTAATTGAACACGAAAGAAGGCATTGGCAGCAGGCAATGGAGGTGAAGTCTGTTCTTGATAAAAGCATAAAAAATTACCAATAAAAGAAAATGAACCAGCAGATGGTTGAAAATTTGAAATTAAATTTTTCAGCCTAGAGCATAACTGCAAAGACAAATAAACAGGGGCTTATGAAGCCAGGACTTATTTTTTGCCGATCAATCACCGTTGAATACATCAACAGAAAATAATAGAATGACCAAAACCAAAGCGAAAACAGTAATCAGAATTGTTTTATTCATAGGCACATTAATTTCCGTGTATTTTGTTCCGTGGCCCATTGTGTCGGCGTGGATCAAACCCCTTCCAGCCACAATACAAGAGCAAGTGGATAAGGCTGCTGATTATGGATTTGATGGTATAATTGTTTGTGTCAATAGAAAGGACAAACCAGTAGAATTATTTGCTTCGGGTTATAAAAACAAGGAGGAGCGCATTCCATCGGATCCAACTGCGCTGTTTAAAATTGCCAGTGTAAGTAAGTTGTATACTGCCTTGGCCATCACAAAGTTGGTTTCCGGAGGTAAGTTATCCTTAGACCAGTCCGTGGCATTTTATATTCCCGAATTGAAAGGCAGAATAGCATATGCCGACCAAATCACTTTACGCATGTTGGTTCAACACAGGAGTGGAATTCCAAATTTTACCGATACGTACATGTATTGGGCGTCTCCAAAAGAAACTCCGAAAGAACAACTTGCCCTGGTTTTGGACAAACCAGCCAATTTCAAACCGGATGAAGATTATGAGTATTCCAATACCAATTATTTACTGCTTGACAGTATAATGAGTAAAGAGCTTGGATACAGTGCATTTCAATTCATCAAAGAAGAAATTTTAAATCCTTTGAATTTAATAAGCACTTTTGGGTCGATTGATGAAGTAAACAAGGATGATGTGATGAGTGGATATTATGTGGGATATGATGGAGATTTAAAAACTGAAAATGTCAACTCCATATTGGCGACTGCAGAAGACCTGAGCAAGTTCATAAGGGCATTAAATGACGGATCGGTTTTTAAAGATAAAGAAGAACAGGAAATCTATTCCTCACTCTATAAGTATGAGCATACAGGCCTTATTCCGGGATATCAAACCATTGCCAAATATCATCGGCATATTGATGCAGTAGTTGTGCAATTCACTAATACTGTAAACTTTGAGGGGTACAATTGGAATTTGTCTGAGATCATGTATAATAGAATTGTGAAGATTTTGGGCAAGTAAAATTCGTACGATAATAAAGGTGAGTACATTTCTGTAAACATTGAATGGTATTGTACCAGTAGCTAATGAAGTAAATGTTTTTATTGAATCAGTTCCTTTTTAGGTGTTGTTTGAATAGTGGAATAAGAGCATCCGGAGTTTTAATTTGAGGATTTCAGTTTGATGTCTAAGATTAGTTTTATAAATTTGTTAGGTACTATTTACGTCGGAATTAGAAACTAATGCTTGAACATGCCAATTAACAATAAGTAATTTCAGTGGTCACGGGGAAATCTTAATATTCAATACTCTGTAAACTACCCCAAAATGAAAAAAACACTTTTAATTTTAATAGTCTTCTCTCAGACAATACGTGCCCAGGTTAACGTTTTCGATAGGACTTATTTTTCTTATGAAATAGAAGATGGCTTGGCCAAAAATCAATTTGGGCCATCGGCAGCGGCTACCATGTATTCCTTACAAGGTGATTATCTCAATGCGGTATTTTTGTCAGAGATTGATGTGAGTTGGGGTATGGACACCGTTGATATGTCACAATGTATATTTACCTCTGCTTATGATAGAATTCTGAAATATGCATCAAAGCATCAGGTGGTCATAATCAGTGAAGCTCATCTGAAACCCCAACACAGAATATTTGCAAAAAAGTTGTTGGTAGGTTTAAAAGAACTTGGTTTTGAATATTTAGGAATGGAAACCTTGTCTTCACTGAATAATGACAATGATTTGCTTGACACATTGATTCACAAACGAGGTTTTCCTCTGAATTCTCAAATCACAGGTGGGTATACTTTAGAGCCTAAAATGGGTGATTTGGTGAGACAAGCCCTAGCCAATGGTTATAAGCTTTTTGCTTATGAATACACACAACCAATTAAGGGTGTTGACAGAGATCAAATACAAGCTGAAAATGTCATCAGATTCTTGAAAAAAATAGGGTCTAAAAAGATGGTGATTGTTTGTGGATTCCACCATGTCATAGAAGGCGGTATGAAAAAACGTGGCACACAGAGATGGATGGCCAATATAATTAAAGACAGTTTGGGGATTGACCCGCTGACCATTTACCAGGATAACTTCACAGAAAAGTTTATTTCTGAAGAGCATAATGTATTGAACAAAGGTGGCATAACTGAAGTAAGTGTTTGTGTAGATGACAAAAGCAACATTATTAAATGGAGACAGGAAGTAGACATTGAAGTCATCCACCCTAAAACTAAATTTGTAAATGGCAGACCTGATTGGTTGAAAGAAAATCCAGACTACAAGGAGGTTGATATTCCAGTAGATTCTATAACAATGGAATTTCCTATGATTATAAGCGCTTATATTGCTTCAGAATATGATAAAGGTGTACCATTGGATAGGGTTGAGCTTAAGAGTAAATATGTGCTTAAGCCATTAATATTGAGTTCTGGAGATTATGTCATTGAATTAAAGAATTTAGATGAGCTCAAAACGTTTAATATCACTGTGAAGTAGCAAGTTTAGATGGTCTAATGCCTCCAATAGATTTCTTATTGCAAGGCTTTTTGCCGTAATTCCTTCCTCACATTTTGTGCCATGATTAATATTAGGATTATTCAAAACAAAGATCAGGAGCATACTGACATAGGCCTGACATTGAAAGAATATATTTTTATGCTTAATTTAATGAGTTAAGCCATGAAACACGAATGGAGAAAAGATGAAAAACAATTCTATTTGCCTAAAAACAAACCTGAATTGGCAACTATCCCCCGTTTTAAATTTTATACTATTGAGGGTGAGGGTAATCCGAATGACGATCATTTTGCAGAATATGTGGGCGTATTGTATGCTTTATCCTATGGCATAAAAATGAGTCCAAAAAAAGGCTTCGCACCAAAAGGCTACTTTGAATATGCTGTATATCCCCTGGAAGGAGTTTGGGACCTAAATGAAGAAGGAAGGAAGACATATGATGGGACGATAAATAAAAACCATCTGGTTTTTAAGCTGATGATTCGGCAGCCAGACTTTGTGGATCAGGATTTTGCCCTTGAGAACATTGAACTGACCAAAAAGAAAAAACGGCACGCCTTATTGGATCACATCAAATTTGAGGAAATGATTGAAGGCGATTGTATACAAATGATGCACCTGGGAAGCTATGACTCAGAACCGGAGAGTTTTAAAATCATGGAAAGTTTTGCTGACCAGGAAAACTATTTCAGAAAACTAAAGACGCACAGAGAAATCTATCTTAGTGACGCCAGGAAAGTTGCGCCGGACCAATTGAAGACTGTATTGAGATTTAGTGTGGGAAAAACATAATGTTTAAGCCAAGCTTCAGGTTTTATTACTCAATTGATTATTTATTTTCAACATGTTCTTCCACAACTACTAGAAACATGTAGTGCATAGTCATTTGTTTAATTGTGGTAAAAAAAAGCGCTTTCAGATGTTTCCATTTGAAAGCGCTTATGCACTAAATATGTAACAAATATTATTTGATCAATTGAAGTGCATACCTGCACTTCGAAATATGTACGATACGCCAAAAAATTAACCGCATAACCAAATAAACACTAAACACTTAACGATCAACATTTCTTTACAGAACATCTTGCCCATAAGTGCGAAGTCTTCAATACTCCCATTTACTGTTGCTTTATGATTTTCTGAACAGCATTTCCTGCTTTGATGATGTACATGCCTGAATGCAGATCATCTGCGTTGACAGTGACCTGATCGGTGTTGGTATTGTGATTCAGTGATTTTACCAATCGTCCGTTGAGGTCAAAAAACTGAATGTTGCCTTTGAAATCCTCCAATCCTTCTATTGTGAACTGATCATTGACCAGGGTAGGGTACACTCTTAGCGATGCAGACAATGATATCGATGGCGTAGAGGTACTGATGTCGTAAGGCGGATTTGAATCTCTGATGACGGTATTGAGCCACTGGAGTGCAGGTCTTTCCTGACCGGTACATGGATCTATCAGATAGGCTTCTGCGTCATTTTGCCACAATCCTGGTCTCCAGCCCCATAATGTGATGCCCTGAACAGATGGGTGGTACCAATAAATGTCAAAAATCCTTTGATACTCAGCAAGGTGGAAAGAGTCTTTTTGGGCTGTTGTGCCACCGTCTTGCGGTTCGCCATTGGCATCAAAATACATGTCTCCTTCTACGTCCATCTCGGTAATCTGGATGGGCAGTCCGAATTGGGCCAGCGTATCCAGATTGGTCCTTAGAAGATTTTCAAGATTCGCATAGGTGCCTCCGTATTTCTTGGTGCTGAAAGTATGGCCTTGCATACCAATACCATCGATGAGCCCTTCTGCTTGTAATGTGCGGATGATACCGGCATAGCGTCTGTTGAGCGTCGTTGTATTTTCTATTCCATATTCATTGATCATGAGTTTGGTCTGTGCAGGGAAATACTGTCTGGCCAGCTTGAATGCATTGATGATCCAGTCGAATTCCTGAGGTGTCGTCTGCAATTCTGTGTTCAAAGATGTTAGAGCTGCTCTGTAAAAAGGTGGCTGATTGAGAGGCTCATTCACCACCTCCACAAATTCAGGTGCATTGTCACCACTGTATCTTTCTGAAACTGCGGCAAACCATTCTTTGATTTCATCCACCTGTTCAGCAGGGGTCAGAGACTCCAGCCATGTTGGTTGTTGAGCACCCCAAACCATGACGTGAAAACGGAATGGGAAATTATTTTCCTTGGCAAACTGTCTTGCAGCGTCGATTTGATCCCAGTTGAAAACATCTCTTGAAGTTTCAACAGAAGCCCATTTGCCCGAGTTTTCCGGCGTTACCTGATTGAAGTATTTTTCGAAATCCGGCAAGGCATGACCTGCATGTATGTTGCCCAAAAACTTGGGTTTGCCCTGAGCTATTGGTGTTTGCGTTTCGGGTGCAGTATAAGTTTTACCACACACTACTTCCACGCATACTTCGTCGATGTAATAAGTGTTTTTAGCTGTGCCGCCGAGATTTAGGGTGACGAATGACCTCGCACTTATGGCCCTGAACTCATAGGTCACCTGCATCCAGTCACCTCCTATGGTTGTGGCTGAGGTGGTGTATTGCGTTTCTGAACTGAATGGATTGGCAGCATCTCTCAGTGAAAACTGGATGGTATTTACATTGGCAGAGTCTGCCTTGATCCATATCTTAAACCTGTAAGTTCCTCCTTCCAGCGTATAAAACGATGGACTTGCAATTTGTAATTGAAAGGTCTGTGTATTGGCTGCTGTATTGGCCACGAGGGCGTTTTGACCTGCGTACACATTGTCGGTCTCTGTTGTTACCCCAAAAGTACTGCCATTGCCTTGGTTGTAATAGGTCCAGCCATTGAAGGTATTGCTGGCAGCGCTGTAGGTCTCAAAACCATTGTTGTCTACCGGCATACAATTGTCTTCTGCGTCAGGATATATCACACAAATATTGTCAATAAAATAAGTGTTGGCGGTCTCATCCCCAAGGTTGATCGTAATCACAGTTGCATCGCTGATGGCTGTGAAATTATAAGACACCAACGTCCAGTCTGCACCAATCATCATAGCTGAATTGGTATATTGGGTTTCATTGGCACCTGCCCCATCTCTGGTCGAAAATTGTATGAAATTCGCATTGGGTATCGAAGCTTTGATCCACATGTTGAGGGTGTAAGACTGTCCATTCACGGTTGGAAAGGATGGAGTACCGAGTTGCAACCCCCACCTTGGAATGCCTCCAGCGTTGATGGCCATCAACGATGTACCTTCAAAGGCGTTGGCTCCTGTTGCTATGTCAAAACTGCTTCCACCGTTTTGATTGTAATAAGTCCAGCCGGTAAAAATGCTGTCCGTGGTATTGAAAACTTCAAAGTCTCCGTTGGCAAGCAATTCACAACCCGCAACTCCACCAGAAGGACCTGTCAAGGACATGTCGTCCAGGAAGTAGGTATTGACTTGGGCACCAAGATCAAGAATCATCCTGGTCATCTCTTCATTGGCTGTGAAGGTCCAGGTCATCTGGGTCCAGTCATTGCTGACGGTGTAATTGGCTGAATACAAAGCACTTGGCTGTGTTGAAAAACGAATTTGAGTACCGGCGTTGGCTCCCTTGACCCAAATGTCAAAAGTATACTCTTCACCGATCACTGTAGGAATCAGATCACTGGCCAGTTGTAAATGCCAGGCTTCACCGGTTTGGGTTACCTGACCTTTTAGAGCCCTGGAACCACTTCTGAATTCACCGGCTGCTGTACCCTGTGAAAATGTACCGCTGATTTGGTTGAAAGCAGACCAGTTTGTAAACGTATTACCGCTGCCTTCTTCAAAACCGGGGTTGGGAATAAGGTTTTGGCTAAAACCATTGAAATTAAAGAGCAGACCAATGCAAGCTGCGAGGAGAAACTTTTTGATGTACAAAAATTTCATGAGTTAATTAATTAATTTAGGTGATAAAATGGATTTTTAACGATTTCACCCTTTTGTAAATGCTAATAACGATCTCAGAAATAAATGTGTAATATACACCTAATCATAATAACAGAATGGGGTGAAATGTTCGGAGTATCTGTAATGTTTTTCTGAAGCCCTTGTGGTTGCTGGATTTGAGGGCTATAAAAAAATAAAATAAACAGCATGAGGCTTTCTTGAAGATGGAAGGAATGCTGCAAAATGTATTGAGCCCCAATAAATTGTTGAAGCTGTTTTTAAATTAATCATACTTTGCAGTTAGAAATGAAGTTATAGGGCATTTTAGGACGACAACAAAACAGACAATGAACAATTTGAAAATATCAATAAGACTTTCAAAACTTAGCGATTTGACAGAGATGCAGAAAATGTTTGTGGACACCATTTCGACAATCTGCAAAAACGACTATTCACCTGAACAAATTAAGGTATGGATTTCTTCGATTGAAAACACTCAACGCTGGACAGACAAGTTGACTTCACAATATTTTCTTATTGCAGAGCTTGACAATAAAATTGTAGGCTACGCTTCATTGGAGAATAACGACTACTTTGACTTTTTATATGTTCACAAAGACTACCAAAGACGGGGTATTGCCGACAGACTTTATTCAGAAATTGAAAAAGAAGCGATTAATAGAAAGGCGACAGTCTTAAATTCAGATGTGAGCGAAACGGCAAGACGTTTTTTTGAAAAAAAGGGATTTAAAACAATAACACCACAGACAAACATAATCAAGGGCGTTGAAATCGTAAACTATAAAATGACCAAGCCCTTATGATTTTACTGACTAAATTCCACTCAAGACAAATAAAAACGCCCTATGACACGGGTTTTGCGTTAGTGGGCGGACAGTGCAAATAGGAACATTTGACCAAAAAATAAACGTTGGTGCTGGCAGACAGTTTTCGGTTTCAAAAGCCCACCAACGCAAAGCCCGAAACCGTTATACCATTCGGCATAAAGAGTCACACCAAAAAGCCGGTGGTACCACTTCTAAGCAATAATTTATGAAAGCAAGCTTATTTTTAATATCCATTACCTTGATTTTATCAAGCACCTGTTTTGGTCAGGAAACACCTTTTCCAATGGCAGAGGCCAGCAAGTCCGAAGTCCATTCCACCAATGTTGGGAAAATATTTTTTACAGATCGGCGCCTGCCATATGATAGTCTTGGTGTGGAGCAATTCCTATCGACGTACCAACTGACGAATAAAAGCAACCTGTTTTTTGTTGCCTTTTTTGAACACTCTCTGACCAACCATCAGCACATGCTTTTACCAGGCCTTCCAGTGGATTCACTATTTAGATCAGGTAATTATCAGTTTTCTTTATACATCGATGATCAACTGATTTATCAAAGTGAACTTTTGCCGGGAGCTCCTTCTGCCAAAAATCAAAATTATGATACACATCTCAACAGGCCGCTGATCGATAATATCAACGGCCAGGGATCCTGGAGTGAATCATTTTGGAACCGTTTCCTGCGCAATGGTGGAGATGAGGCATTGACAGATGGCCGGCACTTATTGAAAATGGAAATCCGCCCTTATGTCAAAACCCACGAAACCCATTTGGGAGCAATCATGGCTTCGGGAGAACTTCCGCTGGAGGTAAACAGGCATCCCGTCATTGACATCTCGAAAATTTCATTGAATAAAACATCGCCTTATGCGGGACTGGAAGTGTCAACTTCTCCATTTGATACCAATAGAATAAAATCCTTAAAGGGAGCCATGGACGAGGGCATATTTAAGAATGTGAATGGCATTGTTGTTTTAAAGCATGGCAAAATACTGATCGAAGAATATTTCAATGGAGAAAACCGGTTTTCATTGCATGATCCAAGATCGGTGGGAAAATCATTTGCTTCTACATTGACAGGAATGGCCATCCAGCAGGGATTTATCAAAATTGAATCAGCAAACATTGGTCAATTTTATGAGCTGGACGGAATTCAAAATAACTCTGCTGCCAAAAGCGGAGCGACGATCAGGGATCTTTTAACGATGAGTGCTGGATTTGCAGGTGATGATGAAGACTACACTTCTCCCGGCAATGAAGAAAATATGTACCCGACGGAGGATTGGGTGAAATTTGCACTGGATTTGCCCTACCACGACAGCCTTAAACAAAAGTGGCATTATTTTACTGCAGGAGTGGTATTACTGGGTGACATCATCAACAAGTCGGTACCCAATGGCCTTGAAGACTTTGCCCATAAAAACTTATTCAAACCTCTGGGCATTACGGACTACAAATGGCAATACACTCCACAGCAAGTACCCAATACCGCCGGAGGAATTCAAATGAATGCCCTGGATTTTGCCAAATATGGACAGCTTTATAAAAACGGAGGCATTTGGAACAATCAACGCCTGCTTACAAAAAGCTGGGTGGACAAAAGTTTTACAAAACACCGAAAAATCCAGGGGAGAGATGAGGAATATTATGGGTACTTGTTTTGGAATAAAAAATTCAAAGCCGGAAGTAAAACATATGAAGCATTTTACTGTGCAGGCAATGGGGGCAATTACATCCTGATTTTTAAGGACCAGCCTTTAGTTGTAGTCATCACCGCCAGTGCGTATGGACAGCCATATGCCCACAGTCAGGTGAATGAGATTTTGTCCAACTACATTTTACCTGCGGTATTGAAATAAATCTGCCGTAAGACGAACCGACCCATCGAAAACGCTTATTTTTAGCTCAGGATCGTCTTACTATTTCTATATTATGACCACCATTTGCAAGAACTGTGCAAGCTCCTTCGAAGGTAAATTCTGCAATCAATGCGGACAGGCAGCTGATACTCCGGAAATCAACTTCAGGAGTGTAGCTCAGGAACTCCAGCATACGATCCTGCAAATTGATAAAGGTCTTTTGTATACTACCCGTGAATTGTTGCTTCGACCGGGCAAGACGATTAGAGGCTATCTGGAAGGCAAAAGGGTGCAACACATCAAACCCTTTGCCTATATTTTCATCCTGTCAACGCTCTATGCACTTTTGACCACGTTGACGCGGAAGTCAACCTTTTTGGCTGACTTTTTGGATGGTTTTTATGATGGGACCACTGAAAGTGAAGCCCAAAGTGATATGGGCCTGGTGGGGGATATTGTGCTCTGGATGTCAAGCCATTATGCCTATACTACATTGCTTATAATTCCATTAATATCACTGGCATCCTATTTATGTTTTGCCAAAATGAGATACAATTATTTCCAACATCTGGTCCTCAATTCATACGTTGCCGGGCAAAGAACGGCAGTATTTTTATTGCTGCTTCCTTTTACTTATTTCATTACCGATGAGAGCACCAACGATTTTATTGATACTGTAAAAGTTTATTTGGGAATTGCCTTGACATTTTGGACCTATTATCAGTTTTTTAATACGACCAGAGTTTATAAGCGGATATTACTGACCATTCTGACATATGTGGTCATGTTGGTTTTGATATTTTTGATTACTTTAATCATTGCATTGGTGCAAAAAGTGTTTTGATGATTTTCCAAATGTTGCTTTCTATGCAGATGAAAGAATGATGACAAGAGCTTATTTTGCCTTGCTTTGTTTTTCAATTTTTGCTTCATCAATACCAAAGTCCTGCATCAATTCCAAGCCATAAGTTCGTATTTGTTCGATGATCGTTATGGCTTTTTCACCCCTTTTTGTTATCGTGTATTCCACCTTTGGAGGAACAACGGCAAAAACCTCACGATGGATAAATCCTTCCTCTTCCAGTTGCCGAAGTTGACTGGTCAACATTTTATGGGTGATGTGGGGTATATCCTTTTTTAGTTCTCCATAGCGCATCACCTTGTCCTTCAATCTCCAAAGAATGGGCATTTTCCACGTCCCGCCTATTCTGTCCATGGCAAACTCGACTGGGTTATAATAGAGTTTATTATTGTATAAAAATTCAGGCATAGTTATTAATCATTTGATTATCAGTATACTTTCCTTTAAGTGTGTATCGCTATTCTTGGTAAGTATATTGCTAAAGGTAATATATTCATTCAACTTTGCTATATAAATTTTGAACATTTGAAAACAGGCCTGGAAGCACCTTTAGCCAACAGGCCTGGAAGGCATCATCATTGGCACTTTTTAAAAAAAAACAAATCAGTATATGAATATGACAAAGGAGAAATTGAATTATGTACATCCACATGGAGCGCCATCCAAAGGGAAAATTTTGATGGTTGCAAGCTCACCTTCAATATCAGAACAGACAGGCTGGCCCATCGGGTTTTGGGCAGCAGAATTGACCCATCCCTTGTTTGTTTTTCAGGAAGCAGGCTATGAAGTTGAATTGGTATCGACACAGGGAGGCAAGCTTGAAATGGATGCCTACTCCAATCCCACGGATGAAAGCGGATATTCTGCACATGACATCATTTCATTGGGCTATTTGCAAAAGGAGGATTTCAAATCCATGTTGGAAAATACCAAAAAATTGACAGAAGCAGATCACAAGGCATACGATGCTATTTTTTTGGTGGGTGGTCAAGGGCCGATGTACACTTTCAGGGGCAATAAGGATTTGGAACAACTGTTTGTTTCTTTTTATGAGTCAGGAAAACCAAGTGCTGCGGTATGCCATTCTACGACGTTGTTGCTTGATGCAAAAAAATCGGACGGAGAGTTGTTGGTCAATGGCAAAACCTGGACCGGATTTGCTGATGCTGAAGAAGAGTATGCGGATCAGGCCGTAGGTCAAAAGATTCAACCCTACCGGATTGAAAGTGAAGCCAGGAAATTACCAAATACAGCATTTAAGGTTGCTGCACCATTTTCGTCGTATGCCATCCAGGATGGAAACCTGATCACTGGCCAACAACAGAATTCAGGAGCTGCAGCCGCGACAATGGTAGTTGAACTATTAAATTCAAAATAATATGAATGCAATAAACTGGTTTGAAATACCGGCAACAGACCTGGAAAGAGCATATGATTTTTATTATTCCATTTTAAGTGGTAAGGTAAAAAAGGGGACTTTTGGCAATGGTGAGTTGGTTTTGTTTGATGTGCCCTTCAACTCAGGGGAAGCTGTTGGCGGATCTATTGTGGTGCGTGAAAACTTTGTTCCGACTGCCGGGGGGGCGATGATTTATCTCAATGCTTTTGGGCCACTTTCAGAAGCCACAAATAAGGTAGAATCATCGGGTGGGCAGGTATTGGTACCATTTATGGATCTTGGAAAATTTGGTTTTGCCAGCATAATCATTGACAGTGAAGGAAATCGAATCGGCCTGCTCTCCAATGAAAGGTAAACTTCTTTTTTTGACCTTTTCTGTAATGCTGTTTTTCATAACAAAAGCATATAGTCAAATTCCGGTAGAAATATTTGGTGGATATAATCGGGCGACCATCGATGTCATATTTTTCAAATTCTTCAAACAATATAGAAAGGAAGAAAATGGAAAGCCGCAACGCTGGCTGTTTTTCAATAGAAACCGGGCAGGTGTTGATTATATGATGAACTCTTCCAACCATTTGCCTCAATTTGGATTCACAGAAGCCATTTCTTACAACCATGAACAAATGAAAGGATTTGCTCCGGTGATCGTGGCACAGGTATTAAATCAGGGTGTTTTTCCAAAGGCAGGAATTCAGTATGCTCACATCGGCGCTAACGCAACCATTTTTACCTGGCTGGTTTGTGAAACAATGCGTGAAGCAGATGTAGATTATTTTTTGTTGTTGAGGTACACTCCGAACATCACAGAAAAGGTCAAATTATTTACCCAGGTGGAAAGTATCAATTCTTTTCCTATTGGAAATTCCAATCAATACAATCTCGCACAGAGAATTCGATTGGGGATTCAATACCATGGATTCCAGTTGGGAGCAGGATTTGACTTAGCCCGGAATAAAAATCCTTTGGTCACCAAAAGTCTAAATATTGGTGGATTTATCAGACATGAATTTTAAAAAATGATCATTAAAAGAAATTTCAATCCCTTAAGGGTACTTCAATATGTCCAGGTCGAACTGGGCTTTGCAGTGGTGGTTTCAACACTTGTTTTTGTGTTTTATCACCACGGCTTTATGACTGCAACCATACCATTTTCTATCACTGCGATTTTGGGGAGTGCTCTCGCAATTTTTATTGCATTTAGAAACAACAGTTCCTATGGCCGATGGTGGGAAGCCAGAACACTTTGGGGAGGCATCATCAATTCAAGCCGGGTTTTGGCCAGATTGATCATCACATTTTCAGACAGCCATGCTCATCAGCAAAACTATGATAGAGCACGAAGTGAAAAATTCAAAAAAGCATTGGTCTATCAAGTCATTGCCTGGGTACATGCGCTCCGCCTGCACTTGAGAAATCAAGAAAATTGGAGTGAATTAAAACGATTTTTAGATGAAGAAGCATTTGAGCAGGTCGACAAGGCGAATAATAAGCCCAACTTCATACAGCTGTTGTCAGGGAGAATGATTTATGATGCCATGTCCAACGGGACATTGGGAGGATTCGATAGTTTTCAAATGGAAGGGCAATTGCTGGCGCTTGCCAATTATCAGGGAGGGTGTGAGCGAATAAAAAATACCCCATTGCTGAGGCAATATGATTATTTTACTAGGCTTTTTTTATTCACCTTTATGCTTTTGCTCCCATTTTCGTTGATTGGTGACTTTACAAAAATGCAAATTGGATATCTGATCATTCCCGTTTCTGTGCTTGTCTCTTTTGTATTTTCAATCATTGGAAAAGTAGGTGAGGTCAACGAAGATCCATTTGAAAATAGAATTACAGACGTCCCTTTAACGGCACTTTGTAATACTGTAGAAAGAGATTTGAGAGAAATGCTGGGCGAGATGGATTTACCTCAAAAGACGAAAGTGGAGAATGGCTTTTTATATTAATTCGCCTTATATAGGTTTTTTGCCGGAATTGGACAAAAGGATTATGGAAGAGTATTATAGAAATAAATAAAATAAAGTATGAAAATAGCAATTATAGGTACGGGTAATGTTGGTGGAGCACTGGCAACAAAATGGGCCCACAGCGGGCATGAAATTTACCTTGGTGTTCGGGATATCCAAAATTTCAAAGGGAAAGAGCTTCTCGATAATCCGAATACTCAAGCAAAAAGCATAGCAGATGCTGTACAGCTCGCTGAGGTAATTTTACTCTCTACGCCGGCAACAGCTGTGGTTGATGTGGTGAAGAGTCTAGGTGATACGTCTGGAAAAATCATCATCGATGCTATGAATGTTGTTATGGGCAGAGGCCCCGAGGGATATAAACATACCACCAACGCCATCCTGGACAATACGCACACCAGAGACGTTGTAAAGTGCTTTAATACCACAGGTTTTAACAATATGGTCGATCCGGTATATGGAAATATTGCCCTCGATTTATTTGTGGCCGGAGACAGTGAAAGAGGCAAACAAGCGGCGATACAATTGGCCAAAGACGCTGGTTTTGCCGACTGTTACCCTATTGGAGGCAATGATAAATTTGAACTCATGGAACAATTTGCGTGGTTTTGGATCAATCTGGCCATGTTCCAGGGGCAAGGCAGAGATATAGGTTTTAAATTATTGAAGAGGTAGGCAGGGGATCGTATGGTGAAGACAATCAACCTAAAGATGCTTTATTGCGGTCTAATAAAATTTCGCAATTGTGTTATATTTGGAGACATTGGTAATGGTCCTTTGTTATTCTTAAAGTATCAACAATCCACTGAGGATGATCAAATTATTTCGAAAATTAAGAGCGATCAGCATTCAGGAGAGTAATATCATCCAATATCTCAAATATGCTTTTGGCGAAATCATCCTGGTGGTCATTGGGATTTTAATTGCCCTATCCATCAACAACTGGAATGATCAGAGAAAAGACAGGATCGCTGAACAAGCTTTGTACAAAACTTTGATCACAAGTCTCCAAACCGATCTTGAAGACGTAAAGGATAAATATCTGGTCATAGACAGTGCCATCATGGCACAAAAAATATTTATCACATCCACGTTTGATGAAGTTATTTCCAAATATGCCGATGATCAATTGTTTAAGCTGGTATTTTTTGCAGGAAATACCAGTAAATCATTCGTTCCAAATATTTCCATTTACAATAAAATCCTGCAAAACAATGAGATCGACCTGATTCAGTCTGAGGAATTACAAATGAAAATCACGAAACTATATGAAGTACAGTATTGGGAATATAAAGACCTGGATACATACCTTGAGCATATGGCGCAATCTGGTTTAATCAGTAACTTTTTTGGCAATATTGCAGACATTTTTATTAAACCCAACCAGGATTTAAAGGCAGAATTGATAAGAGATCACTATGACGAATTAAAGAAGGATTGCAGAAAAATTTACTTTTTATCTCTGTCAACGCAGGCATCAATGCTCAATTGTCAGAGGAATATTGAAGAAGTGATTAAGGCCATAAAAGCTGAAGAGAAAAACTAAACCTTTGAAATAATTTTGATGGGAAAATACAGTGATTCTATTTTTTTATGAGGGATTACCTTTTCTTTATTAAAATGAGTTTAACTGGCTGGGGATAAATTGCATGGCTATTAATACTAACTTATTTACGCAGAAATCAATTTGGGTAGGGTGATTTGTCTTAATTGTCCATAATCGAAACTAAATCTTAATTGCCCGGACAGATAAAATTAGAAAATATTCCCATCCAATAAAAGGAGTGGCAGGCATAAAAAAGAAATTATCTTTGATTAGTTTCATAAATTGGTCGTACGAATATTTGCCAATCAAAATCAATCATGAAATCGGTTTTCGCACTTATGTTAATGATGCTCATCGGGAATTATACATGGGCTCAGGACCACTCCAAGCACATTAAGGTAGACGGTAAGGGGCAGACCATTGTGTTGCTCCATGGTGGTACCTTTGATGCTGAGGCATTTGCAAAACATGCGGAAATATTGTCCGAAGATTTTCAGGTCATCAGACCCACACAATATAATGTTCAGTATGGTGATGCAGGAATGGAATTGTCTGAGAAATATTCAGTGCAAACAGAATCCAATGGACTAAAAATTACACTAGATTCGATGGGAATAACCGAACCTGTCGTTTTGGTGGGTCATTCCTATGGAGGGGTTATTGCCTTTGATTTTGCGATAAACTACCCCGATAGAATTAAAAGCCTCGTCCTTATTGAAGCTCCTTTGTTTGATCTTGCAAAACAAAAAGGTGTTTTTTCGGAAAAAATGAAAGAAATAGTAGACTTGTCGCTCCATTTTACGCCTCAGGCTTCAATAACCGAGGAAATGATTAAAAGTTTTAGATGTGAGATGGTGAATTGTGAAAGCTTTGACATAACAACACACCGAATGTGGTCCAAATGGCTCCACGACAAAGATAGGCTCAGGGGCTTATATGCGGTTCCTTTGTATAAAGTTGATTTAGCGAAACTGCGGGCTTTTCAACAACCTGTCCTTATAGTTACAGGAACAAACACCATTGAGCCAAACAAAACCATTGATCAGATCCTCAGCGTTGAATTTCCAGATGCACATACAGGTCAACTTTCAGGTGAGCATACAGCAATTTATCAGCAAGCCCCAAGTTTTATTGAACTCCTCCATGCTTTTATGCGGAAAAAATAGGCGGGCTCAATAATAGTTTCATGACAGTAAGACTTAGAGGTAAAAACATTGATCAATCGTATTTTAAACCATGGTTGAATAAAAATAGAAAGTGAGTTCGAAATTCCTGAAATTTTAAATAACAGCTTTGGAAGAAAACATATTGGAATATTTGGGCAGTAACGGCACTGGCTTTATACACGCCGGAGGAAGGCTTGCGACCTTTAAAATGATGAGTCTTGTCCGTCCTCAGGAAGGTGAAATAATTATGGAAATTGGCTTTGGGACAGGAGCTACTTTGATAGAGATGGCTGCTTCTTCAAAAGCAGATTTTTTTGGTTTTGAATATTCAGAGACCATGTTTGTTTCTGCCAAAAGGCGGATCCGGTATTGCAAAATGGAGGGTCGTATTCAAATTTCATTGCTGAAAAGTAAAAATCAAATACCGGTTGCTGACAACACATTCGATAAAATATACGCAGAATCCATCATTGCTATACAGGAAGGGCAGGACATCAGAGACCTTTTAATAGAATTGAAACGAGTACTGAAGCCCAATGGAATGTTGATCTTTAACGAAACCATATGGCTGGACAATACTGATTTTGATACAGCAAAATCCATCAACGAACATTGTAAACAATCATTTGGCATCATACAATCCAATCAGGAATACCTGCATCTGAATGACTGGAAAAATTTGTTGAAACACATTGGTTTTTTAGATGTCCAGGCTTTTCGAATGTCCGAAGTTCCTCCACTAAAGCAAAAGATAAATAGGCAAAACATGCGATCTTTATTGTTTTCACTTTATGGTAGAATAAAATCTATGACCTCTTTTGATAATCGCAGGATCAGAAAAGGATTTAGAAAAGAAATGGACAGAATAATCGATAAGGATCTTAAATTGATGGAAGGAATATTTGTAAAGGTTAGCAAAGGATAATGGAGCAATTTTGAATTTTATCGAATTATCTGGCTTATTCATTAATTTTAAATGCAGAAATAGAAATAGTGGAAATTAAATTTGAAATCCTGCTCATTAATCCCCCTGCCGGTGTTTTATTTGGCTTGCAAAAGGGATCGGGTAATGCTGTTGAAAGCCTTCAAAAACAAATGTCCGGGACAGGTGATTTGTCCTTTACATTTGAAGCCATCGTGAAAGGCGACAGTGCAGCTGATGCACTACCTAAATTGTCCGGCGCTTTCGTACAGGGCCCGGCAGGTGGTAAGTTCGTTTATATTGGCATTGGCACTTATGCAGGACAGTGGGATTCTATTTGGTCAAGAAGACTCAAGGTACCTTTAACGGGAATAACATGGGAAGATATTGATGCAACATCGAAAGGGGCGTTTCTACGTACAAAAGTGCCAGGCACAGGCAAAGACGGAGGCCCCAATTGTGCAACAGTAAAGCCTTTTGAAGGTTGGAAACTGGTCATTAAATGAAGTATGTAGCAAGTCTTAAGTAACAATTCTTTTAAAGGTGTGTCTCATTAAAGACAGGATATTTTATTACTTTGACGCAAATCAATACAACAAATAATTAAACACCTACAAATGATCGAAAGAAAAAACTTTAATTCAGAAAAGGCTCCCAGAATGAGTGAAACATTTCCTCAAGCAGTCATTTCCGGAGATTTTATTTATTTATCCGGCATGCCGGGTTTGAATTTGTCTGATGGAAAAATCATCAGCGAAGATTTTGAAGACCAAGTAAGAAAAAGTTTTGAAAACATCAAAACAATATTGGAGGATGCCGGAAGCAGTATGGCTAAGGTCATCAAAACCACCATTTTTATGGTTACCGGAAATGATTTTGCGGTTATTAATAAAGTATATAAAGAGTTTTTTCCAGAAAGTGCACCAGCTCGGAGTACTCCTCAGGTGATGCCATTTCCTGCTGGTATTTTGGTATCCATAGAGTGCGTTGCTTTGGTTTAAAAAAGATAAATCAAACTATTGCTTTCAAGATTTTTTGAGGAACTGCTGGTGTGCGATGGGTGTAATTAATCTTTTAATAAGGATGAATAGAATTAAAGGGAATCTCTGGTTTTGACCATCTCATCTTTGAAATTAACTTAGGTTTCAAACATAAAAATGCACCTCCATTTTCACAGAGGTGCACTAAAATGATCAATCTTAATGAAAGATACGTGATGTTATTGTTTTAAAACCTTTTTCAAAACTGGCGGATGTATGCCGTCTTCAATTTTGATGAAATACATCCCCGAAGGAAATTGCGAAAGATCTAGTTGAGCATTTTGATCTTCGGATTTCACAGATTTACTGAGTACCTCTCCCGAGCTGGTTATGATGGAAATGGTATTGTTTTTTCCAATTGTACCCACAATGTTTATTTGCCCTGTTGTAGGGTTTGGATACAATTCAAAGCTTTCCGGATTTGACTCCAAATTTGGATTGGTGATTGTTTTGCTGGATTGTGGTGGAAGGATGAATAAGTTATAATCTTCAATTTCTACACCTGGAGATAAAGCTGGATTGGGCGACATTGAAGCCGTGGGCATCATGATGACGCGCAGCTTTGAAAGACCCGGTGAGGCACTCGCGGGTATGATGATGTTGAGTTGTATGACATTGGTCTTAAATGCTGTGCCAACACCAAAAAGTCTCTCATTATTTTCCAGATTTCCGTTGCCGTTGATGTCGAGATAGAAGGCATAGTATTGTTTTTGATATTTACCGGAAGCACCGGTGCTGAATGAAAACAATTGACTTGTTCCTGCAACTACGGTAGTGCTCATGCCGGTGTTGGTATAACCGCCAGGTTCAGAAAATGACGTTCTCTCGATATTCCCAACTTTGAAATAATCGATGTAAATGTCATTGGTCGAGGGTAAAGCAGGTGTTGTAAAACTTGAGAAAGAAGAGAAGTTGAGTGCAGAACCCGGAGCAAATGGGCAAATGGCGGCAACACGGTATTGTACCAAAGTTTGCGGGGGTATATTTTGCAACAAATACGAATTGGATGTTGTAGTGGTGGTGCCTGTTGGTGTGACTGCATTGTTGAAGAACCATTGCACCTGGTATTGGGTAGCTCCCTGAACAGAAGACCATTGCAGGGTTGCTGAGCCTGAGGTGATGTTGGTTGCAGATTGTACGGTTGCCGTAGGGCATACTGCGGATAAGGTGGTGAATAGCCCGATCAAGGGATCGCTATATGTCGCAGTAAAAGGACAATATTGATTGACGCACCATTCATAAGTAGTTCCGGCCTGCAGATTATTGAGCGTCACCAGGTTTTGATAAGTGATACTTGATCCTCCAAAAGATAATGGAATCCAGGTGTTGGAGCCCAAAACTCTGTAAGCCAGCTGCCAGGGGTATGCTTCTCCCGGTACAGCATTTAAACTCCAACTCAAATCAGTACTGGTGTGCGTTGTATTGGATGCCACAGGGTTGGAAGGGGTCATACAGGGGATAGAAATATTTTCAACATTAGATACAGCCTGGCCGGCGGGGCAAATGGAGGTCACTCTCCAAAACAATGGATAAGCCTGAATATTGAAGGGAATTTCATAATCATTCTGGTAAATGGTTGCTGACCATGAGTAGCGGGGGTCAAAAGGGTCTGGGTAAAACGGATCGCCTATCTCAACGATATAAGCAGTAGCCCCGGGAACGGCATCCCACAACAGTTGTGTAACAGCTCCGGATTGTACAAAATGCAGATTGGCTGGCGTATTGCAGGCTCGTGTTGCAATAGCTGCTGCCATGGAAATCAGAAAAACGAGGAGTGTGAATTGAATCTTTTTCATTTGTTTACTAAAATTTGAGACAAGTATGAGGAGGTTGGCTCCACCCATCTCACGGAGATATATAATTGTATGATTTTGATTAATAGGTGTTATTCGGATTTTGAATCCGATGGGATGAAAATCTCTCAAGAGCATACACTTATTAAAAGAAAGAATACACTTGTTTATTCTTCAAGTCATAAGGAATCTGGAATCACTTATTTGTGTCAAAATTGAAAAGACATGAATAAAAAGCATATCATCTTCATCCTATACATCATGATTTTATCGGGACCACTTTTGGGGCAAAGTGTGACGGACAGACTCCGGGATGCCAGCAGAAGCGGTAACAGAACTGCCCCTGCCAAATCTGATTCAGGAAATAATAAAACTGAAAAGGCCCAGATTCCGGATATGTCCTCCGCATTGCAGTTTCCTTCGGTAGCATTTGAGGATTTAATCTCTGACCAATCCCTTTATTTCAATCCCATAACCGGGTATTTCAGGCCGATAAAATTTCACTTTTATTTTCTTCCAGAGAAAGACTTGGAGGGAAAGCCTATGAATTACAATAATTTTACCAGAGCGTTTTTGCCCTACTTGCGTCTTGATGTGGTCAATAAGTCGAGCGGGCAGATCCTTGGAAAATTTTACTACAGGGCTGAGCCATACATTTTACCGTCCTATGAGACAACATTGTATGAAGACGCACTCAACCCAGAAACACCAACTTCAGTAACATTGACAGAAGGGAGTTACAGTCTTGACTTTTTTATTGGCGACAATAAAATTGCAAGCCAGCCATTTAAGGTAGAAAAAGAAAACAATCCTGATCCTTATGCACCTGCAAGGCAGATGTACTGGATGCGTGGAGAATGGGAACAATACGGTAGAATTACCTTCAATTCCTATGATGACTTTATGTTTGGGCATTATATCCCCGATAGAAATATAAAGATCAAAAGCCAGTCAAAGTGGGATGAATACACCGATTATCCCTTTACTGCGAAGCTCTACAGAAATACAACCATGGTCGGCGTTTTTGATGTCTTTGATTTTAAAATAAGCAAGGGAAATGTCACCGCTGATAATGGTAAATGGAGGCTGAATGAAAACGTATTTTATAAATACCCCTTCGCAAAAACTCCCGGCACCAACAGCAATGCTTTTTTGAAGAAAGAACATATGTCCGATGGCGACTACACCATAGAAACAGAAATATTCAGACCTTCAGGAACGATCAAAAACAAGTACAAGTTCACCATTAAAAGTGGGCAAATCATTTCAGATCCAAGGGCGGACAGGAGCAAACACAAAGACCCTCTTACCTTTTTGGAACAAGGAGTAGGGCTGTGGTACCTGCCCAAGATGTAAGTGCACAAATTTTTTATATGTTTGTTGAATGATTCTTCAAAACCTGATAGAGCAGACAAGCTGGTTTTTGTCTAATATTGATCTTTAATTGGTTTGAAAACTGAAGCGTATGAGATGGCATGTGGCGGTTTTGATATTGATTTATTGCAGTATTGCAACTGCCCAAACCTGTGTATGTGACTATTACGGCCAGCAACAATGGAAATTCGAAGAAGCGATCCGGTTTGCAGATACTTCCAAATGGGAAAGCTTATGGGAAGGAGCGGGTAAAAACATGGACAAATCTTGTCTCTATTTGAAAAAGAGAGATGAGCTGTTCTTGCGATTGTCAGACCTGTCGGATGCTACCCTCGTTCAGTCGTTTCGCGAGCTGGGCCAATTGTCAAGACAGCAGCAATGTGTGCTTACTTTCCAGCTTGACAGCTTGCATCTCAGGGCGGAATATTTTCAAAAAGCAGACAGCATTGAGCTCGCAACCGCTTGTGCCTTTGCCCTTCTGGAAAAAGCAGAAGCAGCACAAGATGAGCGACAGCAATTGAAAGCTTACAACATCCTTTCAACCTTATATGTGAGACAAGGCCAGGAGGATGAATTCATTCCGTACTTCAATCGTGCCCTTGAGCTGATCACCAATTCCAAAAGCGATAAGGATCTGCCTCAGTACCTCAATTGGGTAGCCAGGTGGTATGAAAACAAATACGCCATATCCGAAGAAATTGGCCAGTTGGACAGTGCAAAAATATTCGCCGATAAGGCACTACTGCTTGCCAACCAATTTGGAATGGACGGGCAACGGTTTTACGCATTTCAAATCAAGGAAGCGATAGCCTACCACAAAGGGGATTACAATCAATCGCTGGCATACCACGATTCGACCTATCATTACATCAAAAAGCTTCGGGCGTACCAAAAAATTCCCGTTTATTTCCAGGTGAAAGGACTCACGCTGCTCGAACTTGGAAAAAATTCGGAAGCAGAAATCCATCAGGATTCAGCCTTGTATTACGCAAAAAAATATGCACAGACTTCCTACCTGACCAATTATTACAAACAAGCAGTTGAAGTATATGGCCGACTCGGTCTCATGGATAAGGCGATGCAGGCATTTGATCAGTACACTGCGCTTGAGGATAGTGTATACACCGAAAGCAGGACACTGATCATCAATGAGTTGGAACAGAAGTATCAAAAGGAAAAGAATGAAAAAACCATCCTTGAACTGAACCATCAGAAAAAAATGTTGCTCATCGGAGGATTGATGCTGATCCTTATTGCCGGATTTATTTACTTGTATTACAACAACAAATCCCTGAAGCAGAAGCAAGAAATGATGGAGATTGAGCAAAGGCTCAACAGGGCAAGGATGAATCCCCACTTTTTTTTCAATACACTGGCATCACTGCAGAGTTTTGTGCTGACAGACAATGATTCTATGTCAGTGGCAGAAAATCTCTCAAAGTTTTCACACATCATGCGGGAGACTTTGGAAAACACCTACAGAGAGTACAACAGTATCCAACAGGAACTCGACTTCCTGAGAGAATATCTTGATTTGCAACAAATCAGATTCCCAGGAAAATTTGAATATATCCTCATCAATAAGATAAACAATCCTGACCATTTTTTGCTGCCCTCGATGATCGTACAACCATTTGTAGAAAACTCAGTGGAACATGGGTTTGCAGATATTGGTTATACAGGGAAATTGGAAATATTTTTTTCTAATGATGAACACACAACGACCATATTGATCATAGATAATGG
This sequence comes from Saprospiraceae bacterium, assembly GCA_020436935.1. GTDB lineage: Bacteria > Bacteroidota > Bacteroidia > Chitinophagales > Saprospiraceae > JADKBO01. Next base: position 191,282 of record JAGQWX010000002.1, read on the forward strand.
TCGTGGTTTGGACAATCAAATCCAAAAGGCAAAAACATACATCAGCAGAGCAAGCCAAATTGTCAAAGACCGAATATATTTACTCAATCTTAAGCTCAAGAGCAATGCCCAGTTTAGCATAGCCAATAACACCTCGGGCGAAGGAGTAAGTGTGAAAATAATACTGCCAACGATACATGAAAACTAAAATATTGGTCATTGACAATGAAATGCCCATCAGGAAGGCTTTTGTTAAAATGTTGGAACATTTTATTGATGACAGCTATGAAATTTTTGAAGCCGAAGGAGTCAAAACCGGTAAATTTATTTTTGATCAGATCCAGCCACACATCTTGTATCTGGATATAGAACTGGATGATGGAAGTGGTTTTGATTTGTTGAACCTGATAGATTATTCGAATACCCAGCTGATATTTACCACAGCCCACAATCAATATGCGATAAGGGCTTTTGAATACAGTGCAGTGAATTACCTGATGAAACCCATCAGCCCATCGGCTTTGCAAAAAACATTGGCTAAGGCAAAGGAAAATATAGGAAGCACCGAGATTGTTACACAGGTAAAACACTTATTAAATCATATTCAAAACCCCCAGGTCCAGGAACAGAAGATAGTACTGAAGGATGCAGCAGGTATTTATTTTGTGCTCATTCAGGACATACTTTACTGTGAGGCCGACGGTCCTTACACCAGGTTTTGCATCAAAGACGATGCAACCATCATAGTTTCAAAAAACCTGAAAGAATATGAGGACTTGCTTTTACCTTATGGTTTTGCCAGATGCCATCATGGATATCTGGTGAATCTTAGAAAAATAAAAACCATAGACCGCGGAGACGGCAATACCATTATTCTGGAAAATGGATCTCAAATTCCTGTGTCTTACCGCAAAAAGGAAGAAATTCTTCAACTCATTTCAGGTTTATTTTTAGTTCCCAAATAAGTACACTTATAAATCAGAATAATGCACTTGTTAAGTGCGATGATTTAGGGATGGTGCTGCTTTTACTTTTGGTTCATTAATAATTTAAAAAATCAAAAGAAATGCAGAAAATCTTATCCATGCTAATGCTGATGACAATGCTGATTTTATCCTCTTGTGACAAAGAAGATGATGGGGGTAGTAATTCCGGAGGCGGGGATTCATTCGAGTGCGAAATCGATGGTACAGCCCACAAAATAAGCGGCAAGTTTGCTTTTGCCCAGAAAGTGGATGCTGAAATTTTTGCCATTTATGGCAGTGAAGATCAGACAAAATCCGGATTTAAAAATGTGTATATTTCTATGAAAAGTGTTCCGGCAAAAGGTGTTTATGACCTTTCAAAATCAGATGTGGGCAGTGGTAATATACTGGAAACCTCCTCTGGCACCCTGTATAATTCCAATTTTCCAGGCGGTAGTGGCACTCTGGAAGTGACCGAAAAGACCGATAACAGGATAAAAGGCAGCTTTTCTTTTGTTGGCGCTACCGGGCAAGGGGCCAAAAAAACTGTGACCAAAGGGAAATTTGATGTGTCCATAAAATGACACTATTTTGTGCCATACTTTTATATGTAAAAGAGAGAAACGTTTCCGATATTTTTATCGGAGTATGTTTGAAGACTATACGACTTTTGAAAGTATGGCACACTTTTTCACTTTGTCCAAAAACCTTTAGATTTCACCTTCCATAAACCATCTTGTGGGAAACCATCTTTTCTTGTGACCATTTTTGCAACAGCTGCAAGCAAGGCAGCATTTCCCGGCAAATACAGGGTCAAACGGGCATCTTGGTAATTGTGGCCATTTTTGAGATAAGTGTTTTTCTGTACATCCAGGAGCAAAACATCAACGGCGTCCTGGGCCCTTCCTAATTGAGTTGCCGCCATCGCGGCCATGGGGTAGTCCCAGCCCCAGGTTTGGTCCCAATTCCAATTGGCTTTGACCCAATCGAAGGTTTGATTCATGATCTTTTTGTCATAGGCATAATTGGTAATACCCGCAATGCCCAAAACCATCGGATGGTCTGTTCGATAATTTTCATTGGTATAAGAGTCGGGAGTGCTTTCCGCCATGGTATATCTGCCGTCAATGACTTTGATGGCAGGCAGACCCTCTGCTAATTTTTGCCATTCCTCAGGTACTTTCTGATTCAACAACTTTTTCCATTGAATGGCAATGTCGATGTTCTGTTTCCACCAGGCGACCTCAAAACTGGTATTGTAAGTGTCCTTGGCGTTGAATCTTTCCTGTGCTCCAATGAGCGGAGGACCAAGTCGATAGGTGTGTGAAATTCTATCATATACTGCAAAGTCTGCCATGAATTCTGCACTTGCAAAAACCACTGGCGACAACTCGCTGATGAGGGCATTGTCCCTTTTTATTTTGTACAAAAGGTCTGAAAGATAGATGACGTGTGGTTGCTGCCAGATCAGGTATGCACCTACGTTGCTCGGCCCATCTTCGCCTTTGGGATCTGTCATTTTCATCCAGCGCGCGCCTTTGTATCCCTGCCTTTTCGCCAGCTTTTCTGCTTCGGGCAAGATATTTTTATACCAAAGCAATTGCTGATGCATTCTTTCAAAAGAACCCGTCAGCGCTTGTCCGAGGATGTGCCAGTAAAACATTTCCAGGTGTGGTCTTCCATACCAGCTGTTGAAAGTCAGCCCTGTCTCCTGTGGTGGATATTGACCTCCTGACTGAATATGTGTGAGGTATTTAGACAAAACGAACCGCCGCTCAAGTTCTGCAGCCTGGGGTGTAGTACTTCCCTCCGTGTCTATCATGGCAGACGATTCCCAGAAATCGGACATGGCTTTCTTGGCTGAAGTTGCTCTGGTCCCGAATGGTATTTTTTCTGAAGTGCTTTGTGAAGTGGGCGCAAATCTGACGACATAATCGATGCTTGAGATCCCATTATTTGCGGTAAATATGTTGAAGGCATTTGTTCCCATTCTCTCAACGGAAAGACCAAAATTGGCTTCCACTTTTGTCAGATAATTGAAATCGTCCATATTGCGGTTGAAAGCCAGGTAGCCTTCTTTTTGCTGTATGGAAATACTTTGACCCTGATATCCATCAAAATGGTTGGCAGCATCTTTCCATTCTCCAGTTGGATCGGGAAACCTCATCATCAGACGCAACCTGCCTTGTTCCAAAAGCTTGCCCTTGACGCTTACCATGATGGCGTCATCCTGTTGATCTGCCAAGGTGGTAACAAAGACCTGCTCGCCTTCCAGCTTAAATTCAGAAGTAATCACACCAGTGTACAAGTCCAGCTTCTGATGGATATCTGTAAAAGCGGACATCTCAGGAATTTTTCTGTCGAGCACGAGGGCTATGGAAGCAAGGTGAATGCGATGGGGGTTGGAGCGAAGGAAGTCAGAGGCAGCGCGAGCCCTCGGATTCTCCTGGCCACTAACCGCATAAGGTACATTTCCTTTGGAGGTTTTGACATATTCAAAAGTTTCTTCCAGCTGAAAATTCTGGAGATTGGGGAATTTGTGCCAGCCCCACTCCGATTGCATGCCCAGCGGAATACCATCTGCGTAATAATCGGGAAATGTCTGCAATCCTGTGGCATCTACCGTCATGGCAAACTTACCATTGCCAACACTTAGGGCTGCTAGTTTGTCAAAGCTTCGATTGACGACGTTGTGCCTTTGTACGACTGACAGAACATCAATGGTTTGATGATTTGTTTGTCTTTTTAAGCCGCAGGATTGGACTCCAATCACTGAGACAATGATCAGGATGAAATGTATGGGTTGAAGCTTTCCCCTGTGAATCATGTGGCTTATGTTTTTGGAGAGCTGTCTGCAATTACAATTGGTCGTTCATATTATTCCATACTCGCTTTGGTAGATTTATCAGCGAGGATGATGTATTGATATTCAAGTGTATTTTCATCTTTTTCCACGACCTCATAGCCAGCCTGTTGTAAAACCTTTACTGTTTCATCTGCAGACATTCTTTCGGTGATGGGTGGGGCGTCAATAGGCAGCGTGTTCTTTTTGAAGTCTACTATGAGGATCTGGTCGCCAGGTTTTTGGCTGTCAAAAATTTTCTTGAGGTATGAAATTTTATTGTCGATGTAGGTGATGGTATTAATGATGACAACTTTATCTGCTTCACCGGATTCCAGCGCAGGATCGTCTGGCTTCACCAGTCGTGTCTCAATTTTTTGATTGATTTCTGAAGGCAGGTTGTTTTGTTGTAATTTGATGATGTCGATCATGTCCTGGTCGATGTCGAGGGCAATGACTTTTTTGGCTTTGATGGCAAATCTGAAGCTGAAAAAACCACTTCCTGCACCAATGTCGACTACGGTTTTATCTGATAAATCACCCAGCTTATTGACAATCAATTGAGGTTTTTGCCATGCAGATCTGCCCACATTTGCCTGTGGGTCAAACTGTGCCATCTTATGGTTTTGATGAGGGTTGGAGGTCTGGTCGTCCTCGAGTTTACATGAAGAGTACATGGTCATGTACAGAAGACAGACCAGGTACAAAAAAGGATTAGTTTTCATCTATCGGTAATTTTATGGACTGCCAATCGGTTCCCTTATTGAATATAAAGATGCGGTCGCGAATGGTGTCTTTTGCTTCTACTGTGAAAGATAAGCCATTGTTGATGACTTTGTAATGTTCGTTTTCAAAATTACTTAATCCGGCACCCTTTCTCCAAAACCATGTGCCCCAGCTGGCGATGTCTACCTGGACCATGTTTGGCGCGATAATTTTTACATTGAGGCTGTCAATTTCAGTGGTTGGATTCCATTGGACGAGGTTGGTCATATTGCCCTGGTACAAGCCCTTGCCCAGCCAATCAAGACTTTCATTGAGGGTGATGCCCACGTCGGAATAATCTCTGAAGACCAAAACGCCTGCCGTATTTTCTGGTGTACAGAGCAATACAACATGGTCATTATCATAAAAAGCAAACGAGGCAGAAAGCTCGTTGGTCAATTTGCCCGCGGTTTTCACACTTCCGATAATCTTGCTTAAGAAAAATGAATTGATGAATACAAATACCAGCCAGGCTATGCCGTATCTCTTTTTGAAAAGGATGATGAAAAGTGCACTTAAAGCCAAATACAAGTGTGGAGCGGCAAAATAAGAATATCGGTCATTTTCATACCAGCCTATCCAGACAAAAAAGAGATTCAAAACGGGAAGCAAGCCTATAGCAAATCCTAAGGTTCCTGCAAGTACTACCTTGTTGAGGAGTTTGTGTTTGGATTTTTTAAACATCAATAACAGCAAGCCCGCAATGACCAATAGAAAAACCGTGGCAATGACGAAATCGTCCAGCCAAACATAGACTTGTTCTTTCCATGTAAATTTCCAGAAATGGACAAAAAAGACCTGTTTTACAAAATACTTTGCCAGGGTTGAAACCAGAATCAGCGGGTCAAAGTTGAGGTGTTTTTCTGCACCATAATGTCCTACCCAGGAGCCTATCATCCATTTTGTAGAAATAAAATAAAAGACGAGCAAGGCCAAATAAATGGGTGTAAGAATGATGAAATGTTTTCTGAAGGCCTTCAGATCATTTTTCACCCATAACATGAAAAACAAGTACAGTATAAATATCCCCGGAGCCACGAGAGACAGTTCAAGCGTATAAAGAGCCAAAAAGAAGAGCAATAAATGAATGAACAGCCATGATGTTTTTTGAGTTTGTACATATCTGACGAGAACATTCATGGCCCCAAAAGTCAGGGCTGTCACCAACAGGTAATGAAAACAAGCGTCCCATGTGAGTGGCTCAATGGCGTAGGGAGAAAGGGCGGAGAAAATGGCCGCAAACAAAGCTATGAGACCACCTTGTTCAAGGGCAACTGCTTCGAGAATCAGTCTGAAAGTCCTGTATATCAAATAACAAACGCTGGCATGAGCAAAAATAAAGACAAAACCCATGGCCATCTGATGACTTCCTATCAGCTTGAAAAGCCCATAATTTACCAGATGAAAAAATTGATGATTGCCGGGATAACCAAAACAATGGACAACGTCCCTGAGACTTCCATCCCTGTATGCATTGAGCCAACCAAGGTAGTCTGTCACATAGCCGTAATCTGTTGTCCCCATAAAGACGAGGAAACAAACCAGCAAAAATGCAGGGTATATCAGAATTCGCATTTGCATATATCGGCGCAACGTTGTAGCAAATATAATTTTAGCGGGGAGATATGGGAAGCAAGCGGGTTAATTTATATAAAAGTGGTCAGATACCGGTCTGACCACTTTATCCGTTTATAAACGTTTATAAACGGATACTGGTGCGCAAAGTGTTGAAGGTCAATATTTATTGTATTTGTTTGGTAGTGTTTTGATGTTGCCTAATTAGGCAACTGGTCGGACAACTTTTCGACCAGTTGTACCATGGAATTAAACTCGTTATTCTTTTTGAAGCATGAGTTTGAACCTTCAAAACCTGAAAAACGAGTAAGTTTTTTAATCAAAAACAAAAAGCTGATCACTTAGCCTTTATTTTAGCCGCTACAATTACAAAAATCACATGCTGCAGCATCCGGGATTATACATAATGGAAAGCGCAACGCGGGGCAAAGGCGTTTTTGCGGGCGAACCCATCAGTGAAGGTGACATCATCGAGGTTTGTCACATCATCAAAATACCCAAAGCAGAGTTGCCCATCATCCACAAAACAGTGCTCCATGATTACTATTTTTTGTGGGGAGAAAATCTCGAAGAGGCAGTGATTGCCCTGGGTTTTGGCTCACTCTATAACCATACGGTTTGGTCCAATGCAGACTTTATTCTCGATCTGGAAAATGATACCATCGACATCGTTGCGCTTAGAGATATAGCTGCCGGTGAAGAAATAACACTTAATTACCACGGAGAATCGGGGGATGAAGAACCCTTGTGGTTTGAAATACAACAATAGATGAATCCGTTTCATCAGACAAATAATATACCAACAAACAAGTTCGGGGAGCGCTGGATTTATGTTTTGGTGCTCCTGGCTTTGGTCCCTTTTTTGAGTAGTTTATCTGATCCTTTTTTCTGGGATACCATCCAATTTGCCGGCAAACATGGATTGTTTTATTATGAACATGGATGGCAGTTTTTGCCCCGCGAAATAGACAGTGGGCATTTGCCTTTTCTTGGTTTTTATCTCGCACAGTGCTGGAAGTTGTTCGGCATGCGTCTGGCCGTAAGTCATCTGGCTATGCTGCCATTTCTGCTGACGTACATGCTTGCAACCAAACGGCTGAGCCAAGTCATCTCGGATCAAAATTCCATCTGGTTGTGGGTCTTATTTTTGATCGAACCCTGCTGGCTGGCTCAAAGTACGCTGGTTTCACCTGACGTCGTGCTCATGGCGGGTTTTGCTTTGACAACGCTGGGTTTTTCTGAAACAAACAAGTCAGCTCTATTTTTAGGTGGACTATTGCTCGCTTTCAGTGGGAATAGGGGAGCTGCCTTGATTTGTGCTGTGATTTTAGCCATGAGCTTGTGGAATGTATCAAAAAGAAAAGAAATCCCTTATCTACTTCCGGGCCTCGGGCTTTTTGCACTCTATCAGCTTTTCCATTGGTTTCAATTGGGCTGGATTGGCTTTCATGAGGATATGGAGTGGGCTCCATCCTTTGAGCGTGTAGGACTGATGGGCATGATGAAAAATCTTGGCCTGGTGGCCTGGCGCTTGGTAGATACCGGGAGAATTGGTTTGTGTTTGGTCATTGTCTATTTTGTTATCAGGGGCAGTAAGCCTTTGGAAATATTAAAGCATCCAAGAGTTATTTTGTTTTTGTCCACATTGCTCATTTTACTGGTTTTGACTTTGCCGTACCAATACCTCACAGGTCACCGGTATTACATGCCGCTTTACTTTTTGTTGATTGTTCTCTTGCCAATTTTTACAAAAGCATTGATGAAGGCAAAGCAAGAATTCGTTTTAATCATCATCGGCATTTGTTTTCTTTTGGGGCATTTTTTGGTTTACCCCAGGGGTGTAGCGATGGGCTGGGATTCAACGCTTGCATATTTGCCTTATCAGGATTTGAGGAAAGAAGTCATTTTATACCTGCAGTCAAATGATATAGATATCAATTCAACGGGCAGCGCTTTCCCTAATATTTCCGGGTTTAGGGCAACAGACTTACTTCCAGATAGCGATGAAAAGTTTAAAAGTTATGAAATCGGAAAGGATGAATATCTCCTATACAGCAACGTTATGAACGATATGGTGGATGAACTTCCAAAAATTATGGACTTGTACGAAAAGGAAGAAGAATGGCACAACGGCCAGATTGAGTGCATATTGTTCAAAAAAAAGCCGTGACTTTTTGAGTCTTCTTTGATATTGGTATTGATTTTGCGTTTATCGATTTATAAGTCAATAATTATCACTCAAAAGGTATCCGTTCATAATTAGCCAATTACAATTAACCATTTAAAATATGTCTTTTCTGAAAAACCATATTTCTATCGCGATCGTGGTGATTTTTGTTGTTTTTGTTCAAAAAACGGAAGCACAAATCATCAATATCGAACAGAAACGCATCATCACCGACACTGTAGGATTTGCAGGAGATTTTGGACTCAGCCTGAATGCCAGCAAATATTCTTCATCTTATTTTGCATTTACGACAGACGGGCATCTACAATACAAATCGCACAAACATCTCCTCCTACTATACGGTAATTATACCATCATCAATGTTGACGGTGACGACTTCAACCGTACTGGTTTCGCACATTTGAGATACAACTATGAGTTGAATGATTTGATCAGACTGGAAGCATTCATTCAAACCCAACAAAATGCATTGCTGTTGATCCAAAGGAGAGACCTCAATGGAGTGGGTGTGAGATTTAAGTTGTCCCAATATGAAAATGCAAAGTTTTATTACGGCATAACCTTGATGAGAGAATCAGAGATATTGTCAACGGACGGCCGGAAATCTTTAGACAGTCGCGCAAGTTCCTACTTCACTTTCACCCTGGCACCACAAGAAGCGGTAAGACTTTCCAATACATCTTATATACAACCCCTGGTTAAAGAAATTCGAGATTTCAGGTTCAGCAATGACTTGTCTTTATCCTTTCAAATCACCAAAAAATTGTTGTTCCTGACTACATTCCATTATCTATATGACTCCAGGCCTGCAGGAGATATTCCACTTTCCAATTACGAAGTTACCAATGGAATCAGTTATCGTTTCTGATTTGGCTTTTGAACAGAAATTTTTTGTTTGGTCAGAAAGGATTACGAAAAATATTCCGTCACCCACTTTTGTCGTGAACGTGAGATATTCAGCGTAGTTCCGTCAAAAAGCCTGATGAGTTTATTGTCGATAACCTCATCAATAAAAGCAACATTGATAAAATGCGAACGGTGAATGCGCAGGAAACCATTGCGTTCTCCCTGATCCTCAAATGATTTCAAAACCTTACTTACAAGGATCGACTTGCTGTTTTTCAAATATATTTTGGTGTAGTTGGAATCGGCTTCCATCCTCACGATGTCTTGCAGCGAGAGGATGGAAGTTCCATTTTTTTCCGAAATGCAAATGGTTTTTTTGTGTGATGCAGTGTACTCCATGACTATGATTTTGTAGGATATCATTGCTACAAAGATCCATGGTTTGGCCATAGGAAACATTCACCCAAATGGGTGGTTTTTTCACTTAAGAAAGTGATTTTTACGGATTAACAGTTCATAAACCAATGGCTTGTGCCTTTTTCTGAGCCAAAAGCGCCAGCTCCATAGCCAGAAAACAATGGTCCTGACCCATGGCCGTCTGCGTACGGTTGACCACATCGTCGACCAGCTTGTGGCCATAGGTGAGCTCCACATCGCTGCAATCCATCACAATCGCTTCTTTCTGATTGACGAGGTACAAAAAGGAGCCCTCTTCTTTTCTTCCAATATCGGTGTATTTTCTCAATTCCATATATCCCTCGGTCCCCAAAATAAACAACCTGCCATCTCCAAAAGGCTTGACTCCTCCGGGCGTAAACCAATCTACTCGGATATAACCTGAGCCTTTATCTCCTGCAACAATGACATCGCCAAAGTCTTCAAACAATGGATACTGCGGATGGTGAAAATTGCCGGTTTGTGAGCCTACAATTTTGGCAGAGGTGGAACCGGTGTAAAACAAAAACTGATCAAACTGGTGGGATGCAATATCGGTAATGATGCCGCCATAATATTGTTTATCAAAAAACCATGAAGGTCTGGAAGGAGCATTCATACGGTGTGGACCCATTCCGGTGGTCTGAATCACTTTGCCTATTGCTCCCTCGGCGATCAATTGCCCTGCTTTCTCAGAAGAGCGATTTTCAAAGCGCTCACTGTAGGAAATAGACACAATTTTTCCGGTCTGTTTTTGTATTTTTTTGATCTCTTTCAATTGTTTGAGATCAGTAATGCCAGGCTTATCGAGCATGGCGTCTTTCCCATGGAGCATTGCTCTTATGGCAATGGGCGCCCTTTCGTTGGGGATGGCTGCGCTGAGTATCATTTGGATCGAAGAATCCTCCAATACTTCTTTCTCTTCTTTTGCCCTTTTGGCATTTGGGAAGGCTTTTGTAAATGCAGCAGCAAGGTCATCCTCTTTGGCATAAAACGAAACCAATTCGGCGCCACCCCTGATGACCGATCTGGCCATGCCATAGATGTGGCTGTGGTTGATGCCGATGACACCAATTTTGATCCTTGGAGCAGCAAAGTTTGGCAGTGCTTTATCGATAATTTTTATGGTTTTAAAATCGGTTGCGGCTGCGAGCGGAAAAGCGCCTACAGCAATAGAAGCCTGCCTGATAAAGTTTCTTCTGTCGATGGCCATATAAGTATGATTTTGAATTTCGTGTAGCAATCTAATTGCTTTGTATTGATTTTCCAAAAAGGGCGCGCAAATCTGCATTCAAAAGAATTTAAGCTTCATTGACGCCCCTATTATTTAAATAATAAAATAGAGTCATTTTTAAACCAATTATACTCGTTTTGTTGTTTAGCGGAAAGCTAGAAGGCTTAGATTTGGAACATCAGACTTTACTGAATAGAAAGTAGATATTCCCTAATTCTATTCATAATAGATTGATTTATCTTTGTAAAAATTTTTAAAAATGATACAGTTGCGTCAAGACGATCTGAGAAAAATCGTCATCATGGGCGACCGTGTGTTGATAAGGCCGTCCAAGCCGGTAGAAAAACTGGAGAGTGGTCTGTATCTGCCTCAGGGCATGCATAAAAAGGAGGAACTCTTCACCGGCTATATCATCAAAGTAGGACCTGGCTATCCCATTCCTGCGATGGTGGAGGCGGAGGAGTCCTGGAAAAAGTCAAGCAATGAGGTCAAATACTTACCCTTGCAGGTGAAGCCGGGTGATCTCGCCGTATATTTGCAGAGCAATGTTCACCACATCACTTTCAATGGTGAAGATTACATCATCGCTCCTCAGCATGCCATCCTGATGGTGGTAAGAGAGGATGATCTGGACTTTGAAGATTGAGTTTTGTCAATATTGTTGGTTTGAAAGCTGACAAAGCGTATTTTCGAAATCTGAATGAATGACTACCTCAGAAAATGAAGCATTAACCAAGTGAAAGCTTTATTTCTGATCTTATTTGAATATTTAAATAGAATAAAAAACTAGACCATGTCAAAAAGAGCAATTCCATTGGTGGATCTACAAAAATACATCAGTGGAAATGAAGAAGAGAAAGCCGCATTCGTCAAAGAAATAGGCGATGCTTTCCATAATGTAGGTTTTGTCGGAGTAAAAAACCATGGCGTATCCAAGGATTTGATCGATGCTTTTTTTAATGCTTCGAAAGATTTTTTCTCTTTGCCAGTGAGCATCAAACGTCAATATGAAATTGCTGGTATGGCTGGCCAGAGGGGTTATACCTCATATGGAAAAGAGCACGCCAAACAGTCAAAAGTAGCTGACCTGAAGGAGTTTTATCAAATTGGCCAATATGTGGATAACGACCACCCCAGGAAGAAAGATTACCCTGACAATCCAGTAGTCCAGGAGGTTCCTAATTTTTATGATCTGAGCAAACAATTGTACCAGGCTTTTGAGAAAAGTGGTGGTTTTCTATTGAGAGCGATCGCAACACACCTCAATCTGCCCGTCAATTATTTTGATGAATACATCAAGGATGGCAACAGCATTTTGCGCACCATACATTATCCGCCCATCACTTCAGAACCGGCATCCGCCATCAGAGCTGAGCAACACGAGGACATCAACCTCATCACACTGCTGGTTGGGGCCTCTGCCGGAGGTTTGCAGCTTTTGACCTCGGATAACGAATGGCTGGACATTGTACCAGGTGAAGATGAGCTGGTCATCAACGTGGGTGACATGTTGCAAAGACTCACCAACAATTACCTCAAGTCAACTACCCACAGAGTGGTGAACCCACCAAGAGATGAATGGCACGTCCCAAGATTGAGCATTCCATTTTTCCTCCATCCGATCAGCGAAATGAGGCTCGATTGTCTGGAACAATGCATCACCGAAGACAATCCGTTGCATTACGAACCCATCTCGGCTGGAGAGTACCTCGACGAAAGATTAATGGAAATAGGTTTAAAGAAATGATCGCAGCCATTGATGGATCCAATCTGAAAAGCAATCATGGCTAAAAATGGGCCTTTTTATATCAAATGATACTTTTCAGAGTGGACTCATTGATTATGATATAAAAATGTAGTACTTTTGTAATTCTAAAATTCAAAGAAATGTTGTTTTCAAGTCTGTTATTTAACTTGGGTGGTAGCGAGATCATTTTGATTATGCTTGTTGTCCTGGTTCTTTTTGGTGGCAAAAAAATTCCTGAATTGATGCGTGGTCTTGGCCAGGGCATTAAGGAGTTCAACAATGCCAAGTCCAATATTGAAAGTGAAGTAAAAGAGAATCTAAGAGAGATCGAGTCAAAGAAGTAATAAACTTAGACACCCTGCTTGGGTGAGCTATCTTACCGAAAAAACACAGGTTTAGTGCTATGCTTGGCCTGTGTTTTTTTGTCTAATGTAAATACATATGCAGTTCTTATTAAGATATAAGTATTTCATTATCGCTTACTTAGGGATTCTGTTCCTTAGACTTATCATTGGCCCCCTATATCAGGAGGTCAACTTGTTGTTTGGTGGAGCCATAGCTGCCAGCCTTTTGGTTTTATACATTTTAAAGGTAGAGAAGCAAAACGGCAATTATATTCTGGCCATGATACTGGCCATGGTCGGCGATATTTCCCTTGCCTTTATGCGGCAATCGTCCCTCGATGTTTCCTATATCGCTTATGGACTTTCGACTTTGCTTCTGGTGATGGTTTTCCAGAGAGCAAGACGCCAGTTGATTGATTCCAGCGCACTCTTTCTGACAGCATTGATATTACTGACAGTCATATACGTGGCTGTGTCATCTTCTCATTTTTTGGGCTTGGCCTGGACAGTGCCTTCTGCGATTCTCGCATATTTTGCTTTGAACATGAAACTTGGAAGAAACAACCTGCTGACCACAGGGGCATTGTTTTATGTGATATCATCTGTTCTTTGTTTTGTTGGCGAAGTATATCAATTGCCTTTGCTTTTGCCCCATATTATTTCGTATGGTTTGGGTCACCTGCTCATGTGTCTGGGTTTGGTGGAAAGTTATCAGCGGGCGGTCGCCAGGCAGGAAGCACAAGTACCCAAGTGGCGAAAAAAGACTCCAAAGAAGAAGTAGTCATGTCGGCTGCCTGATCTGTCAACCGTACAAGTGCTTCAGGAATAAATTGTCTGAAGAATCCATATCTGAAATTCATGAAAATGATATGTTTGTAGCCTGCAATAAAATTTATCATGAAGTCACATTTATCCACGTTTGTAATTTGTTTTTTATTTTTTGTCGGCGGCTTATTTGGCCAGCAGTCGACTACAATAAATGTCCACAGCAATGCCATGCAAAAAGACATTCCCAATGTTCTGGTCCTGCCCGATGATTACCAGCAAAACACCGCCAAAACCTATCCGGTGCTTTATTTGCTCCACGGCTACAGTGGTGACCAGAATTCATGGACTGGCATCAAAAAAAACCTGAGCCAATTGGCAACGAGATACCATATGATCATCATATGTCCCGATGGCGAGAACAGCTGGTACTGGGACAGCCCACTGAACCCATCATCAAAATTTGAAACTTACGTCAGCAAGGAACTTGTCGCATACATGGATGCAAACTATCGCACCAGACCAAACCCAGCAGGCAGAGCTGTAACCGGACTCTCTATGGGAGGGCATGGCGGCATGTGGCTGGGGATCAGAAACCAGGATGTTTTCGGAGGATGCGGGTCGATGAGCGGGGGAGTAGATATCCTGCCATTTCCGGAGAACTGGGAAATGAAAACCCAGCTGGGCACGCTGGCCGACAATCATGACCATTGGAAAGATCATACCGTGATCAATCAGGTGCACAAAATCAAAGGTGGCAAGCTGGCCATCATCATCGACTGCGGCACCGGCGACTTTTTCTTTGAAGTCAACGAGGCCCTTCACGAAAAACTGATATATATGAACATTCCCCACGATTATATCGTCCGCCCAGGAGTGCACAATGGAGCATATTGGGAGAATGCGATCGATTATCAAATCTTGTACTTTGCTAAGTTTTTTGGGACGTATTAGGACAAGATAAAAGGGGGAATTCAGTGACGCTTTTAAAATAAATAATTAAAAATATTAAAGTATACTGACAATCAACTTATTAGTGAAGTTATCAACATTTCTGTCAGACAGGTGTCTGACAGCTTTCTGACAACTGTCTGACAGAAATGTTCGGACATGGTATGTTTATGCATAATAAGTAAAAGCAACTTTATCCCACAAACTCAAACCGCTTTCCATCAAAAAGCCCCTTATCCGACAACTTCAATTCAGGGATGACCAGCAAGGCCATAAAGGACAAACTCATGAATGGGGATGTAAGTGAACTGCCGAGATCTTCTCTGGCAAATTGGTGGACCGCTTTGTACTTTTCGGCTACCATATAACCGTCAAGCTCACTGATCAGACCGGCAATGGGCAAGGGTAGGGTGACGTCGTCATCTGGAGATACACCACAGATGCCCCCTTCGTTTTCCATGATGAGATTGATGGCACGAACGATGCAGGCATCTGAGGATCCAACAGCAATGATGTTGTGCGAGTCGTGGGCAATGGAAGAGGCCAGTGCTCCATCCTTGATGCCAAAACCTTTGATATAAGCTACGGCGGGCTTTTCTTCGTTGTATCTGTTGACCACAACTAGTTTGAGTACATCGGTTGATGGGTCAGGTGCTTTGACAGGAGGATCATGATGCAGTCTGCCTGTAATCAGTTGGCCATCAAAAACTTCGATGACTGCACTATGTCCCTGAAAATCGTCATCATGGGCAATGTCGTTTTCTGTGATTGTCCTCGTCTTGAAATTATTCAATATCACGGGAGCCTGAAAATCTATTTCTGTCACGCCTTCTGATGCAACCATCACTCCTGATACAAATGTCTCAGGGTATTGCCAGTCTGTTTTGTTGCTGAAAATAACAAAGTCAGCATTGTCTCCCTCGCGAAGCAATCCTATCGGCAATTGATAGTGCATGACTGGATGTATACAAGCCTTATACAATGCATCAAAAAAATCGACGCCATGGTCATCTATTGCCCGTTTTACAAGTTGATTGATGTGACCTGCTTCCAGATCATCCGGGTGTTTATCATCGGAGCAGAACATCATCTGTTGGGCATGGTTTTTCGCCAGAGGGATGAGCGTTTCAAAATTTTTGGCTGCGCTGCCTTCCCGGATCAATACCTTTACTCCGGCTTTGAGTTTCCCTTCTGCCTCTTCTTTGAGATAACATTCATGGTCTGTGCTGATGCCTCTCTGAAAATACTTCTCCATATCTTCTCCCATCAAACCCGGCGCATGTCCGTCGATGGGTTTTCCGGCATCTTTCGCAGCTTTGATTTTTGCCAAAACTTCTGCATCTCCGTTTATTGCACCAGGATAATTCATCATTTCAGCGAGGTAGTAGATATCATCCCATTGCATCATTTCTCTGATATCGCCGGCATCGATGATAGCGCCTGCAGTCTCAAAACTTGTAGCTGGAACACAGGAGGGTGCACCAAATGCAAAGTGAAAAGGCACCTGCCTGCCATCCTCGATCATGTATTTCACACCATCTACACCGAGCACATTCGCGATTTCATGGGGATCAGACACCGTACCAACAGTGCCATGAACAACGGCCATGCGGGCAAATTGCGAAGGCGTCAACATTGAGCTTTCTATGTGCACATGGGCGTCTACAAAACCTGGCATGATGTAAACTTCATTCACGTCTTCTTCGCCGAGTTCAGTAATTTTTTCAATTACTGAGCCCTGCACATGCACCTCTCCGAAATAAATTTTCCTACCGGTAATGTCGACGATATTTCCCCTGATATTCATAGGCCCAATGGCTTAAATTTTGCCTGAAATTACAAATATCCTGTAAGTCGGAGGGTATTTCTTCAGATGAATTACTTTTGTTTGAAACAATAGAAAAGTGAATCAATTGCACATCAAAGGAGAGGTTTACAGTGATCATCTGCACCGCACATTGTATGCTACTGATGCCTCGATGTATCAGATTTTGCCTGATCTTGTTGCTGTGCCCGTCGATGCAGATGACCTGGCCGTCATCTTAAAGTATGCAAAAGCGCATAAGCTACCCATTCTTCCGAGAGGCTCGGCCACAAGTCTCGCAGGCCAAACGGTCAACAGAGGCATCGTCATTGATTTTACAAAAAATTTCAACCAGATTGTAAAATATGATGCTGACACCAGGTCAGCAGTGGTACAGCCAGGCGTGACCAGAGACCAGTTGAATGCTATAGCGGCGAAAGACAGATTGCATTTTGCACCCGATCCTGCGACCAGTAGCCGCGCTACATTCGGTGGCATGATTGCCAACAACAGCTCAGGAACCAAAAGCATATTGTATGGCAAAACCAGCGATCACATCATATCGCTCAAGGTGATGCTTACAGACGGGAGCATTCTCGACCTTCGTCCGCATGACCAGGCATGGATAGATCAAAAAATTGCAGAAGGCGGCAGAGAAGCTGACTTGTATAGGTCTTTGCAAAAACTTGTAGTAGATCTTACTGAAGATATCAGATCGGCCTATCCAAAGGTCATGAGAAGGGTGACAGGATATGCATTGGATGCATTTGTAGATACACATGAATGGAATCTGGCAAATCTCATCACTGGTAGCGAAGGCAGCCTTGCCATTATTCTTGAAGCTGAAATAAAACTGACCCCACTTCCTGAATTTCAAAACATGGTAGCAGCGCACTTCATTGACCGCAGAAAAGGCATTGAAGCTGTAAAAACCATCGTGGGATTTGGGCCTGCAGCTGTTGAAGTGCTGGATTACAACGTGCTTCAACAAAGCAAAAACAATTCTGTCACGGAATTATATCACGCATCCATCATCACGGGAGAGCCGCAGCTGGTTTTGACAGTCGAGTTTTATGGGGATACAAAAGAAGAAATTCTGAACAAAGCTTCCCAGCTTATAGACTTTCTGAGTGATTACCCGACAGCATATCATTTTCCTGTTTTTTATGATATGAAAAGAATCAATGACGCACTTGCGCTTAGACGGGATGGTCTGGGTATTCTGATGGGAAAGGTTGCTGACAGGAAGCCTCAGGCTTTTGTGGAGGACAGCGCCATACCGCTCGAACATCTGGCGGAATATGTTGAAAAAGTAGAAAAAATTTGTATCGAAAAAAACGTCGAGCTCGTCATATACGCCCATGCCAGCGTGGGAGTCCTTCACATCAGACCCTACCTTGATGTTACAAATGCTGAAGATATAGAGCTGATGAAATACATCTCCGATCAATGTTTTCAGTTGGTCAAACAATTTGGAGGCAGCTGGTCCGGTGAACACGGCGACGGGCGGAACAGGGGTCTACGCATCAGGGATTATTATGGGGAAGCCATTTACAATGGATTTAAAACCATCAAAAAAACCTGGGATCCGGATGGAATATTGAATCCGGAGATCATCATCGATACACCTCCGATGGACCAAAATCTGCGCTATGGACCTGCTTACAAGGATCAGCAATATGATTTCCAATTTCACTACCGAAAAGATCATTCTTTCCAGGACCTTGTCCACATGTGCTCCGGAGTGGGCCAATGCAGAAAGACCCAGGAAGGGACGATGTGTCCAAGCTTCAGGGCAACCAGAAATGAAAAAGACAGTACGAGAGGTCGGGCCAATACCTTGAGGCTGGCCATGTCCGGTCAGTACGAAATGGACAACCTCCTCCACCCGGATGTAAAAGACATAATGGATCTTTGTCTCAGCTGTAAGGCATGCAAAACTGAGTGCCCCTCAAACGTAGACATGGCCAAACTCAAAAGCGAGGTATTGCATCTTCACCATGAAAAATATGGCGCAAAACTGTCCGAACGAATGGTGAAATGGGCACCTCTTGCTTCCAGAACATTATCAGGTCCTTTGGCACCAATGGTCAATTGGGTACAGCATTCTTCTTTTGGAAAAGCGGCATTTCATGCATTGGGCAACATTAGCAAACAGCGTTCTTTACCATCTTATGCATCGCAAAGTCTTGTTTCATGGGCTGGGAAAAACAATACTTATCGATCAGATAAAAAAGTGGCCCTCTACGCCGACACCTACATCAACTACCACGAAACTGATTTGGGTAAAGACGCCATCCGCCTGCTCAATGCCTGTGGATATGAAGTGGTCCTAGCCGATGTAGGTTGCTGCCAAAGGCCATTGATATCGAATGGTTTTCTTGCTGAAGCCAAATCCAAAGGGGCTTTGACTGCCAGGAAACTTGAATGTTTGCTCAAAACGGATATGTATGTGGTAGTTTTGGAGCCAAGTTGTTTTTCAGCTTTAAACGAAGATCTGCCAGACCTGCTGGACGATGAAAATCTAGTCAGGCTAATGCACGATAAAGTGGTCTCTATGGAAGCATTTTTATGGAATGAGGTGAAAGCCAATAACATCAAAGGGCGGTTTTCATCGGATGAAAAACTGGTTATACACGGTCATTGCCATCAGAAAAGCACAGGTGATTTACAAGATCTAAAAGTACTGCTTTCACATTTTGATGTGCCTTTTGAAATATTGAATACCGGTTGCTGTGGTATGGCAGGGGCGTTTGGTTATGAAGATCAACACTATGAAATATCACGGCAAATTGCTGAAGAACGGCTGCTTCCTGCCCTTGATGCACACAAAGGGTCCGGCCAGGTTATCGCATGTGGCACCAGTTGTCGTCACCAGATCAAAGATTTATCGGACCACATTGCCAGACATTTTGTGAGTAGTTTGAAATTTACCCCGAATCAAGGATAATAAGACCCAAATTGGCCACAAAAGCGATAAACATTCTTTCACACAAATCCTAACAAACTATTAACTTTAAGCCTTGCTAAACAAAATTTACGAGTGCAGGCGTTGTAGGGTAAAGGTGTAGAGAGAGGAATCAAAAAATGCTTTACTGAGCAAATTCCAATGTATCAAAAAGAAGCTTTTCTTTTTGTAAGGAATAAACGATCATATGGCATCCAAACAATTTCAATTCAACACAGTTTTACAAATAAGTTATTTAGGAAAGTATCCATTAAACGATTTATGCAATAAGAACGTCTTGGATATAAAAGCCTGTAACCATAACAATAAAGGAAAAATGAAAGTCACGATTTTAAGAACCCTGCTATTTTGCATCTTCATGAGTGGAGTCATCACAGGACTTGATGCCCAATATTTTGGCAGGAACAAACCAAGATACCGCAACTTTGATTTCAAGGTCCTGGAAACACCCAACTTTGATATTCATTATTATACCAAAAACAGAGATATTCTCAACAGGTTTGCGCAGTATACGGAGATGTGGTACGATTACCATAGTCAGATCGTAGGAGAAGAATTTTCTCAGCGCAACCCCCTTATTTTATACAACAACCATGCTGAGTTCCAGCAGACCAATTCGATTTCAGGAGACATTGGTGTAGGTACTGGTGGTGTGACTGAAGCTTTTAAAAACAGAGTGGTTATGCCACTGACATTCAGCAATGAACAAACCATTCAGGTGCTTGGCCACGAATTGGTCCATGCTTTTCAATTCAATAGCATACTCAATGGTGACTCAACTTCATTACAGTCATTGAGCAATCTTGACTTGTGGATGGTCGAGGGTATGGCAGAATATATGTCTCTTGGACGAGTGGATCCATTTACCTCCATGTGGATGCGCGATGCCATTGTTAACAATGATGTTCCTGATTTGGATAAACTGAGCAGCCCCAAATATTTCCCGTACAGATATGGCCAGGCGGTATGGTCGGTGCTTACAGGTACATACGGTGATCAAATCATCAAACCATATTTTAGAAATACGGCTATTTTCGGTCTGGATTATGCTACGCAGCTTGTATTTGAAATGTCAACGGAGAACCTCAATTCTGTTTGGATTTCGGGGCTTACCAATCACTTCGAGCCATATCTGAGAGACAAGGTAGAAAAACCTGAAGGCAAGCTCATATTCTCAGAGAAAGAGGCCGGAGAGCTCAATGTTTCTCCAAGCCTAAGCCCCAATGGAAGATATATAGTATTCCTGTCTGAAAGGGATCTTTTCAGTACAGACCTTTATCTTGGAGACCTCAGGACAGGTGAAGTGCTCAACAAGGTATCAAGTTTGATAAAAGACAGCGACCTTGACAACCTCAATTTCCTCGAATCCTCCGGAACCTGGTCGCCCAATGGCAAAGATTTTGCATTTGTGGCTTTCAAACAGGGAAAGAATGTTTTGGTGGTAAAAGATGCAGACCAGGGGAAAACTATATCGTCAATTGAAATTCCCGGTGTTGATGCGATAGGTAGCCCAGCCTGGAATCCTGACAATAGAAGTATTGTATTTTGTGGAATGATTGAAGGCCAGTCCGATCTTTTTTCTTATAATTTTAAAACCAAAAAAGTCGAACAACTGACCAATGACAGGTATTCTGAAATCATGCCGAATTTCAACGATGACGGAACAAAGCTGGCCTTTAGCTATGACAAGGAATCCATGGTCTCCGGCAGAAAAAATGGACACATTACCTACGATATTGCCATCATGGACATGGCTACTAAGGAAATAAGAATCCTCGATGTATTCCATGGGGCTGAAAACCTGAATCCAAACTTTGATCATGAAGGCAACATCTATTTTGTTTCAGAAAGAGATGGATTCAGAAACCTTTACAGATACATTTCCACTACGGGTGAAGTTTTTCAGATGACTGATTTGCTTACAGGTATCAGTGGTATTGCAAGATATTCACCAATGCTTTCTGTATCCACAAAAAGGGACAAGTTGGTGTACAGTCATTACTTCGATCATAAATACAAACTTTATGAAGCAAGCGTATCCAACCTCTTGAATAAGCCGGTCGATCCCAAAAAAGTAGATCAGACTGCAGGAACACTGCCTGTGATCAATAATAAAGTCATCGATGTGGTCAATAGAAATCTTAGAAATAAAGATGTCTATGATTTTGAAAGTGTAGATTCATTTTTGGTAAAGCCATACAGACCAAAATTTGCCCTTGACTACATAGGGGGCGGAACAGGCGTCGGAGTAGGAAACAATACATTTGGTACAGCCACAGGACTTCAAGGTGGTGTTGATTTTCTTTTCAGTGATATGCTGGGCAACAATCAGATGTTTGGTCAGGCAGCGCTCAATGGTGAAATCTATGACGTAGGAGGTCAATGGGCGTACCTCAACAGGAGCAATAGGATAGCATGGGGCCTTGGCCTTTCTCATGTGCCATTGAGGACTGGATATCAGGATGTATACCAGGATCAAATAGAATTTAATGATGGTATAACAAGGGATGTGATCGTTGATCAGCTCAATATCATCCGGGTATTTGATGAGAGTCTCAACCTGTTTGCACATTATCCTTTTTCAACAACCACAAGACTGGAAGGTGGTGTGCAGGGGTCTTTCAGATCATTCAGGCAAGACCAGTATGACAATTATTATCTTCCCTATGTGGTTGGTGGTCAGGTAGTTGATCTTCAATATGTTGCTACCGACAGAAATCGTGTCGATATCCCTGACACCTTACAAATAGATCAATACTACAGTTTGGTCAAGGGATTTGGAGCGTCTGTGAATGCAGCATTTGTAGGCGACAATTCTTTCTTTGGAATGACGGCTCCTTTGGCGGGTTATCGATATAGATTTGGTGTAGATAAATATTTTG
Source organism: Saprospiraceae bacterium (assembly GCA_020436935.1). Taxonomy (GTDB): domain Bacteria; phylum Bacteroidota; class Bacteroidia; order Chitinophagales; family Saprospiraceae; genus JADKBO01. Next base: position 213,572 of record JAGQWX010000002.1, read on the forward strand.
GTGTCAATAACTTCTACTCATTCACTGCTGATGCCAGAAATTATCAAAGATTCAGGCCTTTTACATTGGCATCAAGATTTACCAGCAACTTGAGATTTGAAAAAAATGTCAACTCTGTGTATCCTTATTACGTAGGCCAGCAAGGCTTTGTCCGAGGATATGGAAGTGCATTCAGTTATGCGGTGATAGATCAGCTGGGCATAGATTTTTCTCAGTTGTTGGGTTCGAAAGTAGCAGTAGCCTCAGTGGAGCTGAGATTACCTTTTACGGGGCCAAAACGATTGGCAATTATACCATCCAACTTTCTGTTGAGTGACCTTAACCTGTTTATTGATGCAGGGGTTGCATTTGATGATTTTAATCAGGTAACCAAAGGCGTGCAGCAAAATATTGTTAGGAGAGATGACAATGGCAATGTGGTTGTTGATGGACAAGGACAACCCATTTTTGACGTTAAGACAATAAGACGAACCATTGCAAGAAGTGCCGGTATCTCCGCAAGGGTCAACCTTTTTGGTTACATCATTGTTGAACCATATCTGGCATGGCAATTGCAACCAAACGGCAGGGCCACATTTGGTTTTAACTTTATTCCGGGCTGGTAACAATAAAACCCAAAATGGCTTGTGGATCAGGACAAACATCTAAATGAAGAGGAAAAATCGCTCCTTAGGTCGATTAGTTTAAACAGGATCATGATTCCTGTCCTGCTTGGCGTGGGTGTTGTCCTTATCATGGTTATCCGACAGCTTGACCTTACGGAATTGAGCAATTTTAGGTGGGATATGGTAACCCTTGGATGGCTGAGCATTGCCATATTGATGTATGTTGCCAGGCACTTATTTTATGCATACCGACTTTATCACATCACAGATAAGGCATTCAATTTCTGGAAGTGCATTGAATTGATTGTCATTTGGGAATTTTCTTCTGCCATATCGCCTACCAGCGTTGGAGGAGCAGGTGTTGCTTTTTTGTTGCTGTCGCAGGAGAGGTTGCCCGGTGAAAAAACCGTCACGGCAGTATTGTACACCATGGTATTGGATACATTGTTTCTTTTGGCGGGAATGATCATCCTTGCTTTAATATTGGGACCTATATCGATTAGACCAGATGCAACGAATTATAATGCTCTGGAGGGCTATGGTATTACGCTCTTGTCCGTTTGTTTCTTTATGTTTGTTTACGGCTTTATTTTTTATTATGGATTGTTTATCAATCCAGGTGCTACAAAAAAGATGTTGTTTGGCCTGAGCAAAATCAAATTTCTTGGAAGGTTCAAGGATAACCTCAGGAAAACAGCGGTTAATGTGGTCATCGCTTCTGACGAACTCAAGCGCAAAAGTATGAAGTTTCACGTCATCAGTTTTTTGACCACTGCCGGGGCCTGGACGACACGTTTTTTGGCTCTGAATTTTATAATCTTAGCCCTGATCAAAGATACCCCGGGCGGCATCTGGAATCATTTTATCATTTTTACGCGAGCCATAGCCATGCACATCATCACCTCATTCAGTCCCACACCGGGAGGAGCCGGCGTTGCAGAATACTTGTTTGGGGGATTTTTTAGCGATTATATTCCGTCAGGTTTGGGTAGCCTTGTTGCACTGATTTGGAGACTCATCACTTATTATCCTTATCTCATTGCAGGAGCCATCATCATTCCCATTTGGATCAGGAGTCTCATCTTACGCCGAAAGCGTGGAGAAAATGCAGTTTATGGTGATTGATGTCGTTCTATTTTTTGCAGGATTGGTGGTGGGATTTATTTATCTCCTGATCATTTCAAACATCTATTCGTCCTGGCAAAATCTTGAAGAATGCAGAATTGTCAACAAAGCATCGACACCTAAGACCAGTTTTTCCATCATCATCAGCGCGAGAGACGAGGAAGAAAATATCATGTCTTGTATTGAGAGCATTACTGGCATGGATTATCCCGTAGAACTGCTGGATATAATTGTTGTGGACGACCATAGTACAGACAAGACGGCTCAAATAGCAGGCGAGTTTAAAAATGTTCGTGTTTTGACGAATCTCCTGGAAGGCAAAAAAGAGGCCATGAAATATGGTGTGGAACAAGCAAAAAACAAATACCTGTGGTTCGTGGATGGAGACAGCGCTCTGCATAAAGATGCAGCCAGGCTGGCAGATGTGCATATACAAAAGTATGATTCTTCATTTATAGCTTGTCCGATAGTGTATCCTGTCGGAAAGGGCTTGCTCAATGCTTTTCAGGTCATGGATGGTGTGGTGAATATGGCTGTCACAGCAGCAGGCATAAATCAACAGAAATTCTATCTGGCGAATGGAGCAAATATGTTGGTTGAAAAAGAAGCCTTTCATGGGTTAGAAGGGTTCAAAGGAAATGATCACCTGGCATCAGGGGATGATGTCTTTCTCATACAAAAGATGGCATCCAATGACCCTTCGCGAGTTCACTATCTCAAAAGCAGGAGGATGGCAGCTGTGACTAAGGAAGAAACGAGCTGGTCTTCGTTCTGGAACCAACGCAAGAGGTGGGCAACCAAAACAGGAGCTTATACACATAAGGGACTTTTTTACCTCCAGGTCTCCATATTTATGGTCCACGCAACCATCGTTGCTCTTTTCGCCCTTGGTTTTTGTATTCCGATTTCATTCTTTGTTGGCCTTTTGGTATTGTTTATAAAAGGAATGGTTGACTATCTCTTTATTCAAAATATGACTTCATTCTTTGGAGTTTCGAAAGTCAACAAATGGTTTATTCCGGCTTTTTTCATGTACTTTCCATACATCTTTTTTACGGCTTTTCACGCCAACTTTCCTTCGCGGTATGAATGGAAAGGCCGGCAAAGAAAATAGCTCTCCCTCCCGGAATAATCTTATTCTTAAAGATGTTTTTTGATGTGTTCGTACAGCTCAGCTGCAATGATCTTTGAATCAAACAATTCCTCGACCATAGCTCTCCCTTTCCTGCCCATCTCTTTTTGCTCTTCGGCGCTCAGGTCCATGAACTGTTCTATGCCCGAAACCAGCGCAGCTACATTTCTGGGCTGAACCAAAAAGCCATTGATGCCGGAATCGACAGTCTCGCGGCATCCTGCGGTATCACAGGTGATGATGGGTTTGGCCATTGCCATGCCTTCCAGGATGATTCGAGGCAGTCCTTCCCGGTAAGAAGGCAAAATAATGCAATCACTTTTTGAAACATAAGGCCTCACATCTCTGACAAATCCCCTGTATTCGACCACATCATTGTTGAGCCAGTCAAGCAATTGATCCCGTTCTATCGTTGAAGGATTCTCTTGGTCAAAATCTCCCAACATGACGAAGTGGGTCTTGGGATATCTGGCCTTGATGACTTTGGCGGCCTCGGCAAATTCGCGTACTCCTTTGTCCTTGAGCAACCTCCCAATGAAGGTGAAAGTGGTGGTTTCATGAAAAATACCATTGGGCTGAGGAAGGTAATACGAGGCATCCACCCCACATCCCTTGATGCTCACAGCCCGGCCCTCATCCACGAGACCCTCTTCTATAAACAATTTGAGATCATCCTGATTTTCAAAAACCGTCAGGACTGCCTTGCTGCTCACCATGCGGTACAAAGCCTTCATGGCAGTATTGATCCAGCCTTTGTGGATAAAAGAATAGCCCAGGCCGGTGATCACGTTGATCGATTTTATTTTGGCGAACATAGCGGCTATGCTACCAAAAATATTGGGCTTGTGGGTGTAATGAATGATCAGAGACGGTTTGATCTTTTTGTACTTGCGGTAAAGTTCACCAACGAGGAACAAGTCTTTTAATGGGTTGGTACTGTCGCGGTCAAGGTGACTGAGACCGATGTGCACCACTCCCGGAAAGTTTTCTTTGTATGCGATGTATTCGTCTACAGGGGCCAGTACATATACTTCATGACCCTCATCCACAAGCTTTTGAATGACATTCAGCCTGAAGTTAAAAATGTTCCAGGTGGTGTTTGCGACGAGTACGATACGTTTCCTTTCGGGCAATGAATTTTATTTTCGACTTGCGAAAATAGCCATACCGTGATAATCTTTAAAATTTATGCACGCCTATTTGATTTCTTCCTTTTTTGGTTCTGATTCAATATATACACTTGTTGATGGAAATGCGAATGATAATCCCCGCTGATCTGCAAAAGTCATGATTTCAAAAAGCAATTCTTCCCGTGTTGCCAATTCTTCCTGAAAATCAGCAACGTATAGGTACGCCCTGATGAAAACATCCAGCGATGAGGCCGACATATTTCTGAAATACACAAACTTTTGATTTTGATCGACCTTTTCGTGTTGATCCAGCAAATGTTTGACATCTTTAATAAAAGCCTTTATGGATTCCGGCGGTGAGTCATAGGTTACTCCTGCCGTAACTTCAAACAAACGCATTCTACGGGCACCCAGATTGACCAGAGTGAGATTCGATAGGCTGCCATTCGGAACACTCACCAAACTATTGTCTACTTTTCTGACCCTAGTAGACCTAAAACCTACTTCCTCCACGGTACCTTCTACTTCTGAAGTCTGTATTGTATCCCCAATCTGAAAGGGTTTATCAAAAAAGATCATAATCGATCCCAGCAAATTTTTGACTGTATCCTGGGCTGCAAGTGCCAGAGCCAGACCACCAATCGAAACACCGGCGATCAGAGCAGTTACATTTACCCCGGCAAGAGCAAGAATGTGTACTACGGCAATCACCCCAACCACCACCTTAATTAGTTTGGTTACAATGGGCAACAACTGATCATCCAACCGCGAAGCAGTATTTTTGGCAAGCCCCATCAGGTAATTGCTGAGTAAACTCACGCCCCTGAATAAGCACAATGCAATGAAAACGGTCCTAAGTATTTCAACCAAATTAAAGAGAACCTTCGATATAGATATATCAAGCAAAAGTGCCGGTAAAAATGCCTCTATGACAGTGAGTAGGATGGCAATGATTCCAAATCCGACAAAATCGTGCAGTATTGGTTTTGAGCTGTCATCGAGTTGCAGATTTTTATACCACTTTGAATTGAGGATAATTTGATCGATCACATAATTAAAAAGCAGATACAACAAGTAGGCAACACCAATGATGATCAACAGGCCTATGTACTGCCATGTCTTTATTCCGAGGAATTCTTTCTGGGCCCCTTTTGGCAGGTTTTCAATGATTTTGCCAAGGTTGAAGGGGAAGACATCATAATAGATTTTTTCTACCTGTGCAGAGGTTTTTTCACTGTAATACCAAAGACCGTCCTGTTTTTCAAGATAAATTTCCGGTTGTTTCTCAGGAAATGGGATAAATATCTCATTTCCTGAAAGACTGTCTTTGTAATTGACATTTCTGGGCACTTTCGATATTTCTACATCAAGTGACCTCGCATCGTAGATGTTTTTTATTTTAATGGCAAGGTCTTCCCTGCGAGATGAATCTCTGACAGAGGGAGAGATCGTTTTTGCCGCTAACTCAGGATGGAAATGGTCGGATTGTAAGTTGGTAAGATGGGCCTCCATGGTGAGGTAAGGGCTTTTGAGGGAAACCGTGTCGACCTGAGCCAGGAGGACAACTTGTGCCATCAGCAATAAACCCAATGTAAAAACGCTCTTGTAATTGGAATTAAATAATTGATTAATTGTCATATTGTCGGTTACTTTTGTAAAACTCATTTTTTCATTTTGATGACTCAGTCCTCCTCCGTCGATGCTCTTTTTCCGGAACAATCAGTGGTTGCAATTTGTCCGCTCAATTGGGGACTGGGTCATGCCAGCAGGTGCATTCCGCTCATTCACCTGGCTTTAAAAAAAGGCAATGAGGTCATCATTGCGTCAGATGGCCAGGCTTTAGTCTGGTTGAAAAGAGAATTTCCGCAGCTCAAATTTTATGAACTTCCTTCCTACAATGTCAGCTATCCATATACTTCAATTGTACTCAATGCAGTGTCCAATTTCTATAGGATAACATCTGCCATTTTCGCCGAAAGGAAAATGATGGAGACGATCATAAGAAAGGAAAAAATCCACTTTCTTTTGTCTGATAACAGATACGGTCTGCAAACTGTTCACTGCAAAACTGCCTTCATGTGTCACCAAATGCACATTTACCATCCAAAAAAATGGCTGAGCAAATGTATAAACCTGGTGCATCAATTTTTCCTTAAAAGGTCCAAAAGTATTTTGATTCCCGACTTTGAGCAAGAGCCGGGCCTTGCCGGATTGCTCTCTCATCAGATGCCTTTATCCATCCGAAAAAGGGCTTTTTATACAGGTCCGCTCACCAACCTGAAAATAGAAACTGCTCCAAACCCTTCAGGAATATTGATTTTGCTTTCAGGTCCCGAACCACAGAGAACTTTATTGGAAGATAAATTGATCGACTTATTTGAAAACACAGGTGAGGTCGATAAAATCACTTTGATCAGAGGTACGGAAAAGCCATTGCTCAAAACTCCAGCCTTCAGGAAAATAATAGACCTGGCAAGTAGTGAACTGGTCAACCAGGCCATTAATGAGTCAAAGGCCATCATTTGCAGAAGTGGTTATTCTACCATTATGGACCTCCACAATTACCAAGGCAAAATCCTGTACATTCCTACTCCAGGGCAGACAGAGCAAGAGTATCTGTCACAGTTGCACGCCGATGGCAACAAAGTTTTTCAGGTAAATCAATCCGAGTTGAATGAAAAACACCTGGAAGAATTGCTGAATCAATAGCGATTAAATATCACAAATCTGGACCCCCTCACGAAGTGACTCCATCATGTTTTGTCTCGTCGGAATGAATTCCTGAGCCACAAAGCCATTGAATCCGGTGTCCTTAATGGCTTTGATGATGGCCTTATAGTTGAGTTCCTGAGATTCGTTGATCTCATTTCTTCCCGGCACACCACCCGTGTGGTAATGTGAAATGTATTCGTGATGTTTGCGTATGGTAGCTATGACATCTCCTTCCATGATCTGCATGTGGTAGATGTCGTACAACAATTTGAAGTTGGGACTCCCCAGCTTCTTGGCCAAAGCGACACCCCACTCGGTGTGGTCACACATATAATCGGCATGGTTGACTTTACTGTTGAGCAGTTCCATTACAATTTTTACATTGTATTTTTCAGCCATTTTTACCACCTTGTCTAATCCAATGGCACACATTTCCAAGCCGGTCTCATTGCTCATGCCATTTCTGTTGCCACTGAAACAAATGATTTGCTCTATACCTTTGTCAGCGGCCATGGGAATGATGGCTTCGTAATCTTTGTAAAGTTGCTCGTGGTTCTTGACATTGTTGAATCCGTTGACAATACCAAGTGGACTGCCGTTGGAGATGGCACAGGTCAGACCTCTGGAAATGACTGTGTCCCATTCATTGGGACTGAGCAGTTCGAGTGACTTTAATCCAATTTCTTTGGCTTCTTCTGTGAGTTGCTCAAGACTCATGTCTCTGTAGCACCATCTGCAGGCGGAGTGATTGATGTTCCCAAGCAGTTTATCAGTACTTGTATTTTTGGCAACCGCTGGTGTTTTACAAGATGCAGCTGCAGGTACCATGCCAATTCCGGCAGCGGATACCAATACGCTTTTGATGGCCGATCTTCTTTTCAAGACAATAATTTTGTGAGTGAGTAATTCTCAAAAATAATAACTATTTACTTACAGCGGTAATGAAATGATATTTATTAAGCGTAATGTATACGTTTATTTGTAATTGTAGATATAAATCGTAAAATGAATGGTCAGGTGTGGAAGATTTTTTTTAAAAAATAAGGCTACCCGGAACATGGGTAGCCTTGATTGCGGTTATTAAGGATCACACAGCGGAAATTAAAAGGGCATTTTCCTTTTCACTACTCAATTATACATTACTCAATTCCCGAATATAACTCTAATTCAAGCGGTTAATTATAGTTGAGTGCTCAAATTGGTGGTAAGAACGGATATAAATCAAGGTTTACCCTGATACGAAAAAAGTGCTTTTCGTTGATTTTCAACCAATAAGACCAAACGATGAGGTTCACTGACCTGCAAAGCCAGTAGCTATTCCGGATATTGTTTTAAGGTAAAACATACCTGCATGGTCCCTCAACCTGTTCACATAATTAATCTTATATTTACGCCCTCATAAAATAATGGTCAGTGGTCATCAGGACTTAGAAGCCTGGTTTCAGATGTTTCTGAAATTTTCTGCTGAATGTTAAAAAGGTATTTATGCTCAAATGGTTTGTGATTATCGTTTGTTTGCTGTGCATCAGTTGCGCCCGTCCTCTGGCGGGATTCAATGTGGTGGACGATAACACAACATTTGCACCCAGCATCATCAATTTTCAAAACCAAAGTGACAATGCCACTATTTTCTTTTGGGACTTTGGTGACGGGAACACATCAACAGAGCAAAGCCCAAGCCATCAATATTTATTGTCAGGTAGATATCAGGTGAAGCTGACCGCAGTTAAAGGAAAAAAGAAAAGCGTCTGGTCTGAGGACATCATCATTGAGGCACCGGGCACTTGTTTGGTCTATTTGGAGACCACATTGGGTAATATGCTTATAGAGTTGTACGATAATGCGCCGAAGCACAGAGACAATTTTGAGCGATTGAGCGAGACAGGTTACTATGATGGTCTGTTGTTTCATAGAGTAATCAGAAATTTCATGGTCCAGACCGGCGACCCTGAAAGCAAAAATGCTGGACCCGAACGACGGCTTGGAGCAGGAGGGCCGGATTATACCATTCCTGCAGAACCCAATTACTCCAATTTTCATGTGAAAGGGGCGGTAGCTGCAGCAAGATTTGATGATGAAGTCAATCCGGAGAAAAATTCATCGGGTTCACAGTTTTACATTGTGCATGGCAGGCCTATTGATGCCGATCAACTGGACATCATCCAAAGACAAAAAAGAATCAGATATCCTGAAAAAGTTTTAAAGGATTATATGGATATTGGCGGGGCACCCCAACTCGATATGGAGTATACGGTATTTGGTCGGGTAATCCAGGGTGAAGAGGTCATAGATAAAATTGCCGTCCAGGTAACGGACAGCAATGATAGGCCTCAAAAAGACATTAAGATCATAAAAGCAAGTGTAATAAAATAATAACTATGAGTCAGGTATTAGGAATTGATGTGGGTGGTTCAGGAATCAAGGGATCCATTGTTGATGTAGAAAAAGGGGTCTTTATTGAAGAAAGAATCAAAATATCCACTCCCCAACCGGCTACTCCGACTGCTATGGCCAAGGTGGTCAATAAAATCATCAAAGGTTTTGACTGGGCAGGTAAGCCAGTCGGTATAGGATTTCCTTCCGTTATAAAAAATGGCCATGCTCTCACTGCAGCCAATATCGACGCTTCATGGATCGATTACCCCATCGTTTCCAAATGGTCTGCCAGCCTCAAATGTCCGTTGAACATCATCAATGACGCCGACGCAGCCGGACTTGCCGAAATGAGATTTGGAAAAGGCAAGGATGTGAAAGGTGTAGTCATCTTGCTGACGCTGGGCACCGGAATAGGTTCTTCTATATTCGTGGACGGAAGACTCATGCCCAATACTGAATTTGGACACATCCAGTACATGCACCGCAAACCGGCAGAAAAATTGCTCTCAAATGCTGCAAGAGAAAACAGGAAACTTGGCTGGAAGGTATATGGAAGAGAACTCAATGGCTACCTTCAATACCTGGAATTTCTGCTCAACCCCGACCTGATCATCATCGGAGGAGGCATCAGCAAAAAATTCGAAAATTATTCCAATCAATTCACCTTAAAAACACCCATCACCAATGCTGCCACGATGAACGATGCAGGCATCATCGGTGCTGCCCTTGCTACCACGCTTATTTAACATCTCATGCAGACGTACAACATCAAAATTGAGAAATTTGAGGGACCCTTTGACCTCTTGCTTTTCTTTATTGAGAGAGATGAGCTCGACATTTATGATATTCCTATTTCAAAAATCACCAATGATTTCCTGGAGTACATCAAACACCTGGAATCACTCAATATCGATGTAGCCAGCGAATTTATCCTGGTGGCAGCAAGCCTGATGAAAATCAAGGCCAAAATGTTGATTCCCCGAAAAGAACTAGACGAGGAAGGAAATGAAATAGACCCCAGGCATGAGCTGACCCAAAAATTGCTGGAGTACAAAAAGTTTAAAGAAGTCATCGTTGACCTCGAACAGCTTGAATATGAGCGGTCACTTAGGCACGAGCGGGGAAACCTGGCTGCCGAGCTCAAGGAGATCTCAGAGAAGGCGCTTTCAGAATCGGAAATAGAAAGCATCACGCTTTATAAGCTTTTCCAAGCCTTCTCGAGAATGCTAGAAAAGATCGAAAATCAGAAAAGCAAAGTCATCCACCAGATTTTTCAGTACGATTATACGGTGGAGGGACAGGCAGTACATATCAGAGAAAAAATTGCCGGTAAGCGTGCCAATTTTGAGTCTATTTTTTCTGAGATGAAAAACAGGATTGAAGCCATCGTTACTTTCCTTGCTTTGCTTGAAATGCTCAATCTTCAACAAGTTGCCATTGTCCAGGGTGAGGGCATCAACAACTTCTGGCTCGAAGAAAAAACTGGCGACGAAGAAGAATAGCACTTTTCCGGGAAATCCAAACTAAAATTTACTTTAGGTTTTTCGCTCCGATCTGGTTATTTTTGGTCAGAATCGTTAAACTCAACATTTATGGCCGGGCATGCTTTGACCACTGTACTCACGTTTGTGGGATTTACTCTATTTGTTGCCATATACTCCTGGTATAAAATACGGAAGGAGAACCTATCATCGAGAGATGGTTATTTTCTCGGTGGCAGAAGCCTTACCGGGGTGGTGATTGCAGGATCCATGCTATTGACCAACATCTCTACCGAACACCTAATAGGCATGAATGGCTCGGCCTATAAAAATGGGATGATCATCATCGCGTGGGAAGTGACTTCTGCACTTGCACTGGTGATAGCTGCATACTACTTCATCCCCGTCTACCTGAGGAAAGGCCTGACGACCATTCCCCAATATCTCGAAGAACGTTATGATGGATTTACCAGAACCATGGTGGCTTTTTTTCTGCTTATATCTTTTGTTGTTACCCTTTTACCCATTGTTTTATATACAGGTGCCATCAACCTGGAAAGCATATTTGATGTTTCCGGCAACCTTGGGCTGACCAAAACAGAAGGCCTTTGGTACACAGTGCTCATGGTGGGGGTAATAGGGGGAGCCTATGCGGTTTTTGGGGGGCTAAAGGCCGTTGCAGTCAGTGATACCGTCAATGGGGTAGGCCTATTGATTGGCGGCCTGCTCATTCCTTTCATTGCCTTGTATCAGATAGGTGACGGTCACATATTTGGAGGACTCAAAAAGGTATATGAATTTGCCCCTGAAAAATTCAATGTGGTTGGAACTAAAGACTCGGTATTGCCTTTCTCAACGCTTTTTACCGGTTTGATGATCAATCAATTGTATTTCTGGGGGATGAACCAGTCCATCGTCCAAAGAGCGCTGGGGGCTAAGTCCTTAAAGGAGGCGCAAAAGGGATTGCTGTTTACAGGTGTGCTGAAGATACTTATTCCCATAGTTATCGTGCTTCCGGGTCTGATCGCCTACTATTATTTCAAGGATACTTACTATGATCAGCAAGACAACATTTATCCCATTCTGATCAAAAAATTATTGCCTGTAGCCTTGCTGGGCTTCTTTGCTGCAGTAGTTATGGGAGCAGTATTGAGTACATTCAACAGCGTTCTCAACAGCGCCGCCACCATTTTTAGTGTTGGTATTTATAAGCGGCTCATCAACAAAGAGGCCCCTGACAGTAAACTGGTCCGGATTGGCAAACTGACCTCTTTGGTAATGGCAGTGGTGGCCATTTGTGTAGCGCCATTCGTAGCCAACGCACCTGAAGGATTGTATCAGCTGATGCAACAGCTCAATGGTATATTTTTTATACCCATTGCTTCCATTTTATTGGCTGGTTTATTCATTCCACAAATATCTGCCCGGGGGGCGAAGACGGGGCTGCTCTTTGGGCTTGGCTTTTACATCCTCACCGTTTTTATTTTGAAAGTAAACATCCACTTTGTACACATCTGGGGAATTGAGTTTGTGCTGAATATGGCAGTCATGTGGGGAGTATCCCGTATGTATCCAAGAGAGCTTGCAGATGCAGGAGAAACAGTGGAGAATTTCGTTCCCATGGAGTCGTGGAAGTACGCAAAGCCAATGAGTATTATCCTCATTGCTGTCATTTTATTGATTTACATCATTTTAGGGACTTAATCCTATAGTTTTCGGATGGCATTATGAGAAATTGTTTAATTTTATCTGAAATAGCGAAATATATGTTGGCGAAAGCATTTGTGTATAATATTTTTGCCATTCATAAGTTTATCACTAGTGAAAAGCCAGGTTGGGCACACAATAAGTGGCCCTATCGGGTGGGTGTTTTTTAAAAACCAAAAAGAATTTGTCATGGATCATCAGAAGCACGTCCTTGATATCGAAGAAATCTGGGAAGAAGAATTGCTGCACCGCTATCCTGAAGAAGGCAAAAAGGCAATAGAAGATTACCGCAATTACGACCACCCCACCAGGGATACCGTACGTGAATTTTATAAACTCAATCATACCTATCAGACCTATAGTTTTGTCAGAGAGAAAGAAGCTGAGTTCTTACAATTGAACAGAAAAAGAATGCCGCTTTGGGAAGCAGTAGAATTTCTCAATACACTGGTAGATGACTCGGATCCGGATACAGATCTCGATCAGACCCAACACCTCATGCAGACTTCCGAAGCCATCAGGGCAGACGGACATCCCGATTGGTTTGTACTTACAGGTTTTTTGCACGATTTGGGCAAGGTCTTGTGTCTTTTTGGTGAGCCTCAGTGGGCTGTAGTTGGTGATACTTTCCCTGTTGGTTGTGCTTTTTCAGATAAAATTGTGTACCCGGAATATTTCGCTCAAAACCCCGATACTTACAATCCTGAATACAATACAAAGTATGGCGTTTACCGGGCCAATTGTGGTCTTGACCAGGTACATATGTCCTGGGGCCACGACGAATACTTGTATCATGTCGTCAAAGATTACTTGCCTGAGCCTGCATTATATATGATCAGGTATCACTCATTCTATAGCCAACACCGGGAGCATGCATATGAGCATCTGATGAGCGCTCATGATAAAAAAATGTTTGAATGGGTGGACAAATTCAACCCATACGATCTTTATACCAAATGCCCCGATACATTGAAAGTCGACCAACTTCGCCCTTATTACGAAGATTTGGCGGCAAAATACTTACCCGATACTTTATGTTTTTAAAATCATCACTTTCAGGAAGACGCGTGCTTCCGATTTTATTGATTGCATTACTGGCAGTCCTATGGTCATGTTCAGGTGCAAATAAAAAGCCCGACATTGTCATTTATGGTTCATCGGAATGCGACCATTGTACAATTTTCATGGGACAGATGGATTCTGTGGGCTACACCTATGTGTTCAAGGACGTCAACAACAATCAGCCTATGGTAGACGAAATGATGGCCGAGGTGAAAGCCTACAATTACAAGGAATACATCAATCTGCCAGTGGTCATTGTCAACAAGGAGCACTTCTTTTCAGGACCTGAAATTGGGGAGGTCGTCCAGGCCATCAATCAATAAGGACAATCGAAAAACTTTTTTAATTCAACGGTTCGGCTGACAAAAGCTGAAGTCGTTATGATTCGACAGTAACGGATGTTGCCAGCTGGGCGATGTCAACTGTTATTTCCTTCAACCTTGTTTCCACAGGTTCCGGCATGTCTTCCTGATACCTGCCTCCAAGGTGATGGGCCAGAAATGCTTCAACAGCTGCGTACATGGCCATTCGGTTCACAGGTTTTCTGAAACCATGGCCTTCGTCCTGGGCGTTGAGGTAAACGACATCCTTACCCTTATGGTGCAGCGCAAGAGCGATCTGATCAGACTCTGCCTGTTTTACACGCGGGTCGTTGGCACCTTGTACAATCATGAGTGGTCTTTCAAATTGATCCACAAAAAACAATGGACTCCTTTCTTTGAGCAAAGCCCTTCCTTCCTCAGTCTCAGGATCACCGACCATTTCATAGAGCCATTTCCTCCCTGCTTCCCAATATGGTGGTATCGTTTCGAGCAAGGTGAACAAGTTGCTCGGACCTACAATATCAATACCGCAAGCATACAATTTTGGCGTAAAAGCCATGCCAGCAAGTGTAGCATAACCTCCATAAGACCCTCCGAAAATGCATACCCTGTTGGGGTCGGCTATTCCGATATCAATGATGTGTTTTACCCCCCAGGTAATATCGTCCTGCATTTTCCTGCCCCATTCTTTATCACCGGCATTGAGGAATGCCTTTCCGTATCCTCCGCTTGCACGGAAATTGATCTGCAATACCGCATATCCCCGATTGGTCATAAATTGTGCATTGCCATTGTATCCCCAGTAATCTCTTGGCCCTTTCGGTCCACCGTGCACCACCACAACCATAGGTAGTTTTTCATCCTCTTTTCTTGGTGGCAAAGACAGATAGGCAGGGATGATCAAACCATCCGAGCTTTCGAAGCTGATGGGATGCATTGGAGACAAATACTGCTCAATTTCCTTCAGTCGCGGCTGAGGTGTATACTGGAATATGATGTCTTTTGTAATTCGGTCGAAAAGGTAAACTTCAGTCGCTATGTTGTCACCGCTTACCGAGAACAACAATCTTTCGTAGTGCGAAGTACTGCTGGTAAAACCGATTTCTTTACCCGGAAATCTGGACAAAAGGAAGTTGTAGTCTGCTTCCCAGTCCGCATCTCTCCAGTATTTTTTGGTTTTGTGGAGGGTATAGGAGGTAGAAAGAATTTTCCTGCTGTTTCGGTCTATGAAAATGTGACCAAAGTCTACAAGTCCCTCCGGATCACTTTCTATTTTTTGTTTTTGCCCCGTCAATGGGTCCAAAAGAAATAAAGTCGTGAGATCAACATCCCCTTTGTTGGATGCCAGATAAAATGCAGAACTGTCTTCATTCCAGCCTTCTACAGCAGCAGATTCCTGAAGATTGGTCTCGTATATTTGAGTAAAGCTGCCGTCATCGTTGACCCTCAGGATTTGGTTGAATCCGTTTTCGTCTGTGCGGTAGGCAAGCCGTGCTTTTTCATCCCAATCAAATTCCCAGCCCTGTAGCCTATCATTGTTTTCATGTATCAGATTTGCCTGAGCCGTAGAAACAGTCAATTCATAAAGGTCATGCCAGGCCTTGTCCCTGTGATTGATGCCCACCATGAGCTTATCAGGATTTAATTTGCTGACCTGGTAAATTTGTGCGGTGATTTCATCAAAAGGGGTCAGATTTACAGACGGTGGTATGACACCTTCAGCAGTTTCGGGCGACACCCTGAAGATGTTGAAATTTTCATCGCCATGGTTGTCATTTACATAGAGGATGTATTTGCTGTCATAGGTCCAGAAAAAACCCATGATGGGTGAAATAGAATCCGTTAATGGCAGGGCATCCTCAAATGGAGCTTCAGCTGCTTTTACATAAATATTCAGGATGCCATGGTATGCTTTCAGAAAGGCAATTTTACTTCCATCAGGGCTCAATGTGCCACTGGAGATTTCGGGATTGCCAAAAAAGATTTCTCTGTCAATGATAGGATATTCCATAATTCTTAGGATTTGAAAATATACTTTCAGTATAAGTAAATGTGATTTACAATTATTGATTTAAGACCATATAAGCAATCAGTTGAGCACTTACGCCCACCAGATAGCCACCGAATATTTGATCAGAAGTATGTGCCTTGAGTACGAGCCGGGCACTGCCTATGATGCCTGCTATAATGATGGCGCCTATGATTAAAACGTCAGTACTGATGATGTAAGTACCCACCCCGGATATATTGAGTAAAAAGCTGTAGTAGTCGTATCCAAACTTCAAAAGCAACATTGCGGCTACAAGACCTCCGGCAGCAATGGCATGGAGACTTATTTTTGAAAAAATGTTGACAAAAAACGCCATAAATAAAGCAACGGTCGTCCCCAGGAGGAAGGCTGTAAATATGTCCGGCACGTTGGGGTTGTTTCTTACATTGACAAACAACCATACATAAAAAATGCTAGCAGCAATCATTGGACCCACTCTGTCTTTGTTGCTCTCCATCTGTATGCCGGAAATCAGCCCAAGAGTGCTCATCAGGCCTATACAAATCAAAGGAAAAACAACAGTAAGGCTCATGATGGAAATAAACAATAAGCCATTGGCCTTGGGATCATTGTTAGTAAATAGGTACGGATTGATGACATAATACATGAGCAACATGTACATGACAAAAAATAAGGGGTGAAACAGCAGTGATATGAAGTGAGCCAAAGCTCTGAATACAGCCAACTTATGTAATTTTCAAAAATGCAAATGTAAACAATTTTTCAGGCATGGGGGGCTAATTAAAATTTCGAAATCAGGAGCCTTGTACAGTTTTCAATTACATCGTCCATGATGGTGTCGAGAAGTTCGAAAACTTCATCAAATCGCCCATCAAAGTAAGGGTCTGGCACAATGGATCCTTTATATTTTTCATTTGCCAGGTCAGTAATTCTAAATACTTTTTGTGCATGTTCTGAGGATGTTGCCTTGTTCTTCAGGTCTTTATAGTTGTTGTCATCCATGGTGAGTATGACGTCAAAACGATCAAAGTCTTTCGGGGTAAATTGGCGTGCTCTCTGGCGACTGATGTCTATGCCGTTTTTGTTGGCCACCATGACAGATCTCATATCAGGAGATTCACCAATGTGCCAGCTGCCTGTTCCGGCACTGTCTATGTGCCAATCTGTTTTTCCCTGAAGTGAAAGTTTATGTTCCATGATGCCCTGAGCCAGGGGAGACCTGCAAATGTTTCCGAGGCAAACCATCAAAACTGATGTCGATATCGCTGTTTCCTTCTTGTCCATAGATAGGGCAATTTTGTTTGTAGTAATAATGTTAAATTCCTACAAATGTTCGATTTAAAAGGTGGAAATAGGAAGGTTCTCAAGATCGAGCAGGTAAATTATACTGATCGGAAATAGAATTGTCCACATCGATGCTGCTAAAATGAATCATATCTTCGTTACAAATACTCGCTGGAGGCACCACTCCAGCTGTGTTTTGTGCCTTGATCTGATTCATTTTATCTTCACATCCAAAATGGACATTCCATATTCCGATCAGTATATTAACGATGGTGATCTGACAACAATTTTATAAACGCTTCCATTTCCACCCTAAACATCAGCACGAATACATTGTAAATCCTAATGAATTTGCAGTTGGAAACCATGCTGAGATATAATTACATAACGCAAAATATTGCCAATCTGTGGAGTCAAATCTTGGGATTTGAAATAATCTGTATATTTTGCAATACCAACCAAACTAGATCAAATGACAACCAGAAGGACGTTCCTTGAGGTAATGGCCATTGGCCTTCCTTTAATGGCTTGCAAAAATGATGTGTCTGCACAAAAAGGCGGTAACACTCAAAAACCAATTGTTATTTCTACCTGGAAAGATGGTGAAGGCGTCAACAAGGCTGCCTGGGAAGTCCTGAGTGCTCAGGGATCAGCACTTGATGCGGTTGAAAAAGGAGCAGTTTATATGGAAGACCAGATCAATTGTTGTGTAGGTCTTGGAGGCAATCCCGACAGGGAAGGAAAGGTCACCCTTGATGCCAGCATCATGGATCATCAGTTCAATTGCGGGGCAGTGGCATTTTTGGAGCGCATCAAACACCCCATATCGGTGGCCAGAAAGGTGATGGAATCTACACCTCACGTTTTTCTGGTGGGTGCAGGAGCACAGCAATTTGCCGTTGAACAAGGATTCAGTCTTGAAGAGGATGTTTTGTCAGAAAAAGCCAAAGAAGACTATGAAGAATGGCTCATAACTTCAGAATATAAGCCCGTCATCAATATTGAAGAAAATGCGTATAACCATGATACGATGGGACTATTGGCCCTGGACGCGACAGGCAATCTGTCAGGAGCATGTACTACCAGTGGCATGGCGTTCAAAATGAGGGGTCGTATTGGAGATTCTCCCATCATCGGCAGTGGACTCTATGTCGAAAATGAAGTGGGTGCTGTGGTTGCTACCGGCGTAGGTGAAGAAGTCATCAGGACAGGAGGAAGCAGTTTTGTTATATCTATGATGCGCCAGGGCATGAGTCCGCAGGAAGCCTGCAAAAAAGCCATTGAACGCATCGTCAATGTCAATGCTGAAAGGGCAAAAGAGATGCAGGTGGCATTCATTGCCCTCGATAAAAATGGCAATCACGGTGCCTTTGCTATTCAAAAAGAATTCCATTATTGCATCAAATCCGATGTGGAAGAAGTGATGCTGGAGTCGGCTTCATGGTTTTAGAACCATCAAATGCAAATATTAAAATTTCACATGTTTGCAACTCAAAGTCTGAAGATACAGGTGGTGAATTAGATTTTAGCGTTTATCTTTATGTCTAACATTAACCCAAAATAATGACGAGAAAAGCCAAAACCAGTAGGTTAAGGTCACTCTTAGGCCTTTTATCCAAAGAAATCAACGAAACAGCAAAAAACAACCCGGATATTCAGTATCCGATCAGTCGAAGAAAATTTATCCGTCAAAGCGGCGGCGTAGCTCTGGGTAGTGCTTTGGCCATGGGCATGAGCGCAGCTTTTTTGCAATCTTGTAAACAGGAAGCCGGTAAAAATGTTATTGCACAACCCCTTCCGGCAGACGCCATTGATGTCGCCATTCTGGGTGCGGGAATGGCTGGGCTCAATTGCGCCAACCACCTGTTGGATTCAGGCCTTAAATTTAAGATATACGAAGCCCAAAGACGCAACGGAGGCCGCATACTGACCCACTACAATGATTCACTGCAGTTGGGTATATTTCCTGAATTTGGCGGCGACTTCATAGATTCCGATCACCAGGAGATGATCGACCTTGCAAAAGAGTTTGATCTCGAACTCATCGATCTCATTAAGGATCAGGAGGAGAAAAAACTCGAAAAGGATATTTTCTATTTCGACAACCGAAAAATAGGGGAGAAGGAACTCATCGAAGAATTCAAAAAAGTGGCACCTAAAATTGCATCTGATATTACTTCTCTCGGAGAAAATTGGGACACAGATGCTGCAGCCGCACTTGACCTGCTGCCGCTTTCAGATTATTTTGAAGGGCTTTCATGTGCCCCATGGCTCAAAGAGCTGCTTACTGCAGCCTATATCGCAGAATATGGACTGGACTGCGATGAGCAATCTACACTCAACTTCCTGGCCATGATAGATACCGACACCAGCGAAGGATTCAAAGTATTTGGTGTCAGTGACGAGCGGTACAGGGTCAAGGGAGGAAACTCCGCCATCATTCAGGGCCTTACCCGCAAAATTGGCATTGATCCCATCGAAAATGAACATGAAGTCACAGAAATCAACGAGGAGGAGGGAGGCTATTACACCATCAAATTCAAAAATGAGGTTGTTGTGCACGCCAGACACATCGTTTGTACCATTCCATTCACCATTTTGCGTGACATCAAAATCAATCTCAAAGACATCAGCCCTGAAAAAAGAAAATGCATCAACGAATTGGGCTATGGTATGAACACAAAACTTGTCCTGGGCTATAACAGTACTCCATGGAGCAACTCCACCAACAAAGCCATGGGATATCTTTTCCACAAAGACATCGTCAACGGCTGGGATGGCAGCAATACCAAAACGGAGGGCAATACCAAGGGAGCCTATGTCTGTTATTTCGGTGGCCGATATTCCATGGACCTCAGTGCAGTTTCCACCAAAAGCCCTATGGCTCCACCAACGCATGTATGGAGGACAGAGCTTCCAAAGGAGAAAATAGACGGATTTGTTGCAGATCTTGATAAAGTATTCAAAGGATCCAAAAAGGAATTTCTCGACAAACATGTATTTGTCAACTGGATAGACTTCCCATGGGTCAAAGGCAGCTACAGCTGTTACAAACCCGGCCAGTGGTTTACCATCGCCGGCCTGGAATACGAACCCGTTGGCAATTTTCACTTCGCCGGAGAACACTGCAGCGAAGATTACCAGGGATTCATGAATGGAGCGGCTGAGACTGGAAGGAGGGTCGCGAAAGAGGTTATGGCCATGGCAATTAAAGCTCAATAATTTCCCCCCTCTGGCGAGGGTCAGGGGGCCTTCCCAGAATGCCTTGCTTTACACCCAACTCCATTTCCCTCGGTGGCGGGGGTAAGGGGGTAGCCCTCCCAGAATGCGCTGATTCACTCCCTAATCGGTGAGTCACTGGGGGCTAATTCACGAGTATCTCTACCTCTGCGCGGCCATAAAAATATCCAGTACAATTGGCACTTTGAATATTTGATCTGATCAATCCCGTATTTATAAATGCTTTTTCGAAATCGGTTATAAAATTAATAGACTCAATAAATTGGACCATTTCTTTTGAAACACTGGCTAAAACTAGTTTATCTAACGGAACCCTCTCAGAACCATTGGCATTGAGAAACAATCTGACGTTGTTACTAATGTTTATTGTGCTGTCCCGCAAATAACAATTTTGTTTGTATATAGTAGTAAATGTCCTTTTGTTATAACACTGTGTAATTTCCTCGAAGTCATTGGGTTGTAAAATTAATTTATCTCCATCCTTATCGAATATTGCCATTTCAATTGCATCAGTTTCGTTTTTTGGGGACCACTCGAAGTTTGTTCCTAATTGTATGACACCTTTACCTAAATCGTTAATTGTGATATTTTTGAATTCTGGTGAAACTGGAATATTAACATTTGTTGAACTTGCTTCCAGATCTTTTCCATAAATATTTATACTGAAGACAGAATTAGTTAATTCTTCGTCGAAATCAATAATATAGGATTTTTCATCTTCGGAAAATGGGAGTAGCCAAACCTGGCCTGAGACTGAATCTAAAACTTCTACTTTCAAATCCCTGACAGAAAAATCACCTTTTAAATCGTGGGTTATACCATAATCAAGATTTTTTATTACCTGTACGGTTGCAGAATTTTTACTCACATAACCAATTACGGAATAAATATTTTCTGATGCTTCATCATAAATCAAATAGTTCTTTTCACATGAGAATAGTAATATCAGACCAAATACGACAAATATTTTTTTCATTTAAATGGAGATTGAGTAATTAATAAAAGGTACCCATCTGAGTGGTGTTACAACATTTTGATTTATTTGGATGGATAGTAACTCAGGTATTTTTGGTCTATTCCAATTGTAAGTATTATCGGTGTCAGTGTTGATGTAAATAGGGTTTTTATATCCTGTGAGATTATAAATACCAAACGCCCATTTTACATTTTTGTCATATTTATTTTTGTATTTTTTTTCAAAACTCAAATCTGTTCTGAAATAAGGCCTAAACTGTGCATTGTTGATTTTTCTTACCAATTCAACTATAGCGTATTCATAATTGGGAGCACCCGGATGATATAGAATTTTATCCGGTGCTGTAATTCTATATCCTGAAGCATAGACAAGGAGTCCATTTACTGACCATTTTTCAGACAATGAAAAGTTCACCACTGATTCAAAATCATGACGTCTGTCGAATTGAAACGGGTAAGTAATACCATCATTGATTGCAGCAAAATTTCTGGTGGATTTACTTAGAGTATAGTAGATACCTCCATTGAGTCTCCCTACCTTTTTTTTGATCGAAAACTCAATCCCTTTGGATTGTCCGGTACCATTGGTGGCCAAGCCTGATTTATCGTTTAAATCAGGAACAAGTATGATGTTATTGGGTATTATTTGATTGAGATTAGACATCGATTTATAATATGCTTCTATAATGAATTCTAAGGATTTGTGCTGATATCCCAAACCAGCACTGATTTGCTCAGACTTTGAAGTTTTACCATTATCAGCAGGCAACCAGATGTCATTTGGAATGTATGTAGAAGAATTTGTAACTTTTTGTACATTTTGACTCATTACAGAGTAAGAAAGATTTGTAATCAGGTTTTCAGATAATTTGAAATCGGTTTTTATTCTTGGTTGGAATTGAAAGCTTGGATTATATCCTTCGGATTTAAACAATTGGAAACGACTTCCTAACTCAACATTTATATATTTATTTGGCTTGATATTAATTGCAGCAAAGGGAGATACATCCAATAAATTCAATGAAATTTCATTCTCCCTTCTATCGCCTGAATTGAAGTCTACAAAAGAAATCTCATAGGGCTTTAGCCATTGTCTGATTACAGAAGAACCAAGGTTCAAATCAAATTTATCTCCAAATTGTCTGGAGTATTCTAAATATAAATTAAATTCATTGGTATTGTTTTGAGACAAGTATCTTGCGTTCAATTCTTTATTCTGAATATTTTCGAAACTGGCTTTGAAATGATAATTACTAAAGCTGAATCTAGATTTTAAAGTGCCACTATTTTGATATGTTTTAGAATATTGCAATGAGCCAATATAATTCCCCCAGGAGATATTATTCTTATTCTCATCATCATTATTGGTGTCATTTGATTGAAATATATCCTGGTTTAAATAAATTGATAAACTAATAGCTGATTTATCAGAAGGTAAATATGAGAATTTAATGGATCCATCATATAGGTAATAGTTGGTTTCTGGTCCGCTGCCCTTATTGTCCAATAAGCTGGATAATGCTAATGGATAAGCTATTCGTGCGGTGGAAGTAACTGTAAATTTCTCTTTGATTATTGGAGATGTGTTTTTGAAGTAGGAATTGATCAATCCCACAGTCAATTCACTTCCTTTTTCTGTGTAAGAGCCAGGATCAAGGCTCAGGTCAATTACTGATGAAAGACGCCCACCATATCTAGCTGGAAACGCACCTTTATAGACATCTGCAGTTTTTATGGCATAGGGATTAAAGGGGCTTATAAATCCAAAAAGGTGATTGGCTGCAAAAATGTTTGCCCCGTCGAGCAGTGTAAGATTTTGATCCCCATTTCCTCCTCTAACAAAAACTTCAGAACTAACTTCAGATCCACCAGATATTCCAGGCAACAATGCGATGCTTTTGATGACATCTTTTTCTCCTAGTAAAGTTGGAGTGCGCTGAATAATTTGTGCATTGATATGTTCTTTGCCAAAAAAGTCTTTCAATGGTCTTGTTGAGTAAATGGTAATTTCGTCAAGGATCTGTCTTTTTAACTTAATGATGATGTTTGATATGTCAACATCTGAAATACGAATAGAATCTTCTATATATCCGAGATAAGATACTCGAATCAGCTTTGTTGTTCTATCAGCAACAAATGAAAACCTTCCGTATTCATCTGAAAATGTTCCATTTTTCCCTTCCCATACAGTTGCACCTGCCAATCTTTCTCCACTACTGTCATCGAAAACCGTTCCCTGAATTGTTAATTGACCAAATAGCGAAGTGAATAATATATTCAACAAGATTGTAATGATAAACTTCATATATTTTTTATAAAGGAGAGGATACTCATAGTATCCTCTCCATAAATTATTTTATTAATTTCCGCAATAATAGTTTACTTGTCCAAAGTGAGGATTTTGAAAGCTTAGCCAAACAAGATCAGTATTTACTTGATAATATGTAGGTATTGCTGAAACATACGAATGTGGTTGGTAAATTGAGCCAATTCCTGTATAGCACATATCTGAAACATTACTTGATCCATATAAAGTGAAAAGAGGTGGATTATGTGAGCCGGGAAAATTATGTGAAGCTCTAATTTCTGCATAGAAATTATAATCAGTCCGTTCACAACCCCAGTATCTGACGATAAAACCTTTCCTCACCTCATGAGATGCATTTGCAATTAGTTCGACCAAATGGACGAAAAAATATCTATTTGGTTCATGCCATGCATAAGTATCATAGTAGTTTAAGACCGTGTATGAAATTGTAGCTTTTTTATCATCAACAATTTCAAAATATTCACCAGAATTACCTGAGCATAAATCTCTGTGATTAGAATTATCTGCAAATTCAAATTTTAACATACCCTCTTCCGCAACTGAATAACTTCGCAGATTTTTTGCATTTTTATGGTGAGAAGGTTTTAAAATGAAGAAGTTGTCCTTGAAAACTTTGTATAAGTTATCGCCAATCATAAATTCACCATCTTCATTGGTGAATGGAGAAAATATTTCAAATTTGGGAAGAATAACCAATTTGGCATCTTCGTCGTATTCAATATTTAAGCTAGATGCATATTTTGAAAATAATATATCTTTTATCTCTGTTTCTGAATACTTTGTAAATAATTCATCAGAATTTTTTAGAAATTTATAATACGCAGCATAAGATGTTTCGACTCCAAGAGAATTGGACCAATACTCAATTTGTTGTGGGGTCATCATTTTGAGTTTGTTTTTCACTGATACATAAGTTTCTATGTTTTTAAAAACTATTCTCCCACTTTCAACTTTAACTTCCGCCTCTTGAAGATGATTAGTACTCTCCGTAAATTCTGATTCGCAAGAAATGTTAATTAAACACAAAAAACAAGCGAACAATTGATAAATTCGATTCATTTTTAAAAATTTGTTTATTATTTAATAATGCGCAATCGGTACCTGCCCGGCCAAGGATGGTATCGGTTGTTTTTTTTTAATAAAATATAATCATCCTTCACTCCGGAATGAAGGGACAATTCTAAGTTTCTTGCTCGAGTTAAAAACTCTCGCTTATGGTTATACTTTTTGGATTATGTCAAGCCAGATCATAAGGAGTTCTGTTTGGGGCTCACTGAATTCAGAAAAGCATTTTGCTTGACGTATTGCA
>JAGQWX010000030.1 GCA_020436935.1 Saprospiraceae bacterium
TATGAATAATGTGGTCTCCCAAAGCACAAAGAAGGAGGGATTAACTCTGAAAACAGATGGCTGGCGAGGGTTTAATAAATTCAAGGAGATAAGTCAAAAGCATGACAGAAGAGTAGTAAAACCGAAGGAGGCATCAAAAATACTCCCCTGGGTTCATACAATGATCAGTAATGCAAAGCGAAATTTCCTGGGAATTAACCATCAGATGCAAAATGAATATTTACAGAATTACCTCAATGAATTTTGTTACAAAACAAATCGACGAAATTTTGGGCAAGGATTATTTGAAAGATTGATAGTGGCAACACTAGAAGATACTTGGTTTGGAAAGGTTAGGTATGCTAACGGATGATCATTTAACTTTATATAAAAAAGCTTTGAATACCTGCAAAATTTAAATGCGAGTAATTTGAAGCTCAAAAATCAATAAAAATGGAAAAGTACAATTTATTGACTTATGCGTTTGGCTCGATCATATTATTATCCATCATGTCCCTAAGGTGCAATCATAATACCAAGGACATCATATTCTACGTTGAGCATGAAAGTAAAGATTCAATTCCTGAGTTTCACAACCTAAACAACCAAATTTACAAGCCGGGCAATATTTATACCTACGATTATGCATTTACAATTCCGGGAAAAAATGGCAAATATATATTGTGCGATACCATTGATGAATTTTTCCCTGGGAGGGATAGTGATATCTTTGTTCTAGCAAACGATACTTCTTGCTATTCCAGCTTTATTCAATTCCAGATGAAAATAGCCAATAAAACTGAAGAAAGTAACGGCGAATTACAAACCAGTCTTGTTTATTCATTATTATCAGGAAATAAATCTTATAATTTGTTATCCAGAACAGGAGTTGTTGAAAATCACATTAATTTATGGATACACCCCATAAGAGTTTTATACTTTGAAATATTAGAGTTCTCACCATTTCCTTACCTGTCATACCGCGCTTCCCCCGGTGAAAGTTACTATTTCGACCTTACTGTCGGGAGTGGTTGGGGAGATCCGAGATGGTATACATTTGAGGGAAATATTGATGTAAAATCTAAATATACAATCGCGGGTAAAAAAAGCATAAGAACAGCATTTGGAGAAGAACTATGTACAGAAGTCATAGCACAGTCTATTAGCCCCGCAGGAACCAGCGAATGTACATTTTTCTTCAGCGAAACATATGGCCTAATGATGGCAAACTATTTACTTATCAATGGATTACGACTAGAAATTGAACTGGCAAGCGCCATTCATTCCATTTAACCATTTCAAATATTTCTGAAAATATAGTGCCGAACCAGTACCGGTATCAAAAGATCAGTGGCATGAAATATCTTAAAAAATCAACCTATATAATATTCTTTGCAATATTAATGTTTATATGCGTTTTTCAATTGTTTCCAAATCTGACTAAGCATCTTACACTACATGACAAGTATTATTTAAACCAACAATCATACATCACAATAAGTCATCACAATGATCATACCTACGCAGAACATTTCACGCAATTTGACAGCACGGCATTTTCAACTTTCGGTGGGCCAATGCTCCTTTACAAAAGCTCAGGTAATGACCATTACTTCAAAAATAAAAATTTCAAATCCCAGATTTTATTGCTGAATGATTCATTGGGGATATTCAGCTTTAACAAAGCAAGAGGAGAGATTGATGAGGCCTTTTTGATAAAGTCGGGTAGTACCAAAATAACAAGGAATGATCTCTGCAATTATTGTAAAAATTATACTGATTCTCTGGGGAGCTTCTCCGTTCCGTCCGGCTTTTCCGGATTCATGTACATCATATTTGATCAGAAAAAAAACTTCCAACTAAAAAAAGAGAAAGCCTTGATTTTTTCAACTACAAAATCTCTGGATTTGAGGGCATATATGTGCAAAAATTATGAAATCAAAAACAATTTGAAAAGATTAGATCTCGAATGGTCAAAAGAACTGTATATGCCTGACGATCAGGTATCACATCCTGATGGTGAGGTGCTCGGTCTGAATCACGCTTTCTATCTGGAAGTTTTAAATGACCTTGGCATTAATGGCGAAGTTCTTGCTTTCAAGATCAAATAAATCGGCTACAATGTCTTTAATGGACAGTACATCAAACGAGTATATGCCATTTCGATATAAACTGGTTTGAGTAACAATGCCCCTCAAATTTTTATAAATTCTATTTAAATTTTTAAGTATTTTTGATGTGAAATGATATCGAAAAATCTTATGACAAAGTCTTGCCCAACCATCAAATGCATAGCTACATTTTATTTCAAAAGCAAATATTTGGTTTTTAACACCTCAAGTGTTTTTCCTAATCAAATAACTAGGAGTGGGATAAATGTTTTTTCAGCATTAACTACATCAATATTATTGTTAATAGGATTTGGTAGTTGCAATTCTCAAGAAAAAGAAGTATACCTGGATTGTGATAGAAACTACTACCCTCTTTATGACAGCATATTTGTAAAAATAGCTGACACAGGTAAGGACACCCTTGTTGAATTGATTCCTAAAAGGCTAAAAGCATTCCAACCATGCAGGTCTATACGCTATGGCCTTGAAATCAAAGACAGCACAAATCAAACATTACTCACAAACTCTCTCAATTTATTTGTCCCTGGAAAACCCTGGGATATGGACAAAAAGCAAGATATAATCATCTGGAGCATGCCGGACTCCATTAGAAATAGGAGTGCATACCAAAAGCTAAATTTTGTGGAAGGCACTGACCTATGGACAGCAAGCGAAATAACCGGTGTTATTGAAAATTCCAGGAAAGTATTTCTTCACCCTTTTAGGTCAAACGAGTTGGAAATACTTCAATATCTACCTTTCCCTTTGATAGAAATGCCAGTCAATATCAATAAAACATATTTTCAATCTATTTCCATTTATGAGGAGACGGCAAAAATCATGTCGTGCAATTTTGAATACCAGGTAGATGCTATGTCGGAAATTAGCTTGAAAGAAGAGGTTTGGCCGGTCTGGCAGATAAGTGCTACTTCACTATGTGGAAACGAGAATGGTTCCCTCAAAATGCTTTTCAATGAAGAACTGGGTTTCGTTGAAATGAATTATAATTATAAAGGATTTCAAATAAAAATACATATGGAAGACATCAATCTTCCAACAAAATAAAGTATAAATTCCGGACATATAGTTGGAAACAAACTTGTAAAAAAACATACCATGCTCAGAGGATTTTTAATATCCATCATATTATTGTATTTTACATCAATACTAGAGGGCCAATCTTATGAAGACTATTTGTCTTCCTACCTTAAAGAAAAGAGCAACATCCAACTGTTACAATCAGTTAATCAGCTCAATCATGATGGCAAAACCAAGGAAGCGGAACAATTGCTGGACCAATACCAAATTTACCAAAAATGCGACTTTCTAAACTTGCAATATTATATTTCAAAATTGGTAATAAACCATGAACTAAAAAAACATGATACCGCCCTGGTGTATTTTATTAAGGCAGTGCAAAATGGATACTCGCCTGAATACTCCGGTCTTCCCAAGTGGGCCATCTATACACGCGACACCAATATCGACTCCTTAGAAATGCTCTATATCGGGCGCATCGATACCGGGCTTGCTGTAAAGCTGTCAGATATGCTTGCTGAAGATCAACATTCCAGATTCACGAAGAATAATATAAGAGCTATAGATTCAATAAATAAAATAAGATTTGATGAAATAATTCTCACCACTGGTATACCACTCAAAAGTGCTTATGGAAATAAATATTATTATGGAGATCAGAAGTACGATTTTTCACTGGCCATTCTTCTTATACACTTTGGCGAAAATTACTGGAACAGATATTTAGATACACTGCTCCATCTTGCATATTATGAAGAAATAGAATGGTCTGAAATCAAATTTCTGATGAATGCAATATTCATAAGGGCCTCAAATAAAACAGAATTCAAACCTATAAAGTATTTAGGAGACCATTCTTTTAAGGAATACCTCATGTATGAGTCAATCCTGGATGTCTTAGGACATAATGATGTTAAAATAGAAGTAATTTTTAACGGGCCGGAAGATGACCCAAGATTGGGCAAGTTCAAATCAATGACGAATGTGCTCCAACACAACGCTAAAATACAGATTCGTGTGAATGATCAGGAAGGTTCAAGGGGCGATCATTTGTTTGAATTCAGAAGAATTTAAGTAACTACTCAACTATTCGCTTTTGAATCAAAAATTCAGTTCATTTTAAGTCAGCCGAGACTCATTTTCTTAGGAATAGCATCGCTATTGTTAAGAAAATAGACGAAGGATCACTTAAAATGAGCCATTTTTGATCAAAATTGGATATAGCTGAGTAATTACGAATTTAAAAACCATAAACAATGAAAATACTATACCTCTTACTCATAACTCTTTATTCTTGCACAAGTAAGGAAACCATCAAGGAAAGATATGATGCATGCATGGAGCGCGCAGAAAAAACCTATTTCACTACGGAGGATGGAAGAACCGGGTTCAGTCATGATGTCACATCGGATTGCGTGTTAGGGTCACTTTTGCCAAATTTTGAAATCAAAGACCTTGATGATCAATGGCTCAAGTCTGCAGATTTAAATGGACAAATCACTGTTTTTCATTTTTGGTTTATTAAGTGTAAGCCTTGTCTTGAAGAGATGCCGGCACTTGATTCATTGCGACAGGATTTTAAAAATAGTCCAATAAATTTTATAGCTGTCAGCACAGATTCTAAAACTGAGGTCAAAGACTTTCTTGAATCCCATGCATTCAACTTCAGGCACATTGTTAATGGGGAGGAATTCATTGACGAACAATTTGGGACGACGTGGGGATTTCCTTCTACGTGGGTAGTTGACAGGGACAATAAAGTCATCAAAATATTTGGCAAGCTTTCTGCTTCGGATTTGCGAGAATTGGTAGGGGTTTTGAGGTAAATGAGTCTGAGGGACGCATGGAGCGCATAGGTGGCATGGATGGCATAGAGGCATGGATGGCTTAGAGGCATGGATGGCTTAGAGGCATGGATGGCTTAGGTGGCATGGATGGCTTAGAGGCATGGATGGCATAAGGGCATAAGCTAAATGCTAACTATGCCGAAGGCACTCGCTCACCACTCACTATGCCGAAGGCACCCACTAACTACTCACTAAATGCAGGGATGGCATAGGGGACATGGATGGCATGGATTGTATGATGAGCAGGGTAGAATCCGGGGCGTTGCTGCACGGTGTTCAAGCCGTTGGCCTTCATTATGCATTTGTGTTAACAAAAAGCTTTTCACCTAAAAAACGAAGCCTTCCCAACAACACCCCGTCCGGCATATCTACATTATTCGTAAGGTCGGCATTGTCGAATGCCGGCCACCCCTCTTTGGAAGAGGGGAATTTGTTTTATTGTAATGAATTGGCTTTATAGAAGACTGATGGGAAAATTCCCCTCTTACTAAAGAGGGGTGGATTGCGAAGCAAGACGGGGTGTTGTCACACGAAGAGCAGGACATTGGCCACAATCACGCATAAGTAATAACGAAGAATATTGGGCAGAAGGAGGCAGCATTCCGACACAACACCCTGTCCGTCATATTAGCATACATTATCAATACTAGCATTTATTACACCGCTTCCTCCTTCCATCAATTCAAGTTATGTCATTCTCGAGCATGTCTGGATTGCTCAGTCACTTGTTTCGGTGAGGGGAATTTCTTTCGACTTTTCCAAATAAAATTTTTACAATATCATTTGAATTCAATTACATCCTTTATATTAATGTTCCAATTTTGAAATCCATGAAAAATTATATCACCAATATTGATGGCACATCGATATACGGAAGATCCATAGGTCGGTTAAATAGAAATATTAAATTGCTGGAATACTGCAAGGAGAACAGGAAGAAAGGAATCCTTTCCGAAGTGCTTTTTTGGGGACAGGTTAAATCAAAACAATTCTTTGGTATCGACTTTCATAGACAATACATTATTGGAAATTATATAGCTGACTTTTATGTACCAAAACTTGGACTTATAGTTGAAATCGATGGTATAAGTCATAGTGAGAAGCACGAATACGATAATGAAAGACGGCACTATTTTGAAGGTTTAGGTTTAAAAATGTACATCATCAATGACAGAAGTGTTAAAGAGGACCTTCACATGGTTATGAATGACTTAAAAGAATTCATATTAGAAACTTATAGGTCTGAATGATGTCCAGTAAAAATTCCCCTCTTCTCAAAGAGGGCTGGATTGCTAAGCAAAAGATGTTATGATGAGCGAAGTCGAATCACAGGGTGTTGCCTCACGGAGTACACAGCATTGGCCTCAATCATGATTTAGCATAAACGAAGAACATTTCACCTTTAGAACAAAGCATTCCCACACAACACCCCGTCCGGCATAACTACTTTATTCATAAGGTCAGCATTGTCGAATGCCGGCCACCTGTCTTTGGAAGAGGGGAATTTCATTTATTGCTATTGACTGGCTTTTTAGATGATAAAACATGAACTCCTCTAAAATGCTCCCAAACCACTGCTTTCCAACAAATTGTATCTTATTCTGAATCTGTTATGGAAATCACATTTTTATCTTCTCCGTCCTTTCTTTCGGCAAATTAGAATTTGCACAGCCCTTCGACATCTCATTTCTTAGCTAATCTGTTCAAAGATCAAGCTCCATAATTCTAAGGTTGGAAACCATGGTGTATTAATAATCAAACTTGGTCGATGAAAGTTCTGCCTTGGTAGAAGTAAAGGCCAAAGTGTACAACTTCAGAAAAAATTTCTCGTCTATGGAGTATACTGATCAATAATTGAGAGTTCATGATTGTGCGCAGAAAATGAACGGTTCATTAAAAAGATCAACATTTTTTAAAAATTTAAATATCACTATACAATGTTCAAAAAATCAATGATTGTTGCTTGCTTACTGACTATTATGACCATCCAATCAAGTTTCGCTTTCGGCCCTGGAGGTGACAAAAACTTCAGGAATGAGATCAAGACATTACTTTCTAAATCAGCTTTCAACTCTTCGGATGCTGAGACCATTTTCGTAGACTTTTTGGTCAACAAAAAAGGTGAAATCATTGTCGTTGGAACCAATGATGAAGAGAACGATAATGTAGTAAGGGGAACACTCCACATGCACAAACTCAAGTCAAAAGACTATGAGGTCAACAAAATGTACACACTACCTATCGTTGTTGCTAAGAGATAAGAGGGTTTTTTCACATGTTGTTATGATGAGGCACGAAAGTTTTTTTCGTGCCTCTTTCGTTATTTAAGTGATGAATACTCATCGGAAATAGATTCGACCACTTCATTGCTGTCAAAAAACCAAATCTCAGCGTTAGAAAGCCTCGTTGAAGTATCCACTTCAACTGTGTTTTCTGCCTTGATCTTTGCTTTTTTGCACCCACAATTAAAATGGACAATCCATTTTCCGACGAGTATAACAACTGATTTTGCGATTTATAGTTAAAATATTCTAAAAACAATATGCGATTTTAAAGAATTTTATTTTCTTTGCACCAGATATTCACCAGAGAAAAACAAATTTTAGAAATGTCAGATTTCAAATTAGACAAAACAGACCTGAAAATCTTAAAACTCCTCCAGGAGAATAGTAAAATAACAAATCTTGACTTGTCCAAGAAGATCGGACTCTCTCCGGCACCAACTTTGGAAAGGGTAAAAAAATTGGAACAGTCTGGCATCATCGTATCGTACCACGCTAAGGTAGATGCTTCAGCTATGGGCCTGAATGTAAAAACTTACGTCCTTGTTTCCCTTGCATGGCAGAAGCCCAACGCTCTGGACAACTTTATCAAAAAGATCAAACAAATCGATGAAATCACTGAGTGTTACATCATCACTGGTGACGCAGACTTTTTGTTGAAGATTGTTTGCAAGGACATTGCGAGCTACGAAAAATTGTTGTTCAAAACACTTTCTCAAATTGAAGAGATCGAAAGACTCAAAACTTTGATGACATTAAGCAAAGTGAAGAAGGAAAAAGTACTTCCTTTCGACTACGAAAACGATATGGAATAAGAGATTCCTGTCTTAAAATAAATGGAAGCCTGTACATCGTACGGGCTTTTTTTTTGCCCCTACCCCACTATTTGCTTGCTCTAATCTTCCAAATTTTATTTTTAGATTTTCCGAAATAACCCTCTCCTTTGATTAATTATTTCTTAAAGAAGGTCTAAAACAACATTATACATTATAATATACAAGATATAATGCTAACTTTGCACTTTATTTTGGGACAATCCAGCCCACAGGTGTAGCGCTTTTAATTTATTCTCATCTTTCAGACCGTAGGTAATATTAAGGGAAAAGCCATAACGCCTTAAGGATGGGATAAATTAAACATTAAACATGACAGCATTTTCTGACTTCAACCTGAAGCCAACCATTTTACGTGCACTTGAAGATTTGGGTTTTAAAGAACCTACTCCAATCCAGGAAGCTACACTTGACAAAATTTCCAACACAGACAGAGACATCATCGCTCTTGCTCAGACAGGAACAGGAAAAACCGCAGCGTTCAGCTTACCGATTCTCGACAATATTGATGCTTCCAACCCTGAGGTTCAAGCTTTTATTTTGTCACCGACCAGAGAATTGGCCAATCAGATCACCAAGGACATTGAAAACTTTTCTAAGTACGAGCATGATTTCAGAGTACTTTCTGTGTATGGCGGTGCGAGTGTAAGGGACCAAATCCAGGCCCTGCGAAGAAATCCACAGATTGTAGTAGGAACACCGGGAAGAGTACTCGATTTGATCCAAAAAGGCAAGCTCAAAGTCCACAACATCAAATACCTCGTACTTGATGAAGCAGATGAGATGTTGTCAATGGGATTTAAAGATGATCTCGATGCCATCCTAGAAACGACACCTCGTGAAAGACAAACGCTCTTATTCTCGGCAACCATGCCTGAAGGGGTCTCGTCTATCGCTAAAAACTACATGAAAAATCCTGAAACGATTTCTGTAGGAAAGGTCAATACATCCAATAAAAACATCGAGCATGGCTACTACGTAGTTGAAGGCTCTGACCGATATACTTCGCTGAAGATGCTGGTAGACAGCAATCCTGACATCTATGGCATCATTTTCTGTAAAACCAAACTGGATACACAGGAAATTGCCGACGCACTGGGCAGAGACGGTTACAACGCAGATGCACTCCACGGAGACCTTGTGCAATCACAAAGGGATTTTGTGATGAGCAAGTTTAAATCCGGTCAATTACAGTTGCTCGTGGCCACCGATGTAGCTGCCAGGGGACTGGATGTCAACAACCTGACCCACGTTATCAATTACAGCCTTCCTGACGACCCTGAGGTTTACATCCACAGAACAGGTAGAACAGGACGCGCTGGAAAACAAGGTATAGCGCTGAGTATCCTGACCAAAAAAGAGCTGGGCAAAATCCGCCAGATAGAAAGACAGATCAACATGCCGGTTACATACATGCGTGTGCCGGATGGCGAATCGATCTGCAATGCCCAATTGATGAGCCTGATCGAAAAAGTAAAGGCAACTCCTGTTGATGAAGAAACAATTGCACCCTTCGTTACTGCCATCGAAAAAGGCTTCCAGAACATGGATGCGCTTACCATCATCAAGAAATTTATTTCCACAGAATTCAACCGATTTATTGAATACTACCAGGGAGTTGGTGATGTAAACGCAAGACTGGAGTCCGGAAAGACAAGCAAACTCAAAGAACACGCAGGCAACCATAAAAATGAATTTTCTACCCTGATCTTGAATCATGGTAAACAAAGCAATATGAATCCAAAGAGCTTGCTGAGTTTTATCAACAACCTCACGCCCAACAAGAAGATCATTGTAGGTCACATATCGATTGAATCAGATCAGACCATCTTTGAAGTAAGGAGAGACCAGGTGGACTCATTACAGCAAGGACTTAGAATGAGCAATTATAAAGGGGTAACATTGACCTTTAAAAGCGAACCAAAAACCATATCCAACAGGCAGCCAAAAGGGGACCGACCTTATGTGGGTCATGCTCCTAAAAAAGACAATGGCCGCAAGCAACACAGAAAAGGCGCCGGTAAAAGGACACGCATTTAGTTCAATGATCTAATTATCTGATGATCCAATTATCTAATGATCTAATGATCTAATTATCTGATGATCTAATGATCTAATGATCAGATAATCTGATAATCTAGTTATCTGATGATCTGATGGTCTGATGGTCTGATTTTATGATTATCTAATGGTATGATATTTCAACCTTCGAATGATCAAAGGTTTTGATCCGATATTGATATCAGACTAAAAGATAAAGAGATGGGCACTCATTTTTACCAATGGTACTTCTACCTGTAGGCAGCGAGGGCATTCTTTTTCTTGGCCGAAGATTTGCCGAGTTTGGTGGTCAGTTCCAGTACCTTCCTGGAACTTTCCAAAAGCTTCATTTCACGGCTGTTGGTAAGAAATACTGTGGACTCCCCTATTCTCAGTTTTAGGGATTCTGCTTCTGCCAGTTGACGATTTCTGTCAAGGGCAGTCTCCATCACTTGTATTTGTTGAAGTAGATTTTGCATCTCTGCATCGTAGTAACGGATCTTGTTGGAAATGAGCACTTCATTGTTGTCCCGTTCGAGCTGGATGGCAGAAATCTTGAGTCTGGCTCCGGTATATGATCCCAATGCAGTCCTGTTGATGAGTGGCATTGAGAAACTAAGTCCATACTTATAGTTATCCCCAAAGAGGTCGAGTTGTTCTCTGAATACATTGGAGAATTGGCCCTTCTGTAATACGTTGTATTTCAAGTCAAGCTTAGGCATGAAGGACTGAAATTTAAGCCTTCGGTCAATTTCCAAGGACTCTTCTTTCAAGTTAAAAGCATTGATTTTTGGGTGATTATCCAAGACCTGGGCAATCCCTTCTGTCCTTCCGATAAGTGGTGATATTCTTATGGTGTACAGCAAGTTGGTGTCAGGTATGGTATTTTCGGCTATGAAAAGAGGCTCACCATCGCTGTCCCACAAAAATGTCGAAACATTGAGCATGGCTTCGATCTGAGAAAGCTGTGTAGACAACAACAATTGCTCCAATCCCAGTAGTTGGGTAGATGCTTCGATGGTATCCATTACAGACCTGTCACCTCCCTCAAATGAGGCACGAAGAAAATCCATTCTATCCCGGGTGGCTATAAGCTGTTGTCTGATGATCTCATTGTCCTGGTAAGCCTGAAGCCATTGCCAGTAGAATTGCTCTGCCTCCATCATGATATCATTGAGGACGAGTAATCTTTCATTTTCACTTTGCCGCTCACCTACTTTTGCTTTTTGAAGAGCAGCTCTGCGTTTGTCAAAATACAAATCTTTAAGAAGTGGTAGTTTGATGCCTCCATAGGTAACCAAACCCGTGGTTTCTTCTTCATTTAGAAAAGAACCTCTATAGTTGGAAGCACCGCCATATAATTCAATGCCAAACCAGGTTGGGAGCACAAAGCCTATTTCAGGTTTGGTATAGTAATTTTTACCATCAAAAGTTTTTTGATCAAGATCAGCGTAAACGGTTGGATCAAAGGCACCTCCTGCCTCGAGCCTGTTTGCTCCGGCCATTTCGATATTCAATCCTGCAATGCGCAAAACCGGATGGTTGGAACGCACTTGTGCAAGAAATTCCTCTAGTGGGAGAATCTCTTGTGCACTTGCCGAATACAGAACGAAAACTGTAAGCTTGATGGTAACCCAAACTCTATCTATGTTGGTCATCCTCATTTTTTCTTATCGCTTTTTACGCTTACGTCCATTTGATAAAAATCCGGGGGAAAACCATTGATTTGTCGCCAGATCTCATACCAGATAGGTACATCATTGAGCAAGGCAAAAGACTGGGCTCCGCCCCCCAGAGGAAGGCCAGTGGGCCATGGTCTGTATTCGGCGTTCTCCTTCACCAAAACCCTGAATTTGCCATTGGTACTGATGTTCCTCTCAACCGCTGTTACATAACCTGAAAAAATGCCAAAGGATGCTTTTGGCCAACCTGTGAAAACCAGGGCTGGAAAGCCATCAAAAACAAAACGAACTTCCTGACCGATATTGATCAGCTGCATATCCATTGGCTCCACCCACAATTCCACTGCTTTCTCAATCTCAGTTGGTACGATTTCGGCGATCATCTCTCCCTCTTTGACAATTTCAAGCAAGCCAGACTTTTTGGCTTTAATGATCTGACCACTTTGCGGGGCCAGCACCACATACTGTCCTTGTCTGATCCTGTAATTGTCAAATTGGTTGTTGAGTTTGGCGATCTTTCCTGTGGCACCTGAAATCTGAGATTGTGAGGCAAAGAGTTCGCCCCTCACTTTTGCCATTTTTTCTGCATAAGATTGTCGGGTTGCATTTTGCTCCAGCTGAATGATCAAAAGTTC
This sequence comes from Saprospiraceae bacterium, assembly GCA_020436935.1. Classification (GTDB taxonomy): domain Bacteria; phylum Bacteroidota; class Bacteroidia; order Chitinophagales; family Saprospiraceae; genus JADKBO01. The sequence goes on from JAGQWX010000030.1 coordinate 12,448, forward strand.
TTGTTTCGAGTTGTTGTAATCGTTTTGAGCACTGATCCATTTTGCCCGGACATTTTGGTGTTGCACTTTCCTTCTTTCAAATTCTGTCAGAGCAATGATTCCTTTGTCGTACATGTCGATGGCAGCATCCAATTGACGATCTGCCACAGAAAGCTCGTTGGCGGCAGCTGATAGCTTGATGCTGTCACTATCGGCTTTTCTCTCAGCTTGCATGAGTTTGTTGTCCAAAGACTTTAGCTTCAGGTTTTGCTCTTGTTGCAGTGCATCAATCTGACTCTCTGATGCAAAGACTTTGTCCTGGTAGTAACCAGCGGCTTCGGATTCTGCTGCAAGTTGTTCTTTGGTCCTGTCAAGCAAATTGGGATCCAGGTAATCATCCTTGATTTCAGAGAGTATGAGGATAGTGTCACCTTTGGAAACCACATCACCTTCCTTCACCTTCCATTCCACGATTTTCCCGGCAATGATGGTGTTGATTTCTTGTGGCCTGTCTTCTTGCCTGAGGGTTGTAACTTTCCCAATTGCCCTGATGTTTTGGGTCCACGGGATAAACAACACAATGATTGCAGTAATGAATATACCGATGAACCATGCTCTGATTTTACTTCTTTTGCCATACATGTAGATCGAGGTATAGGCCTTTGAAGACTTACCCATCGTTTCTTCGAATTCAGACTGGTAATTATCCATATTGATTGATGTTGACAATTCTTGTGTTATAAATATAAAACCCGATCGCACTGACTCAAAAAGTGCGGATCATTGGTAAGCACCAATGTCGTCGCTTTGTTGTATTTCAACAAATACTCTTTTATTCTTTCAGCGCTTTGTTCATCTTGTTTGTGCCATGGTTCTTCCAGGATCATCAATCCGGGCTGATGGACAAAGGCGCGTAACAATAATATTTTTCTCACCAAAGATACCGGCATTCTTTTGCCAGAAGGCATGAGCTGTTCGTCAAGTCCATTTGGAAACGCTTCGAAAAAACTATTGAAACCAAAAGCCTCTATCAGTTGACCAATTCTGTTTTTATCATAGTTTCGCTCAAGAAAAATGTTTTCACCCAGACTACCGTCAAAGACGTCCTGATCGTGAAACATAATGCCCATGTTGTCCCTATAACTTTCAAGATCATAATTTAATATCGGAATGCCATCGACTTCTATTTGTCCGGTAAAGTCTTTGTATGCTCCAGTCACCAGCCTGGCTAGTGTTGATTTTCCTGATCCGTCTTTACCGGCTATACCCAGCATCTGGCCATTCGATATTTCGAAGTTGACACCACTCAATACCGGCGCATCACCATTGTAAGCAAAATTTACATTTTTAAAAGTAAGCTTCACTGGATGGGAAGGTAATGAGAGCGTACCGGAGATTTCTTTTGGCTTGTCCATTACCTTGCCCAGTTTTTCAACTGAAGTGAGCAAATCATAAACTTTGTCCAGGGATTTGATGAGTTTTTCGATGGCTGCAATAACGCTCAAAATTACGATCTCCGCTGCTACAAACTGTCCTACGTTGATTTCATTATTTACCAGCAGAAGACCTCCCAAAACCAACATACCCGCAGTTATCAGGACCTTGAATATGATAAAGGTCCAATATTGGAAAAGCAATATTTTGAAATGTTCGGTTCTGGAGGTCACATAGGCGTGGGTGAGTTCGTCTGTTTTTTTCAAAGGCAAGTTTGAACCCGGGGCAAAATGGAATGTTTTGAAAACCCTGGCCAATTCCTGAAGCCACGCAGCAACGCCATACTTAAAATTGCTTTCTTCAAGGCTGGTCTTTAAACCCTGAGATGCTGTGAGTCTTATGATGATGATCAAAATAAGTACAACCAGCAAACTGAATACTATGAAAAGGTTGGCATATAAGGACAGAAGGATTAAGCCAAACAACAATTGAATCAATGCTGTGGGTACATCCAGCAAGATCTTGCTGATGCTTTTCTGAAATACGACAGTATCAAAGAATCGATTGATCAATTCGGGCAAGTAGTATTTGTCAATTTTCGACATGTCCAGCCTGGGAATTCTGGCAGCAAAAAGAAACGAATACCTCACGAACACTTTCTGCTGTACCCGCTCTATGAGATTCATTTGTTTCACCTGCAAAAAACCATCGATGAAAACCCCACTAACCACCATGATGATCAAAACGATCATACTCGTAGACAGTGATCCTGCTAAAACAAAGTTGATGATGGCCTGGATACCCAGAGGAATCGTAAGCTGTATCAATCCTGCCAAAATAGCGTAGAAGTAGATGGCGCCTATTTCTTCTTTTTCGAGTCTTAAAATTTTCCATAAACGCGAAAGCGGTTTCCGTAAAAACTGCTCGTCTCTAGATTCACTCATATGGTAATAAGGATATTTATTTGCTAGAACCGTTAAATTCATATTAGGTTCTTTGTTAACAAGAAATTATGATTTTCACCCCAGGCTTGTATATTTTCATAGCTTTGTTGAAAATCTCAATACCACTTGGAAGCAAAAGTTCTGACATTTGGAGCATTGATCGTTGAACAAGGAAAAAGGCTTTTCTTTAGACATGATCAGGGCGCAAAACAGTGTCAATGGCATAAAATTACTGCATTTTTTTTGAAGAGAGTTGAAATACGAATTATTAGGAGTGAGAGGTAAAATAAATGCTCATGACTATTGCCATTATAAATGGATAAAGACAGCATCAAAGACAATTAATGAATTCAGGAAAAGTTTTTCTTACTCACCAGCAGTTTTTGGAAGAGGATCGGGTTTTAATTGATGTCCGGTCTCCAGGTGAGTTCAACCATGCACATATACATGGGGCCCACAATTTACCTCTTTTTACCGATGAGGAACGCGCTGAGGTCGGAACCTTGTATAAGCAATCATCACCTTATGATGCTTTGATGCGGGGTCTTGAGATTGCAGGGCAAAAAATGAGGGCATATGTAGAGGATGCAGAAAAGATAGCCCCGGGCAAAAAAATAATGGTGCACTGCTGGCGGGGAGGTAAGCGCAGTGAAAGCATGGGATGGTTGTTGTCTCAGGCAGGTTTTGATATAAAGGTTTTACCGGGAGGTTATAAAAGATTCCGGTCTGGCCTGTTTGAATATTTGAATGAGACAAAATTCAAAATCATCGTCATAGCAGGAAAAACCGGAACTGGTAAAACAGAAATTTTAAAAAATCTGGCAGCGAGTAAAGAGCAAGTCATTGATCTTGAGGGACTTGCCAAACATAGAGGTTCGGCTTTTGGCAGCCTGGGCATGGATGCGCAACCTGGAACTGAGCAGTTTGAAAATGAATTGCTTCAACAACTGGCACATCTGGACCACCATAAAAGGATTTTCATTGAAGATGAAAGCAAAATGATAGGCCGGTGCCACATCCCCAATGAATTCTACCTGCAATCCAAAAAATATGCAAGATTCAGCATAGAAATCCCTTTGGAAGAGCGGGTGAAAAGACTGGTTGAAGAATACGGGGCATTTTCTGTTGAGGACCTCGAAGAAAGGTTTAGAATTATTGAGGCAAGATTGGGCAATGAACAAATGAGGAAGGCAATAGAACATCTCCACGCAGGTGATCTTATTTCTGCGGCAAAAATTGCTTTGATGTTTTATGATAAGGCTTACCTTCACCAAATGGCAACCCAGGATTTTCCACATGACCAGAGTTTGAGTTTCGATCACGGGAATATGGAGGCCATCGCTGAAGAAGTCGTTTTGAGGGCCAATTCCCTGGGGCTATAATCGAATAAAATACAATACAATCATTGATGTATAAACTGACACAATATTCGCATGGAGCTGGATGCGGCTGTAAAATTTCTCCAAAAGTGTTGGACACCATACTGAGTGGTCACAGCAAACAAGCATTTTTTAGTGAGCTGCTCGTTGGGAATGACGAGCGGGACGATGCAGCGGTATTTGATTTAGGAGATGGCAGTGCACTGATCAGTACCACAGATTTTTTTATGCCCATTGTGGATGACGCTGAAGAATTTGGCATGATCGCCAGTGCCAATGCCATTTCTGATGTTTATGCCATGGGTGGGCGTCCACTTTTGGCCATTGCCATTCTTGGATGGCCGATCAACACCATCCCGCCTGAAGAAGCCGGAAAGGTCATCAACGGTAGCAAAATCATCTGCGGTAAGGCGGGAATACCGCTTGCAGGAGGACATTCAATCGATGCCCCTGAACCCATATTTGGACTCGCAGTAACTGGCCGAGTAGCCATAAACCATCTGAAAAAGAATGGAGGTGCCAGGGAGGGAGATTTGTTGTATCTGACCAAAAGTCTGGGCGTTGGCATTCTAAGTACTGCCCAAAAAAAAGGTATTTTGCTGGAAGAGCACAGGCGTCTGGCACCCGAATCTATGATGAAACTCAATACCATCGGTGAAATATTTGGGCAAATGGAATATGTGCATGCAATGACCGATGTCACTGGCTTTGGACTAGGCGGGCACCTCAAGGAAATGTGTCAGGCAAGTCAGTCAGGCGCTGAAATCTATTATGAACAATTGCCTTTGCTCGATAAAGAAGCCTTGTTCTATTACCTCGATAAAAAGTCATTTCCCGGAGGAACCACCAGAAATTGGGATTCTTATGGGGATTTTATATCTATCAAAGACGACATTCAAAAGTACATCATTGCTGACCCACAGACAAGCGGTGGCTTGTTGGTTGCAGTAAATCAGGAAGCTCAGCAAGATTTTGAAACCACATGTGCACAACATGGATTTGATCTCAATCCCATTGGAAAAATCACCAATTCCGGACGGATCGTTGTAAATTGAAGCTTTATACTTTTGTAATATAGTTCAGCTTTCCCATTCATCCTGACAATTCACTCAAAATGAAAGTGATAAGGCATACTGTTACATGTATTCTGATTATGGTCATTGGACCATTGTCATCTCAAAGTATCTTGACTTCATCACAGCATTGGTCCAATGGCTTAAACAACTACAGGTCTGCCACAACATACGAAATCCCACCGGAATCCAAAGGTTTTCATGTAACAGCAGTGTCTGTCAAATCTATGCCTGTAATTCCCGGAGAAGATGTAGAAATCTCCCTGTCAGAGTATGATGGCACGCGATGGACAGATTTTTTACCCTTGGAAAAAGATCATGAACTCTTAGACCAAAGTCAACAGATCTTTCTACCGAAATACCTTTCTAAAGCAACTTCTTCCATAAAATTGAGATCCAACTCTGCCATGGAAGCGGAAATTAACTTCTTTGGTGCTGACCATATCAGTACAGATTCACCTCAGTCACTACTGGTCAATGAATGCTTTTGTGACACCTTGAAATTCGTGACACGAAAAGAATGGAACTGTCCACAAACTTCGGGCAACTATAATTTTGCCAAAGTAACGCATTTGATCGTCCACCATGCAGCCAGCACAAACCAGTCAAGCAATTGGGCGGATGTCGTGCTGAGTATTTGGGATTTCCATACACGGACCAATGGTTACGCTGACATTGGGTACAATTGGTTGATTGATCCCAATGGTGTGCTCTACGAAGGAAGAGGTGGAGGTGAAAATGCCATAGGTGCACATTTCTGCGGAAGAAATACAGGAACAATGGGTGTATGCATGTTGGGGAACCTGAGTCAGGTGGCACCCACTGAAGCCGCATTAGAAACATTGGAAAAACTACTTTTATATAAATCTTGTCAATCTATGATTGATCCTGGTGGTGAGGGCTTGCACAATTCCAGCGGATTGAATCTCAAGATTGTAAGCGGACATAGAGATGGGTGTGCAACAGAATGTCCGGGCAATCTCATGTATCCAAAATTGGAAAGTGTGAGGAGTGAAATCATTAGGATGATGGCTGCTTGTCAAACAACTCAGACTGAGGTGCCAACGTTGCATGAAGACGTCAAACTATTCCCAAATCCTGGCTTGGAAGGCATCGCAATTATACGAACAGAAAATACTATAGATCAGGTGGTTGTATATGGAAGCAACGGTCAATTGGTCAGGAAAATTTCGGGAGATGGCAACAGGGAAGTACGTATGGACAATTTTTCAAAAGGATTTTATTTGGTCAAAATTCTATTTTCTAATGGCAACGCTTCCGTACAAAAATTAATATTCTGATGAGAAACTGGGACTAACAATCCTTTCTTGACGCATAAGACCAGTTCCAAAATTTCAAAAAAAAATGCGCAAAAGAAGACTCCTTTGCGCATTCATGTTTATAGTTAATGTACGACTATCTATTGACGTACATGACTTCTTTAACCGCTTTGATCACCTTTGTTGGGTTTGGCAAATATTCCTCAACAAAAGTTGGAGCATATCCCAAAGAAGTATCGGCTGAATTAACTCTGTAAACAGGAGCGTCGAGGTAGTCAAATGCATGTCTTTGCATCGCATAAGCAATCTCCGTTGCAACACTGGCGAATGGCCAGGCCTCATCAACTACTACCATTCTATTGGTTTTCTTTACAGACTCAATCAATGTTCTATAATCGAGTGGCCTTATGGTTCTCAAATCAATAACCTCTGCTGAAATGCCCTCTTTGGCCAATTCAACAGCAGCTTCTTTTGCAACTTCTATCATCTTGTTATAAGAAACGATGGTAACATCCGTTCCTTCTCTTCTGATTGCGGCCTTTCCAATTGGTACAAGATATTCACCTTCAGGAACCTCACCTTTGAGCCCGTACAATTGCTCTGATTCCATCATACAGATTGGATCGTCGTCTCTGATGGCAGATTTCAATAATCCTTTGGCATCAGCAGGGTCAATACAAGAGATCACCTTTAATCCCGGCGTGTTGGCCATCCAGCTTTCAAAAGTTTGGGAGTGTTGCTGTGCCAGCTGACCTGCAGCGCCTGAAGGTCCTCTGAAAACAATAGGGCAGTTGAACTGACCTGCAGATTGCGACAATGTTTTTGCAGCATTATTGACAATTTGATCAAAAGCTAAAATTGCAAAGTTCCAGGTCATGAATTCAACAATAGGTCTGAGACCATTCATTGCCGCTCCAACGCCAATACCGGCAAAACCTAACTCTGCAATAGGCGTATCAATTACTCTTTTGGCGCCAAATTCATCCAACATACCACGGCTCACTTTGTAAGCCCCGTTGTATTCAGCGACTTCTTCGCCCATCAAAAAGACATTTTCGTCTCTTCTCATTTCTTCTATCATCGCTTCATTGAGCGCGTCCCTAAGTGTAAGTTCTCTTGCCATTATTTGTAATTCTTATGATTCTAAAATCCGGGGCGAAAATACGCTTCTGTTTTCACTTGGCATAAAAAGCTATCCCGAAATAAAACATTTCAAGCCCTGAAAAGATCATTAAAACGATATGAAATTGTGGTCAAGTGAGCATAAAGCCTTTTGTAGCCAGACTTTCTATTCTGTTATAGATTCTTTCTCCATACTTCGACGGTACTCCCAAAGCCTGAATTCTGATAGTAAGCCCATCACAAACTCAATGGCGGAATAGAGTACAATTGGAATAGCGCTACCGACAATGATGCTTTTCGAGGGTAAAAAAATGCCTACAACACCAATTATGGACCCAATAACAACGGTGTAGATATACCTCCTCCTGTTGACTTCCTTTTTCTTTAAGCGAAAAATGGTATAGGTAAGTTCTTCTTTCAAATCATTATTCTCAAGCTCGTTGAGTTTTTTGTAATGCTCCAGTCTTTTATAGTAAATATTTACAACAAAAAGTCCTTTGCCAATTGCAAAAACTGCAAATACAAACAAACCTCTTCCCAACATAAAAAGTCCTGGTGTTGAAGCCCAGGCATACAAACCAATTGAAAACAAAATCAATACTGAACCAACCAATAAATATATGCTCCCGGCCAGGATATCACCTTTGTAAATAGCTCTGCACTTTTCCAATAATGTCATCGCGAATCTTGCTTTTTTGTTGTGTGATGCTGCCGGAGCTTGCATGTGAGATTTCGAAGCACAAAAATCATAACAAATGATGTGTCGTAAAGTTACAATGTTTATTGATAATTGATGTCTCCGGGTACAAGGACATTTTACTACTTGTTATGTTCCTTGATACTGGTTTTTAATAAAACCTGGGAAGGTTTGATGTCCTTGAGTTTAGACTCAATCTGATCGATCAAAAGATTTGCAGACTTGATGCCAATTTCCCATGCAGGCTGATGGATAGAAGTCATGGGAGGATCAAGAAGGTTGACATGCTTCATATTGGAAAATCCAACAATCTCCGGGATATGATCGAGCAGATGCTGCTGGCGTTTGAGCGCATCGAGTGAGTTGAGTGCAAGCCTGTCGCTGTTGATAAAAATACCATCTACATTCTTATATGCCAAAAGCTCCTTGATGGCTTGATACGACTCCTCCGGCTGAAAGCCACAGTATTTGATCATTCTTTCATCGACTTCGATGCCATGATCCTTCAGGCAGGCCTTATAACCCTGAACCCTTTCTTTTGTAACGGACAGGATGAGTGGACTGGATATGAGTGCTATGTTTTTTTTGCCCTTCAGGACCAGGGATTTTACTCCTTCATAAGAACCGTGAAAATTGTCGACCACCACCTTATTTACGTCTTCCATTGGTGGAACTCTATCAAAAAAAACGGTTGGGATTTTGTCTCTTTTCAACTCTTTGAGGTGGTCATAATGGTCTGTGCTGCCGGATAAGGAAAGAATAAATCCATCAACCCGTCTGTCAAGGCCATGTTTTAAGGCAGAAACCTCCCTGCCAAAATGTTCATGGGTTTGGAAGAAAAAGACTGAATATCCTCTGTTGTATGCTGCGTAGTCGATGCCGTCAATGACCTCAGAAAAAAAATTGTTGGCAATTTCAGGCACAATGACACAAATAGAATGGGTCTTTTTTTCTTTTAAACTAAGGGCTATGGGGTCCGGCTTATAATTCACTTCATTGGCATAGGCCAATACGCGTTGTTTGGTTTCCTCACTGATCTCATAACTGTCGCGCAGTGCTCTTGAAACGGTTGAAATGGAGTAACCGAGCGCCTTGGCTATGTCTTTTATTGTGGCTTTTGACATGATAAATCTTGATGTTGTCGCATATTGTTTTTACCTCAACAAGGCAGGTTTCAGGATAAAAACTCAACTGCTAATCAGCAAACTGTGTTGATACTCCATAATAGAACGTCTCAATCTTCCCATTGTGCTGTGTCTGGATCAGAAACTTACCTGCGCTGTCATTGTGTTGGACACAATCCTCAATGTCTGCAGAACTTCCAATAAAAAGCGTTGGATTAAAATATGCTTTGGTGTCGGACAGCTCATATTTAAAATTGTTAAATGGAAATTTTTCCTCGTCTGAAAAGATGGAAAACACACCTGGTGTTTTTTTCAATTCATATCCGGGCTTGGTATGTATTTCTATAACACCATTCCTGGCCAATGATCCCAGGTTTCTTCGGGTCAGCTCAAGCTGTCTGTAAAGGCTAATAGAATCTATCTCATTGTATGGGATCGACAATATTTCTTCGGAGGATTCCTGAAGCACCCCATTGATGAGCAAGGATGGCGCTTCTTTATAAATACTTCTGGAATCCAGGTTCATCATTCTGATGACATTTCCGCCATTTTTTTTGCTCAACATCCTGATTTGGGGCAGTGCCTCGATAATAAATAACTCCATCGACTCAAAAGGCTGAAAAAGTGATAACTTGATCACATCACTGGGGATTTTTTCGCTTTTAACAAGCGTACCTTTTTTGATGGGATGGATGATTTTTGAGTGCATTATATTGTCTACCAAACTTGATTTTTCGTTTTCTGCAAAAAAGGCCTCGAAGTAATTTTGATGGCCTGCTTCTGATGTAAACTGCAAGTTTTTCTTCCATATGGGTTCAGGCCACGATTCTTTGACTTCGTCAATGATTTTATTGCTGATCAGATCAATGAACTGGCTGTTTTGATTTCCATAAATTTCCGGAGCTTTTAATACATAAACTCCAGGTCTGTTGTTGCGTTTTAAAGGATAAAATCTTCCAGCCTCATTGTGAAAAAAACCAGGCAGCTTTATTTCAGAGGGTATGGTAAATGGCAAACCTGCGGTATATTGATAATTATTTTCAAATGATTGAAAGTAATTGTTGAAGTATGCATGAAAATTAGAGCTTTTTGACATCACAACGAAGTCATTCTCCGCAACAATATCACTGACACAGATTTTATCTCTGGTGTGAATGTTTCTATCTACCTCATTGTCTACCGGCCTGAATTCTTTAAAATACATTATAGAATTATTGCTTAAATCCCGATAAAATGTCGTGCACCAATTGGATTTAGCATCTGTTTGCCCTTCATTAGATGGACAAGTTTCTTCCAATTTCTTGAGCGAAAGTTTATTACTTATGTGGTCAAATGTGGTAATTGGTTTTGCAGTAATGTATGCAGCTTTACCCTCTGAACCGACAACATATATTAAGGTCGAATTTTCTATTAAAACATGATTAAGACCTTCATCTAAAATTCTAACTGAAAAGACATAATTACCGGGTAAGGTTTCTGTTGGTACAGCCAATTTTCCAGAGGTAACTTCTCCGTTTGGGCGATATGATTTTCTAACGATGACATTACCCTTCAAGTCTTGGAGAAAAACATTCAATTGCGGGAATTGACCTTGGCCGTTGATCAGCAGTCTATCAGCATCAAGCAAGTAGAATATCTCCTGTCCGGCAATCGCAACATTTCTGTCCAGCATCATATCCACCAAAACATCCTGACTCCTTAGGAGCATTGATCCTGTAAAAAGAAAAATAAATGATATAAAGTTCTTCATGATTTCATCAATAAATCCAGTAATCTGGTTTGATAAGGCTGCTGCTAGCTCCAAGCAACAAACAGTCTTCGCATTCATTCGGAAGTCGTCCAAATCGACCGCAAAATTGCACTATATTATATCCCAATTGTGCACTATTGGTAAAAATGCGTTTCTGGCTCATGCCTGCGACTGTAAAGTAACCATAAGGATTTTCATTTTCATGACTGATGCACTTGATGTTGACATCAAACTTACCTGGTGGTGGATCAAAAAGGTTTTGGTCACCGGAAATAATTTTTTGAATTTTTGCCCAGTATGTTAATGTCTCCTCGTCAACTGCATACTTTCTCAACAGAAAGCTAAAGAAATACTGAAATCGATAATCATGATCAACTTGAGCAACCGTATTCCTTACCAATCTGTTGTCTGGATAATCCATTGGGTCAAAGATTTGGATTCGCCCATAATCATTCTGTGCTTTCAGGAAGCAAACTTTTAATGGAGGACTTGGTCTGGAGCTTACTTCTCTAAACTCAAATTCTACTTCAGTCCTGTAGATCACATTGGTTGGTCCATCATTATTTACTAAATGGTCATTAACAACGAATGATGCCACTTTTTTGGAAGAAACTGTCCCATTTGATGTAAGAAATGACTCAGTTTCAGGAATTGCATAAAGACTGTCTATCGGGCCTGCTTCGATCAATTTATGGCTCGAACTTTCATATATACGATCACCTAATTCCACCACAAGTTTGTAGCTTCTACCCGGTACACCCATGTCATCACATAGATAATCTCCCTTTGCTGCATAGGTAAACGCAAACTCTTTACCTTGATCATCGACTACTTTAACTTTGGCATTATCAATAGGATCGCCATTGGCCTGTGATAATGTGTTTTCGTTCGGAATCTCGCTGATACTAACAATTTGCTGGCCTGAAACATTGGTAAACTGGCCACTGATGGCGATTTTATCGAAAAGCTTATTGTTCTCAAAAGGTATCTCATCAACACAAGACGTAATGATAAAAGCAAGCAAGATGTAAATCAAAATATGTTTCATATCACTGAATCGTAAAATTATAAGTAATGGATGGGAAAGCCGACCCCAGCACTGCTAATCTGAATGCTCTTATGGTTCCTCCTGCGTTCTCTTGCCTGAATCTTAAAGAATAGGCATTTTTCCTAAAATAGACATTGTAAACACCAAAAGTCCATGAAGATTTCAACTTCTTATCCTTTCTGTATCCCGGGAAAATATTTGCAGAAAAGTCCAGTCTGTGATAAAGTGGCAGTCGGTAATTGTTTCTCTCCCCATAAATGGGAATACCCAGTGCATTCCAATCATTGTATTTTCCTGAAGGTGCTGAAACAGGTCTTCCGCTTCCAATATTGTAATTGAAGTTATAACTGTATCTCCTGCTTGGGCTGACGTTTAAAAGCAATTGTAAATCATGCGGTTTATCAAAGTTGGATGGATACCAATTACCTCCGTTGAGGGTATAGTTATCGTCACTGAACTTCATTTTTTTCAATGAGCGCGAGTAGGTGTAACCTAGCCTTGTTGTGACTTTTCCAATCGTCTTTTTCGCACTCAATTCCAACCCATAGTTGATGCCTTTGCCAAAAATCAATTCCCTTTCCACAAATTCATTGGCGAGAAGGTCAGCAAAGTCTATGTAATCGTTGGCATTGGTGATGTCTCTGTAATATACTTCTGCCGAAGTCTCCCAAACATTGTTTTTGAAATTTTTATAATAACCCAAACTATAGGTGAGTGCCGATTGCGGTTTGATGTTGTTGTCAGAAAGTTTCCAATAATCTATTGGAGACGCGGCTACAGAGTTGGATATTTGTGCCAAATATTGGAAAGTCCTGTTGATGGAAGCTTTGAGACTTGAGGAAGGTGAAAGTTCCATATTGGCTGATATCCTTGGTTCCAAACCAAAATATTTGGGTCCCAGTTCACCTTTTGAAAGAGTGCTGACTGCTGTCATACTGGACAGAGGGTAAAATTTCTCACTGTCATAAGTCCGGATGTCTCTTTCGCCCATCAATCCAAAACCGGAAAATCGAAGGCCGGCTGAAACTGTAAGTTTATCTGTAACTGGTCGGGAGGCTTCGCCAAAAACTCCCATCTCTATGCCAATTTCTTTGCCAAGTTCCCTTTGTTCCACTTCCGAATCATCTGCACCCGGGAATATAGCACCAGGATTCAGATCATACCTGATGGCTTCAATGCCAAAATTCAAGCTGTTGTTTCTCGATTTTTCCATGCCGATATCTGCCCTTGCAGAGGTATAGTTGACCCCTGTGTTGAATCTGGTTGAATTCGCTGGCAGCAAATCATTGAGATTGCTCTCATACTGTCCTTTGGTAAGTCTGATGTTCAATAATTTATTGCCACCTATCAACGATTTGTAATAAGCAGAATATGCCCTTGTTTTGTAATCAAACTGGACTTCGTTCCCAAGTCTGAAATCGTCATTGGCATCATACGCCTGAACACCAATGGCGCTTTGGTCGTTGATCCAATAGGTCAATTTTCCCTGCAGGTCGTAAAAATTCACCTTGCTTGCCTGTACTTCAGGTACGTTTACAAAATCAAAAAGGTAATTGATGGTAGACAGGCGATATCCCGCACTGATGGTAAGTTTGTCCTTGATGATTGGCCCGTCAACAGCAATTTTTGAGGCAGTCAGACCTACGCCACCTTTCACCGTCCATTTGGTCTTGTCGCCGGTTATGGATGTGGTTTGAAGTACTGAAGAGATCCTCCCTCCATATTTCGTAGGTATATTGCCTTTGTAAAGTTTCACACTTTCGACCAGGTCAGGATGAAAAAGGCTAAAAAAGCCCAATGCATGGCTTGAATTAAAAAACATGATGTCGTCCTGGATGATCAGGTTTTGATCGGTATTACCACCTCTGATATTGAGACCTCCGACACCTTCACCTGCAGTACTGACCCCAGGCAGGCTGAGCAAGGACTTTACGACATCAACTTCTCCCATAAAAGAGGGCAACTTTTTTATTTCTTTTAAGGCCAACTGTTCCACCCCCATCTGCACTCTTTTGATGTTGTCATCCTTAGCCCTTTCCGTAACGACTACTTCTTCCAGATTGATTGCTTCTTCTTCCATCTCTATGTCGAGCTGACCTGGACTGTAAACCATCACATCTATCACCCTATTTACCATTCCAAGGGATTTAAAAATGAGCTGTTGACTTCCCTTGGGTACCATAATGGAATAATAGCCGTCAGCATCTGTAGCAGATCCATTGCTTCCTCCCAGGTATTCAACAGTGGCACCAATTACCGGGATACCATTCAGCTTGTCCTGAATTTTTCCGCTTACAGTGACTTGCGAGGCACTGGATGCTTCCGCACTTGAACCGATATTGATGACGGTTTTTTGTCTTTCTGTTTCTGCTTGTTGCTGCAGAAGTCTTTCCCGCTCCTGCCATACTGCAAGTGAAGTTTCTGTATCCCTCTTTGCTGCGATGACCCATTGCCGGGGAGAAAATATGATCACGCTCAATCCCTGGTCTTCGAGCTTTTTGAGCAATACATCTTTTTCATAAGTATCCCCTATTTGCATAGCAACGGCGTCCAACTTTTCAGTGCCGGATTCGTCAAAAAAGAGCTTGACTTTTTGTGTTTTTTCAAACCCAGATACGAAATTTGACCACCTGCCCGGGTTTTGTGCCCGGAGGATCAGAGAAGTTGTCAGTAAAGTCAGCAAAAGAATTAAACGCAGCAGAAGTGTTAGGTTTCGCACATGCAAAAGGATATAATATTGATTTGAGGTGGTGAATATAAAAATGTTTATAAACATTTTCTATTAAGATTAATTTTGTATTATTCAAAACCCGCTAATGATGCAAATGAATTGAATAAGATCATACTAATTAACATCCTTGCCAAACATTTTCGAATTTCATTGGTAGATACAAATGAACTGCTGCCAATGTAGAAATCTGAAAAAAGTAAATCCTCTATTGATTTTTCTTAATTTGGAGTCTAATTTCACAGAACACGTATTCTTTTCTATAAAACATTGAATTACAATTTATTAGATTTTAAGTCATCATTTTAAAAGAAATCATTAAGCATTGAAAGTTCTAAATATAAAATCTCTCATCACGATCATTTTGGGTAGCTTGCTGCTGGCAAGCTGCACGTCGATTACCGCTGAAAATGAAAAATTGGCAATAGCAAAACTCAATGACAGGGCTGCTGCCCAGCTCCCGGTTGAAAACATGGAAAAAGGGAGGACCTATCTTTCTGTTTATTCGCACATTTATACCAATTCACAACACAGAATTCATGAGTTGACTGCGACCATCAGCCTAAGAAATGTCAACCTTGAGGATACGATCTATATTGCAAAAGCTGATTTTTACAATACGGAAGGCCAGTTGATCAAACGTTTTCTTGATCATGCGATTTTCATAGCTCCAATGGAAACATTTGAAATGGTGATCGAAGAAACAGATAATTCAGGGGGAAGCGGGGCCAATTTCATCTTTGACTGGCTGAAGAATCAATCAAGTGCTGACCCACTTTTTGAAGGTGTAATGATCTCTACAACTGGTCAGCAGGGACTTTCATTCACCACTCAGGGTAAAAGAATAAATTGATATGCTCGGAGAAATTATCGCCAAAATCTTTTTCCTTATTGCAGTGATTGACCCTTTGGGATCGGTCCCTGTTTATCTGGAAGCTACCAAAAACTTCAATGAAAGGCAAAAACGTAAAGTAGCCATCAGGGCATCAAGCATAGCTTTTGGCATTTTGCTGTTTTTCATTTTATTGGGTCAAATCATTTTGGAAAGCATGGAAGTATCCCTGGTTGCTTTCCAGATTTCCGGCGGCTTGATACTTTTTCTTTTTGCATTGACCATGATCTTTGGAGAAGGCAAGCCTGAATCTGAAAAGCACATGATCAAAGACTACAAACATGTAACAATCTTCCCGGTGGCCATACCTTCTATTGCATCTCCGGGAGCCATTATGGCCGTTGTCATCCTTACTGACAATCATATTTATACCATCCAACAGCAAGCAGTGACTTCACTATTGGTACTGTTTGTCATCATCCTCACCATGCTTCTGCTTTTGGTAGCCAATAGGGTCCAACGCAATGTAGGAGAATATGGTATAACCGTCATTAGTAAGATTATGGGGCTTATTCTGGCTTCATATGCGATCCAGAATATATTAAGCGGGCTCAAGGAGTTTTTTGCAAACCCATTGTGATTACCTCCTGACCACTTTTAGGGTCTTGCTTTGGCTGTTTTTATTGATAAGCTTTACAAAATAAACACCACTTTTTTCCTTGCTCAGGTCCAGCTGATAATAATTACCTTCACCGATAGCCTGCGAAGGAAGACGTTGCACCATTCTCCCAAGCGCATCAAAGATTTGAATATCATTTAAATCCATTTCCCCGGTATGGGCAATCATACAAAGACCGTCCGTTATAGTAGGATACAATTCAAATGATCTAAAGTCATTTTTTTCGAAGGTTGATGTACTTGAGTTTACGGTCAATTCATATAAGTATTCTTCCAAATGTGTATAACCTTCATTTCCAACAATATTTCCGTCAGACTTCAGATTTGGATTCAATCCATTTCTTGTTTCCCATTCATCGGGTATGCCATCACCATCTGTATCCACTGGTGCCGTGCTCGAAGGATATGCAGGCAAACCACCTACATCTGATGGCTTATCAATTATACCCGTTGGCTTTGACACTCCGGAAGAGTAAGACCCTCCAAAAGTTGCTTTACCTTCCACAAGTTCCCGCACTATTCTGGCATCGATGGTATCTCTCCTTGGCAGACTTGCACCGGCTGATTGCACCACCATCTGAAATGCCTCTTCCGGTGCTACCGCCTCATATCCGGAAATGATCAATGGCTGATCCAGCCTGCCATTCTTCAACAGAGCTGTCGCACCAGAATAGCTGTCCTTTTGTATTCCTTTGGACCAATTGTCTGCACTTACATCAGGAAATCCAAAAACATAGTTGCCATTTACATAGAACTTCCCTCCAAAAATGGTGTCCCCACCATCAAGATAAATGCTGGTGTACTGCATGATGCGGTTCCTTTTGTTTGAAGTACTGCTGTTGGTAAGATTTCCGGGAGTTGCAGGACCTGCTTTAAAGTAATTGTTGACAATGTTGTACTTTCCGCCTTCTCCACCATAAATGGAATTGCCACCCCAATTGTAGATGACGTTGTTGCAAAATTCCAGACTGTCTCCAAAAGTCTGACTTTTATACCTTGTACCGTTGAATCTGGGATTTCTGCTGGTGTGGTGTGCGATAAGATTGAATAAGTAGGATGAGTTATTGCCTCCAAAAATACCGCCATACCCGTGCAGGCCTTTTGAATGGTATGAATTATACAGGCTTTCGCTGATGATGCAATGTTGAACGGTAACATTTTTAACATCATAAAAACTCATGGTCTCATCCACAGACCACGACATGGAGCAATGGTCAATGATGATGTTTTGGTAACCGCCACTGAAGCAGTTCAGGGCGTCGTCTTCCACCTTATTGACGTCTCCCAGGCGGAATCTCATGTACCTGATGATGATGTTGTTGGCAGAAATATTGACCGGATATCCCGTGACACAGATTCCGGCTCCGGGTGCTGTTTGACCTGCAATTGTGATATTGTTTTGTCTTAACGCGAGCTTGCTCTTGAGTTGGATGATGCCTGAAACCTTAAATAGGATCATCCTGTTGCCCTGACTTACGGCATCGCGCAGACTTCCCGGGCCTGCGTCATTGAGGTTGGTGACATAATAAACACTGCCACCACGGCCACCAGTAGTATACTTCCCTCCTCCCAGGGCATCCGGAAATGCCGGGACTTGTGCAAGTACCCCGCAGTTAATTAAAACCAAACATAAACTTGTGATCAGCGCGCATTTTTGCAAAAATGTCATTTATTTATTTTTCTTGAATGTTCTTTAAAAAAGCGTCTATTTTATCTACCATAGGAGTGAACCAGGGTTCGAAAAAGACAAAACTATGGGGTGCGTTCTCGAATTTGAGATAGTCATTGTACACGCCGGCATCATTTAATTTTTGTCGGTACTCCTCCCATCCTGCCTGCATGCGTTTTTCACCACTAGCGATGAACAAGGCCATGGGCATGGGAGCTTCTACCCTATCCAAAGCCGATGCATCATGGTATAAATCCGGCCGCTCTGAAACCGGAGCTCCAAACCAATACGTGGCGGCAGACAGCTTTTTACCGTCAACTCCTTCGCCGGAATCTGGATGGATATATGCGGTAATGCCGTCCATATCAATGAAGGCCTTGATGCGTGGCAGGTCTTTTGCAGAAATATTTTGTCCCCCAAACTTTTTTTCTTGCATGGTGCTTGCAATCAACGCAGAGAGCTGTCCACCGGCAGAAAATCCCATCAGGACCAAATCATTACCTTTGATCTTATACGTCTGGCTTTGCCCGACTATAATCCGCAAAGCATCTCTGATATCTTCGATGGGAGCCGGATACAATGCTTCTGTGGAGAGCCTGTATTCTACAAGAAAAACCACATATCCCTTTTTAGCCAATGTTGCGGCAAGATCTGTGTGCATGGTTTTATCACCCGTTCTCCAGCCACCACCATGAATCATGACCAGGGCTTGTCTGTTTTCCTGAGCTCCCTTCAAACTTATCACATCCATGTGCAAGTCCTTGCCATTTTTGGTAGCATAAACCACATCTTTGGCCAGGTCTATTGACTTATAACTGACCTTTGGCAACCTTGCCTTTTTTTCTTTTTTTATGACGCTTTCATAGGCTGCTTTAAGATTGTAGGAAGTATCTCTTACTCCTGTGACGCCTATTTGGCTCCGACCGATGTTTAGCTCATGCCATCTGGGATATTCCTTTTCCAATAAATCTTCGGGCCAATAGCCATACCAGCCGTAATGGGTCCTTCTTTCTACTTCAATCTCAAAAATATCGAATCTTTTTATGCCGTCTCTTCCGCTGAAAATCGGCTTTTCGAGCTCGAGGTCATAAAACCTCCCCCAAAGTGGCTTGGCAAATTTGTCTTCCCCAAGTGCTACTTCATATCCGGTTTCGCTGGCCGTGTCTTTCACTCTTTTGTACGTGATGCTCTTCAACTTTATTTTATCCAAAAATCTCACTCCGCTTCTGATAGCATTGCGCACCTCTTCCGACGGTTGTTGGATGCCCATCAAATACTCAATAACAGCTACTGATTCTTTGGTAGCAAAAGAAGGATGTTCATATATTCTAGCTGTAGCAGGTTTGAGACTTTGTGGGTCATATTGAGCAGCCCAAATGGTTTTTATTCCTTCTTTCTCGATCTGAGTTTTAAGAATGCAGTCAATTCCTTTTTTCGTGCCATCGTGCATTGCTTCAATCAACTCATTTCCCAAATCCAGATCTGAGTTACTTGTGTCAGTAAAAGTCCGGAAGACCTGCAAAGCATTGATCATTGCATCGTCATTGTACGTAATTTGATTTCTATATCCGCTGGTATCAGGATAAAACTGGGGAAAGCCTCCATGATCATATTGCATTTTGACCAGGTAGCTGAGCCCATTTTTTAGCGAATGGAGATAGTCAGGATTTTTAGTAGCACGATATGCTTTCAGTAAATAATTGATCTCTCTTGTTGTTGCCCCATTGTCAATGGTGCCGTCATTCCGATTTTTATCCTCCATGACACCTGCTATAAAACTTTCGGACCAATGATCACTGTAATTGGGGGGTTGTGTTTTACCATCCAATGTTTTGGGCCATCCTCCGTAGACCCTTTGTGCAATGAGCATGTGCTCTGCAATGGAGTCTTTTAAAACTTCAGCTTGTTTCTGTGCATTCTTTACCTCTGGTCTTCTTTCATACGGTTTTGGGTTGTTCCAGGCATAACTCAGCACTTTTTGTCGCGTTTGTGCCGAGGCTGTTTTTTTATCAATATTGTTCTTGTACCAATTATAGGGTGAGCCAGCTTTCTTATTTCCATAATAGTAGATTCGTTTCCCCCATTTCAACTCATTGGTTGTGGTCACCTGGTATATTTCACTGTCGGCCATCTCTTTGCTGAATGTGTTGTTGATCAAATAGATCTGGGCATCTCTATGAAATCTTCCAAGTTTATATCCCGGATCACCAACGAATTCACTGTTAAGGATGACAGACTTTGCATCTTCATTTCCTGTACCATCGTGCCAGACAGCTGCATTTTTATTATGGCAGATAAAAAAACAATTTTCAGCCACTGCCCATCCCCTCGGACAATAAAAGTCAACACCACCTTCCATGGTGCAGGATTTAAAATAATAGGTACCATTCTCTACATCCCAGGGACTTACAGTATCGCCTCCCAAACTATAAAAATTGCTGTTGGTCACGGTAAGTCGCTGTGTTGGTGGCATAGATCTGAGGGCGAACTGGTGGCCATCTTTTCGGATTTTCTTTAGCTCTCCTTTACAGTCAAAATCAAACTCTTCTTTCAAATCAAATCCAAATGTATTGGCGGCTACGATATTTTCTATGGTAATGTCATTGGCCCTGATGTTGATGGCTGCAGCACCCCAATCATCGTTGTTGCTACACCTCCAAATGTCCCTGGATTCTGCAACAATGATGTACACTGCATCGGCCTTCTTCTTTAATTTGGGTACAACTTCTTTCCACCACAGCCCTTTTTGAGGTTTCTTCTGACCAACAAGTCTGATGTTGTTTTTGTCAAGAAAAACTTTTTCTCTGTAAACTCCATGCTTGATGAGTACCGTTTTTGGCTCATTGTCATTTGGCAAGCTCTCAATTGCTTTTTGAATAGAGGTAAAATCAGCTGACCCGTCGAGTGCCACACTTACCGTTCTCTGTGCTGTCATTTGAAAGACAAGTATCCAAAAAAGGCATGTGATTACAGACTTCAACATTTGATGTGGTTTGAAATAAACATTCTGCTATTTTAACAGTATTGATCAGATAAAACGTGTTTCTCAGGCATAAATCTTACTATAAATCAACGCAAACGTTACCGAAACTCTACTTTTCCATAGGTATTTTATCAATATCAAAGCTGCTGAATGCGGCATTCAGTTTTTTCGATCCTAATGCATATACACCAGCTTTTGCCCCTACCCACTTGCCTTCTTTTGCAAGCAATGGTTCGCCCAGATCGTAGAATTGCTCGCCATCAAAACTATATTGGAATTGGCAGGATGCTTTCGGCAGCTCAGTACTCTTGCGACTTGCTTCCTTGACTACCACCCGAAAATACGCGTGATTTTGTGGCACTGAAATCTCACTTACTATTTCTTCCGGTTTTCCTTTGTCGGCCTGATGGCATTTATACAAAACAATTTGGTATTTCCTGGCACTTATCTTTTTCAAAGAAATTCTGGAATAATCCAAGCCAAAAACGATAAGTCCAACCTCGTCACCTTTCTCGCCGCCTTGTATGGATACTTCTGTTGTAGCAGCAAATTGAGGTGCAGGAAATTTTTGCATCAACAGATTGGGCATCATCCACAAATTTTGCAAAGGTGGATGCCCCAAACCCTTCAAAACCAATTTCCCCTGCTTTTGCTCATACCAATCTGATGATGGATTGGCTTGCCATTGCCATTGAAGCCCAGGTTGATCACCTTCAAAATTGTCACTGGTCTGTGGCACGAGTGTTGATTTCCCTTTGATGGGCTTTTCGTGTATGATTAAGGGTTCTCCGATACCATTCTCGTCGATGTCTTTGCCGATCACAGGCCAATCCTCTTGCCAGGTCATCGGCTCCAAAAGTACTACCCTGCCATAAGTACCTTTGTCCTGAAAATGGACGAACCAATCCGTGCCCGAAGGTGTATCTACCCATGCCCCCTGATGTGGTCCATTTATGACTGTGCTCCCTTGTTCGAGGACAATTTTATCTTCGTATGGGCCGTAGATGTTTTTCGACCTTAAAACCGTTTGCCAGCCGGTAGCTACTCCACCAGCAGGTGTAAAGATGTA
The DNA here is from genome assembly GCA_020436935.1 of Saprospiraceae bacterium. Lineage (GTDB taxonomy): Bacteria > Bacteroidota > Bacteroidia > Chitinophagales > Saprospiraceae > JADKBO01. Next base: position 34,237 of record JAGQWX010000030.1, read on the forward strand.
ATAATAACCGTTCCTCTTGTAAAGCTTTGGCCCTTCACAGGTCGGATGGTCTTTCTGACCGTTGAAAACCAAAGTTGATGTTCCAAGGATTTCTTCTCCGTCGGGGCTCATTTCATTGATGAGCAATATACTTTTCACCCCTGATCGGCTATTGGCATAGGCATGAACCAGATAAGCCTTGCCGTCATCATCCCATAGTGGACAACAATCTATCCATCCAACGACCTTCTTGATCAATTTGAGGGGAGTCCATGGACCAGCTGCATTTTTGGCCTTGGTCATATATACCCCTCTGTCAGGATCACCAAAGTAAATAAAAAATTCACCATTGTGATATCGGATGCTCGGCGCCCAAATAGCATCACCGTGATGAGGAACCGCAAAGCTTACATCCGGGTATTCTTGACAGGCATGACCTATGATTTCCCAATTGACCAAATCCCGTGAATGCAAAATGGGCAAACCCGGAAAATTGCTGAAGCTGGATGAAACCATATAAAAATCCTCTCCTACTCTGACCACATCAGGATCAGAATAGTCGGCATGAATGATGGGATTTCTGTAAATATCGGCACTGATATTGGGATCATAAACCGCCTTTTGTCCATATAAGACGCTGGAGATCACTACCCCGTAAATAATCGCAAGAATTAATCGTATACACCTGATTTTACCCATATGTCATAAAAAAATGTGGCGCAGTAAGAGTTACCAGCGCCATTCAATTCACATCAATTAAACTTATAACTTAGCTCTCCATCTTGGATCGCCTGAATCAAATTTTCCTGCAAATCCGGCGTCCTTAAAGTTGAAAATCCCATCTGCAGGCAATTGCCAAAGAGAAGATGCGTCTTTGTTATATGTAGCGGGTGGAAATCCAGCCATTCCGGTTCCTTCCACAACAGCAAAGTCTGCAGTTGCCCATGTATTTGTAATAGAAAGACTGGTATTTTTCAAACCCTCTCTATTGAAGGCCACTGCCTTATCACCTGACATTGCCACATCCCAGCCATGTCCAAAAATGGAATTAGAAATAGTGAGCCCATTGACTACATTGTTTCTTCCATCTCCACCTCTGAATCTAAATGTCTGCTGACCAGCCTGGGTAAAGTCATTGAATGTACATGCATCGATGACAAAACTTTGGATGTTTTGGCGCGATGTCACAAAAATGGTCATTTGATAAAATGTAGAATTCGTGAATGAAACATTGTCAATTGATGCCTTTCCATCACCATCTGTGTCAGTGGTAAACACACCATAATTTCCCAGGTTGTGGACAATGCTGTTATCAATGGTAAAGTTATTGACAAAACAGTCTGACCTGATCCTTAGAATGCCTCTTAGAGAAGTAACCTCACAATTCAAAAATTTCAAATCTTTGATAACCGTTTTATCTCCGCTATGACTTGGGTTGAATACATAATCACCTCCAGGATCCTCTCCTATAAAAATCAAATCTTGAAATACCACATGATCTATTTGTGATCCTTTTGCAATTTTCCAATCACTTGTAGTAAACAATGACGCCCTTTCTTCAATCAGACCATAGGCTCCAACGATGGTGATCGATTTGCTCAATTCGCTCGTTGGAACATTGTACCTCACTCCCTTTTTGAGTAAAAATACAGCACCATCTGCTGCACCGTCAATCACATTTTTCAAGGCGTCCGGATCATCTGAATCACTCAGATTGACGACATTGGCGCCGTTGGGGTCAATGCCAGCTACCAAGGTGGTATAATCCACCCATCCCCTCAAAGTAGAACCGCTATAGATGGCTACCTGGTAGGACGTCGAGGGAGTCAGACCATCGATGATCACTTCTCCTGCTTCATTTTCTTCTGAGTTTACCGGGTATGATGCCAGAGGAGACTTCAACTTCACATCTTCTTTGGTAAATATTTTCACCCCGCTGATCGCTGCTCCAGATGGCACCCATCTAACTCTGGCCTTGGTATCTGTGACATCATAGGCTCTCGGCAATAATTGGATCGATGGAAATCTTTGTGTTCTTACTGATCCAAGATCAGCAAGCTTACTGTCAAATTCTGCATTGGATGCATTGGCCATAGCCCTAACCTGATAAAGCGTATTGTACAGTAGATCATCACCCAGTACGGCACTGTTCAGTAATACATAATTGGTATCCACAGTAACGCTGTATTCTACTGTCGCAAATTCATCCTGACTTACTTCGATGGTATAAGATTCGGCTTCTCTGATGTTGGCAAGATTCACAATGATGACATTGCCTTCTGCCGTGAGGTCCTCGTTGAGGACTGGTCTGAAAAGTCTGGTTTTCTCATAAATCTGCTCTTCTTTTTCACACCCCGACAAGATGGCAATTCCTGCAACAAGTGCGAAGGCAAACTGCCATTTTATATTTCTAATATTTTGCATGCTTATGAACATTTAAGATTAATTAAATAGGTAACCTGCATTATCAAGTTTACCCTGACTGGCCGAAACTGCCTCTTGTGGAATCGGGAATATATACCGCGCAACTCCAGGTTTTGGACCGTTGAAATATGGATCCCAGTCTTTGGTCACCCACTGTTGATAATCCTGGGTTGTCTCATTCCACATATCGAGAACAAACTTTACCCCTGTCCAGGATTCATCAGGAATGGTTTCGAGCCTCTTATTTGGGTTGAGGATTACAAAATTGCCAGATGCATCCCTTTTCCAATACATATAATCCGGCAGGTCGGCATACTCACCTACCCCACTCCGCACGTCATCGACCATTTGCTTCAGCGTCTCTACTGTTTCTTTCATCTTCTCAGAATAAATACCCCATCTGATGAGCTCGTATTTTCTGATCATTTCTCCTCCAAATTCCCAGGCCCTCTCATCGACAATGGCGTCGAAAAACGCATCCTTGCTGCCTGAGTGATCCGCAATATATTTGTCAACCTGAGTGGCCCAGTCAGCCTCATTAAATGCACGTTGTCTAACCCTGGTGAGTGCATTTTTTGCAAGATCAGTGGGACCATTCAATTCATTTTCTGCTTCTGCCAGCATCAGTAATACATCGGCATATCTCATCATTGGCCAGTTGATACCTGTTCCTTTTGCTGAGTTTTGACCTGGAGGATTGTCGAGATAATACCTGGACCATTTGCCTTGTGCTATGTTGGTAGATCCTCTGACAAACTCTTGTTCAAAATTGGTATTGACCTGGAATAAGCCACACGTTACGTCTCTCCTCTTATCCGATTCATTGAATGAAAAATAATAGGAAGGAGGCATGGCCATGTAGTTATTTCCAGAACCATAGGCGTGTGTTGCAGTTGCTCCACCTGTTACAGTGATACCGATGTTCCAACCCACATCACCATTGCCCAGAGCAAATGGTACCTCAAACAATATCTCAGAATTTACTGTAGTAATAAATTTGCACTGATTAAGAAATATTTGTCGGAAGTCACGTGGCAACTCTCTATCTTTTAATGAAATAAGCTTTTGAGCATAGTCTTTTGCGATCTGATAGTAATCTCTGTAATCTGCAGCCCTGTCGATGTTCATATCAGGTTTCAAAAAGTACCCCCCTCGTTGTAACGCAATTCTCGATATTAATCCAAGCGTAAACTCCCTGGTGACCTGCTCTGTCCCAAAAGGACACTGGTCAGCCCAAAGCATCAATTCTTCAACATTCATCATGTCTTCAATAACCTGACTGAGTATCACATTTCTATCCTCTCTAGGCAAGAAAAAGTCATTTCCTGCTTTTGGAGCCTGCCTTACATTGGGCACGTCACCAAAATAGAAGGTAAGCATACTGTACCAATAAGCCCTGAGTGTATAAGCTTCTCCAAGCAGATGTCCCATCATTCTTTTGGTCTGCACTTCAGAAGATTCCAGTCCGCCACTCGCTTCAATACCTTCAATGGCAATATTAGCGTCTCTGATGGCAGTGTAGGCAGCATTCCAAAACTGCCTGAGATCGCCGTTGGTAGGGAGGGCGTCCAGGTTCCATATCTGATATCTGTCACTGCTGCTGGTCCATCCACTTTGGTGCTCTATATCTGTATTACCGGTCATATTGTTGGAAAGTCTCGATCTGAAACCATCAACTCCAAACTGTACATATATGGCATTGACTCCACGGCGTGCATCATCTATATTTGAAAAAACATAATTGGTATCAAAGGTTGAAATGGATTCCGGCTCCAGGAAATCGTTGCACGAAACCATCAAAAGCAAGCTTGCGAATAGTATTATTTTATTTCTCATTTAATTTGCTTTACGGTAATGATTAAAATGTGACGTTGACCCCAAGAGTATATCCTCTGCTTCTTGGAAAAGATGAATAGTCAACTCCGGGCGTGAGTGCAGAATATGCGCCTCTTCCTGTACTTACCTCCGGATCATATCCGGTGTATTTGGTCCACAGCTTTAAATTGGTTCCTGTAGCATAAACCCTCAATTGTTTGATGCCAATTTTTGAAAGTGCTGTTTTAGGCAAAGTATATCCAACATTGAGGTTGTTCAATCTGATGAATGATCCATCTTCAACAGCCCAGGAATGAATCACTGCCTGAGCAACGCCATAACTGGCATGTGACCAAATGGTTTTGTCTGCATTCAATTGAGCCAATTGATCCAAATCTGTAACAATTTCTCCCGGTGTTCCTGTGTAGGTTCCATCGATGTCCAAATAAGTAAATCGATTGTCCAAAGCCATGGTCTCCAATAAGTTACCGTATGTTACTCTTCTGAATTGGTTGTATTGTATTTTTCCGGTATTGTATACATCGTTGCCATAAGACCAGTTGAAGAAAGCACTGGCATCAAAGCCTTTCCATATGGCATTGATACCAAATCCTCCCTGTGCGATAGGTAAGGCATTTCCAATGACTTGTCTGTCATTGCTGTTGATGAGCCCGTCTCCATTGAGGTCTTTCAATTTCAAAAATCCTGGTCTGATTCTGTTGTTTCCTACTGTGGCTCCCGAGTTGGGAACTCCATCATTCAATGTATATGTGTCTGATACCGGGTCATAGGATGCAAAATCTGATGGCTTATAGAAACCATCTGTTACATATCCATAAATGTCTCCCAGTTTCCCACCGACTTCAAGATAATAATCGTCTCTGTCCTTGAGATCTGTACTCGCCCAGTTGGATTGGAAAAACCTGGAGTCTGTTCCGTCCAATTCTACGATTTCAGCAACGTTCCTGCCTACATTGAAGTTGGCAGACAATAAAAATTCCTTTTTTTCTACGATGGAGGCATTCAATGAAAGCTCTACCCCTTTGTTGGAAGTGCTGCCAATATTGTCCCACTGGGTGGAGAAACCTGTGTTGGAAGGAATTGCCGATTGGAGCAACAAATCTTTCGTTGTATTTTGATAAATGTCAAAACTACCTGTCAACCTATTCTTCAGGAAGCCAAAATCCAAACCGAGGTTGCGGTTGATGGTAGTCTCCCACACCAAATCAGGATTGTAAAGTGTTGATCCGGATGGGGTGTAATATGTATTGTCAAAGTTTCCGAATCCCGGCCCTCTCAGTGTTGATCCTCTGAACAACAATTGTGTTGCTGTAGCATCAATCCTGTCATTTCCGGTTTCTCCATAACTCACTCTCAATTTCAGATCATTGACCCAGTCCGCATCTCTGAGGAAAGACTCGTCTTTGACCTTCCAGCCAAGGGCAACAGCCGGGAAAAAGCCCAGCCTGTTTTCTCGTGAAAACTTGCTCGAAGCATCTCCTCTGAGTGTTAGGGTTGCCAGATATCTGTCTTTGAACCTGTAATCCAGTCTACCAAATCCAGACACCCTGTTAGAAGGTGTAAAATCTGCAGTTTCCAGTCGGTCTGTCCTACCAAATGTCATATTTGCAAACAACTCCTCTGGAGTGATCGACAATCTGAAATCTTCTGATCTTATAAAGGCAGATTTTCCTGTTGTGGAATAAATTTCGTGACCAAGCAAAACATCAAGAGCGTGGTCTCCAAAATTTGCGAGTCTATAATTCAAGGTATTCAGCCATCTGTATGAAGTACTTAATGTATTGGTTCTTTCACCCAATGGCAGGTTGCCTCCATTGTTGAATGATTCTCCGGTAAGAGGTCCATAAAACCTTAAATTTTCCTGGAAGCCTCTAGACGTTGTAAAGGTTGATTTTACGCTGAGGTTATCAAGGATGTCATAATTCAATGCACCATTGAGGATATAATCATTGGATACTCTGTTTCTCCAGTCTTGTTTTGCCAACTCAAGTGGATTTACAAGGCTTTTCACAAACTGTCCAAAATCATCATTGGGATCCACATTGGCTATGTCAATGTCCAGCTCATCTGCCAAACCATTGACTGGTCTGGTTTGTACTGCGTCTTTGATGCCCAACTGTGCATTTCCTGACGTACCGGCACCATCAACAATGGTATTGGTTATCCTTGCAGTACCTGTAAATGTTAACTTTTTGGAAAGGCTTTGGTCCAATTTGAAATTGATCACATTCCTTTTAAAACCATTATTGATCAACAAACCTGCGTCATTGTTATTTGTAAATGAAAGACTCATTTTGGTTTTATCCGTACCACCGCTGATGCTTACATTGTGGTACTGTGAAGGAGTAGCGTTACCAAATAGTTCGTCCTGCCAGTCTGTTGGTCTTTTATTTTTGTACAATTCGAGGTCATCATACACACCAAAAAAGCGTTCAAAGTTCCTGGTGGCTGCGTCTGAAGTCAACCGGGCATATTCATAGTTTGCCAGTGTAAATTCATATGGGCTCAATACCTCATACTTTCTATCGGAAGGAAGGTATTTGGCCTGATAAAATCCATTGTAAGAAACAGAAATAGTGCCTGCTTTTGGTCTTTTTGTAGTAATAACGACAACTCCATTGGACGCTTGAGCTCCATAAATAGCAGTTGCCGCAGCATCTTTAAGTACATTGATGCTTTCAATGTCACTTGGAGGCACATCTCTGATACTGTTGACAATAAAACCATCTACCACAAAGAGTGGTGAGTTGTCCTGGGTAATCGAACCTCCTCCTCTGACCCTTATTACAACTTCGGCATCAGGGGAACCATCAGTAGTCAAAACATTGACTCCCGGCAATCTTCCAGTCATGGCCTGGGCTGCGTCGGCAATAGGTATCTTTGACAATTCCTTGGCTCCAAGAGAGGCTACAGATCCAGTCAAATCGTCTTTCCTTACTGCCCCGTAACCATAATCTACAACAACTACTTCGTCCAAAAGATTGGCATCTTCTGCCATTTGCAAGTCAATAGATGTTCTCCCCGCAACTTCAATTTCTTCAGTGCGCATACCGATAAAAGAAAAAACAAGCGTAGAATTTGAAGATGCATTGATGTCATACATGCCATCGACATCGGTGATAACACCCTGATCTGTTCCTTTGATCAGAATCGTTACCCCCGGCAATCCATCTCCGGTCGAATCTGTAACTTTTCCTGTAATCTTGCTCTGTGCGACGACAATGCCACATATGAGCAAGAACATGAAAACCAATAAATTTTTGATCATGTGAGAATTATTTTTAATATAGAATATCAAAAAATTAAATTCCCTAAAAGGTGGGTGTGGTCTAATCTTTTGATTTGAATCATTACAATGATAAACCATATAACTATGGCAAGCCAGCAAATAGGCAGATATTTTTACGCAAACGTTGCCGGTCCTTGTTCAGGATGAGTTATCTCATATAAATGAGCGTGGATCATGCTGTAAATCATTATCATACAATAAAATAGCGTAAGAAATACAGTTATAAACATGCCGTGATTTATTGCATATTTAAATAGAATCCTTAAAAAAGACCGTCAAATTCTTTGATTTTCAGACCATTCTCCAAGCAAAAACGCTTGACTTCTCTACCCGTATCACCTACCCAAAAAGGGAAAATCCTGATTAGAAATAAAACAAAAAGGTGCTGTCCAAAGTGAATTGAACAACACCATTTATATTTGAAATTATACTTAAATTTTGACGAGTTTGTGTCTTGGCACAAGAGCTTTCATTGCTGCCCAGGCTATCACATAAGCTACAGCACAAATGGCAAACATGATGGTGTAACCGGTTTCAAGATGTCCCAATGCCTTGAAATGATCGAAGAGATAACCACCCAATTTGGTGATGATCACACCTCCAATACCGCCGGCCATACCTCCCATTCCTACAACACTGCCAACTGCCTTTTTGGGAAACATGTCAGAAACAGTAGTGAAAAGGTTTGCACTCCAGGCCTGGTGAGCGGCTGTGCCAATTCCTATCAATAATACAGGTAACCACATGGAAATACCTCCAAGGGGCTGAGCGAGCAAAACCACCAATGGGATAATGGCAATCATAATCATGGCTCTCATCCTTGCCTGATAAACAGGCATGCCCTTATTGATGAAATACATAGGGAACCATCCTCCCCAGACACTGCCTATCATAGTGATAGAATACAATACCGTTAGAGGTAAGGTCAATTCCAATTTTTCCAATCCGTAGGCATTTTTGAGATATGCCGGGAGCCAAAAAAGGAAAAACCACCACACTCCATCAGTCAGGAACTTGCCCAGAATAAATGACCAGGTCTGCCTAAATTTGATCAATTGCGTCCAGGTTACTCGTTTGGTGTCTTCATCCACCACCTCATCTGGTTCGTCATCCTTCCTGATATAAGCCAATTCAGCGGCACTCAATCGCTTTTGATGATCTGGTTTATCGTAGAAAATGATCCAAAAAAACAACCAAACAAAACCAATTACTCCAATGACAATAAATGCAGCTTCCCATCCCCATTTTGATTCGATCCATGGAACAGAAAGTGGTGCAAGAACAGCACCGATGTTCGCTCCTGAATTAAAGATACCTGTAGCATAGGACCGTTCTCTTTTGGGAAAATATTCTGCAGTCGCCTTAATTGCTGCCGGAAAGTTACCGGCTTCACCGATGGCGAGTACAGCTCTTGAAACAATAAAGCCCAGCACAGATACGGGAACTGCAGCCAGTCCAATCCATCCCAGGGTCTTGATCAAAACATTTCCCATTGGAATGGCCCAGGCATGCAACATTGCTCCAAGAGACCATAGAACGATGGCCCATATGTAGCCTTTTTTTGTACCAATTTTGTCAATGAATTTTCCTGCAAACAACAAAGCAACGGCGTAGGTAAATTGAAATGCCGCAGCAATATTGGCATAGTTGCTATTGGTCCATCCAAATTTTTCTTCCAGCGTGGGCTGCAACAAACTCAGCACCTGCCTGTCAAGATAATTGATGGTGGTTGCGAAAAACAGCAAAGCACAGATGGTCCACCTGTATTTTCCAATAGTACTACTCATATTGATTAACGATTTAAAATTTCAAAATTCCGTCCTTTGGATCGGTAATATATGAAAAAGGGTTCTATCTCTGAACCCTTCCACTTGCATCTCCCTGCATTAAATCTTTTACTTCTTTCAAAGTGGCGTGATTGAGGTCGCCCGGGATGGTGTGTTTGAGTGCACTGGCGGCCACTCCAAACTCAGCAGCGTCAGGCATACTCATACCCGTCACCAGGCCATAAATCAATCCACTCGCAAAAGAGTCACCACTGCCTACCCTGTCAACAATTCTGACATTGTATTTTTTGGTGTGGTAGTATTCTTCGCCATTGCATACCAATGCAGACCAGCCATTATCGCTAGCGCTGTAAGATTCCCTTAATGAAGAAGCGATGAATTTAAATCCAAATTTCGCCTTCATTTGCTGGAATACATCTTTGTATCCTGAAAGATCGAGCTCCCCTTTTGTGACATCCGAATGGGCAGCCTTGAAACCTAATGTGGTTTCTGCATCTTCTTCATTACCTATACATACATCAACATATTGACATAGATCTGACATTACTTCTCTCGCTTTTTCTTTGCTCCACAACTTTTTCCTGTAATTCAAATCAATACTGGTGGTGATGCCTTTTGCTTTAGCTGCCTGAAGGGCGTGTTTGGTCAGCTCTGCAGAACTGTCGCTCAATGCCGGTGTTATTCCGGTAGTGTGAAACCAATCGGCTCCATCCAAAATTGCATCCCAGTCAAAATCAGAAACTTTGGCTTCTGCTATTGCTGCATTTGCACGGTCGTATACCACCTGTGAAGCCCTCATTGAAGCTCCTGTTTCCAAAAAATAAATACCCAACCTGGAACCACCTTTTGCCATAAAATCTGTGTTGACTCCATATCTTCTCAGGTGATTGATGGCGGATTGGCCAATCGGATTATCAGGCACTTTACTGACAAAAACCCCATTGAGACCATAATTACACAGAGATGCCGCAACATTTGCTTCACCACCTCCATAGGTCACATCAAGACTATCTGATTGAACAAAACGCTGAAAACCGGGTGTTGAAAGTCTCAACATGATTTCTCCCAGGGTAACTACTCTTTTACTCATTAAACAATAATTTTTTGTAATTCTTTGATTATAATTCTAAATATGCTTTGACATTGTTGTAGCAAATATCCTGTACAATTTTGCCTACCCATTCCATGTCATTGGGTATTTCACCTTTCTCGATTTCGTCACCAAACATCGCACAAAGTATTCTTCTGAAGTACTCATGTCTTGGGAAAGAAAGGAAACTTCTGGAATCCGTGAGCATGCCAATGAAGCAACTCAAAAGCCCCATATTGCTAAGGGTGTTGATTTGTTTTTCCATGCCATCTTTTTGATCCAGGAACCACCATCCTGAGCCAAATTGGACCTTTCCCTTTCTACTGCCATCGTTGAAATTGCCCACCATAGTCGCGAAAATCTCATTGTCCGCAGGATTCAGGTTGTAAATGACCGTCTTTGCAAGTTTGTCTTCAGAATCAAGTTTCCCCAAAAACAAGGCAAGATTTTTGGCTTGAGACCAATCTCCGATAGAATCCCATCCTGTATCTGGCCCCATAGTCCGCAGTGCTCTGGGATTGTTGTTTCTTAAGGCTCCCAGGTGAAACTGTTGGACCCAGCCCAACTCGTGGTAAATCAAGCCAAGTTCGTACAACATGGCAGACTTGAACTGGTCTACTTCAGCTTGAGATAAGGCACCGCCAGAAAGCTTTGTTTGTAAAATTTGCTCTATTTCGTTGTCTCTGAAGACAGCAAATGAAATGTATTCCAGTCCATGGTCAGCAGCCCTGCAACCCAATGAAGCAAAAAATTTCGCCCTCTCCTTCAAAGCAGAGATCAAATCGGGAAAACTTTTGATAGGGCCACCAGATACTTCTGATAACTTATTCAGAAATACCATAAAACTTTCTTGTTCGATAAGAATAAACTTATCCGGTCTAAAGGAAGGAAACATTTTTAATGCTTCTCCTGAACTTGCAAATTGATGGTGGTATTCAAGCTGATCTGTTGGATCATCTGTAGTACAAACAACCTCCACATTCATCATGCCCAGAAGTCCCCATACATCGTGCGAACCATCGCCAAGTTGTCTGCTTGCTTCGGTGAAGATTTCTTTTGAAGTTTTCGGGTTGAGTACTTCTTCGATCCCAAAATATCGCTGCAATTCAAGATGGGTCCAATGATAAAGCGGATTTCTCAGCGTGTACGGTACTGTGAACGCCCACTGCTCAAATTTTTCGATGTCGCTGGCGTCACCTGTGATGAACTGTTCCCTGACCCCAAGTGTCCTCATGGCCCGCCATTTGTAATGGTCGCCATAGAGCCATGCCTGGGTGATATTCCCAAAAGTATGATTCCCCGCAATTTGTGAAGGTATGAGGTGGTTGTGATAATCAATGATTGGCATTTTTGCTGCATAATCATGATATAACTGAGCAGCTGAGTCATTATGGAGGAGGAAGTTTTCATCCATAAATTTTTTGACATTACTTACGGTGTGCATAATTTCTTTTATTTCTGCATTTATAATGATACCCCTCTCTTCCAGGGGATAAAATCGTATTGTTCGTTGATCATGGCCTTAGATTTTTTTTCCCCTGAGGCGATTTGAATGATTTCTTCCAGCAAATCATCTGCAGCCTCTTCTATACTGACCTGGCCTGTGATCACCCCACCTGTATTAAAATCTATGATGTCCGACATTTTTTCAGACAACTGATTGTTGCTGGAGACTTTTATAACAGGGGTAACCGGATTGCCTGTTGGGGTTCCAAGTCCTGTGGTAAAAAGAATGATGTTGGCGCCAGAACCTGCCAAAGCAGTGGTGGATTCAACATCATTGCCCGGGGTACACAAAAGGTTGAGTCCCGGTTTATTTACCGGTTCAGGATAATCCAGAACATCTGTGACCATTGTTGATCCGCCTTTTTTTGCAGCTCCTGCAGATTTCATGGCGTCTGTTATTAGGCCATCTTTGATATTTCCCGGAGAAGGATTCATGTCAAAACTGCTGCCAACCGCCAATGCTGAATTTTGATATTTTTCCATCAAATCAAGGAATTTTGCTGCAATCTCATCATTGGCACATCGATCTGAAAGCTCTTGCTCCACACCACACAATTCAGGAAATTCCGAGAGCACAGCACTTCCTCCGAGGGTTGATATGATGTCTGAAACTCTTCCCAGGACAGGATTGGCTGATATGCCTGAAAATCCATCAGAACCACCACATTCCAGTCCGATGACCAGTTTGGAAATGGGAGCTGCTGTCCTTTCAAGTTCGTTGGCCATTTTTAGTCCATCAATGGTTGCTGTGATTGCTGTTTCAATCAAAACATCTTCTGATCCTAGTGTTTGTTGATCAAAGTAATACAAAGGTTTGTCAAACGCTGGATTTCTCTTGTTGATCTCTTCTTTTAATATTTCAAATTGTGCATTTTGGCAACCTAGACTGAGGACGGTTGCACCTGCAACATTGGGGTTGTTGAGATATCCGGCAAGCAGACCACACAAAGCCTGTGCATCTTGTCTGGTACCACCGCATCCCATCTGATGGGTCAAAAAGCGTACCCCATCTACATTCTTGAATGGATTGGTGTTTTCCTGATGTGAATTTTGATTTCCACCTTCATTCTTTTGGGAAGCCTTTCCATGCACAATTTGTCGGGCGATTTGCCTGTATTTGTGATAACGGGAGTAGCCAAGTGCATCATTGATGGCATCTTTGATGATCTCAATATTCTTGTTTTCACAAAAAACCAGAGGGAATACCAACCAGTAATTGGCCGTCCCTACTCTGCCATCGCTGCGGACAAAGCCTTTGAAGGTTTGACCTCTCCATTTTGAGACGTCAATAGCTGGAAATTGTGTGCGTGGATTGCGCTGATGTACCTTTGCTGTTTTATGACTTACGTTGGTTGTAGTAATGGCCTGACCTGACGCAATCGGTTGCGTAGCTTTACCTACTATGATACCATACATGATTAGTTCATCACCAGTATCAAAATCATGCAACGCGTACTTGTGTTTGAGCTTGATATTTTCCTTGAGAATGATGGTTTTTCCAGCCACTTCAAGCTGCTCTCCGGCTTCAAGGTCTGTCAATGCTACAGCAACATTATCTTGAGCATTTACAGTAAGTGTTCTAACCTTTAATGTGTCCGAAATCATGCTTTACTGGTTTGTTGATAGTAATCAACACAAACGTTTTGAAGTTCTTTTATCATCTCCTGATCCTCGTTTTCCAGGAAATAATGTGCAATATATTCATTAATGGTCTCTATATCACCATTCGAAATTTTGGAATTATAGATTTTTTCTGAAAAAGGATCATTCAGTTTAATTTTTAAATTTCCGACCTCAGTTAAGAAACCTCCATCTGATTGCATTGCAGGAATGGAAACCATAAAATAAGCAGCAAGCCCCTTCACCATGGTCTCAGGAAAGCGCCCAAATTTTCGGTAGTGTTCCTTCATCAGCGGAATGCACCGGATCTTGAACTTTTCCGTAAAGCTAAAGATGATAGATTTCCAATAGTGCCTGATATTGGGATTTCTGAACCTGTCCAGAACATCCGCAGCGAATTTTTCCTTGACGTCCTCATCGATTTGCAAGGCAATAGAAGCCCTGATATCCTTTGTCAGTTGTGATATAAATCCTTCAAATTCAGCATCTTGCATGCTGTCAGTTACAGTTTCCAGACCATGGGTCAATGCAACTCCTGCAGAAAAAGTGTGTGCTGCATTCAACAACCTCAGCTTCAACTCCTTGAATACTGCAATATTGTCTGTTATTTTAATACCGTCATTGGCTTTCGCAAAGGAGAGAATCTCTTTGATTTCCGGAGTACCTTCTATGGCCCACAAATTATAAGGCTCTGAAACTATCAGCAATTCATCTTCGTAACCCAATTCTTGCCAGTATGCCCTAAGAACATCAGGATCCGGTTTTCCGGGAACAATCCTGTCAACCAGAGAATTGCAAAAGACTACCCTCTTTTCCATCCAGTCGATAAATGACTGATCAACCACGTTTTTCTCAATGTGTTTTTTAAGAATGCTCTTCAGCAAATCACCGTTGTATTCCAGCAACTCAGTTGGAATGATGACCATTTCTGACTGCAAAACATCCCCAAGCAATTCAAACCTTTTCATCAAATAAGCCAGCAATTTGCCGGGAAATGATTGTGGCGGCTGAGCTGTGATATCGTCATCAGTGTAAACCAATCCCTGTTCTGTTGTATTTGAAATCAAAATGTTTATTTCAGGAATTCCCGCTTTTTCCAAAACGGTTTCCCAGTCGGCCTTTGCGTGCAGGACCTGACTTATGCTGGCATTGATGATGCTTTCATTGACGGCCTTACCGTCTGCATAACCTTTAATGATATGGGTGTACAGGTGGTCCTGTTGCTCAAAGTCAGTTCCTGCATTAGATCCGGTAGTTTTTACAACCACAATTCTACCTTTGAAATCTCCTGCCTTGTTGGCATGATCTACGAAAAAATCAGGAAGCCCTCTCAAAAGAACTCCCGTTCCGAATTGCAAAATGCGTTCGGGATATTCCAATATCTCTTGAGGTGATGTTTTCCCATCACTGTATTTTTCAATGAAATGTTTCTTTTCTAACAACATAAATTTGAGTATGCTTTGTGTGTAACTACATCTTTCTTACGGCTTGTCGGCCAATGATTTTCCAATCTTTTCCTTCTTTTACCCAAACAGTCATGATGTGCAATTTCACCTCTCCTGGAGATCTACCGGCATCGTGGGTAGTAGCATAAAAATCATGGCGCACTATTCCAGTTTTGTTTTGGATGATGATCTGTTGATTGCTGAGCTCAATAGAATCGAAGTTTGAATTGCCATTCACAATATTCTCGACAAACTCTTTCTGTGTTTCAATTTTACCGCTCGAATGCCCGTAAGTCAGATTTTCGCTCGAAATAGCCGTTAAGGTTGTTCTGTCGCCGTCTACCATGGCAGTCCGAAGGGCCTCCACCGCTTTCTCTAAGTTTTTCATTTGCTTGTTTTGGGCTTTTAAACCGGTTATTGAAAGGGTCACTATCAATAAAATACTAAGTCTTTTCATTGTAAAAATTTATTTTAATAACCAATGGGCTAAAGCGGTGGCTGCATCAAAATTTTCGTAGTCAGAGGGCAGCTTTCTGCCATTCAAATATTCATTGTAGATCCAGGGATCTCCGATGACAAATACTTTACCCATGCCAAAGTTAGCAGACGCCATGACAATATCTTTGCCTGCAACCGCAATTTTTTTAACACCTTTTTTTGTCTTTAAAGTGACCAGCTCTTTGACAAACAATTTTTGATTTTCCTTAAATATTCCATTTCCCGCTGTGGTAAATACTGCACCATCAGGATAGTTGTCATTTTTGACAAAATTGATGTTCTTCATGGTAAAGGTAATGCCAAACTGTTTGGCCAATTCGTTGACATGCAAAGCATCTGAATTGGTAGTATCATTAGTCATCAACAGCAGATTACCCCCTTTCCTTACCCATTCTGTGATTACAGTGATGTCTTCCTGGCCTATGTAATTGGGCTTAGGATTGTCCTTAACATGATCAGGATCGACAATGATATAAACATTCGCCTTATCTAAATCAGTCGGTTTTGGAGCGGTATCGAGGTGCTGAGTTTTTGCGCCCAGTCTTCTAAAAATATTGCCGAACCATGAAAAACCACTGTCAAATGGATCATCCCACGTATAATGAAATCTTTTCCCGTCTTTATATTCATTGTTGAAATACCTGTCAAGCAGCACTACTTTGCCTTCTCCCGGCTTAGCTTCCGAGATGAGTTCGTACTCTATGCATGCCTGCATCAAAGGTCCGATGGCTTTCAAATCATCGTTTCTGGTCAACTCCTGGACATAATATTGATATGAACCATCTCTGTAGGGATTACCTCCCAAGCCGGCACCTGCAACCGCACGAATAAAATGGAATGTTCCACTTTCGTCTTTGGTGACAAACTCATTAAGCATACCTTCATATGCTTTTTGTGCTGGTGTAAGCATGCTCTCAGGAAGATATCCCAGCCTTATGCCTTTCAAAATAGAAGCCACAAACATAGCAGTTCCAGAACTTTCCAGGTAGTTTCCTTCTCTTCCTCCCTTATCTGTGACTTGCCACCAGGTCCCGGTTTTGGGGTCCTGAAACCTCAAAATGGCAGCTGCTAAGTTTTTATAAATCGCCACCAATTCTCTCCTTTTAGCATGGTTGGATGGAAACATTTCCAGAACGTCCACAATACCCATCATATACCAACCCATGGCCCTGCTCCAGAATTCCGGAGACTTACCTGTCTTGGGATCTGCCCATTTTTGCAACCGGCTTTCATCATATCCGTGGTACATCAGTCCGGTCTTTTCATCGATTGCGTTTTTTGCCATCCAGATGAATTGGTCTGCAACATCATCCCAATGCGCATCATCTTCATTAAATTTCAGATAAGCCGCTTTAAATGGCTCTCCCATGTAAAGTCCATCCAACCACATTTGATAAGGATAAACCATTTTATGCCAGTAACCCCCTTCTTTCAGGCGTGGTTGCCACTCCAATTGTTTCGCAAGTTGACCGGCAGCTATCAAATATCTTTTATCCCGATACACCTTGTGCAGGGTAAGCAATTGCCTTCCGGGAGGGATATTGTCCAGATTGAATTCCATCAAATCGTAGGTACGGATATCTCCTTTATCTGAAACGAAATGATCCAGAATTCCTTTCATATAAATGAGATACTCTCGCTTTCCCGTTACTTCCCAAAGCCTTTCGAAGCCGGTGAGAACAACACCTATTTCATAGTTCCATTTTGCCGGCCTTTTTTCTTCCTTATCGATTTGAGATTGATTGACCTGGACCGGTTTGCCATCAGCGCTGTATTGATTGATGTATCTTTTCACGACGATGGAGTCCTGATACTGCTTCATGATCGTGGACGCAAAATTTTCAGCCATAGAAATCTGTGCCTCAGAACTTGTCATGAGGAGAGTTAAGGCTACAATAAGGCTTATTTTGTTCATCATTGATGCGACCATTTTATTTTGCGGAGACTTCTTTACTTTTCGTGCTCTTATCGATAAAAATCATCGATTTTCTCACATTGGTATTCTCCAGTTTGATGTTTTTTGTACCACTTCCATAAATTTTTGCTTCACTGGAAGTATTGAGAAAATTCACATTTTTAAAGCTGATGTTCTTACCATTGTTGATGATGAAAACAGCACCTTCTCTATGTTTGATCTCCACATTGGTAAGCTGAATCTGGTCAGCTTCGTTGATGGACATGCTTTTTTGCGAGACAAAGCTCGCATCCTTCAATTTTAAGCCTGATAAATTACTTTCAGGCAAGCCTTCAATTTTGATGGCTTCAAGTGCGCCTTTGCAATATATCCGCTCCATACTGAAATTTCTGAATACAGGTGTCGCCTCTGTGAATGGTTCGGCAATGTACTCAATAGGTTTATCCTCTTCTCCCGGCAGTTTCACAGGATCCTTGGCCGCATAATACATATTGAACAATATGGCCTCTCCAACGATTTCTGACATTTGGATGTCTGAAATGTGAATGTTATCCACCACACCACCTCTGCCTCTCGTGGTTTTAAACCTCAAACCAATGTCGGTACCCATAAATGTGCAGTTGTTGACGTACAGGTTTTTGACTCCCCCCGACATTTCAGAACCGATTACAAATCCACCATGGCCATGCATTACTTTGGTATCCCTGATGATCCAGTCTGATGTTGGTACTCCTCTTTTCCTACCCTCTGCGTCGCGTCCTGATTTTATGGTGATAGCATCATCACCTGAATCAAAATAACAGCCTTCCAGTATTCCACTTTGGCAAGACTCAATGTCTATAGCGTCGTTGTTTTGACCAAACCAAGGATTGATGACACTTACGTCTTTTACCATAGTATGGTTACAAAGCAATGGATGTATGGTCCAGGCTGGTGAATTCTTTATGGTGAGACCTTCAATCTTCACTACATTGCATCTGTTGAAACTGATCATATTTGGACGCAAAAAATCTCTAACCGTTTCATAGTCCTTGATGGTCTTACCTTCTGTCTTCTTTTTTGCCCAGTCAGAATTTTCTCCCAATCTGGCCGATTCAGATGGAAACCATGTATTTCCGTCATTTACACCACCAGATTCGGTGAGTTTCTTCCACTCTGCACTGGTCAGTTTGGAGCGCTTGACCTGTTTCCAGACCTGACCGGATCCGTCCAGTGTTCCTTTACCTGTCAACGCAATATTGGTTTTGCCTACAGCAGAAATGGGTGCCTGGCAACGATACGCAGCTTGACCTTCCCAGGTTGTTTCGACAATAGGATAATCAGCCCTGTTGTCAGAAAATTGCAATAGTGCCCCCTCTTCGAGGTGCAGATTCACATTGTCTTTCAACACCAAAGGCCCGGAGATGTACATTCCTTTGGGTATCAGGACTACCCCGCCTCCGGTTTGAGAGGCATTGTCGATTGCACTTTGAATGGCTGCTGTGCTGGGTTTCACAGCCGACGGAACTGCTCCATATTTTATAACATTAAAGGTGTCAGGTTTAAAATAGCCCTCTGCAATTTTTGGAAGCTCAAAAGCATACTTGTCCTCATGTGGCGACGATTTTAAGTATGCGCGCAATGGATGACTTATTTCTACAAGCCCTTCACACACCAAAGCTGCTATAGTTCTGGCACCAAATGGCGAAAAATGGGTATTGTCTTCGATTCCTTTGGGGAATTTGGGAAAAACACCTGGCCCATGATGCATAAACATGAGTTTTGAAAGCTCTTCACCCTGAGCATTGATGATTGCCCGGCTCTTTGTATCCATGTCTATCACATCTACAGCATATGCTGCGGCTACCTCTTTCACAGCTTTAGGATAATCACCGTGTGTTTCAACGGCTTTGCCATCCATGAACTTTCTTCTGGAAACCGGAGTAAGCAGCAAAGGAATTGCCTTTTTTTCCCTGATCTCAGCAATATATCGGATGAGATTTGTTTTATAATCGGTCATTGCCGGTGCATACCGGAGACTGTCTGTCGTTTTTGAATCATTGTGTCCAAATTGGATGAATACATAATCTCCCGGCTGGAGTTGGTCATGCACCGTCTTCCAAAGCCCCTGATCTCTAAAACTTTTTGTAGATCTTCCATTGACCGCATGATTATGAATATCAATCACATTGGTAAAGTTCTCTCCAAAAACTTGTCCCCAACCGGTTTCAGGAAAATCCTGAGGCCTTTTATTTGACATCGTAGAGTCGCCTATCAGGTATACGTTGATTTTGGGCGTTTCATTGATATTCAAAGCTATTAAAAAGGAGATAAGTATGAAATAAACCTTCATGCGAAGAATTTTGTGTGGCTTTAAAAGGGCGCCGGAATTATAAAATCATTCCGGCACCTGTATTAGTCAAAGTAACTTAATTATTCGAAACATCGAAAATATCTTATCATTCCTTCACAAAACCTTTTAAAAACCTCAAAATTCTACGATTAGCTTATGAAAATTAAAGCTTGAGGTTTCATTTGGGAATTCAAATAAAACATTCACAAGCATAAATATTCATTTTTTTAAAAGAATAGGTGGCCTTTAGAAGCAATTATATTTACGCAAACGTTATCGGAAAACTTAAGATAAAATCATAGGAATCAGGTCCCATCGACGGATAGGATGATGGATTTAAGGTAAAAAATTCAGTTAATTTTGTCCAATACTACCTGGAGATCCTCCTGTGCATACTTCTTCGTCTCCGCCAATGTTTCCTCCAGTCACTTCGTTCACACCAAGCACAAAACTTCTCTGGAAAACACAGCTACCGCTTCCCTGATAAGACAAGACATAGGTGCCTGCCTGGGCAACTTGGATATTGGTCAAATTGATGGAATTTCCTGAAGCGGTATATCCACCAGGACCTGACCATGTATAGGTTCCTGTAGGATAATTGGGATTTCCAGCAAAGGTGACAGACTCACCGACGCAAACGGTCGCTTCGCAAGTATCCTTTGGACTGCCTCCGTTTACAGTTGTTCGGCATGAAAAATTGATCTGAGTAACATTGACAGTCTTACTTGCTGTACTCGAGCATGAAAGACCTGATGTCACAGTAACTGTGTATGTCGTTGTGACTGCTGGCGCCACAGAGATGGTTGCGGTATTTGCTCCTGTACTCCAAAGATAAGTACCACCACCGGATGCAGTAAGATTGATCTGTTGATTTGGACAAATCGTATCCGGCCCTGAAATAGCCGCTACAGGATTCGGATTGACAGTGACATTGACAGTATCCTTGATGCTACAACCCACTGCATTGGTAATCGTAACATAGTAAGAGGTAGAGCTTGGAGGATCGACGGTGATAGAAGGTGTATTTGCCCCTGTACTCCACATGTAGGTTGAACCACCTGTGGCAGTTATTGTAAATGCAGGATCATTGACACAAACAATTCTGTCGGGACCTGCATTGCCATTGGCAACACCATAAGTGAGATTGATGTTTGCTGTTTTTGTACATCCAACGGAGTCAGTAACTGTAACGGTATATGTGCCCGAAACAGTGGGTGTATTTACAGTTGCAGTTGAACCAAGTCCTGAAGACCATGAATAGGTATATGGTGGATACCCTCCAGCCACAAGAGCCGTCAATTGGGCATTGGCATTACATATGATGGTATCCGTCCTGCCATTGACACTTACACTCATCGGAGCATTGACATTGATTGTTTTAGTACTGATAAAGGTTTTATTCCCGGCATCTGTGACGGTTAGTGTTACCGTTTTTGTGCCTGATGTACTCCAGGTTACGTTACTTACAGTTGCTGTAGTCGCGGTTGCAGGTGAAGCCCCTGCCCCAAAATTCCATAAATACGTATATGGCGGCACCCCTCCTTGTGGAACTGCAGTAAAGTTAGCTCTATAATTGCCAGTGGTTGGACAAAGCAAAGTGTAGTTGTAGTCAGCCTGGAAGGCTGTCAAAACAGTATTGGTAAGATATCTACACTTTGGATTCAATGGATAATCGTTGCATTGAGTCAAAGTCGAAGGGTTAGGACATGCGTTTCCTGCACCAGCTGAATTCCATGCCATCATAATGTTGGTAAGAGAAATACTCTGACCACACGTCCAAGAATATGGTCCAAAACAAAGATTCACTGTACTGTTGCCGGTAACAACGACATCCACACATTTGATGATCTCTTGAACCAATATGCCATTGATATTGAGGTCTACAGCCAGTGATACTGCTCTCCTGTCACTACCTGTAGTATTTTGAATGGCTACACAGACATAAACATTAGTAGGTGTACCTGCCACACATCCAACAAACGGAGTGCCGGAAAGATTAGACGCCAAATAGGCACCTACAGGAGTGAGGTCATTGGACGTACATCCAAAATTACAATCTCTGATATCATATGGAAAATCCACAACGGTTTGAGCGTATGCAATGTGGCTAATAAAAATGATCAATACTACCTTCCAATACTTCATTTTACTTTTGTGCTGTTTTTATTACTATGTCTTTTAGTGCTGTCACCAGGTGTATGCCCATTGGAAGTGCGTTTGGCATATAAACTATTCAACAAAATACGAGCCAAATGTATCATAAATGATATTATAAAAATACATAATGTGTACATATATTTACATCCTGGCCAAGAAAAACATCAAATATAAAATATGATTATATTTATATCATTGTTATTCTCTTAACTATATAATTATTATTTCTATATTCAAAATTACCTGTTCAGCCCGCACGTACACCGGTTCAAAAAAAATGAATAAATATTTCGACGGAACAAGTTTTCTTGCGTTCAACATGAAAGTATCTTCCTGAATCATTACATGTCAACTTCAATAGCTCTTGCCCAATACCGTTCGCAAGACCAGGCAAATATTCAATGAAAATTTTAAGATCAATATTTACTGTTCAGGTATATAGATTTAGACCAACCCACAAAGTTCAAAATAGGGTTTTAAAAAAGAAAGCAAATTTAGGGTTGATTAATAACGAATTATACTTTATATATTTTAGTAATATGGTGTTTAAAATAAAATCGGCATGATATTTTTGAAAAAGTTTGATCATAAAGCTAAAAATTTAAATTTATATTGTATTGATATTGTGTTAATTAAAAATTACAAAATAAATATATTGAAAAAACTTTGAAATTTAGTTGATTACATATTGTATATTATTGTAATATGTTTTACATTTGTGTCATACTAATAAAGATTAGTGCTATCTTAACAAAGAAAAAAACTCCATGGCCTCAAAATCAAGGAGTTTTTTACAACGATAAACAACTCACTACTGAGTTTTAAAATAAATGAGTTTTGGTTATTAAATTGAGTAATGCCCGGGGAAAAGTCTCACGGGCTTTTTTTTGCCCCTACCCCATTCCATAACTTTTACTACTTAATACTGTGTTCACGCCATCTATACAATTCCATAATACAGTCAATACCTCGTCTTAACATTGCCAGTTTACTTTTGTCACTGTACATATTATAAAAATTATACCTATTAAGCTTGCCGGATTATCGCAAATAATAATGGCTGAACGGTAATACAACAACATTATATGGTTTCAAAAGAAAACAAGGCCAGGGTCGTCATCATCAGTGACCTTCATTTGGGTACTTATGGTTGTCAGGCGGCCAAATTGTTGAAATACCTCAATCAAATCCAACCGGAAACACTCATACTCAACGGTGACATCATCGACATCTGGAACTTTAGAAAATCCTACTTTCCCGACACCCATATGGAAGTGGTAAGAAGGATCCTCAAACTGGTATCACTGGGCACCAATGTATATTACATTACGGGCAACCACGATGAAGCCTTAAGGAAGTATGCCGTTTTTCACATGGGAAGTTTTCACCTCCTCAATAAGCTGATCCTGGAGCTCGATGGCAAAAAGTACTGGATCTTCCACGGCGACGTTTTTGATTCCTTCAACAAAGGTTGGACAAAAATTCTGGCAAGAATGGGAGGCTGGGGCTACGATCTACTCATCATGCTCAACAGGTTCATCAATGTTTTCCTAGAAAGTATTGGGAAAGAAAAAATGTCCTTCAGCAAGCGGGTAAAATCAAGTGTAAAACGGGCCCTCAAATGGATTACGGATTTTGAGGAAACGGCAGCTGATCTGGCCATGGAGCAAGGATTTGACTATGTCGTTTGTGGTCACATCCATCAGCCGCAACTGAAAACCATTGAAAAGAAGAGGAAGCGTGTCATTTATATGAACAGCGGTGACTGGGTAGAAAATCTTACTGCCCTGGAATATAAAGACGGCCAGTGGTCGGTGCACCGATATCACCAGCCGGGAGAGAAAGAACAAAAAGAAGTCCAGGAAACCTTTGAAAAACTGAGGTCTAAAAAATTCCCTGCCGAATGGAGTTTCTCATTCAAGTCAAAAAAGTCAGAAGATGGGAATGAACCCTTTGATGCAACTTCACTCCTTCGCGACATCCTGGCGACCAACGTTAAAAGTGTTCAGCTATGAAAATATTTTATGCCGTACAAGCTACGGGAAATGGGCACATAGCCAGAGCGGGACAGCTTATGCCCTACTTGCAAAACCTGGGCGAAGTAGATGTGCTTTTGAGTGGCAAAAACCACAGCTTACAACCCAATTTTCCTGTGAAATACAGGTCGGAAGGCCTGAGTCTGTTCTATGACCGGGATGGTGGACTGGACAAACTGCAGATGCTGAGAAAGAACAACCTCATCAAAGCTTTCAGGGACGCGCGACATTTGCCGCTGGAAAAGTACGACCTCATTCTCAATGATTTCGACTTCATCACTGCCAGCGCCGTGAAAATGAAAAATCTCCCATCCATCCAATTCGGGCACCAGGCAAGCTTTATCTCACCAGCATCTCCAAGACCGCAAAACAAAAGTATGTCGGGAGAATTATTGTTCAACCACTTTGCTCCGGCAGCTTCTTATGTAGGCCTGCATTTCAAGCGCTACGACCATTTTATTTTCCCTCCGGTGATCAAGGAAAGCATTCTTTATGCCAGTCCAAAGGACCTTGGATACATATTGGTGTACCTTCCGGCAGTATCTACAGCCTCGCTTACCCGGGTGTTCTCCTCTTTCCGGGATTTTCGTTTCGTCGTATTTTGTCAGGAGGCCAAACAAATCAGGAAAAATGACAACGTGGTGGTCCAACCTGTAAACAACCAGGCCTTCACCGCCCACATGGTTTTTGCCGGTGGTGTCATCACAGGTGGTGGATTTGAAACTCCCGCTGAAGCACTTTACATGAAAAAAAAGTTGTTGGTATGTCCAATCTCCAGACATTACGAGCAACTCTGCAATGCCGCAGCACTGGAAATGGAAGGCATTTCTGCCCTCTACCACTTAAGCCCTGAATCGCTCAAAAAGACCCTGAGTACATGGTTGTATCAACTAAACTCAACCTTCGAGGTCGAAGCCAACAACATTCCTGAAACTCTGGAATATATGTTGTCCATCAACGAATCATTGCAAAAAGAAAAGAAACAAAGCAGCTCCTGAGTATACCCCATTCAAAAAATGATCAAACCGATTGCTTAGTTCTGTCTTATATTTTTACTTGCTTTGCATGGTCAAAAGCACCTAAATGCAACTTTCTTTTTTACGTCTTGATCAACAACATCTTGAGCCAGCCTTCGAAGTGATAATTGCGTCCAGAATGGCACTGGCACAAAATGGCATTGATCAATGGGACGAGGTTTATCCCAACAAGGAGCATATCCATACAGACATTATCAATGGTCATGCATTTGGTGGCTTTATTGGAGGTGATCTGGTGGCCTATGTGGCCATCAACGATTGGGCAGATCCCGAATATGATAGAGTCAATTGGTCATTCCATGTTCCGTCACTTATAGTCCATAGACTTGTAGTACATCCAATGCACCAGGGCAAAGGGCTGGCCAAACAAATGATGCACAACATCTATGATTTTGCCAGGGGCAATGAATATAATTCCATAAGACTGGACGCCTTTTGCGTAAATGAAGTTTCCAATAAGCTTTACGAAAGCCTTGGTTATAAAAATGCCGGCACCATCATGCTTCGCAAAGGAAAGTTTTTCTGTTATGAAATTGGGATTTAATGATCTAATTATCTAATTATCTAATGGTATAATGATCTAATGGTTCAATGGTTCAATGATCCAATGATCTAATTATCTAATGATCTAATTATCTAATGGTACAATGTTATAATTATTTAATTATCTAATGGTATAATGATCTAATACTATTATAGCTTAATGCTTCATTTTTTTTATAGTTGGATGTCCAGATTGTAAATAGATCCATACAATACTCTTTGGTATAAACATATAATCTAATTAATACATATTTATACATCTGAATATTATATAATTAAATAGTAAAAAACATTAAATCATTCCAAAACATTGGATCATTAGATCATTCCAAACATTAGATCATTATATCATCCTTTTGCCGTAGTTGTGATGATTTTGCCAAAGATTTTT
>JAGQWX010000031.1 GCA_020436935.1 Saprospiraceae bacterium
CGCAATAAATCCAGACTGCCGACAATGCTTCGCCATCTGAATCAAAACTTTCTGTCAAATGCGACAAGTGTCCATCGTTCAGTATGGAGACCTTTTCGGCATCGGGAGCTTTGCAAGCCAGAAGGGCAAAAAGGAGTATTATCGTGCTTAGTTTATACATCATGCTTTTCTCAATTGATGGAGCAAGTGGTCGATCTCCACGGTGGCGAAGCTGATGGCACTATCCGACATCGCGTAAGGAATGACCAAAAGATTGCCAAACCTCATCATGCCACAGGTGTAGAGCACATTGGGCACGTATCCCTCTCTTTCTTCTTCGGTTGGTGCCATAAGGGGTTGCTCCAAAACAGCGCGAACCTTGCCGGGATTTTCTCTTTCCAGTAAACTGATGCTCAATGTATACTTGCGCATAGGGCCTACTGCATGGGTGAGCAACAACCAACCTTCATCTGTTTCAACAGGGCTTCCGTTGTTCCCGATTTGCAGCATATCCCAGGTAAAGCCGGGTGACTGAAACAAGTCCATATGATCCCATACCAACATATTATCGGACTGCATGAGGAATAGGCTGCGTCCATCCTGACGCCCAACCATGTAATATTTGTCATTAATTTTCCTTGGGAAAAAAGCCAGCCCTTTGTCCTTGACTGCAGCGCCTGCCAGGGGGTAAATTTCAAAATTTAGGAAATCAGCTGTTTTGATCAGGTGGGCTCGGATTTGTTTTCCGTTGTAGGCAGTATAGGTCCCCAGATAAAAATTTTCTTCTTCAAACCTCACAAAACGAACATCTTCAATTCCATTCGACTCCATTTTGGAATGTGGGAAAAGGACTCTGCTGCTCAGGGGTATATGCCCTGGAAATTGAATCGTATAACAGGCTTCAAAAACATTTTTTAAGTTTTCTTCTGCGCTTTCAACATCTGAATAAGCAGCGATTGCGGCATTAAGATCAATCAGTGTGTTATCGTTCGCTGGAGTGGATTTTCCTATGAATGATAAAACATAATTAGTGGGCAGTTTCTGGATGGGGCTTATTTGACCCTCGGTGATCTTTTTTTCTGGAGTGTCTACTACGATCTCACCGCCGGAAGTAATCCTGCCACTCTGGAATGCCAGCGAAGAAATATGGCCTTCTCCTGTTGCGCGCAGGCTCAAAACAAATTCCTGATTTCCGTTTTCATCCATTGTGCCCAATGGAACTATAGATGGATTGAAAAGTGCCGATGCCTGGATGCTGTATTCATTGGTGAAGTAGGCGCCAATCAAATATTTCTGATTTTCAGTGAGTTGATTTTCTATCTGAGGATTCACTTTCCTATAATTTGCCAGGCACACTTCCTTAAAATTATAGTGTCTAAAAGCAAATTCTGCCTCCAATTTTTCGATTTCCTGGCTTACTTCGTCTTCTGTTTTTTGGGAAACGTAAGTTACTACAGGATCGATTCTTTTTGGATCAAGACCAAAAAGCAAAGGTCGCAGCAGTACTTTTTTATGGTCAGCATATATTCTGATGTGTGTTCTTCTGATGTCAATATTGGCCATATATATTTAAGATTTTATGCCCGATGAGGCCATACTTTGAATAAAATATTTTTGTAGAAATGAAAAAGCGATAATGATCGGCAAAGCCAGGATGACGGCTGCCGCCAGTTTTACGCCCAACTGAGCTTCTGCCCTTCCTCCGACGGCAAATAGGGTCACCAGCTGGGGCATGGTCATGAGTTCTTCTTCCCGGATGACAATGAGCGGCCACAGCACATCATTCCAGGAATTCATGAAGGTCAAAATGCCTACGGTGACAATGCTGGGAATGATGTTGGGCCAAAGGATCTGAAAGATGATTCTCAGCTCGCCGCAACCGTCGACCCTTGCTGCATAAATAAGATCATTGGGTACTGCCAGGAATGCCTGGCGAAACAATAAAATGGCGAATGCGCTGTTGAGCGATGGTACAACCAGGGCTGCAAAAGTATCTACCCATTCAAATTTTACCATCAGAATATAGTTGGGGATCAAAGTGATCTGAAAAGGCAGGGTCATCGTAAAGATGGTCAGGTAGAAGATAAAATTCCTGCCAGGGAACTTCATTTTTGCCAGTGCATATCCTGTCATCGATCCGAAAACAATGACTCCTATGGTGCTGATGGTGGCCACAAAAAGGCTATTGACCAATGAACTCCAAATGGGAATTTTTTGAGCCATATCGGTGTAGTGTTCAAAGGTCAGACCCTGTGGAGCAAGACCAAGAGAACTGATGTCGCTTTCAGGTGTAAAAGAAGCAAGCAACATCCAGTAGAAAGGATATATGAAGGTCAATACCGCAATGAGGAGAACGGCATAAACCAGAATGACTTTATAATTCCAGGCTTTTCTACTCATGGTCTCTTTCAATAAATCGTCTTTGGATGCCTACAACAATCATGATGATGAATGCGAAAAAGATGCTCAGAGTCGCAGAATATCCCATGTGGTAATATCCAAAGGCTTGTTTATAAATGTACAGCATGGCTGATAGTGTACTATTTAGGGGGCCTCCGTCTGTCATGATGTAGGGTTCTATGAATAGACTGAACCCCCCAATGGTAGAAAGTATGACGACCATAAACAGTGTAGGGTTGATGGCCGGTAGCGTGATGTATCTGAATTGTTGCCACGATGAAGCCCCTTCTACTCTTGCTGCTTCGTAATAACTCGCGGGCACGGTCTGTAAACCTACCAAAAAGAGGATGACGTAGAGTCCGACATTTTTCCAGGTGGCCATTATGGCGATTGAAATCATGGCAATGGCCGGATTGGACAACCACTCTACCCTGTTGAATCCCAACGAGATAAGCAGTCTGTTGAAAACGCCTCCTTCAAGTCCGTACAATTGTTGCCACAAAATGGTGATGACTACTCCTGAAATGACTACCGGGAGGAAAAACGATGCCCTGAAAAAGCTGGCCCATTTCAATTTTCTATTGATCAGGTAAGCCAGACTCAGCGCTATGATGATCTGTAAAGGAATGTGGATCAAAACAAAAATGAAGGTATTCCAAAGAGCCTTCCAAAAGAGTCGGTCTGAAAATAAGTGGATGAAGTTTTCAAAGCCTACAAATTTCATAGGCGAGATGATGTTCCACTTGTGAAATACCAGGAAGATGGAAAAAACTACCGGAAAGGCGACAAACAGCAAGACGTGAATCAGGTATGGGCTGACGATAAAGAACGGCAGCCATTTTTTTCCGGAAGTATTGTTCTTTCGTTTTTTCATCGCTCTGCTCTTAAAAGTACGTTGACTGCATCCTCAGCATCCGCTATGGCTTCTTCGGGAGTCTTCATTTGATACAAAACACATGCTTCATATTCCTGAGATATGATGTCCAGAATTTCTGTCATGACCTCACTGTTGCTGATGCCAACGATGTATTTGGACTGTTCTGCAAATGCCTGCATTTTTATATTTTCCTGAAAGAAAGAAGCAAAGGTAGCATCCTGATCCAGGTTTTTTCGTCTTGGGAGCTGGAAGGTGGTTTGGAGGAATTTGAGATCTGCCTCTTTGGTTGTCATCGATTTGATGAACTCAAATGCCAGTTGTGGTTGCTTGCAGGAGCTGAATATGACGATGTTTTTGGGGTCGCAATAGGTATAAACCGGACCGGTATGCCCGTCAGGTACCGGAATGGTATAGAAGACGTAGTTGAATTTATTTTTATTGAATTTTTCGAGGTATTCTATTTCCCAAGGGCCGGTGATTTTGCTCGCATATTTTTCCGCCACAAACAAATCCTCACCGGCAGAGTCATTTTGCCTTGAAAAATATTGCTGGCGATACATGGTCTGCAAAAATCTGAAGACTCCTACCCCGTGTTCATTGTTGAAAAAAGCCTTGCCATCTTTGATGAGGGGCAAACCGTCGGAAGCAGCCAGGTACATAGGATAGAAATTGAATAGTCTCTGGTGCCAGGCGAGTTTGGTGGACGTATTGCCAAACCATTGGTCGATGTAACCATCGCCATTTTTATCTTTTTTGAATTCCTCCGCTGCGGCCATATAAGCGGAATAAGTCGCGGGAGGATTTTTTAGCCCCATGGATTGGAGCAAATCATAATTGTAGATGGTCATCAAAGGGTTGATTTTCCAGGGAAATTGGTAGATGTGTCCATCGTCCGCAGTGATTTCTGCAATGGTGAGCGAATCACAGCGCTCGTGTAAAAAGTCCAGAAAACCATCCAGGGTATCGAGGGCGATGAGTTGGTTTGATTTGCGATAAAACTCTACCGCACCCTGCCAGATGTTGGAATAGATGTCCGGCGTTGTCCCTCCGACCACCGCTGCGAGTAAAATTTCTTCGCTGGACTGCCCTTCGGGAATGGGTTGATATCTGACCTGGTCTTCAGGATGAGTACTGTTCCATTGGTCGACAGCCCAACGGGAGAAGACGATTTCACCTCCATTGTTGGAAGACCAGTACAGCAACTTAAAACCTGCATCCTGCCTTTGATTGCTACATCCGGTGGCCAGGAGCAGTGCCCCGAGCAACAGCATGAAAACAGGAAATACAGTGTGTCTTATCATCTGAAATTCAAATCTTTATATACTCACACTTGCAGGAACCAATGACTTCAAAATGGCTGCAACAGATAGTGTTGCCCCACATATCACCTCATCAGCTGCACCATAGTACATCGTGATTTTGTCTCCTTCAACCACATGGCCGTTGGTAAAAATCACATTGCTGAAGAATCCGTTTTGTTCATATTCAAAATCCGGTTCCATGATCGGATCAACAGATCTTGCGATCACGATGGACGGATCATGCAAATCCAAAAGTAGGGCCCCAAGGCAATATCTGTGCTTTTCGTTGGCTCCATGATAGATGGCCAGCCATCCTTCACTCGTTCTGATGGGCCCTGTTCCGGCGCCAACCCGAATGCTGTCCCACATGCCCGGCCTGGTCTGGACAATGCACTTGTGGTTGCCCCAATGTTTCAGATCAGGAGACGAAGCGATCCAGATAAAATTGCCCCCAAGTCCAAGCCCTGATGGCCTGTGGAAACAAAAATACTGACCATCTATTTTTTCCTCAAATATGGCACAATCCTTATTGTGCGGAGGCAATATCATATCTGTTCTTTCAAAATTTAACCAATCTTTGGTCACCATCAAACCAACGCCTACGCCCTTGTCAGAGACCTGTGTATAAGTCAACAGATATTGGTCTTCCAGGAAAGTCACCCTGCAGTCTTCAATGCCATAAGTTTCGTACGAACCCTGTCCAAAAAGAGAAGCAGGACGGTCTTCCGGCTCATAAAAGTTCTGGCCGTCATCGCTGCAAACCAGTCTAAGATGAGATATGGTCGAGAGGAAAGTTTCTTTTTTATAAATGATCATCCTTGGATCAGATACATCAAGGTCCGGATCCTGGTCATCAAAAACCTTCACTTCAATATCTCCCTGGTGGTCAAAAATCGGAAAGGACACCTGACCGTTCTGCTGGAATGGACGTTCTGCCACCCGCAAAAGCATCCAGGTTTTACCTTCAAACTTGAATACACCGGGATTCAAAACACATTCAATGATCCAGTTGTCAAAACTGGGTTTCAGGCTGTGTTTTGTCAGAATCGGGTTATTCTCAAACCTAATCAACATGCTTATCATTTTTTCAAAAGAAAAAAGAAAGCCACGCCCACCTGTAAGACAGTTGTGGCTCTCTTTATTATAAATATTGGTCCAGAATAGTCGGGCCTTAGTTTTTGATAAAACCTAGTGAACCCAAATTTTTTCCTCCGTAGTTGAAATTCATAAAATAAGTACCCTGATGTAAAGTCGACACATCCATTGAAATGCGTCCCAGACTCACTTCAGTTTTTGTCAACAACTTCCTTCCTACCTGCTTACCTGCAACATCAAAAATACTGACCACAACGTCCTGCTTATCAGGCAATTGATGGTTAACATTTATGATTTCTGCGGTTGGGTTAGGATATATTTCGCTGACGTACTGGCTGATGAGCTGAACATCGTCAATGCCTACAGTACCGCTGTTGTACAGCTTTTCTGCTTCCTCGGCTGTGAGTGCACGGTTGTAGATTTTTACCTCGTCAAGCGCTCCAATGAAGTATTGTCCGCCCTCGATAGGGTTGTTGCCTATGCCCAATGGCCGGGCTGTAGTATTGAGCTTTCCGATGACCGGCTTGATATTGGCCCTCTGTCCGTTGACATAAATGATATCGTTGGTGCCATCGTGGACCATGGTAACAAACCACCAGAAATTTCTAACCATTTCATTGCCATCACCACTGTCCATATCCGAAATGAAATTCGGAAACTGTACGTTGTTGCTGTTGGTAGTAAATACAATTTTTAAATGCTGTGGCAGTGAAATTTTCCATCTCTGATCCCAGTGTCCGAAATCGAGTACGTAAGCCTCTGCTACTGCAGTATTGATTCCATCTACACGTATCCAGAAGGAAACAGATGTATAATCTGACAACAACTGAACGCCATTCGGTACAAGAATCGAGTCCTGATCTCCGTCAAAAACGATGTTCATTCCGCCTCCTGCCTGAGGATGCGTTGCGGTTTCAAACTTTGGATTTCCTCCAATATTGCCGTGGTTGGCATATGGTGTAGAGTCGTTTGCATTGTTTTCAAAAGCATAGTGTGCGACCAGACCAGGTTCTGCTGTTTCGAGAGGCTCTGTCGTTTTTACAGTAATTTCACTATATGGCGAAAGATTACCTGCAAGGTCAAATGCTGCAACCTCAAAAGAATAGAGTTCATCAGAATTCAATCCTCCTACTAGCACAGAAAGTGTTGTAGCACTGAGGCTATCGTAATAGACCCCGTCCAACAGAACAATGTATCCCGCAACCTTGGAATTGTCGGTAGAAGCATCCCAGCTCAGCAATACTGAGGCAAAACTAGGTGAAGCTTTTAGATTGGCAGGTGCGCTCGGTGCAATGGTGTCTGGTGTTGCATCAGCACCGGTGGTTGCCGTGATGGTGGTTATGGCAGATTCGTTGCCTGCACCATCAAATGCTGAAACGCCAAACTCATATGTGGTCAATGGCAACAGTGCGTCGATCAAAGCATTGGTGCTTTCTACTGACCTGTTTACTTCTCCATCGATGTATATTTTGTATCCGGCAACAATCAGATTGTCTTCAGAAGGCTGCCAGCTCAGGTTTACGGTATTGAATTCGACCATGGCCATCAAGTCCAGCGGTGCTGTTGGAGCAGTCTCATCAATATCCAATGGCAATGCGGATTGCGCCTCATACAGCGCCAGAATTGCTGCATCATCAAGGGCTACATTGTAGATCTGTACCTCATCGAGGCTACCATCAAAAATGTTGGCATTATCCACTGCATCATAACCGATACCAAGGTCTTTGGTGGTATTGTTGAGGTCGCCACTGACAGCTTTTTCAGCAACTTTTACACCATTGAAATAAATTTTGTCGTTGGTGCCGTCGTGTACTGCAACTACATGGGTCCATGTATTTATGCCAAGTACATTGCCGTCACCGGAGTCCATATCCGAAATTCCACTGGTATTGTTGGTCGTCCAAACCACTTTTCCGTTGGAAGGCAATGATATCTTGAATCTTTCCTGCCATCCACCAAATGAAATGAGGTAAGCTTCACCCTGGGCTACCAATGATCTGGGGTTGACCCAAAAACTTACGGTTGTTTTGGCAGAGTTGAGTTGTGGAGAATTCGATGCAGTAACAGGATTTTTTCCGTTGATAACAGCAGCATTGTTTCCTCTTCCGAACCTGTCCTTGCCAAGTACTGCAGAACTCGCATGGTTTTGGTAATCTGTATCATCCCAGCTGTTGCCCTCAAAAGTATAATTGGCTACAAGGTCGCCAGCGATGATCGGTGCTGTATTTTCTACTGTGTAAAGGTTTGCAATTTCAGTATCGCTGAGTGCTCTGTTGAAAATTTTGAGGTCATCTGTAGCACCGTCAAAAAATCCACCATTGTCTATTGGATCAAATCCGATACCAAGCGGGTGAGTAGTGGTATGCAAACTTCCGGGTGATGCCTTCGAGTTGGCCAACTGGCCATTCACATAAATATAATCCATGCCATCTTTGTGCATGAATACCAGGTGGGTCCATGCATTGAGCGCTATGGGTTCATTGGTATCCATATCGCTGCAACATGCGCTCGCATAAGTGGTAAATACCGGCTTGCCGTGAGAAGGAAGTGAAACTTTCCATCTTTCCTGCCAGCCTCCATTGGACAAAATAAATACCTCACCTGTGCCGGGGAAACTGTTTGGCTTCACCCAAATGCTGATGGTGGTATTGTCTGTCATGAGGGCTGCAGATTGGTCCGCAACCATGGCTCCTTCGACCGCATTGCTGCCCAGTCCGTGTCTGTTTGCCACAGATTTGACTGCACCTACAGCTTCAGCGTGGTTGGCAAAAAATGAGCCATCCAGGCCATTGCCATTGAGATCATAAGACGCTACAAGGTCCGGAGCAGCACCAGGGAAGGTGTTCTGTTCTGTATACAATGCTGCAATAGCATCTGAACTCAGGGCATAATTGTATATCATGACCTCGTCAAAACTGGCCTTTGCAAAATTGGTATTGTCAATAGGATCATAGCCTATTCCAAGTGGATGTGAAGTTGGGTTGAGGGTTCCGGCTACAGCTTTTTCTGCGACCAAAACTCCGTCTTTATAAATCAAATCCTTGCTGCCATCATGGACCATAACCAAATGAGCCCATTTACCGGCTTCGAGTGCATTGCCATCTCCTGAATCCATGTCAGAAATACCTCCTGAATGGTTGGTAGTCCACACAGGTTTACCGTGTGATGGCAAAGATATTTTCCACCTTTCCTGCCAGCCTCCGTTGGACATGAGGAAATATTCCCCAGTGCCCGGAAGGTCCTTCATTTTTACCCAGAAGGCAACAGAAACAGCGGGTGAATTCAGTGCTGACGAGTTCGCAGCAGTAATCTGCCCGTCACCATCTACAGCTATGGCTTTGTTTCCAAATCCAAATCTGTCCGTGACATAATCGGCATTGAGGCTACTGGCATGATTTTGAAAATCAGAATCATCTTTTCCAGAACCGGAGAAAGAATAAGAAGCCACCTTGCTGTTGTCAAATTCAGGAGCCTTGCTTTGTTCTGTGTATAAAGCGGTGATGTCTGCATCGCTGAGCGCAGTGCCGAAAACCATGACCTCATCCATCTTACCTGCGAAAAAGTTGTTGTTGCCAATGGGATCATATCCCAAACCAAATACAGCACTGGAGTTGTTGAGATCACCACTTACTGCTTTTTCAGCCACTTTGACCCCATTGATGTAAATCTTATCTGCCGTACCATCGTGCGAAAAGGCCAGATGAGTCCATGTACCCGGAACCAGCTCGTTGCCATTCCCTGCATCCATGTCAGAAATTCCTCCACTGCCATTGGTGGTCCAGATGACTTTGCCGTGCGCAGGCAGAGACACTTTGTAGCGCTCCTGCCATCCGCCGAAGGACAAAAGATAAACTTCGCCCTGTCCCGGAAGTGCGCTCACATTGACCCAAAAACTAACCGTAGCCGTTGGCGTATTGAGATGGGACTGCACAGCTGCATGGGCAGCACCCTGTACACCATCAAAACTGATGGCACTCCTGGCAATGCCAAAAGCATCCGCGGTCAGCTTTGTACCATTGACCGTGAGATGGTTGTTGAAAGAGGTGTTGTCATTCACATTGCCGGAGAATTTATATTGCGCAACAGGGTCCTGAGCATTGATCAGTCCTGCGGCAAGCGCAATCATCAGCACCAGAAATGCCAATCGTTGTATAACTTGTTTCATATTAAATAATATTATAATGTGACTAAATTTGATTTCAAAACTTTATAATCTTTTGGGTAAATAATCTTTTATCGTGGGCAAGTACTTGCATCCAATAGACTCCTGCAGATTGTTGGCTGAGGTCAATTTCACCTGAAATCTGCAGCGCTTTTTTGGTCATAATTTTCTGACCGCTGCTGTCGTATATGCGCACTTCGTCGATCTTGTCCAATAATGTTTCCGGAAGGTTAAGGATTCCATTGGTAGGGTTGGGATAGGCCATTCCCAAATCAGCGATATGCAGACCACTGGTCGTACTGGTAAGCATGCCTGTTTCAAATATTTGCTGGATTTGGTCTGGAGAAAGGGCATAGTCAAAAATCATGTATTCATCGAGTATGCCTCTGAAATTGTAATCCTGCTGATCCGGGAGTGATTGTCCCAGATACAAGGCCAGGCCTGTTTTTGCCAGATTTCCGTTATGCGCAGCAAAACTCACCAGCCTTCCATCGAGATAAACGAGCATATTGGTTTTATCATAGGTCACAGCCATGTGGTAAAACCTGTTGATCTCCAGGGCTTCCTTGCTGTCAAGGTCTTTCACACCGGTTAAGGTTTTGATGGTCCAACGAAGTTTTTGCTCGGGAATGATCGAAACCTTCCATCTGTTTTGCCAGCTTCCATGAGAAATGATAAAACTTTCCCTATCAAACTTCCTGTCCAATCTGAACCACCCACTGACTGTAATGCCATTTTCAAAATTGAGCAAAGCACTGTTGGGTACACTCATATGATTGGTATTCCCGTTGAAAAAGTAGGCTTTGTTGGCTTCTCCGTCTGCATTTGTTGCTGAAGTAGCCCCTACAATAGTTCCATGAAGTCCATTGCCCGAAAAATCCTGGCCATTTCCATCCAGCGGATAATAGGCGATCATTTTCCCTTTTGCACCCGTAAATTCATCGACCAGCAAAAACTCTGATTTGGTGGCGGACAAGCCAAGTGAATCTGTGGCTTTCACCGTTACTTCAAAAATTCCTTTTGATGCAGGCAAAGTCCATGTTGCATCCTTTCCGTTTGCCTGTATTGTACCACTGCTTACTGTCCATTCATAGGTCAAAACTCCATCCAGATCCTCACTTGCCTCGCAGATCAAACTGATGGTTTGTCCCGGCTGGCCAAAGGCTGCGCTTTTTTCGATGTTATAAATGACCGGAGGAAGGTTGATCTGCGCCACCACATTCACATGGAGGCTGGCAGTATCTGAAAGCCCTGCATTGTCTTTCACAATCAGAAGGATTTCTTTTCCTCCCAAACTGGAGTATCCATAGGTCAGCTGGTCTTTGAAGCCTTCTATTTTTTGACCATTGGACTCCCAGGTCCATGTGAGGCCCGTTGTATCTGTCTGGTCGTCTAAAGTGGCATAGATGGAATAGCTTTTATTGATCTCCCAGGTCAGCGTCTCAGAGCCGAGTGCTTTGATTCTTGGTGAGCGGGCATAAGCCATCTGGTGTTGGTCAAAGTCTACCACCACACCGTCAACGAGCATTTTATTTTGATCGAAACTCACCTTGCCACCCGCAGGACAAACAATTGCCATCACAGCAGTTTTTGCAGGAATGGTGATATTCGTTGGGCCTGAAGCTTCCCTGATGATAAATGTTTCTGAAAGCGGGTCATAAATGTCGTAGTTGCCACTTCCTGTTTGAAGGCTGATGACCACTTCTTCATTAAATGGATTATACATCAGATAGCTTGGGTATGCTTTCTGATGGAAAAAGTCGGTTTTGAGCAGATCGATTTTGAGTACTTTTTCTTTATTGGTGGTTTCAACCATTGCCCCCAGGTATCCGATGGACGAGGTCCCATAAAGAGCGAGATTTGTATTTGCCCATCCCCCTCTCACAGCATCACCCGTGGCATATGGTGAAAGTCCTTGAAAATTTTCCCGCATGGCTTCATAGCCTATGACCCTGTCCGGGTCGTGGGCGGATGACCAGTCTGAGGCATCCTGTAAAGCTGAAGGCAGGTATCCCGGATAAAAAAGTCTGTTGGCATTCGCCAGGTTCAGCACCCATTTGGCAATGGCTTTGGCAAATCGTTTGTCATAGCGCACCATGGGCACAAGAGCAGCTGCCTGCTGGACTCCGTTGAGTTGGAAGGCATAGTCGGTGCTGCTTTCTGATTCTCCGACCAGGCCCGACACATCAATGCCGCTCCATTTGTCGACGATGGTACCCCACCCTCGCAGATTGCCTTTGTCAAATGACCAGTTGACCATTTTTTCGACGTCGTAATGAGTCCCGATTTCGGCGTTCATTCTCGCTGCTGCATAAGTGCCATAAGGCAATTGCAATTCATAGGAAGGATTGCCATTGAGCCCGTTTAAAAACTCCATGGACCATTCTGCGCCTTTGAGATATTCAGGATTTCCACTTTTGGTATAGGCCATATACAAAAGCCATGAAAATGCCCCGGCAGCTTCGGGCTCAGGAACACCGGCAGCAAGAGGTTGCATGGTTTCAAAGTTCCAGGCTCTGTAATTCATATTGGGCTTTGTCCACGGAACATCTGACCCTCCCATTGCCCGCACTGCTTCCAGCATCCTGTCTGCAATACTTTTGAATTGAAAATCTGCTTCTCCTCCCATTGTTGGATACAAATCGTACAACTGATAGAAGAATACATTGGGCATCATATCGTACCACCAATCATTGCCACTTTTGGATGAAGTGCCGTTGAGGTATAGGTTTTGTCCATTTTTTTTATTGAAATAATCCTGCGCCATCAGGACGTAGTTTTTCCCATTTTGAGCGCTTTTGTCAAGGTCTACAAGACTGGCGCCTACCAAACTGGGTAGGACGTTGATGGCTTCAAATCCATTGGGGTTTTTGGTGCCCACGTAGGTGTGTAATCCAAATGTGGGCCTTTCAGGGTAGTTGTTGCCCTGGCTTCTGAAGCCAATGAGGGGCAGGTAAAGCCCTGTTTTGGATTCATCGAATACAAATCTGTCATAATTGATGGCTACCTGTTTCCAGTCTCTCATCACATAAGGTGTCGGCTGATCGGGCATCAAGTCTATCCTTGGGATGCTGACCTGATTTTGCTGAGCAGTGAGGCTGACCGATAAGAAAGCCGTAAGAAGTAGTATATATGTTGTAAGTTTTAGCATACCTGTGTTTCGTGTTCAATCAATTTAGTATCCTGGGTTTTGGTTGAGTGCAGTATTGAGGTCCATCTCCACCTGCGGAATTGGAAATTTCTCGTGTTTGCCCTTGACAAAGCCATCGAGCACCTGATCAGCTATGCCCCAGCGTACCAGGTCAAAAAAGCGGTGCAATTCAAATCCGAGTTCGACGGCACGCTCATGTCTGACGGCCTGTCTCATCTGATCCTGGCTGACGGGAGCGATGTATGGCAAAGTGGTCGCTGGGTTGGTCGACTTGTTCCTTGCACGGGCCCTGACCAACTCCAATGTTGCTGCTGCTTCATTGATTTGGCCGAGCTCGACCAATGCCTCTGCTTCCCAGAGCAGGACTTCTGCAAATCTGATGGCGGGGTAATTGATGTCTCCGTCTGCGATTTGGGTCACCGTGGAGTCTGCTTGCAAAAATTTGACCGGTCCATGACCTGTGCTGGAGAATGAACTCTTATAAACCAATCCGAAATACGGCTCATCCCTGGACGCTACGGTCAGCGCCCTTCTTGGGTCACCGGCTTCAAACATGTTGACGTAGGATTTATTGGCTTCTGCAAATCCATAACCTTCCGCCTTTCTGGAAAACCACCATTGATTCAAAAAATTTCCTACCTCCAATTCAAGGTTGGTATGTTGAATTTCCCAAACAGATTCAGTATTGTTTTGGTGATCCACGCTGTAGAGGTCACCATAGTTTTCTACCATTTGATATACGCCTAAGGTCTTGATCTGGGCTACAGTAGATACCACTTCTGCCCAGTTCTTCTGATACAAATGTGCTTTTGCCTTCAATGCCAGCGCACTTCCCTTTGTGGGCCTGCCAATATTTGCAGCATCATGGTTTAAAGGAAGTAAAGCTGAAGCCGTCTCGCAATCCCCGATGATCTGCTGCAATACTTCTTCCTGGCTGCTTCTCGGGATCTGCAATTCGTCGGGTGGCAAAATCTCCAGATACAATGGGACTTCCCCAAATACCTGCATGAGCTGGAAATAATAAAAAGAACGCAGGAATAGAGCTTCACCGATGATCCTGTTTTTAAGGTCTTCGTCCATCTGTATTTCGCCAATATTGTCCAGGACCAGGTTGCACTGATTGATGCCTTTATATTCCAGCTTCCAGAAGTCGTTGAATTCTTCTGTCCTCGGTGTATATGAAAAGGCTTCCAATTCCACCAATCCCGGTCGTGATCCATCACCTCCCGGAATGGCTTCGTCTCCGGTAATGGTAGCAAATGCCCAATAAAAGTTTTTGTTGCGGTTGTTGAAAAGCAGTGATGTGTATGCTGCATTTACAGCTTGCAATGCGTCATCACCTGTTTGAAAATAAGAGCCCGCATCAAGAATGGCTATGGGTTCTCTGTCCAGAATGTCTGAACAAGACGATGCAAATATGACCAGCAGCAGTGCAATGCATTTGAACCGCATGTTTATTGTATCGATTTGAATTTTTTTCATGGCCTTCCGATTAAAATTTGAGTTGAATACCACCAATGAAAGTGCGCGGCGCGGGCACTGTACCCCAATCAATGCCCACTGCCAGATCCGAGGAAATGCCAAGGCCTCGGGTGTCATTGGAATTGGCCTGAATTTCAGGGTCAAGACCAGAATATTTTGTGAAGGTATAGGCATTCTGGACTGCTACATACACCCTGAAATTTTCAAAGGTTTTGCCTTTAAAAACATCTTTGAGGTTATAACCAAGGTTGATGTTTCTAACTTTAAGATAAGATCCATCTTCAAGAAATCTCGTTGAAATTCTACGGTTTCCGTTCCTGTCATCCAGACTTACTATTGGAATATTGGTATCTCTATTGTCGGGTGTCCACCTGTCCAGGATGGCTTTATAAGAATTGAATCCTCTGGCCTGGGCTTCATATGCAAAGTTGCCAAACAGAAAATACACATCATTGCCATAAACGCCCTGGAGCAAAGTTGAAAAATCAAAGTTTTTCCAATTGAGTCCAATGGTAAGTCCATAAGTTAAGTCTGGAAAAGGATTGCCTACATGAGCCCTGTCCTTGTCGTCAATGACATTATCGCCGTTGATGTCTTTAAATTTGATGTCTCCGGGTCTGGTAAATCTGGTTTGGAAAGGACTTGATGCTACTTCTTCTTCTGTTTGGAAAATGCCTTCGGATTCCCACAGGTAAAACGATCCAACAGGATGGCCTACTTCTGTCCTGGTAATGGCACCGTCAGATAATCCGTAACCTCCCAGTATGGGTTCGCTGTCAGCTAGAGAAACGACCTCGTTTTGCACCCTGGTTAGGTTCATACCAATGTTGTAGTTGAGTCCGCCAATGGCGTTTCTATAGGACAGTCCAAGTTCAAGACCTCTGTTGCGGACGCTTGCTGCGTTCACAAAAGGAGGGTTGGTCGAACCACCGGCCTGCGGTATAGGTACCCTCACGAGGATATCTTCGGTCAATTTCTGAAATCCGTCAAGTATGATAGAAAGTTTATCCTTGAATAAACTCATGTCGAGTCCCAGGTTGAACTGAGTGCTGACTTCCCACTTGATGTTGTCGTTGCCTGTTTCGACAATAGAAGAACCTGTGACGATATTGCCGCCAAAGGTGTAAACCCTGTCCCCGGTGCTCACGAGCGAACTGTATGGGTAAATGCCTATCTCCTGATTTCCAAGCTGGCCCCAGCTGCCTCTGAGCTTGAGACTCGATATTCCGGCGATGTCTTCCATAAATGCTTCGTTGGAAATGTTCCATCCGAATGAAACTGAGGGAAACGTCCCCCATCTGTTGTTTTTGCCGAATCTCGAAGACCCATCTTTTCTGATTGTGGCATTGAGCATGTACCTGTCTTCAAAGGAATAAGACAGCTGACCAAAATAGGAAAGCAAACTCCATTCGGTAGCTATGCCTGATGCACTGACGTTGTCGATGTCCGCGGGAATGCTGGCACTGATGTATCTAAAAAGGCGGTCTGAACGACGGAAATTATTGGCCGATGCCGAAAGGTAGTCTGCCTTATTTTGTATAGCTTCCATGCCTGCAAGACCGGATAATTTATGTCTTCCCAGTTTTTTTGAATAGTTGACGGTATTGTTCCAAACCAGTGTGGTGTTGAACTCTCTGGCTTCATTCAATGAAGTTGGATTATAAATCGCTGCAGAAAGTCGCTCCTTAAATAGTTTTTCATTTCTAAATAAAAAGTCCCCACCAAGATTGGTTCTAATCGTCAGATTTGCAATGGGTTCGACTTCGGCAAATACATTTCCAAAAAGTCTGTATCTGGAAATGTTCCAGTCTGTATTGTTGTTGAACACGATCGGGTTGGGGTTGCCGTCTCCGTACAAAACAGGGTCTCCCAATTCTGCTGTCACTTTCACTTCTGATCCGTCGGGGTGTGTCAGCGGGACTACCGGTGCGGCTATCAATGTATATCTTACGCCACTTGGCTCATTGCCCGGTCCGAATCCGTCTCCGGAGCTATTGATGACTTTTCTGTTTGTATTTGAAAACGAAAGGCTGTTTCCAATGCGGAACCATTTTTTACCTGCCTCTCCATTGAATCTCACCTGATATTTCTCAAATCCCTGGCCCTGGTAAATGCCGTCTTGATTTTGATATTCACCTGAGACATAAAACCTGCCTCTTTCTGTACCACTGCTCGCGGATAAAGAATAACGCTGCATCATGGCAGGGTTGAACACCAGGTCCAGCCAGTCGGTATTCGGCAGATTTTGCAGAATGGCCGGGTCATAAGTGGCGATTTGGTTGGCAGGATTCCTTAGAACGTTGGCATTGTTGATGGCCTCGTTTCTTATAGTTAGGTATTCTTCACTGTTGAGCAACTCCGGCAAGTTGGCGGGTTGCTGCAATCCTGTGTAAGCTTCAAAATTGAATACAGGAGGTCCGACAGTACCTTTGTTGGTGGTGATCAAAACGACACCATTGGCTGCTCTCGAACCATAAACGGCTGCTGCTGCTCCGTCCTTGAGAATGTCTATAGATTGGATATCAGATGGCGAAAACATATTGATATTGCCGGTGGTAGGCACACCATCAATGACATACAACGGATCGTTGTTGCCCAGTGAACCTGTACCCCTGATCCTCACCTTGATGTCATCCCCCGGTGCTCCTGATACTTGCGTAACAGATACACCCGGCGCCAGTCCCTGTATGGCCTGGTCGATGCCGACTACGACAAGATTGGTGATGTCTTTTGTTTTGATGGAGGTAATGGAGGAAGTGACTTCACTCTTGATCTCCTTTTTATATCCTGTGATAACGACCTCATCTATCAACTCCGACTCTTCCTCGAGTGTGACGACGACGTTGGTCTGCCCCAATAAGGGCAATTCTTTGGAGGAATATCCTATGTAACTGAATTCCAGAATGGCCGTGGCGACATCAGGCACGTTGATTTCAAACTTTCCATCAACATCGGAGATCGTTCCAATATTGGTACCTTTTATCACGACACTTGCACCGATGAGCGCTTCTTCTTTGACGCTCAGGATCTGGCCGGTGACTTTTTGAGCAACTCCTACCTTATTTAAAACAAGGAGTATCAGTCCTATTAAAAATATTTTTAATAAAGTGGATATGCCCTTTACTCTTAACCTTTTTGTAGATTCAATGGTCATTTTATTTGGACTTAAACGATTTGAAACAAAGCTATGGACAAACATGGCTATAAAATGATACTTTCCTGCAAATAGATAATACTATTATGAAAATTTTTAGATTTGTAGGACATCTATTGTTTTCATCCATAAAACGCTGTCATGGAATTTTTTCGCGAAGTCACACCACTCCAGCAACAAGACATCTGTGTAGTCCTGGACTCAGTCAATAATGGTTTTGATTATCCGATCCACAACCACCCGGAGTATGAACTCAACCTTATCCTCGGTACTTCCGGCACCAGGATTGTTGGTGATTCAACAGAAAAGTATACCAATTCAGACCTTGTTCTATTGGGTCCTTTCCTGCCTCACAAATGGGACGGTGCCTCCGACGAAACAGATAAAACCCCTGATTACAGGGTCATTACCATCCAATTTTCCATCAACCTGTTCTCTTCTCCCATTTTCAACAAGGACAGATTCCAACACATCAAGGACTTACTTACAAGGTCCAACCGTGGCATTGTGTTTGATGAGTCGACCATAAAACTTATCGCACCCATCATGGACCAGCTCACCAAAGACAATGGATTTGAAAATGTGATTCATTTTTTCAGGCTATTCGACGTATTGTCGAAGGCGAAGTCATCCAGACCATTGCTGAGTGAAATGAATAAATATACCGATCAGACCAATCAAAACAAAAGAATTCAGATGGCCTACAACTACATCATGGCCAATTACACCCGAACGGATTTCACCATTTCAGAAATTGCCTCAAAGCTCAGCCTGAGTGATTCTGCCTTCAGTCATTTTTTCAAGAAGAATGCTTTCCGGAGTTTTTCTACCTTTTTATGCGATCTTAGATTGTCTCATGCGTGTAAGCTCCTCTTATCCACAGATTATACCATGTCACAAATCAGCAACATGTCGGGCTTCAATAACATCTCCAATTTCAACCGTTTGTTTAGGAAATACAGGAACACCACACCTCAGAAATACAAAAACAAGCACCAGGAAGAAACCAATTTCAACTGGGTAGAACAAAGGACGCCCTGGCAGTTTATTCCGGGCAGCAAAGAAAATTATAAGCACCATATGCCGGATGCATATTCTACAACATTGGTACATATTTGATGCATATGAAAAATAAGACCTACTCCGAAGTCCACCAAATTGACCACGCTCTTTTGTCAGGTCTGGCTAGGAAA
This sequence comes from Saprospiraceae bacterium, assembly GCA_020436935.1. GTDB lineage: Bacteria > Bacteroidota > Bacteroidia > Chitinophagales > Saprospiraceae > JADKBO01. The sequence goes on from JAGQWX010000031.1 coordinate 18,795, forward strand.
ATTCAAATCATGAAGGTATTGCTCCTTTTATTTTTATCATCGTTGGTAGCAACTAGCTATGGCAAAAGCCTGTTGCCATCCATCCTACTGGTCAATGACACCTTAAAAAATGGCAGCAAGGACGTCATTCTCGGACCTAAGTCGTTCTATGTCGATGGCAACATAAAATCTCCTGAAGATCACCACTCATCCTATGTCTTCAACAATATGCAGGACGCATTGTCGCGGGTCATTTCAGGTACTGAAGATGATCCAATGATCATCTATATTGCTCCCTGGGTGTATTGGATAGATGACCCGGATGATCCTGACATCAGAAAACCATCAAAGCCTGGCGTCCCACCTTATGGTATGGAAGTCAATTGTCCGTGGCTGAAATTGATTGGACTTTCGGATGATTCCAGTCACACCGTACTCGCCAGCAATCGTGGGCAGACGATAGGAGCCAACGGAAATTTCACCATGTTCTCATTTACTGGTGACGGGTTAACCGTTGAGAACCTCACCTTTGGTAACTATTGCAATGTGGATTTGGATTACCCCCTAAATCCTTTGTTGAGCAGAAAAAAAAGAGCCGATGCCATAGTTCAGGCCCAGCTCGCTTTCTGCAAGGGGGATAAAATCCTGGCCCGAAACTGCAGATTTATCAGCCGGCTTAACCTCTGCCCCATCATCGGTGGTGACCGTACGCTTTACGATCGCTGCCATTTTGAAAGCACGGACGATGCCCTCAATGGAAATGCAGTATATCTGGGATGCACTTTTAATTTTTATTCGGGAAAACCCTTTTACATCACAAGAGGTTGTGGAGCGGTACTTCTGGATTGTGACATTCGGGCTATAACCAGAGGCGAACAGTATTTTGTAAAAAGTGGCGGTCCTTTATCTGTCATTGACAGTAGAATCACTTCCGAAACAATTTCTTCAGTTGGCTGGCAGGCCGGTGCTCCGGAAGGTACAGTCAGATACACTTATAATTTCACCTGGAACGGCATGCCTGTCGACATTGAAAGCCAGACTTCAAATACCGTCCGTTTGGAAGGCAAGTCCGTGTTGGATGCCTATAGGTTTGAATTTGAGGACAAGGTGCATTACAACATATACAATCTCCTGAAGGGCAAAGATGATTGGGATCCGATGGGCATAAAGGAACTGGTCAAATCCGCTGAAAAGCATTTGGGAAGGCAACTGACGGAAATTCCTATCAAATTGGAACTCCAATCTCCAACAGCGGTGATGGAAACTGGCAAAGACAGCCTTTTCATCACAGCTGAGCAAAGTGGATATGGTTGGGATCTAGTTACAACTCAGGACATAATTGCATGGCAAGAGATCGCATCGAAAGATGATGGTGTTTTAAAATTATTGAATCAATCTCCTTCTAAAGTCCTGGTCAAACCCCACAACCAGGGGCTTCAGGAAAAAGAAGCCTTGCTGGTAGCCCGGCATGCCAATGGCCTTGAAGCTGTAGCAAAACTGAAGGTTTTACCCCATATCCAAGCTCTACCAGAATTCAGCGAACCACCTGTTTTGTCAAATGTCGGATCTGATGACTGGGTAGTGGAATATGCCTTCGCTGAGATTGAAAAGGACATCTCAGTGATCACCTGGTTTAGATGTTCTGATGGCAAAGGCAGGGAATGCATTCCTGTCGAGGTTACGAGATTTGATCATCCGCTCAAAAATTATACAACCAGTGAACTGGACAATGAATATTTTCTAAAAGCCGTCATCGCACCCAAGCTGATCAATACTTTGGAAGGAGAAAGAGTTGAATTGATTACTGCAAATCGCATCCATTCAAGACAGACGGTGAAGGAAATTGATATCGATTTTTCTAAAATATCTGTCAGCAATCAGCCCAAGTCCATACCAGGATTTTTCTCGTGGGATGCCTATGCTCCTCAAGAGACAAAGGGTCAAAATTGGCTAGTCCGGGGTGATACTGACTCATGGTTTGTTGGGAAAGGTAGAGATGGCGGGGCCGCTGATACCGGACTCATTCAGTCTGTACAGGGAGCTAGGTTGTGGTATACGCCCGCGTCAAATCAAATTGGGAATATGTCTCTGGAATTAAAGATAGTCCCGTTTAAAACTGCCGGACAAGGTTTTGGAAGTGCCCGCAATCAATACCTTGAAATCTATATCCAATACGAGGGTATCAACCAAAATGGCTATGCATTGCGTATTGAGAGAACTCCAAAATATAGTGATGCAGTTGACTTTACCTTAATGAAAATCGAAAGAGGCATTTCAACTCCAATTTCAGCTTCCGTCAGTACAACTTGTTTCAGACCTGATTGCCTGATCCAACTTAGTATGGAAGGGTCCAGATTGTCTGCACGTGCATTCAATGACAAATCCATTGACATACCCAAAAACTCCGTAAACTTATCTTCAGAAGTCCAACTCTCAGCTGAGGTAAATAGCATAATTGGGTATGGTTTTGGTTTGCAACATACTGGAACAGTGGGAGCCAATGCCTGTCTGATAAAAAACATGAAAGTAAGTTGGAAATGAGGAGTTAAAGCATTGGTCCTTTCCGAATATGGATTTCCGACTACATTCTATTTTTTAAGAACTGAAAATTACACATGCAATCCTTTGGAGTGGATTGATCGGCGGACCGTCTTACAAGACCATTTGATTTTCAAATAATTATGTATTGAAGTTATTTAAACAAGATGTCCTGAATTAATAGCAAAAGCCTGAATTATAGCCTAACCATTTTTCTAAAAGTATATAAAAAAGTATACATTTAGGAAATCTAATATTGATTTGCCACGAAACGTCAATGGATTGCAGTTTTATTCATCGCTTTAATTCATTTTTGGGGCATTGGCCAACTGCAAATGGTGGATTCGCTGAAGGTTGTCATTGCTCAAAACATCAGAGATACCAACACTGTCAATGCATATAGAATGTTGTCCGGTATCATGGCCAGCGTTGACCCGGAAGAAGGTATGAAATACGGGAAACAGGGGGTAGCACTCTCAAAGAGTATCGAATGGGATAAAGGAACTGCGGGGTGCCTGCTCAACCTTGCTGTCAACTATGTTTTGAAAGAGAAGCTCGATACAGCACTGGTTTATGTCAAACAAGCCATTGAATATTCCCATAAAGTTGGCGATCCCAATCGTCTTGCACTGGTGTATCTCAACCGCGGAGACCTCTACATGAAAAAACAAGATTTTCAGCGCTCATTGGAGGACTGTGAAGTAGCTCTAAAGTATGCAGAATTGGCCAACAACAATGACCGCAGGGCACGCATTTTACAAACGATTGGTTCCATAAACTTTTACCAGCTACAATACACAAAAGCACTCGACTACTATGGTAAAGCACTGGTCTTGTATGAGGAATTGGGCAATGACCGGATGGCCGCCATCATCCACAACAACAATGGCAATATTTATAAACGAACTAAAGAATTCAAAAAAGCTGAGGATAGTTTTCTCAAAGCCATTGATATAGGTCTTGAACTGGGAGACAACGTGAATTTATCCATGTATCATGTAAACATTGCAGACGTATACTTAGAAGAAAACCAGAATGCCATCTCAAACAGAAAATTTGTTGAACAAAATTCTTTATGAATTGGTACAAGAAGAACCCTTTGCATCTGCACTCGAAGGCTGGAAAAGAACCTCACCAGTGTTGAGCATGGATGAATATGCCACCATTCTTTTTTATCACCAGGCAAAGGAAATGACCATCTATCAAAAAGTATATCCCATCATTGCCGACAGCTACGATAAGCTGTATGACTTCATTTCAGGATCATCATTAGTCCCATATTTTGAAAGGCTGAATGAAAGTCACAAAGCACTATTAGAAAAAGAATTTAAAGCAAGAATTGCCAAACATTATCTTACTTTGCCAGCTATTTATGCCTTTAAGAGAATGATTATTTGGGCAAGGGTTTAAAGAAAAAAACGGTAAAATATACTAATCGGAAATAGTATAAATGAAAAATTATTTCAAACCCGAGGTATTTGAATTTGTTGAAAACAAAACGATTTACGATTTTGTTGGCATCAAGGTATTCAAAAAATATTTGCCTTTTACAGGTGATATAGCAAGAAAATGGGCAAATAAAAAACAAATAAATTTGGATCGAACCACAAGAAATGAAGAATTGTACAGATACGAACTAGAAACCAGGAAAAATGAAATGAGACATCTTTTTGCCTTGATTGCCTTTGTTTTATTGATTTTTATAATAGATAAAAAGCTGAACGTTTTTGACGTCATATTTTTAACAACACTAAACTTAGTACTAAATATTTACCCAATAATGCTGCAACGCTACAATCGTATTCGAATTATAAAAGTGCTTTTGAGAAATGGTTTGCCGAGTCCTTATAAATAATTTTAAAAATATGACACATCCATACCAAAGGGGAACAGATTTGACCACATAATTGATGTTGAAAATTCAAATCTCTGCGTTCGGAAATTTAGTCAGAGGCACTACTTTGTAATAAGAAGAAGTTGCGATCAGGGATTTGCTAAATCTTCCGGACAATCATCTGTTCTTTAGGATCGAACCACCTCCTCTACCCTCATCACCTGGTCCGCCTTTACCAGTGTGAGCCGCACAATGCTTCTTTCAATGGCAAGAAGACTGTGTGGAACTCCTCCCTCAAGGCTCAGAAGATCTCCGGCTACCAATGAATGAATTTCCTCCCCTACCTTAAAATCAAGCTTGCCTTCAATAAGTTGGACCACTATTGGGTATGGCGTCTTATGTTCTTTCATAGACAAACCTGTCTCGAAATAAATACCGATTTCTTTGGTAAATGAGGTCTCAAACAATGCTTTGACACCGACTTTTTCGCCGAATGCCGGTTTGTTAAATATATTGGTAGTATTCATGAGTGTATATATTTTAATTTGGATTGAAATACATGGGCAATGGATTTTGCCCTGAGTTTTGTATGCTCTGCCACCGGACCTTCAAACAAATCATCTATAGTTTCCTCAAATGTAGAAATCCATCGGTCGAAATGATTTTCATCAATGGGCAGGGGAATGTGTGCCTCAAAAGGATTACCCTTATAAGCGGCAGATCCGAATATCAGTGTTTCCCAAAACTTGTACATCTTGGGCAAATGCAATTCCCAATTGACATGAGAAATGTCGTTGAATATGGGCGAAAGGAGGTCGTCCTGATTGACTTTCTGATAAAAAAGGTCAACAAAATCTTTGACGTCTCTCTCATTTGTGATGTCATATTTTAAATTCATTGTTTCATTCATTGAATAATCTGTTTTGTTTGTAAAAATAAATCGCGACCCACCCTACCCCGACCGCAAGCATCACTGAACCCAGGCTCATCAAATGATAATAATGGTCTAAAAACCCTCTTCCAAGCCAGATCATCAGCCCCTGGTAAAAGAGGAAAAATTCGGTCATCACAATGCCAAATATCAATACCCAGGTCCCGGTTTGGCTTATTTTCCGGGTGAAATATTGGGAGGCAAAAGCCAATAGAAATAAGGTGAGGCAACCGAGCATCAATAAGTGAATGAAGCCTACCACAAAGTTTTTGATCGTATATGAAACTTTTGCAATGGTTGGCAAAACGACTGCTGCCTGCATGCAGACTTTGAGTACCAAAGCCATCAAAGAGACGTACAAAAGATTCCTGCCAAACCTATCCATTTGACTTTCAAAATATTGTCTGAAAGGACCAATAACTTTGGCCAATGTGACAAATGCAATGAGCTGGAGAAGGACTGCAAAACTGTTGATATAAAAGATGGCATCCACAGGAGTGGACCAGGTTACAGCAAGTGCAAATGTCAAAATGGTAGAGATGACCAAACTGAAGTAAAAAAGTTTAGCCCGACGCCGAGGGTAAATGCAGTCATGATTTTCCAACCACTTGAACAGAATAGCCAATAAGGAAAAAACCATCCACCCATTAAACATAAAATGGAGATACCATTGTACACTTGCATAGTACATGGCTGAACCTTTTGCCATCATCATCAGCGGTCCGAGAGACCATACTCCAAGCGTAGACAAAAAGAAAAAGACAATGGCAGTTTTCAACATTAAGAAGCTCAACCCTGTTGCCCTTTTTGCATTTCTCCAAATTTTAATCAATAGCACATAGGCCAACAAAAGATGCATAGTTGTGAATAAAATTGAAGCTGGAGCATAACCCATAAATGGAAAGGTGACGGCCATTCCCAACACCGCCACCTGCATCATGATGTAAAGATTGCGAAATTTATTCCAATCCAATTTCCAAATGCGGATAATGGCCAGGACAAAAGCAGCAAACAACCAACCCAATAGTGCAAGATGAGAATGCGTATGTCTCACATTGGTAAAAGAAAACCAGTCAGGAAAGTCAAAAGAAAAGGCCAACCGCAACGCGAGCCCCAGCAATGACGCTACGCCAAAAAACAACAACGACCAAAAAAATGCGGTCGACATCCTCAAATCTGAAATTATTTTATAGTTCATTTTAGTTCGCCATTATGTGCACTGAGAAAAGCCATTGGTCAACTATTTGGCCTGATCATTGGACAGCATAAATTCTAAAATATCCCGGGCATCACCAATAGACACATTTTGATTGGGCATGCGCGTCAAACACTCCTCAAGCAATTTTTGAGCCTCAGGATCTTTTTCCAGCATGACATCAACATTGGTTATCATGTTCATGATCCATTCTGGTTTGCGCCTTTCTGTCACACCCTCCCAACTGGGGCCTACAACTCTTGCACCGGTCAATTTGTGGCAGGCGGCACATTTCATTTCGTAAATGGCCTTACCCTTTTGGATCATACCCTGGTCCAGTGGGTCATTCAATGTGACATTCGTGATTTCTCCATAACCCTTGTCGTTGGCAGGGGCAGGACTTGGATTTGCTGTGGCTTGGGCATCGCCGGCATTGCTTTCATTTTTCTGGCCGCAGGCAAAAACCAACAATGCGAGTCCAAAAAACAATACATACTTTTTCATTCTGAATAAAATTTAAATGTTTTGTGATATAATAAAGTGTGTGTGGAAAGGATCAAACCTCCATTTTATCCCTGCCAATGTAAATTCAAAACAAAGATAAATAAAGATTAAAATATATTAAGATATTTTTGTCTTTTATTTTAAAATGATTTAACTTTGTTTCATGAAATTTATATTAACTTCTAATTTATATACAATGAGATCACAAACAAGAATCTTCGTATTGGCCCTGGCAATAATGATTGGGGGCCTCATTTATTTCAATGGTTGTCAGACCGGCGCTAAACAAGCCGCAGGCGGAGCCCTAAGTGCAGATGCTGCCAGCGCCGTATATGTGGCTCCGGGAGAATATGATGAATTCTATGGATTTATGTCTGGTGGGTTCAGTGGTCAGGTTTCTGTTTATGGCATTCCGAGTGGCAGATTGCTCAAAGTCATACCGGTTTTTTCGCAAGATGCGGAAAAAGGTTATGGCTACAATGAAGAGACCAAGCCCCTACTCAACACGTCTTTTGGTTTCATCCCATGGGATGATGCCCACCACCCGGAACTATCCCAGACCAAAGGAGAAACTGACGGACGCTGGTTGTTCATCAATGGCAACAACACGCCAAGAATTGCCAGAATTGACCTTACCACTTTTGAAACAGCGGAGATCATCGAAATCCCCAACAGCGGAGGGAATCACTCCTCCCCTTTCACTACCGAAAACACAGAATACGTTGTGGCAGGCACAAGATTCGGAGTGCCCTACCCCCAGAAAGATGTTGAAATAGCCTCCTATGCGGAAAATTTTAAGGGTATGCTGACCTATGTTAAGGTGGGAGCAGAAGGAGAAATGGACATTGCCTTCCAGGTGCTTTTGCCCGCTTTTGACTATGATCTGGCGCACTCAGGCAAAGGCAATTCCCACGGCTGGACATTTTTCACTTCCTACAACACCGAGCAGAAACACAATCTTCTAGAAGTAAATGCTTCACAAAATGACAAAGACTTCATAGCCGCGGTCAATTGGAAAAAAGCTGAAGAATACATAGCTCAGGGGAAGTTTAAAGAAATGCCTGCCAACTATTGTGTAAACAGGTACAGTGAAAGTACCCACATGGCTACTTCAGAGACCAAAAAGACAGTGAAGGTTTTAATTCCCGAAGAATGTCCGGGGCTGGTTTATTTCCTGCCTACTCCAAAATCCCCACATGGTGTTGATGTCGATCCTACAGGTGAGTACATCATCGGCAATGGAAAACTTTCGGCAGACTTGACCGTCCACTCTTTCACCAATATGATCAAAGCCATAGACAACAAAGACTTTGAGACCACCATTGCTGGTGTACCCGTGCTAAAATATGAAAGTGTCATTGGCGGCACTGTTGTAAAACCAGGTCTTGGGCCATTGCATACAGAGTTTGACAACAATGGCAATGCATATACTACCTTCTTCATCTCATCAGAAGTGGTAAAATGGAAGCTGGGCACCTGGGAAGTGTTGGACAGAATTCCTACCTATTATTCTGTTGGTCACCTCATGATACCTGGTGGAGACTCCAGAAAACCGGATGGAAAGTACCTGATAGCATTGAATAAGATCACCAAAGACAGATACCTCCCTACCGGCCCTGAAATGAACCACTCCGCTCAATTGTATGACATTTCCGGAGATAAAATGAAGCTATTGCTCGACTTCCCTACCATTGGTGAACCCCACTACGCACAGGGCATTGCGGCCAGCAAAATAGTCTCTAAAAGCAAAAAGATATATCCAATTGAAGAGAATAAACATCCTTACAGGGCTTTAGGCGAGAAAGAAACCAAGGTAGTCAGAGAAGGAAATGTGGTCCATGTTTACATGACTACCATCAGAAGTCACTTTGCGCCTGACAACATCGAAGGCATCAAGGTGGGGGATAAGGTATATTTCCATGTCACCAATCTTGAACAGGACTTTGATGTACCTCATGGATTTGCGGTGCAGGGTGCTCAAAATGCCGAGCTACTCATCATGCCGGGTCAAACAGAGACGATGTACTGGGAGCCGCAGCGCGAGGGTGTATTTCCATTCTATTGCACCGACTTTTGCAGCGCTTTGCACCAGGAAATGCAAGGGTATGTGAGAGTATCTGGCAAATCAAGCAACCTACCATTGAAATGGAGTTTGGGTGAGCCAGAATCATAAGTAATTGACAAAATTCTGAATAGAAGCCGGGAAGTGGACGGCGTTTAGAAAACTTCCCGGTTATCTAAATCTCTAAAACATTAACAATGAACAAATTAGCAAAACCAGTCATGGTTCTGGCCTCCATTCTTTTGGTTTCACTTTTCTTTTTGCCAATGTGGAACATAACACTCTTGGCCCCACAATACCCCGATGGTGTAGAAATGCACATATACATCAATAAAATAGGAGGATCATCTCCAGGTACACTTCAAAATGTAAACATTCTCAACCACTACATTGGAATGAAAAAAATCGAACCAGATTCTATTCCTGAGTTGAAATACATGCCTTCGATCATCGTATTTTTTATTGTCTTTGGTCTTTTAACAGCAGTACTCAACAAAAAATGGCTTTTTGCTACCTGGTTCATTGCCTTTACCCTGGTGCTGTGCATAGGTTTGTATGACTTTTACCTTTGGGAATATGATTATGGACATTCTTTGGATGCCAACGCCCCAATGAAATTTGATGATGAGTCTTTCCAACCTCCGCTTATTGGAAGAAAAGTCATTCTGAATTTTGTCGCGATATCAATGCCACACATCGGGGGATATTTGGTGGCTCTTTCCCTATCTCTCTCAGCTGTTGCGTTTTGGTTGAGCACAAAAAACACTAAAATCATTGCATCATGAAGCCAACGATAATTGTTCTGTTTATGGTAATTATATCCGGTTGTCAGCCAAAGGTTGAGAAAATAAATTACCATGAAGATGAGTGCCATCATTGCAAAATGATCATTTCTGATTCAAAATTTGGAGCAGAATTGGTCACAAAAAAAGGGAAGATTTATAAATATGACTCTGTAGAATGTATGCTCAGAGTACTCTCTTCAACATCACCCGAGCAGTATGCCTACATGCTCGTGACCGACTATAAAACACCTGGAAATCTTGTAAATGCATCATCCGCACATTATATAATTTCTGAAAACTTACCTAGTCCTATGGGTGCAAATCTCACATCATTCAATGACGAAAAATCGGCAGCTGAGGTTTTGGAGTCTAAGGGGGGTAAGGTTTATAACTTTTCGGAAATCCTTGAATACATAAAAATGAACTGGCGATGAAAGCAACAATAGGCCTATTGATTCTTTTTTTCTTGAAATTGAGCACCCATGCCAGGACAATTGTAACATGCCCTGAATGCCCAATAAAATCAGTGCATGAAGCATATGACTTGGCTCAAAACTGCGATTCTATTATCATCAAAAAAGGACAATATCAAATAGATAATCTCATTGTAAAAAAACAAATCGCAATTCTAGGATATGAAAATCCCCGACTCATTTCTAAATCCGGAGGTGAAATATTAACCATTGCATCAAATAATGTTTCAGTCAGTGGAATAATATTTAAGGGCGTGAAGACCAATTTTCTCAAGGAAAACGCAGCCATACACATCCTAAAGGTAAAAGACTTTGAGATTTCGAATAATGTATTTGAAGAATGCTTTTTTGGAATTTATGTGGAGAAAGGTAAAAGAGGAAGTATACATGGAAACAATATTTATGGAAATGCCAAAGTTGAGGCGGATAGTGGCAATGGCATACATGCATGGTATTGTGACAGCTTGGAGATTTACAACAACAACATCAGAGGCCATCGGGATGGTATCTATTTTGAGTTCGTAAATAACAGCAAAATATACAATAACCGTAGTTTTGAAAACTTGCGGTATGGCTTACATTTTATGTTCTCTAATGACGACCAATACACAAGGAATACTTTTGAAAACAATGGCGTAGGGGTGGCCGTAATGTTTTCCAGAAGAATAAAAATGCTGGAAAATATATTTATAAGAAATTGGGGTCATGCTGCCTATGGCTTATTGCTTAAGGAAATTTACGATGCAGAGATTATAAAAAATACTTTTAAAGAAAATACTGTTGGCGTTTTTGTAGAAGGATCAAATAGAATCAATTACCAAAGAAATGATTTTATAAGGAACGGTTATGCCATAAAATTTTCAGGAGGTTGTGAATCCAACCGTATTTCATACAACAATTTTCTACATAATTCTTTGGACATGCTGGTCTCTTCCAAGTTATTGGACAATTCTCTTTCACAAAATTACTGGAGTGAATATGCGGGGTATGATCTAGACAAAAATGGAAATGGAGACATCCCCTATTACCCTGTCAAATTGTATTCATACATTCTCAATCAAGTCCCTGAATCTGTGGTACTTATGAGAAGCTTATTTGTAGAAATAGTAAATTTTTCCGAAAAAATAAGCCCCCAATTTACACCGAAGGATGTATTTGACGCTTCACCAAAAATGACAATCAACCAATGATCAAGATCAACAATCTGCATAAATCGTACAAAAAAAATAAAGTACTTAAAGGTCTGAATTTAACATTTGACCACAAAGGAATATTGGCTTTGCTGGGACCAAATGGTTCGGGTAAAACCACTTTATTAAAATGTATTTTAGGCCTGATAATTCCCGACGAAGGTCAAATATTATTTCAGGGTAAAAACATTAAATCCGAATTTAAATACAGAACTGAGATAGGATACTTACCACAGATAGCCCAATTTCCAGAGAATCTTACCGGTAATGAATTGATTGATTTAATGAGAAATATTAAACCAAGAACCAATCGGGCAGAGGAATTGATCAAGTTATTCAATCTTGAAAATGAGTTGGACAAAAAAATGGGAAACCTGTCCGGAGGGAACAAACAGAAAATCAATATTGTCATAGCCATGATGTCTGATGATCCTTTTTTAATCCTCGACGAGCCAAGCACAGGCCTTGATCCTTTGTCGATACGCAAACTTAAGGCGCTTCTCACTGAAGAAAAAAATAGGGGCAAAATGATTATCGTGACCACACATATCATGGATCTCGCAGAGGATTTGGCGGATAAAGTACTTTTTATGCTGGATGGTAAGATCAGGTATAATGGAGGAATGATGGAACTTCTTGATCAAGAAGAAGAAGACAGCCTGGAAAATGCAATTGCCAACCTGCTCGAAAATAAAAAAAAAGTGTAACTGGGCAGCTGTTCGCTTTTGAATCAAAAATTCAGGGCATTTTAAGTCAGACGAGACATATTTTTGAAGAAATAGCAGCGCTATTGCTTAAAAAATTGTCGAAGTATCACTTAAAATGAACCATTTATGAACAAAATGGATATAGCTGAACAGTTACAAAAAAGTAAATCAAAATCTGAAGACAAATGAAATATATTCTGAAATACAGTTTTTATGAAATGGTCAGGAGCAAGTGGGCCTATATTTATACGGGTTTCTATTTGTGTGTAACCTTCGCCCTTTATTTGCTCTCCAATGATTTAGACAAAACCCTCATCAGTTTGTCAAACATTACCCTGGCCCTGACCCCACTCATTGGCATATTATTTGGGACCAGCTATTACTACAGCTCAAAGGAGTTTTTGCAATTGCTATTGAGTCAACCCATTTCGAGATGGCATTTGTTTTTGGGCATGTATGGCGGTATGGCCATAACTCTTTGTGTGAGTATCTTGATTGGAATTGGTCTGCCTTTGATTTCCTTTGGTATTCTATCAAGTGCCAGCGTCAACTTATTTTTGCTTTTGATGACAATGGCCTGCACGCTTTCTGTCATATTTTCGCTCATTGCTTTTCTGATTGCTATGCAATTTGATGACAAAGTGAAGGGATTGAGCATTTCAATTTTTATCTGGCTTTTCTTCGCAATCCTCTATGATGGATTCACGCTGCTCCTCCTTTTTCTGTTCAAAGATTATCCGCTGGATAAATTTACCATTGGGGCTGTAATTACCAATCCAATAGATCTTGCAAGAATTCTGATCACCATGAACCTGGACGTGTCTGCCATGATGGGATATACCGGCGCTGTCATGTCTAAATTTTTAGGAAAGGGCATCGGTATGGTTGTTATTACGATTTCTTTGATTTTATGGACGTTGATTCCTTTGGGATTATTGAAACAAATGGGTATTAAAAAAGACTTTTAAAACATTATACAATGAAAAATATAAAAATCACATCAGTGCTGATAATGATGCTGCTTACCTTTGGCCTTTATGCTCAAAAAGCAGCAAAAATTCAATTGATCTCAACCAATGGTGAGGTGCTGCAAGACGCTTACTTTTCTTATGGCGAACAAAGCGGAACCTCCGATGAAGGAGGAAAAATAGAGTTTATTTTTGAACCAAATGTTAGCATGGAATTATCTCATATTGGTTTTGGAAAATGGAAGCTTACACAAGACAAGTTAGAGGAAGCCATAACACAAGGCGTTTTCATCGTTGAGCCACGCAGCATGGTACTGCAACCTGTGACAGTAATCGTGATGAAGTACAAAACAAGTGAACAGGAAAATATGGATTTTACTTATAAAGAGAACCTGGCCTATGATGGGGGTGAAGTATTGAAACGAACACCTGCAATCAGTGGCATCAGGAAAAGTGGTTCCTATGGCTTTGATCCGGTGATGCGAGGTTTTAAATACGATCAGCTCAATGTAGTCATGAATGGCACACAATGTGCAACAGCAGCATGTCCCAACAGAATGGATCCACCTACAAGTCAAATGGCTCCTAATATGGTGAAGCGGGTCGAAATTTTAAAAGGCCCTTATGCACTCCGATTTGGTGGAGGATTGGGAGGAACCATAAATTACGTTACAGAAGAACCAAGTTTCGACATAAGAAAAATATCTGGAAGGGTGTCAGGAAATTACGATAGCAACAACGCTGCATACAAAACAGAGGGTATGGTAAAATGGCAATATGACCGGATGTACCTTTCATTGCTCGGTTCACTGGCTTCAGGAAATGATTATCGGGACGGCAGTGGAAACTATATACCCGCTGACTACTCAAGGACAAGTTTGGGAATAAATACAGGAGTCAAGCTAACAGACAAGCAGATCATAGAGCTTACAGCATTTCAGAACAATGCCAAAGACGTGGATTTTGCCGGTTTAATGATGGACCTGAGGAGTGACAAAACCACCATGCTCAATGCCAGCCATGTTTACAAAAACGGGAATAAAAGGCTATCCGGGATAAAGACAACATTTTTTTATTCTGGAGTTGATCATTTGATGGACAATCTTTTGAAAAACTTAAACCCCAGGATGATGGATGCATCCACAAAGGCAGAAACTGTCAATTTAGGCGGCCGGTCTGAGGCAACTTTGAAATGGTTGAACGGTATATTGTATGCTGGTATCGATGTAAAACAGGAAGGCGCTGAAGGACTGAGGACAAGAAAAATGTTGATGGGTCCTATGGCAGGAAAAGTTTTAGTGGACAATGCATGGCAGCATGGAACGATCAACAAAACTGGCTTTTTTGCTGAATACAACCATTCAATAGATGATTGGAGATTGGTCGGATCTTCCAGAATAGAAATCAATAAATCGGATGTTTTGGATGCCGATCAATCATTTTTGGAATTAAACCCTACACCTGAAAACATGCAAATCAATCCCAATATCAGCATTGGGGTAATAAAAAAGATCAAACGAAATGTGGCCCTTGGATTCTGGCTGGCAAGAGCGCAGAGAAGTGCAGGGCTCACCGAAAGATACATCAATAAATTTGCTGTCGGAAATGACCCTTATGAATTGATTGGAAATCCAAATCTTCGACCTGAAATCAACAACCAAATGGATTTGACGTTTGAATATAAAGCCAAAATGATCGCATTAAGTGCTGATGTGTTTTCATCCTATATGCAGGATTACATCACTTCATTTATACATGTAAATATCCCCAAACTTACTCCATCCAGCCCGGGAGTGAGGAAGTTTGAAAACATTCCAGGTGTCATGAAGGCTGGTTTTGAACTGAGTGCAAGCCATCATCTCTCCAATTGGTTGTGTCAAAATTTTGATCTTGCATATACTTACGCACAAGATTTAGAAAGAAATGAAGCTTTACCCGAGATTGCACCTATGGATTTAAGATATTCCTTAAAAAGTCATAATTTCAATAATAAATTACAATCAGAATTTGGCTTTCGTTATGTATCAGCTCAAAAAAGAATCTCAAAAGAGTATGGCGAATCTACAAGTGATTCATTCTTTACTTTAGACTTGGAATTTGGATATCACATTTTAAACAATTGGACAGTTACTACTGGTGTTCAAAATATTTTAGATGCCTCATATGCAGAACATCTCAATAGATCGACACTCGGCATGAATGCAGGTCTGATGAATGCTCCGGGACGAAACTTCTATATTACCAGTTCTTTTTCATTTTAATCCGGTGCATCTGATTTGGCAATGATGTGATTTTGTGATACGGTGATTTGGTGGGGTGGATATTCTATAAGTCAATTATTAATAGAGCAAATCAAAAGAAAAAAACATATTTAAATATTTTTATGCCATAAATAAGAATGAAATGTTATCCAAGACTGCTAAATATGGAATAAAGGCTGTAATATTCATAGCTCATCAATCTTTGCAACAAAAAAGAGTTGGTGTGCCTGAGATTGCGCTCGGTATTGAGGCGCCTCAACATTTCATTGGGAAAATTGTGCAGCAATTGGCAAAATTTGGTGTATTGTCTTCCATTAAAGGGCCAAATGGTGGTTTTGAGATGTCGGAAAAACAGAGAAAGGCAACAAATATCCGGACCATTGTAGAAATCCTGGATGGTCCGGATTTATATACCAAGTGTGGATTGGGTCTGGAAAACTGCAGCGCCGGCAAGCCCTGCCCTATCCATGACGCTTATGCTGAAGTAAGGCACAAAATCATCAGCATGCACACCAATGCTTCGGTGGATGAGATGGCAAATGACATAAACGATATTTCTTTCCTAAAATAGATGAGTCCACCCCAAAAAGTATCATTTGATAAAAAATGAGTAATTTTTTCGAGATTTTACTTCTTATTACCTGGCCAAAACCTTAAATCCTGACATGACCCAAGGTGCAATGTAGGTTGTATCAGGACCAGATAATTCTATTTTTAAATGTTTTGCCTCTACAGGATCAAATGAAATAATGGTTGTTCTATCCAATGCGTTACCTGAACTTACTTTGTTCCAATTCGTCCCATCCAGAGAAACTTTGATCTCATAAAATTGGGGCGCACTGGAATGATATACAAAATTGGGCCACTTTCCTGTTCTGTGTCCTTCAGAATTAAATTCCAGCTGGGTAATGCGTTTTGCTTCAGGCATCTCAAAGCCAAACCACATGCCTTTTGATTGTTGCTTTTCTGAGGTCCAACCTTCATATGAAAAAGCTCCTGACGGGAGACCTTTGCTTCCTTTGCGCACAGGGCCGCTGTGGCTCGCAGTAACCTTCCAATTGTTGTCGTATTTCACTTCTTTTGGAATTGAAGCATACAATTCTTTAAAAGTATATGGTGTTGTTCTCGACTTGGTGGCTGACCTGATTTTTGCCACCTGCTCTGGTGTCACAATGGAAGATTCGTTTTCAAAATTTGTGCGAATAAAAGAAGCTATTGCTGCAATCCATTCATCGTTTTCTTTCATCGGGACCATGACTGCTCCTGCGTATGCTTCACCTTGGATATCCCCTGAAAGGCCATGCATGATTGCTTTCACCACATATTCCGGATGCAATTTCACCCGATTTGACCCGACAAGAGCCGGTGCCATCAATTGTCCATTGCCGGCCGGAGTTCCCAAACCTGTACTTCCATGACAGCTAAAACACAATTCTTTATAAATATCTGCTCCTTTTTCAAGTAGTGCCTGTTCTGTTTCTGTATAGTCTTTGCCTGAGCGTCCGAAAAAAGATGTAATGGTTCGGGGTTCCAATACCTGATTACCAATCAAATTTATACCTTTTGATTTCGATCTTTTCATGGCAAGTCTTGCAGCATCCTCCCTTCCTTTTAGTTCAAAAAGTCTGGTGGTCATCATGGCACGCATGGCTACATCATCATCCTCATCTTTGGTCATGTTTAGAAAATCTTCAGCGAGCTGCCCATCTCCTGCCTTATATATAGACTCCCCCGCATACATTGCCATAATACGCATTCTCGGATTGGGGTCTTTCATCAAGGTGCGAACAAGCGATCCTGTCAATTTTCCGATACCTTCCAGGCACCATAGTGCATGAAATCGAGCATTCAAATTTTTTGAAGTAGTCGCCAATTTTATCAAATCAGGAGCGATGCTTTGGTCGCGTCTTTGCACAATGACCTGTTGCGCCATATCTCGCCACCATCCGTTTGGATGCGATAGATATTGCAGCAGTTCCGAAGTTTTTTGATTGTACATTTTGGGTTTGCGCTTATCCCGCTCCATCCCTTTATAGGTAAGCCTCCATATTCTGCCCAAGCCAATGACCTTATCCAATTGGTACTGCTGAATTTTGGCCCGCAGATATGAACCTTCACCCGTCCATTGGCCTTCCTGGATGATGCCGTGGTACATGTCACAGATGTACATGGTACCATCAGGCGCTGTGACCATGTCAACCGGTCTGAATAGCGGATCTGTAGAGCGTAAAAACTCAGACTCTTTATCCTGGTAAACATTTTGAAGCTGAATGAGGCCTTCTGATTTTTCCTGTCTGATTTGTCGTACAATCCTTGCTACAGGTTCCCCATAAAAATATTGTCCGTACAAATCTTTGGGTAGTTTGTCCCCCCTGAATATATCATTGCCTGAGGCACCCGTTACCAAATTCAGCGAACCATCAGGTTGGCGGATTTGCCCCATACCTCCTTGCATGTCGCCAATTAATATAGGGGCTCCATATGGCACTCTGAAACCTTTTTGAAATTCAATACTATCCTCAACAACATAATCTCCATAATGTATGGGATATTGAAAATGTGATGGAATGCCATTTGACCCTCCCTGAAACCACAGTTTACCATCATCATCATGGGTGATGCCCCATTGGGCCTTATTCGATCCCGTTGGTTCACGTTTTACCCCTGTACTTGTTTCTCTGACCCTAAATGGATTGACTGTAGAATACAACCAATTGTCCATGCCCCAATACAAAAAAGCCTGTTGATGTTCAACATTTCCGGATCGTCCAAAATTGTCTGTAAAAAATTCTTTCTTATCGGCCTTGCCATCCTTATTGGTATCGGTGTATTTATAGACCACATCGTCATTGGATTCCATGGTCAAAACTGCATCAGGTCCATAAGGCAAGACAAAACGAGGAAAAATCAGACCGGATACGAAAGGTGTTCCCTTTTCATATACTCCATCATTGTCGAGGTCTTCCCATCTGGAAATGACGCTTTGGGGTGTCAGCGTATTTTCAGAGTCCAAATTGAGCATATAGGTGCGCAATTCAAGCACGTACATCCTCCCATTGCCATCAAAGATAATTTGTGCAGGTTGTGATATCTGAGGCTCAGTCAAAACCGGCTCCATAGCATAGCCTTCCGGTAATAAAAACCTTTGTTTTTCTTCTTCTACTGTCAAGGGCAAAACAGGAGGTTGGGGACTCAAATCCACTCCTTTCCAATATGGTAAAGTGGTATCTGCATTTTCCGGCAAGTCAATTTTCGGATAAAATTCTGGTCGGGTCTCAGCACCCACATCGAGTGGGTTCTTGAGCGGCACAGACTCTTGACAGGAAAATGAAAAAATACAGACGCAAAGGCAAAAGGTGGTGGCTTTAAGTGTGCGCATGTTTACTGTTCAAATTATGATGGTAAATATGTAAAAAATTAGAACTATGGCGACATAAGTCCTTCCTTTTAACAAACAAATTGCATATTGGCAGGCTGTATGTTGGAAAGCCCGTTTTCAATCATTTTATGTTACAAAATGAATCAAACTGCAATGTTTTTAATTAAAACACCCAGCAAGTAAAAGACGTACTCATGTTGTCCTTTATTGAATCAACATGTGACATTTGAAGTCCGCTTCAAAATAGGGCAAGTTTTATCTAAACTCCGAGTTGATCTTCGCCAAAGCTGCCTGTCCCGGGTTGAGTACATCAGCTCCCATGGTATTGAGAGGCGTGTCTGAAGTCTGTAGCAGATCATGCAAACCTTTGGTGTCTGGATCTATGTACATGAGTCCTGTGAGGATCTGGCCCTTTGTTCTGGCTTCGTGCATTTTAAGTATGCTGCTCAGCTTGTCCGTTGGGTCGAATCCATTGGCCAACTTGCTGAGCTCGATGATACTGCCATCATGAAGCGCAATTTCTTTAGAACTACCTTCCTTATAGTCAACAGTTATTTCCTGCTCAATGGGCACAAAATCTATGGTACCTGTAGCTTCTATATGTTCACGTGTGTAATCATAACTTTTGGTCGATCCTTTGTTGTTGTTGAAAGTCACACATGGTGAAATGACGTCCAAAAGTGCAAACCCCGGATGAGACAATGCCGCCTTGATCATTGGAATGAGTTGGGCCTTGTCGCCGGAAAAACTCCTGCCGACAAAAGTAGCGCCAAGTTCCAAAGCCAGCGAAGGCATGTCAATTGCTTCGAACGGATTGGGCGCTCCTTTCCTGCTCATACTGCCTGCATCGGCGGTGGCGCTGTCCTGGCCCTTGGTAAGACCATAACATCCGTTGTTCATGATGATGTACACCACATTGAGGTTTCTTCTGATGGCGTGGACAAATTGCCCCATACCAATGGAGGCGCTGTCACCATCGCCCGAAACTCCGATGTATTTTAGGTCCCGGTTGGCGAGATAAGCACCAGTTGCCACCGATGGCATCCTTCCGTGTACCGTATTGAATCCGTGTGATTGACCCAGATAGTATGCCGGAGTTTTACTGGAACACCCAATGCCACTGAGTTTAGCAATTTTGTGGGGCTCTATGGCCAATTCAAAACAAGCCTGGATGATGGCACTGCTGATGCTGTCGTGTCCGCAGCCTGCACACAAAGTAGACAAGGCTCCTTCGTAATCCTTCCTATAAAATCCAATGCTGTTTTTTTGAGCATCGGGATGGCGGAAAGCGGGTTTGATATATGTCATTGCTTATTGTACTTCTATTGTTATCAAATATTACCAACCGTTGCAAGTTTGCGTGCCTGGATGGTCTGGCTCACAAAATCTGCGGTAATGGGAAAACCATCATAATTGAGCACACTGATAAACTTGGCAGGATCTTCACCCAACTCATTGACCAGCAAGGTCTTGAATTGTGCATCTCTGTTCTGTTCTATCACGTACACTGTATCATGATTGGCTAAAAACTCCACGACTTCATTGCCAAAAGGAAAAGCTTTGACCCTCATGGCGTTGAGATTGATGCCCTGGTCTTCTAGAATGTCAAGACTTTCCTGAGCTGCCCATGCAGTAGTTCCAAAATAAATGATGGCTTCGCTCACACCCGCTTCATTGCGAACGATTTCGGGTTTGGGCACCATCGTTTTGGCTGTTTCCCACTTGACTTGCAGTCTTTGCATGTTCCTCACATATGGCGCTGACTCTTCGGTATATTTAGCGTCTTCATCTCTTGATGTTCCTCTGGTGAAGTAAGCACCTTTGGTAGGGTGTGTTCCAGGGAGTGTTCTGTATGGAATGCCATCGCCATCAGGGTCACGATATCTTCCCCAGCTCTTCACTTCTTCGAGTTGTCGAACATTGAGTACTTTGCCCCTGTCGTATTCTCTGCTGTCGTTCCAGTCAAAAGGTGGCGACATGTGGTCATTCATGCCAAGGTCGAGATCCGTCATCATAAATATCATGGTCTGCAACCTTTCTGCCAGATCAAATGAGTCCGCCATCATGTCGAAGCACTCTTTTGGCGTAGATGGAAACAACAAGATGTGTTTGGTATCGCCATGTGAGGCATAAGCGGCAAGTAGAATATCCGATTGCTGGGTTCTGGTCGGCATACCTGTGGAAGGACCACCTCTTTGCACATCGACCACCACACCCGGCACTTCTGCGAAATACGACAAGCCAATGAACTCACTCATGAGAGAAATTCCTGGACCCGATGTTGCCGTAAATGATCTTGCTCCATTCCAGCTGGCACCAAGGACAACACCCATAGAGGCAAGTTCATCCTCCATCTGCACAATGGCATAATTCTTTTTGCCCTCCGCATCGATGCGCAACTTGGAAGCATATTTATCAAAGGCGTCCATCAAAGAAGTAGAAGGTGTGATGGGATACCAGGCTGCGACAGTGGCTCCACCATAAACGGCACCAAGGCCGCATGCTGTGTTTCCGTCGACCAAAATAGAATCTCTCACCAGGTCTCTTCTCGAAACTCTGATGTTGAGCGGGAAATCATAATGATCTTCTATGTATTTCCTGCCCAGTTCGATGGCCTGGAGGTTTGGTGCAATCAGCTTTTCCTTTCCGGCAAACTGCTCAGCAAAAATATCTTCAAATACTTTCACCTCAATGTCCAGCAATTTAGACAAAGCACCTACATAAACAATGTTCTTGAACAACTGCTGAAGCCTTGGCACTTCATAATTGGCCAGACACAAAGCTGTCATTGGAACTCCAATATAGGTAATGTCTTGTCTGCGGTCGTCGTACAATGGTTTGGTGCTGTCATACAGCAGGTAACCTCCGGGTTTGATGCTGGCCACATCCTTTGTAAACGACTGTGGATTGACTGCTACCATCAAGTCAATGCCTTCTCTCCTTCCCATATATCCTTTCTCACTGACCCTGACTTCATACCACGTGGGCAGGCCCTGAATATTGGATGGGAAAATATTTTTTGGCGAGACAGGCACGCCCATTCTGAATATGCTTTTGGCAAACATGTTGTTGGCGCTGGCTGAGCCCGTTCCATTCACGTTGGCAAAGCGAATGACGAAATCATTTATTCTTACGCTCATTGATCTATCCTGCTTTTGCTGTCTTATAAAAGAATTTTTCCATCTCCCATGCTGCCGTTGGACATCTTTCTGCGCAAAGTCCACAGTGGAGACATACGTTTTCATCTTTGATCATCACCCGTGTCGTAGGCAATGGCATGGAGACCAGAAGGTCCTGGCTCAACTCGTTGGCCGGAGCATTGAGCCTTGTTCTCAGCTCTTCCTCCTCCCCATTTTCTGTAAAAGTGATGCAAGTGGTCGGACAAATGTCCACGCAGGCATCACATTCGATGCATTTATCGAAGTTAAACACAGTCTGCACATCGCAATTGAGACATCGTTGGGCTTCCTTAAAGGCCTTTTCAACATCAAAGCCCAATTCAACCTCGATCTTGCGGTCACTCAGACTCAGTGCTTTGTCTGCATGAGGCACCTTAAACCTCAGGTCTGTGGTGACATCGCTGTCATAAATCCACTCGTGAATGCCCATTTTCTGATTGACGAGGTTGACCATTGGAGAAGGCCTGTCGAGCAGGTCTTTGCCCTGGCACCTCAAATTTATAGAGATGGCAGCCTGATGACCGTGAGCCACAGCCGTGATCACATTTTCAGGGCCAAATGCAGCGTCGCCACCAAAGAACACTTTGGGGTGGGTGCTTGCAAAGGTGACCTTATCTACCACCGGCATGTCCCATTCGCCAAATTCCAGGCCGAGGTCTCGCTCGATCCATGGGAAGGTATTTTCCTGGCCTACAGCCATGATGATGTCATCGGCCTGAAAGTCAACAATTTCTCCGGTTGGCACCAGCTTTCTTCTACCGTTTTCATAAACGGCTTCTACCAATTCAAAGCGCATGCCTACCAACTTACCGTTTTCCAGCAAGAATGCTTTGGGGTTGTGGTTGTTGTAAAATGGGATGTCTTCTCTTTCTGCATCTTCGATCTCCCAAGGCGAGGCTTTCATCTCATTTCTTGGGCTCCTTACCACTACACGAACATCTTCACCACCAAGCCTTCGGGAAGTTCGGCAGCAGTCCATGGCTGTATTACCACCGCCAATGACCAATACCTTTTTACCGATCGAAGTGCGGTGACCAAAGGCGACACTGGCAAGCCATTGGATGCCTATATGGATCTGGTCTCCAGCTTCTTCTCTTCCTTCGAGTTTGAGATCTTTACCTTTAGGTGCACCTGTTCCTACAAATACGGCGTCATAGCCTTTGTCCAGCACATCTTTGAGACTGGATACGTAGGTCTTGAAGTGGGTATGAATGCCCATTTCGAGGATATAATTTACCTCTTCATCGAGGACTGTCTCCGGCAATCTGAAGGAAGGAATTTGCGTACGCATCATTCCTCCTCCTTTGATCTGCTCATCATAGAGATGGATTTCGTAGCCCAATGGTGCCAAATCTCTGGCCACTGTAAGGGAAGCGGGACCACCACCGATCAAGGCCACTTTTTTGCCATTGGAAGGGAAAGGCCCTTTTGGTATAAATTTTCCAACGTCTTCCTTGCTCTTATAATCTGCAGCAACGCGCTTGAGACGGCAGATGGCGACAGGTTCTTCCTCTACCCTGCCCCTGCGACATGCAGGTTCGCAAGGCCGGTCGCAGGTTCTGCCCAAAACGCCTGGAAATACATTGCTTTCCCAATTGATCATGTAAGCTTCGTTGTATTTGCCTGCTGCAATCAATCTGATGTACTCTGGAACAGGAGTGTGTGCAGGACATGCATATTGGCAATCAACGACTTTGTGGTAATACTCTGGATTAGAAGTATCTGTACTCTTCATAAAGAATATTTGAATTTCAATGTGGCGAAGCTAAGCAATATTGTCTTTTGCTAAATGTGGCCCAACTTCAATTCAACAATAGTAATCAGAATTGTGAAAAATCACAATGAATTTCAAACAAAAATTTACCTGCAATAAAAATTCTCAGTTACAAACTTGAGATTATCTACCACAGGCTTATAAGTTACAATTATGTTTAATGTTTCATGGTCTTCTTTTCAGCAGATTTAAAATGGGAGATTTTTTTCCTTCATTTCTTCAACTCATTTGATACTTCGTCAAAATTCTTGTTATTAATTTTTCTGCATTAATTTGTCTTTTGTTTCTATTTTCAATATTTTTAGCTATCATTAAGACAAAACTCAATTCAACAATTATGATAGAAAGCAGTGTCACAGAATTTATGGCAAAAAACCTGATTGCCTTTACTCCTGAAACAGATATCAGACACGCCATTAAGGTCATGGTGAAAAATAAAATTTCAGGAGCACCGGTTGTAGACGGCAACGATAAACTGATTGGCATTCTGTCTGAGAAGGATTGTTTAAGACCGATAGTAGATGCCTATTACAACCAGTTGCCTGGCGGGTCGGGCAAGGTCAAAGACTATATGTCAAGTAATGTAAAGTCAATAGAATCTACCAAAAGAATCATTGACGCCGCTTATGAATTTGTCAATAGCTCTTACAAAAGATTTCCGGTAGTCGACCATACCGGCAAGCTCCTGGGCCAAATCAGCCGCTCGGATGCTTTGCGTGTAGTGAGCGAGTTCAGTCCGGAGTTCAAACTGGTCCCTGACAGCTGGAAAATCAGAGAGCCTCAATTGTAAATTACATGTTATTTATATTTTGAATTTGCTTTTTCCGGGTATAATGCCACATTACCGGTGCGCTATTCTCTGTTCCACCTGCTTACCCTAAGCTTATACCTGTCCTCACTGAATTTCCACTTATTGACATCAGCATTAGATTCGATCAGATCGACTGCAGCCTGACCCGGAAGATGACCAAAAAAGTCAATGCCTGTGATGGATTCAACAGCATCTATTGACACTGCAAAATCTTGTAAACGCTCTTCACAAAGCCGATGTGGTATCAAAAATGCTATGCCCTTTCGATCCGGTTCGGTCACATCGAGGATGATTTTGAAAAAGTAATCCGGTATCGCTATACCCTTTTTTGTCTTTCTGATGGTGGTTCCAAATACGGGACCAGAAACTATGTAGACACTTTTGTTGTGGTAGGTCCAATCCCTGGTTTGTTCTTCCAGTTCGCGCCAAATCCCATTATTAAAAGCACGCAGCTGAGGTGACATGTTGCTCATGTAAAAACTTTCCCTCATCGCCAGGGTATCAAATGCCATATCGGCTGCAGGTGCAAGATGGCCTTTGGTATAACCAGAGCCTTTGTAATCATAATAAGTGGCTGATTGAGTAGACACCTTGGGGTCGTCAAAGAAATAATCTGTCCTGGAAATGTTGGGCTTTCGCAGCAATTCCTGGGTGAGCGGGTAGGAAACCCATTCTGCCTGCTCGTATGCTTCGACATAGGACAGGGTGTAATAAGTATGGTCGACAATTTCACCGTTTCTTGTGTTGGGGAGCCAGGGCTTTTCCTGGTATATGTTTGGATCATTTTCTGGCTCCTGAGCTTCGTCAGTTGAACGTTTTCCATCACCGCTCACTGCTCCCTCCGCCGTCTTCAATACTATTGGTGTTGCGGAATTTTTATTATTTCCTGAGAGCAACCGATCATACCCAAAATAGAGCAAACCAAGCAAAATGATGGCAAATATTGATATCCGGACCATGCCCTTCACCTCGCCACTTCCTGATTCATAATTCCTTCTGAGCTTAGCCATAACACTTTACTTTATGGCCCGAAGATCTGAAAAATAAGTAAGGAAGAAAAATACGCCATCGCTGACATGTACAATAATTGAATGATGGGCCATTTCCATGAGCCTGTTTCCTTTTTGGTAACTGCCAGGGTACTCATGCATTGCATGGCAAAAACATAGAAGACCAAAAGTGATAATGCCGTCGCCGGAGAATACAGTTTTATCTCGCTTCCCCTGCGTTTTTCTTCTGCCATTTTTTGTCTGATGGTTTTATCATCTTCAGCAGAACCAACGCTGTATATGGTGGCCATAGTGCCTACAAAAACTTCCCTTGCGGCAAAAGAAGTAATGAGGGCAATACCTATTTTCCAATCAAATCCCAATGGCCTGATGGCTGGCTCAATAGCATGTCCCAAAATCCCTGCATAGGAAGACTCTAGTTTATAGGCTGCTTCAAGATTGGATGCTTCATCTTCAGATAAGGATAGATTTATGGCCTCCGTACGAGCGCGTTCCGAGGCTTTTTCCATGTTATCAGAGGGTCCGAAACTCGCCAATACCCACAACAAAATACTGATGATCATGATGATCTGACCGGCATTGACGACAAATGCCCATACCTTTTCTTTTACCGTAAAAAATACATTCTTTGCCGATGGTGGTTTGTATTGGGGCAGTTCTATCATGAGATGAGACCTGCTGTCGCTTTTGATGTATCTACTGAACACCCAAGCCACCAAAAGAGATGAAATGATGCCCAGGAGGTACAACCCCATGAATACCATACCTTGAAGGTTAATGAAGCCCCAAATCCTTTTGAGTGGGACAACGAAACCTACGAGTAATGCATATACCGGTAGCCTTGCAGAACAGGAGATGAGCGGAGCTACCATGATGGTGATGATCCTTTCCTTCCAGTTGCCGATGGTTCTGGTGCTCATGATGGCCGGCACAGCACAGGCACCACTCGATATCAAGGCGACCATAGAACGCCCATTGAGGCCAAACCGCCTCATGATGTTGTCAAACATATACACCGCCCTACTCATGTATCCCGACTCTTCCAATAATGCAATGAGTAGGAACAAAATGAATATTTGGGGTACGAAAACGAGCACTCCAGAAAGTCCAGCGAGTATGCCATCTACCAATAAATCAGAAATCCAGCCAGAACCAAGCAAATATCTGGTGTATCCACCAACGTCTGTAAAACTGGTTTCAATCCATTCCATGGGATATTGCGCCCATGAAAACACAGCATTGAAGATCAAAAAGTTGATCAGGAAAAATATTACCGGGCCTAAATATTTGTGAGTCAATACCTTATCCAGTCTGTCCGTATAGTTGTATAATGCTTTTGGCACATTATTGGAGACTACTTTTGACACCAATGGCTGGATCTGGGAAAATCGGGCCATGGTTTCGTGGATCTGCATTCTTACACGCTCAAATCCCAATGCTCTTCTGGCGCTTTCTATCTCCGCTTTTTGGTAAGGAGTAAGATGACCAAGCCAGGTACTGTGGTGTGCAATGACAAGATTTTGGTAGATGTTTTTGATGCCAGTGACTTCACCCGTCATTTCTGCGAGTCTCAGTTCATCGAGACCAAGTTCATAAAATAAAGCTGACTTACTTTGTTCAGGTTCGATTTTGGCGGGAAACAAGGCTTCCTGTATCAAAAATTTGAGCTCCTGAAAATGCAGGCCAGTCTTACCTGAAACACCAATGACGGGAGTTTTGAAACGCTGAGCAATCAAATGCAGCTGGGGGTTGCTTGCATCTTCAATGGTATCAATCATATTCACGGCTATGATGAGGGGGATGCCCAGATCATGCAGTTGTGTAGCCAGCAACAAGTGCCTTTCCAGATGGTTGACGTCAGCAATGAAAACAATGAGGTCCGGATAATCCTCATTTTCTGGATTTGTGAGTACCTCCAATACTACTTTTTCGTCGCTCGTATTGGGGTATAAACTATAACATCCCGGTAAATCAAGTACATCGACCTTATCCCCATTGGGCAATATCGATACACCAATTTTTTTATCTACGGTGACTCCAGGGAAATTGCCCGTATGCTGACGCAAACCCGTCAACAAATTGAAAATACTCGATTTCCCGGCATTTGGATTTCCTACGAGTCCAACAGTGTACCTTTTTGAATCCGGCATCAGTCTATCAATATATGTTTAGCTTCTTCTGTCCTTACTGCCACGCAGTTTTCATTGATTTTGAGGTAATATGCTCCTCCAAACGGCGCTTTGCGTACAAGCTGCACCTTAGATTTTGGCAATACACCAAGCGTCAAAAGCCGACAAGTCAAATCCAACTCTTCGAGGGATTGGATGTAGGCCCACTCCCCTTCCCTCAGATGCAAGACACTTCTTTGAGTCATAATTCTTATTTAGACTGATTCTAATTACAAAGATACGTCTTCCAATGACTTTTCGGGGTTTTCTATTGTAAATGTTTAGATGATTTTGATTATCCTTGTTACAAGGTCAAAATATAATAATTCGGAATCAGCAATTTTCAATCCTCAAGTTCAGGGTCAACATCTCTGTACAGTCGTAACCATCGCTCCTTAAATGGGAGTGCTTTTTTTGAATTTTGTATTTCAAAAGTAGAGCGCTCAATGCAAATAACATTGAACGCTCCATATAGCCACGATCAACAAAAGCAAAGAAGCATTTATTAACTGCGCTCCGTGGCATACATTTATCAGCAAATTATCGCTCTATCATAATTGGCAATACCCGCAAGCCTTGTTTTCCGCTGAGCTCCATCACCACCTGTAAATAATACATACCATTGGGCAAATTGACTTCCACAGGTATGGACGACTGGTTATTGTTTGTTCCTTTGTTTCGGACCAACATACGACCCATTACATCATAAATCCGCCATTCTGATATCACTTGTTCTCCCTTATTAACCAATGTAAATCTTCCATCACCTGGATTTGGATACACTTCTATACCGGCATTAAGGAACTCTTCCTCATCAACACCAACACTCGAACATCCTTTGTCACCAAGATTCAATGCAGCCACGCGCTCAAACAATATTCTATGGCCTGCATTGTTCAAATGCACACCATCACCTGAATTATACGCCGGAAGAATCCATCCCATGGTGTCTGCAAGCCCGGTCCACACATCTATGGCATGGTCTCCAAACCTGCTTAGAATGGAATCCCTCGTGTCCAATTGTATTTTGACAAGCGCCGGATTGGTAAAATTTCTCGGTTGGGTGGTACACACATAGAGTTCAACACCTGCACCTGCTGCCGCCTGAGCGATCAATTCAAAGTTTCTCATTTGTTGCGCCACACCATAATTGCTGGCTGCATCATTGGACGGCATATTGACGATGATGACAAATGGATCAAGGCTCAATGCCTTAGTAATGTTGCGCTCAACATCAATGGCCACGCCAATACCCGGAGAAACTGTTCCCGTTGGAATAATATTATAGGTGTTATAGCCCCCTCTTCCCAAATTGATGACCTCAAACTGAGTTTTTCCTGATAAAGAAGCAGCATACCTGTTGACCCAGGAACTGTCTCTTGGTGATGCACCGGCCCCTTCGGCAGTTGACGAACCCAATACGACGATTCTGCAGATGTTGTCATCTTCAACGATGTCAAATACAGCGTCACTTTGGTCTTGTAAACCTCCTCCTGATATTCTAACCAAAGCACTTGTTGTCGGCTCATTGGGTACATTCCAGTTGTATTGGCCCGCTGTTGCATTGACCGTTTCAATTTCTTTCCATGCCCCACCATTGTCGGTTGAGTACTCCAGCTTCACTTCAGAAATATTTCTGCTTCTCCAACGGATTTGGCCTGTGCGGCCTTGCTGCCAGATTTCACCTCCATTTGGAGCAAGAAGCGTCAACTCTGATTCACCTCTGGCAATTCCTTCAAAAACTACCCGTAGAGAACCCAGATAGAAAAATCCTGAAGCATTGGTATTGTTGGGACCAGTTGAAGCTCTCACCAAAATGGTACCGTCAGCTTTGGGTTTGAGCGTTGCTGTAACGACACTGTCAGTATTGGATGAGGCATTGAGGAACAGGGATGTGGAGTCAACGCCCACTACGTCGTACCTGGTTTCTCTGTTGTCTGAGGCTGCTCTTGAGGCAAAAATGATGAGCTTGTATTCTTTGTCTGTATCAAGATTGTACAATTCTACAGCTCCTGTTTTTTCAATTGACCCACTGAATTCAGCGACGTTGCCATAAAAACTGTCACCGCTTGCGCTTCCGGGGATGCCCAGTTCTGCTTTGGGATTGATGGTTCCATTGGTATTGATACCGTTGAACTGATCTGTTATCCTTATTCCATAACCGCTGTTGATGTTGTTGCTGGTCACCATATCAGGGACATCACCCGATCTTGCATTGTCCATATTGATCCATGGACCTGGTGAAGGGTTGCTGCCAAAGTCGATGCTGATGGTATCAAAGGGCGAAGGCAACGGCTGGTCTTCATAGTCGACAATCATAGCACCCAGATAAAAGAACTTAGAGGCATTTGTATTGTTGGGACCAGGACTCACAGTAATATTGATCTCTCCATATTCATTGCTCGTCATGTCTATTTTCGCCACACGATCGGTGTTTGAGGCAGCATCCAGATAAGTGGTATCCGTTGTTCCGCCTTCAAATACATACATGGCTTCCCTGTTGTCTGTTGCATCTCTCGACGCGAAAATCGAAAAGTGGTAAACGTTGTAAGGGTTCAGGCCTTTAAGAATCAGCCCACCTGTGGGTTGTTCCTGTCCACCGAATGTAGCGACATTACCAAAAAAGCTGTCTCCGCTTGCTGTTGCTGGAAAGCCTGTTTCTTTTGCGGGATTGGCTGTTCCTGCTCTGTTGATGTTATTGAATGCGTCTGTTATTTCCAGCTGGTAGCCCGTGGACTTACCTTTTTTTGTAGTCAGGTCAGCCACTTTTGCAGCCACAGGGTCAATCACATCTATCCATGGTAATCCGCTGAGGTTGTCCCCAAAGTCTAATAAAATACTGTCTACATTGCTTTCAATGGGCGGTTCGGGCTGTTCTTCATACATCATGCGTATAGCTCCGATATAATAGAATTTAGCAGCATTGCTATTGTTGGGACCCGGCGAACAATCAAGGAATATTCGACCCGAGGTATCAGGCTTCATGGACAAATGAGCAAGGTTTTCGACATTAGAAGCTGTGTTCAGGAAAGCTGAATCTATGCCAATTCCCCTTATTTCGAACCTGGTCTCTCTGTTGTCCGTAGCAACGCGGGAACCAAACAAGTCAAAACTGTAGATCAGGCTGGTATCCAGACCGTCGATGATAAAACCACCTGTTGGTTGAATTTGCCCTCCAAAATCAGTTACATTTCCAAAAAAACTATCGCCTGTTGCTGTTGGAGGCATTCCTATAGAACTGTCAGGGCTGGTCGTACCATTTCTATTGATGTTATTAAAGGCGTCATAAACTGCTATATTGTAAGGCGTACTATTACCCTTGGCATTGATCATGTTTGAAATGGTGCCTGCTGCAGGATCCGCCAGATTGTTCCATGGCAGAGGGGACAGATTATCTCCAAAGTCTACAAGTACCGTGTCCTGACCGGCAACAAAACCTCGCCCTTCATAAATTAGCTCTACTGCACCCAGGTAATAAAAGCCTGAAGCATTTGTATTTTCAGGTCCTGGTGATGCTTTTATCATTATTGTACCTTGTGCATCGGGGACCATCTCGGCTGTGGTGAGGTTGCTGCTATTGGAGGCCGCGTTGAGATAAATGGTATCATTGGTAAATCCATTGATTTCGTACATGGCCTGCCTGTTGTCTGATGCATCCCTGGAGGCAAAAATCCTGATTTGATATGATTTTACCGGATCAAGTCCTTCAAACAGGATGGCACCGGATGGCTGGATTTGACCTCCAAACAAGGTCACACTTCCAAAAAAACTATCCCCTGTTGCACTGGCAGGCAAACCCAACTCTGCTGAAGGAGCCTTGGTTCCATTGGTATTGATGCCTGTAAAAGAATCAATGACGCTCACACTCACGCCCGTATAAACAGACCAGGAATTGAGCAAATCATCAATCTTCCCATCTGCGGGATTGTTTAAATTGTTCCACGGTGTCGGGCTGAGATCGCTTCCAAAATCAAGTTTGATGGTGTCTCTTGCCTGGTTGAAAGCATTGGTAGAAATGGTTATGGACGCAACAACGAGCATCCACAGATGTAGCATATAAGATTTTTTCATATCAACGATTTGAAATGCTAAAAAATGAATTTTAAGTCAAAATCCAAATAAAACACCTCAAATTCAACCTCACCAAAATTACTACATAAATTATAATAGCCTTGCAAGACACTTAAAATCAAAGCTTTCCGTAGAGTTCACCACCTTTGGAAAATAATGCATCGACTTTCTTTTCTACTTGTGGATCTGGAATCAATTCCGGTGCGTGGAATGTCTTTTTACGTGCGTCAATGATGAGGGAGCCGTTGCAACCCCAATGCTTGAATGACGTAAAACTGTCCACTCCGTAAATGTCATGTGAAGGGTTGCTCCTGGTGAAAGTTACCCATAAAAAATTATTAAGACTTGCGGCAACAAATGGTGCGTCGTCGCAGACTATTATAAGTGGAAAATCTGATAAATCGAATGCTGACAATTGTTGGGCCAAAAGATTCATTTCGTCAGCTGCCTGTTCATACGAAGTCCACGTGGAAGTTTGCAAAGCCAGAACGCCCGGAAGTGGAGCAGAGATTTGGCTCACCCCTGGCAATAAGAGGTTGTCGGCTGGCTTCGTTCCAAGTTTTCGGATGACATTTCCGCGGCAAGCCATGATGAGCTTTGATCCGGCATTCCAGCCGCTGCCGCTGTAATCTAAGGTGTCAATGGTAGTCTTGGTCTGAAAATGCAGGTCACGCTGCCATTGCACCCTTTCCAAAACGTGATGAAAAAAAGCGCCAATGTCTTTGGAATCAGGGGTACCTTCTCCATCGTCAGCAGCGATAATGAGATATTTGGCCAGAGATGTCTGTCCTGAACCCAGGATTCTGTTGGCAATGGTGATGATTTCTTCAGGCACCCGCTCGCGGAATGGCATATATCTTTCTTTGCCAACCGCCAGCAATAGAGGATGAACACCAGCTGCATCCACTGCATTGATGTTGACCAGACCGGGAAATTCTCCGGGAGTCAGTTCCTTGACCAATTGATGGATAAGGTAGCCAAAGCTGGAATCTTCCTGAGGAGGTCTTCCAACGACGCTGAAATGCCACAATGGATTTTTTCTATGGTACACCCGGTGGACTTTCATAAATGGAAAATCATGCTCCAGGCTATAATAGCCAATGTGGTCTCCGAATGGACCTTCAGGCTTCTTGATGTTTTTCTGAATGACACCGGTAATGACAAAGTCGGCATCAGAAGAAACTACAAATCCTTCATCATCAAAAAAGTAGCGGAATCTCCTGCCACCCAACATACCGGCAAAGGTCAATTCTGATATGTTTTCCGGCATAGGCATGATGGCGGCAAATGCGTGGGATGGAGGACCACCTATGAATATGCTGCATTTGAAGTCTTCATCCGTCTCATTGTACATGGTATGGTGGACACCGATACCTCTGTGTATTTGATAATGGAGCCCTATCTCTTTGTCTTTTTCGTATTCATTACCATCGAGCTGAATCCTGTACATGCCCAGGTTGCTCTTCATAATGTCTTTCTGACCAGGTGGCAGTGTCATGACCTGAGGCAGTGTGACAAATGCCCCGCCATCCATAGGCCACGATTTGATGAGCGGCAGTTGGGATATGCTCGTTTGTCCGTACAATACAGGCTTTGAAAATATAGACTTCTGAGGCAAAGCAGTCAGTGCCGTCAATGCCGTACCTGCATATTTCAATGGTCGCTTGAGGATTCTGGAAGGATCAGCTTTCACCTCAATGAGCCTTTTGACGTCATCCATTGTTTTGCGGAACAAAAAATCGGTGCGTTCAAAAGTGCCGTAAATATTGCTGACAGCCTGAAAAGGACTGCCTTTAATTTTCTCAAAAAGGACTGCAGGTCCCTTCTTATCAAAGATTCTCCTATGTATTTCTGCCACCTCCAAATCACCACTTACTTCAGTTTTTACACGAAGAAGCTGGTTTGTTTTTTCCAAATCATCGATGGCATCTCTCAAACTTTTATACATAAGATACGGCTTTTTATTTCAATTTAGAAAGACTAACAAATGAGAGTTATGTTTAGATCACAAAATTTTTGTTATGAAAAAGTCAAAAATACACCCGTGAAGCAATATTTCATATGGTTTCGCCTTATCTTTGTCATAATGATAGTAACAGCGGCCCATATAGCAGAATTAATTGGAGGCACCGTCGAGGGAGACCCCACGCTAAAGATAACTGGCCCCGCAAAAATTGAAGAAGGTTTTGATGGTGCCATCTCATTTTTATCAAACCCTAAATATGAGCACTTTATCTACACCACCAAAGCTTCAGCAGTTCTTGTATCCAAAGACTTTATTCCATCACATGCAGTAAATTGCACCCTCATTAAAGTGAATAATGTGTACGAGTCACTGGGTATTTTGCTAGGACATTTTTCAGGTGACGGTAACACTGAGTCTGGGATTTCTTCTTTGGCCTTTGTTCATGAGAAAGCGGAATTGGGTAATGAAGTGACCATTGGAAACTTTTCACATGTTTCTGCAGGAGTGAAGATCGGTGACCATACAGTCATTGCTGAACAGGTATTTTTAGGGAAAAATGTGACCATTGGACAAAATTGCATCATCTATCCGGGGGTTAAAATATATCACGGTTGTGTGGTTGGCAATGATTGTGTTATTCACGCCAACTCAGTATTAGGTAGCGATGGTTTTGGATTTTCTCCTAAAGAAGATGGTACTTATTCAAAATTGCCGCAGATTGGCAATGTAGTCCTTGAAGACCATGTAGAAATCGGTGCCTGTACAGTGATAGACAGAGCCACCATGGGAAGCACTGTCATTGAGAAAGGCGTCAAGCTGGATAATCTCATCCAGATCGCACACAATGTGAGGGTTGGAAAAAATACAGTCATTGCAGCGCAAACCGGAGTAGCAGGAAGTACGTCTGTAGGTGAGAACTCCATCATTGGCGGTCAGGTAGGAATCGTAGGTCACCTTAAGCTGGCGGATCGATTGATGATACAGGCCAAGTCAGGTGTATCAGGCAACATCTCCGAACCGGGAAAAAAATTGTACGGTTATCCGGCGATCGATTATCAGAAATACCTCAAATCTTATGCTTACTTCAAAAACCTGGACCAGATCGTAGATAAAATCAGGTCCCTGGAAAAAGAAGTGGATAAATTGAAACAAAATAACAACACCAACTTTTAGAATATAATTAAGAACAAAGACCAGGATGAAATTAAGAACAATCAATGAAAGTGTAGTATTGTATGGCAAAGGCCTCCATACTGCAAAAGAAACCACGGTCAAAATCATTCCGGCTGAAAACGGCGGCATCAAGTTCAAAAGAGTTGATGTATCGCCCGCTGTCACTATACCTGCTGATCCAAATTTTGTTACAAAAACAAGCAGAAGCACAACCATAGCATCAGGAGAAGTTTCCGTTACCACCATCGAACATTTGATGTCAGCCCTGCATGGCATGGGTGTTGACAATGCTGTCATCGAAGTGGACAATGATGAAATCCCCATTCTGGATGGAAGTGCACAACCCTTCATAAAGGCCATCGACAGTGTTGGCATACGCGACGTAGAGGAGGAAATCGATGAATACGTGGTCACTGAACCCATCAACCTTAAAGACGAAGCAACAGGTTCTGAAATCATCGCTCTTCCAGGAGACAAATATGAGCTCCACGTCATCATAGACTTTCCGGGCGCTGCTGTTGATCAGCAAACGGCGGGAGTACATAACCTGGAAGATTACCGATCAGAGATTGCCCCTTGCAGAACCTTCGTTTTCACCAATGAACTCGAGCACCTGCTGGCACACGACCTCATCAAGGGTGGTGACCTCAGCAACGCGCTGGTTATCGCAGAAAAAGGTCTGACACAGGAAAAACTGGACGAAATGACGACCAGATTTCATCTGCCAAGGCACACCATCAATCCCAACGGCTTGATCAACAACACCACATTGCACTTCAACAATGAACTGGCAAGACACAAACTGCTCGACCTCATCGGAGATCTTGCACTGGTAGGGAAAAGAATAAAAGGAAAAATCATTGCCATCAAGCCTGGGCATAAAATAAATACGGATTTTGCTCGTATTCTAAAGAAGAAAGCAGCCGAACAAAAGAAGAGTAAAGGCAGACCAATGTACGATCCCGATCTTGCACCGCTAATGGATGTAGAAAAGGTCAAGTCGATGCTGCCCCACCGTTTTCCTTTTTTGCTTGTTGACAAAATAATTGAGTTATCTGCCAATCACGTTGTAGGCATAAAAAACGTTACATTTAATGAAGAGTTTTTCCAAGGTCATTTTCCCGGAAATCCGGTTTTTCCCGGAGTTCTTCAAATGGAAGCCCTGGCCCAAACAGGTGGTATTCTCGCCCTTTCAACGGTGGAAGAACCTGAATTGTGGGATACCTACTTCTTAAAAATGGACAATGTCAAATTCAAAGCCAAAGTTTTGCCGGGTGATACCCTCATTTTAAAAATGGAGTTGCTCACCCCCATCAGACGTGGGATCGTGCACATGCAGGGTTCAGCATACGTCGGATCAAAACTTGTGAGTGAAGGCGAACTGATAGCACAAATTGTAAAACGAACTAAGTAACACTATTAACTCTAAACCTTTAAGAATTACAAGACAAATCACATGGAAGTAAATTACAAAATGGTAGAAATAGATCCATCGGCACAAATTGCTCACGATGTTGAGATTGGTTCTTTCTCATGTATCGCTGGCGATGTAGTCATTGGAGAAGGCACCTGGATAGGTCCCCACGTAACTATTCTTGATGGCGTTCGCATCGGCAAAAATTGTAAAATTCACCCGGGAACAGTCCTTGGAGGTATTCCACAAGATCTCAAGTTCAAAAACGAATATTCATTACTCGAAATCGGTGACAATGTTACCGTAAGAGAATATTGTACCCTCAACAGAGGTACCATTGATAAAGGCACAACCAAGATCGATGACAATTGTCTCATCATGGCTTATGTCCACATCGCTCATGATTGTACCATCGGTAAAAATTCTATTCTGGCCAACAGCGTCAACCTTGCAGGTCACATCGAGGTCGGAAGTCATGTCGTCATTGGTGGCATGAGTGCTGTACACCAATTTGTAAAAATCGGTGACCATGCTATGGTAGGTGGAGGATCACTCGTAAGAAAAGACGTCCCTCCTTTTGTAAAGGCTGCCAGAGAGCCTCTTTCTTATGCAGGCGTGAATTCTATCGGTTTGAAGCGCAGAGGCTTTAGCCAGGAGGAAGTCAACAGAATCCAGGATGTATACAGATACCTTTTTGTAAAAGGTTACAATACCAAACAGGCATTGGAATTGATCAAAGACAACGTCTCTGACCATCCGCACAAAACACAAATCCTCGACTTTATAGCCGGGTCTACCCGCGGCATGATGAAAGGATTGCGTCAGGCCAATCAGGGATAATGGACATTCGCCTGGAGAACATAGGCAAAAGGTTCGCATTCCAGACCATCCTTAAATCTGTAAATCTTACGCTAAGAGCAGGAGAAGCCATTGGCATCTCAGGAAGAAATGGTGCAGGAAAATCAACCCTGCTCAAAATGATCAGTGGCTATCTCAGCCCTAGTCAGGGAAACATTTCTTATTCAAAAGAAGGGCAAAACATTGCCGATGACCTTTGGTTTCGTCACTATGTATTTACCGCTCCATACATCGACCTCCCACCCTATTTTACGGTTAAAGAACTGCTCGAGCACTATCGAAAGTTCAAAAATGTGCGTCTTCAAAACGACAGTGAATTCATCGACTTTTGCGAATTGTCCAACATCAAAAACAAAAGAATCGGACAGTTCTCCAGCGGAATGCAACAAAGGCTCAGCCTGGGCCTTGCATTCAATTCTGATGTAGACCTCTACCTGTTGGACGAACCCACATCCTACCTTGACACCCATGCCAAGGAATGGTTTCATCAAAAATTGAGCGAAGTCAGATCAAAGAGTGTCATCATTGCTTCCAACGACCACCAGGATTTTTCGGGCATCGATACCATTTATAGCATCAGGGAGAAGACGGTGGTGTTGAATGGTTAATGGTTAATGGTTAAATGTTAATGGTAAATGGTTAATTGAACCACCTTTCCTAATGGGCCGGGGCGTAATAAGGTAAATGCGGCATAGATTGCATGGATGGCATGGATTGCATAGGAGGTAAAGATGGCTAAGACAGGATACTCCTCTCAAAAATGTGATCCAAAGCTGTAACAAAGGGTAATTGTGTAAACTCCCCTTTAGGGGCCGGGGGTAAAAGGGCATGGATTGCATAGGAGGTACGGTTGCTCAGACAGAATACTATTCCCAAAAATGTGATCCAAAGCTGTAACAAAGGGTAATTGTGTAAACTCCCCTTTAGGGGCCGGGGGTAAAAGGGCATGG
>JAGQWX010000032.1 GCA_020436935.1 Saprospiraceae bacterium
AGTTACCAACATTTTTTGGCCATTTTAATGTCAACCTATATCATGAGACCACATTGGGTATTTGGTATTAGATTCGATATTTTTTAGGCTTGTAGTATATTTACCTCTATCTGCGAAAATCTGCGAGAATATCTGCGCATATCTGCGGGAAATAGAACCCGAAGCCGGAGGTGGTCTTTAGTCTTTGGCTATAAATGATGCCTATTTACAAAAACCTTTACTAAATCCTTTAACTTTTAACCTTTAACAAACAACCCCATTTCTCTCGCAATGGCGCAAAGAGGTGGTGAAGATTGAGAGCGCAAAGAATTCAACAATCATCAATTACTGTCAGGGAAAATCTGCGGGCATATCTGCGTTTATCTGCGGGAAAAAGAAACAGATGATGGGTTTTGGTCTTTGGTTTTTTTGGAAGTTAGCGTTTTAGCAATTTGGGGAAGTTTTGGGCAGGTTCCCTTTAGGGCCAGGGTAGCGGGCGGCAGGAATTGGGTAAAGTCTTTGGTCTTTGGTCTTTAGGTGTTGGTCTTTGGTGATCATGATGCCTTATCACAAAAACCTTCTCCAACACAGCCTTTAACTTTTAACCTTTAACAAATAACCCCAATTCTCTCGCAATGGCGCAAAGAGGTGGTGAAGATTGAGAGTGCAAAGAATTCAACAATCATCAGTTACTATCTGCGGGCATATCTGCGTTTATCTGAGGGAAAAAGAAGCAGCCGCTAGGTTTTGGT
This sequence comes from Saprospiraceae bacterium, assembly GCA_020436935.1. Taxonomy (GTDB): domain Bacteria; phylum Bacteroidota; class Bacteroidia; order Chitinophagales; family Saprospiraceae; genus JADKBO01. The sequence goes on from JAGQWX010000032.1 coordinate 732, forward strand.
CTTTGGTTTTTTTGGAAGTTAGCGTTTTAGCAATTTGGGGAAGTTTTGGGCAGGTTCCCTTTAGGGCCAGGGTAGCGGGCGGCAGGAATTGGGTAAAGTCTTTGGTCTTTAGGTGTTGGTCTTTGGTGATCATGATGCCTTATCACAAAAACCTTCTCCAACACAGCCTTTAACTTTTAACCTTTAACAAACAACCCCATTTCTCTCGCAATGGCGCAAAGAGGTGGTGAAGATTGAGAACGCAAAGAATTCAACAATCATCAGTTACTATCTGCGAAAATCTGAGGGCACATCTGCGTTTATCAGCGGGAAAAAGAATCCGAAGCCGGGGTTGGTCTTTGGGTGTTAGTCTTTAGTCTTTGGTGATTAATGATAATTAATGACAAAAACCTTCTCCAAGAGCCTTCAACTTTTAACCTTTAACAAATAACCCCATTTCTTTCGCAATGGCGCAAAGAGGTCGTGAAGATTGAGAGTGCAAAGAATTCAACAATCATCAGTTACTATCTGCGAAAATCAGCGAGATTATCTGCGTTTATCTGCGGGAAAAAGAATCCATGTGCAGAAAGCCGATGGCTCAAAAGAGCCAATGCAGGCCTTATCTAAAAATGACGCAAAAAAAGCTAATAGCTAAGAGCTAAAAGCTAACTGCCAAACTCTTCCTACTTTAACACATATCCCCTCACACTTTAAAGAAATTAGGGGTTTTTCCTGAATGTGGCTCTCCATTCATTTCTCAATTTTGCTGCACAAAGAAAAGTTTGCCATCTCGCCCATTCCAATACATTAACCCAGCACTATGAATACACTTCAACCTTTAAAATTTCTGACAATTTTTTCCTGCCTGCTTTTCCTGTCTCAAGACCTATCCGCCCAATTTACGGAACCGGCACCACAGCTGGTCTTGCGCAGAGACGATCATGTAGCGACACTGGAAATGGATTATGACCCCAATTCCGGCTGGGGAGGCAATATGTGGAACATTGGCAGTGACGGCACCGACGCACTTGGGTACCGGATACAATGGTGGCCCGATGCCGCAGACATTGGTCTGATCAATTTTGAAATGGGATGTGCCTCAGAGAACTCAGCTGGAACAATGATGATGGCAAGTGAGAACAATCCATATCAAATGGTTAGCGCCAATAAGATGGTCCAGATACAGCCCATTGCCAACAATGTAAGGTATCATGTTAAAGTAGAAAAGCTCAATGGATTTGGTCAGGTGTGCAGCCCGGCAACAACACTGGAGTTTATGGGTGGCGACGGCACAAGAGTCAATCAACTCAGGACCAGTTTGACGTTTTTCGATGACTTTAATTTGCCTATGGGACCCAACAACGAAAAGAAATGGAACAATGCCCAAACCCCGCAGACCGATCCCCGATTCAACCTGTTTTTCATCAACGGGCAATGCCATACCCACAGCCTCAATGGAACCAGAAACGACGGTGCCGGAGACAAATCGCAGACAGCCCAACGTGCGAGGAAGCCAATTTTGATCGAAGCAACGACACGGAGAAGAATCGTATTTGACATGGACGGCATTTTTAGCGGCAGGAGCGTTTGGTACCTCGATTTCAACCCTGTGAACACTGACCTAACGGGCCACATGAGTTTTTTTGATTTTGACGGCGACGAGGGGCTACCTGCAGACGTTTGCCGGCTCAAAGCAACAGGACACGGCATTTCTGTCAATCTCATCGACGCTGGTGGTGCTTCCTATAAAGTTGCTGAAGCCGATTTATCACAATTTGGCAAAGCCATGATGCCCAATGTTCGCCGGAGCTTTGATGTAAGGCTGGCGGCTGACGGCATACAGATATTTGTAGATGGTGTCGAAGTCATCGATCAGGCATTTGCTCCCGGGGCATTTAAACCGGGTATATATCATGCTTTGTGGTCGGTTATTGGATACAATACTTCGAAAGATGACGTGCCTTTTTTCCTCTCCCACTGGGACAACTTTGGATTTGACGGACCAGATCTTGAGGCATACCACATCCACAACTATGTCACACAAACAGAAGGCAGCGACCTCCAGAAAACATATAGAGAATGGAATGGCAATGCCATGCCTGCAAATTTTGAAATCCACATCCCAGATGACATCCGCCCCCTTGCAGATGGGGTAAAAAATGACGTCTATCTGGTGTGGACTTATCTGAAAAATGACTACAGTAGTTTTAACATTCAGTCCATCGACTCTTTTACGGTCAATGACAGAAAATTCCCAATGCCTCAGGGAGGCAACAACACCAATCCCAACAAACCGGGACTTGTAGATTATTCAGGATCTGCACTTTCCAATAGAATAAAAATAGATCAGGTGATGAAAAACGGACCGTCTCTGATTGTACCCGGCATGAATCAGATATCGTTTGTCGGCAGCAATACAGGCATAGTCAACGTCCACCTTGAAGTTTTTTGCCCTGCATCATCTCCCGAACCTGCATACACCCCACCCTCTTCCATCCATCATTTTGTCCATCACGGCGACCTGCCTAAAACCGGACCTTCAGCGAGGATCTCCTTCATCGACGATAGAGAGTTTTCGCATGAAGAAAATGACCAATTCGTCCTCTCCGGTACGCTTTCCGACACTGTACCGGTAGAGGTCGTCATTGGCAATTTTGCCTGGGCCAACTGGGCTCCGCAATGGTTAAATCAACCCAGCCTTAGCGCAGAATACTGGACGGCAGGAAGTACCCGCGGCATTGAGCGTGTGGAATTGTACCTCCGAAAAAAAGGGATTACCGGTAAAGGACTTTTGGTCAATACCCTGCAAACGAATGAGGATGCACCCGCACCCCAACTCAGGTATACCTTTTTGATGGACACCAAAAAAGTGCCGGACGGAAACTACGAACTCTTTGTACAAGCCATCACCCCCGATGGCACACTCAGTCATCCTGCATATGGTGGTTTTGGCTTCAGGTTTGACCTGGCTGAACTTTCCGGAGCCTATACCGGCATTGAAGTCAACATCAACAACGGCATCGTTCCAAGCTATAGGTTCAATGGACTTTCCGGTAACAATTGGACTACCTCAGGCAGTTGGGAAAATGGTCTCGTACCACCACAAGGATATAATGGAGAAATATACATTGATGCAGATTGTATAATACCTTCCGGCGTTGGTTTCAGTCTTGGTCCTACAGGAAGTTTGGTCATCAATGCCTCCAAAACATTGAGGATTATGGAATGATTTGGTATTAAAGTAAATACTTAATCCTGGTTTCGAAACCAAAATACCTTCAAATCATAAGATCTTACCCAGACTGATCAGCAACTCAGACCGGGTATGTACTTCCATCTTCTCATAGATGTTTTTGATGTGAAATTTTACCGTATTGATGGACATTTCCTCAGCTAAAGCGATCTGCTGATTGAGCTTGCCATCGAGTACGTGCATCAAAACATCCCATTCTCTTTCGGTGATCTTCTGGCGCAACTGATCATTGAGTTTCTCCAGACCCAATTTTTGAGTGGCTTTGAAAGGCGAACTATTGGCCAGGCTAAGCGTGATGGATGACAACAACTGTTGGCGTATGAAGGGCTTGACAATATAGGCTGCGGGCCTGGTACCTGCTACCTTGTTCAGAGTAGTTTTATCAGAATAGGACGTAAGATAAATGTAAGGAATATTGAGTTTTTTGATTTGAATGAATTCAGCGATATCTACACCGGAGAGTTCATCTTCGAGATTAACATCCAGCAACAAAAGGTCAGGAGGAGATTTTTGAATACCAATGAGGGCACTTCCTGCATTGAAATAGACACCTGATATGGTATAGCCTTCTTCTTCCAGTATTTCACGAATGTCCTCGGCGATGATGGCTTCATCTTCAACGATGACTATAGAAATGTCGTTCATATTGCCAGTTTGAAATTTTTGATCAGCATCTCAATTGAGGCGCCATTGTCGTTGCTGACATTCAAATCTGCATCCAGTTTTTTGGAGAGGGCTCTTATGAGTTTCATGCCAAAGCCGTCGCCTTCACCAATGGAAGGAAATCCTTTACCGTCATCTTTTAACTTGAGGAGTAAGTCGCCGTCTTTTTGTTTGAGCGTCATTTCAATCTTGCCCTTTTGGTTTTCTTCAAAGGCATATTTCAGCGCATTGGCGATGAGTTCATTGATGATAAGTCCAAGGGGAACAAGAGTGGCCACATCCAGGGCAATGGGGTCAATGTCGAGGGAAAGTTCAATGTTTTCGGGTTTGATGCCGTAGGTAGCGAGCAGTCTTTGCGTCAATTGTTGCACATAGTCCTGTACATCCATGCCTGAACTGACTTTGTCTTTGTAAAGATTTTGATGGATGAGGGCCATGGACAAGACCCTGCTTTGGCCTTCTGACAAGGCAAGCGAGGCTTTTTCGTCATTGACAGTTCTGGATTGAAGACTGAGCAGGCTGGAAATGAGCTGGAGGTTGTTTTTTACGCGGTGGTGGATTTCCTGGATGAGGAGGTCTTTTTCTTTGAGATTCTCAGAGACGATGGAGTTCATCTCCTTCAGCCGTTTGTTGGATCTCGTCCTGCTGATAAGAAAAGCCATGCTCGTAGCGAAAAGCAGTGATATCAGGCCGATCACAATGCGGAGGTTTTGTTTTTGCTTGCGCGCATTGTTGGCCTGTACCTGGATCAAACGGTTCTGTAAGGACAGCTTTTCAATTTCTGCGGCATGGGCTTCATCATCAAATATTCTGTCTAAATCATCGAGTGTTCTGGATGTATTCTGTAACCTGGCCAGGAGTTCAGCCCGTTCGTCAGCTGATCGTGCCTTTTGATTTTCGCCCATGGCTTCATAAATCATGGATTTGAAATTGTAGGTTTTCCAATTGCGAAAAGGACTCATCCTATCGCGCACCTCTTCGGCTTTGTTAATCCACTCCAATGCCCTGGGATAATCCTTCATAAAGTAATGGTATTGAGCCCACAAAGCGTAGTACTCATCGGCATATGCGGCAGAATCATTGGACATAATATAGGGCTCAGCTTTTTTGAGTTCACTCAAAAATGTTTTCACATTGAGTTTTTGTCTTGCCATTCTTGCCTGCTCAATATGGATGATGGTCGATAAATCAGACATTTGCAAGGAGTCAGATAGTCTCAGAGCGGCTTCGAAATGGTTCAGTCCATCCTTTTCAGATCTGGCCTGAGCGGTAAGCCCATCCCTGATCAACGACATGATGTCCTTTCTTACAGATAAACTGTCAGCAGACTTTGCTTCAGTTAAACGCAAAGCAAGAAGACATAGCAACAAGAATATCCATTTAAGAATTTTATTCATTCATCATTTAGTTACTTGTCGATTAATTGGAATGATCTTGACAAACAACTACAATTTTACACAATCTCACTGATTTGATAACTACCTCTGGGGGTAGGCTTGAACAATTATAGTATGAGAGCATATTTGTTTCAATACTGTCAATATATCAGTGCAGTCATTTGTAGCTGCTCATACCCCCACCGTCTGTATTCTTAGCGTTGCTGTCGATTACTTCAACTTTTCGCCGAACCTTTCGAAATATTTTTGTATCATATATCGCGAGTCTGTGAACCCAACCAATGATCCAAGTTCATTTATACTAAGTCCAGGTCTCTCATATTTCAGTCTCCTCAAAGTTTCCATTTGGAGCTCATTTACGTATTCCTTAGGGCTTAGCCCAATATTTGACTTCAGAAAACGCAATAAGGTTTTCTGATTGATACTTAATTGTTCGGCTATGCTTAGCACACTGAAAGTCGGTTTTCCCATATCGCGTAATATGATGGCATTGATTTGATTCAGTCTGTCATCATTATTCATATTTGGATGATCACTTTCTGCCAGTACAATTTCATTGTTTTCTTTTCGAACCAAACTTCGCTCCAATAAACGCTGCATTCTGACAATGAGCTCAATATAAGAAAATGGTTTGGTTAGATAATCATCAACACCCGCACGAAAAGCTTCGGCTTTGATGGCTTCATTCCTCCTTGCTGACAAGAAAATAAAAGGAATATTGTGAAACCTCTCTGACTGTCTTGTTTTGGTAAGCAGGGTTAGGCCGTCCATTTTGGGCATCATAATATCTGAAATAATAAGGTCAAAAGCATTTTGATATATTTTCTCCCAGGCATCCAATCCATTTTCTGCGAGCTCAATATGACATGATGTGGAAAGCAAACTCCCAATGTAATTCCTCAGCTCTTCATGATCATCTACTATGAGAATGCTTGGTTTTTTGCCTTTCATGATCAAGTCAGGAAGTTTATTTACCTGCTCTGTCGTCATGGACAAATTTGCTTCTTGCCATTCAATCATTTTCACAGGCAATTCCAGCAGAAATTTACTTCCGTGACCAGGTTCACTTTCCAGTTTTATTTGCCCATTTAACAATTGGACAATTTCCTTTACCAAGGCAAGACCTATGCCCGCTCCAGGATTAGTGTCAGACTTATCATTCTGGACCTGGTAATATTTCTCAAAGATTTTAGCTTGATCTTCAAATGGAATACCAGGGCCGTCATCTGAAACCTCAATGCTCAATGAATCATGTGCTAATTTGAGGTCAATTTCCACCTTTTGTCCGGAAGTGTTGTACTTCAACGCATTGGCCAGGAGATTCTGGACGACTTTGCCCAAGCGCTTATTATCCATCCAAAAAAGTTGGTCAGTTTTGCCGCTAACATTGCTTTGCAAAAGCAAGCCAGTTTGAACAGCCACAGGTTCGAATATTTTAACTTCCTGATTCACAAGAAAATCAAGTGAACACGGACTCAAGTCGGGGCTTTCTTTTTTATTTTCCAGCCGGGTTAATTCCAGCAGCTCCTGCACGCGCTCTGTGAGAATATTTGTATTTCTTTTTGCAATGTTGAGCAGTTTTAATTGATCCGGTTGATAGTTTTCAAATGTCAAAAGTTGATCTATAGGACCATTTACCAGGGTAAGTGGCGTCTTTATTTCATGGGAAATATTGGTATAAAACTTATCCTTATTGTCATTAAGCTCCTGGAGTGTTTTTGCTTGTTGCTTTATGGTCTCTCGTTCAGTTTGCAGCTCCGCAGTTCTCAAAGTTACTTCCCTGTCAAGCCTGGTTTTTTCTGTATTCAGTCTTCTTATCCAAAAGAAAGCAATCATACCTATAATGAACAAAATCAAGCCTCTGAACCACCATGCATCGTAAAAGTAACCATTTGCATGAATGTGAATCTTCCTTATGTGTGAATTGATGCCACTGCTCAAATCGCGATTTCTTACCCACAACTCATAATCACCGGCTGCCAGATTGGAAAAAGAAAGTTGCATGTTTTGGCCATTGCTAATCCAGGTCTCTTCAGAATTATCTTCTGCCTCCTGTTTTAGTTGGTATTCGAGGATCAGGTTTTTGTTTTCGGACTTCAAACCCTGACTGAAATTCAAAGTAAATCCTGAATGATACGCATCTATTACCAATTTTACGTCTTCAGTTCCAAACAAATATATGATAGTGTCTTTTCCAGAATGGCTGTTGTATTGTCTGACCGAAGTAAATTGTATGGGTGTTATGGGATCAGACAAAACAAGGCTTTTCAGATCAATTGCCAACAATTTTTGAAGTGAGCCAAGATATAAGATAGCATTGGCCTTGCTGAAGAAATTGCTATGACGGTTAAATTCGGTATTTTCTAAAGTCTCATCTTTAGCAAAAAACAATTTTTCAGCATTTAAATCAAATGCATAAAGTCCGCTGAAAGTAGCAATCCACAATTTATTCTCTGCCAGGGTGAGGCTTGCGATGGGCCTGCCCAAAGTTGCTATTTTTGAGACCTGATCATTGGATTTGTCTATCTTCCAAACTCCTCCTTTTCCATCCCCGACATATAAGTGTTTGTCATCTGAGTTCAAACAATTTGCTGCTCCTTCAAGGGCGAAACTTTTGACCTCTTCTCCATTTATAGTCAATAAAGAAAGGCCACCTCCATGTACCAGATAAAATTTGTTTTCATCCTGCTTGACCAGTTGTTGAATTTTATGCAAGCCGTGAAATCGAATGGTATCCACTTGGTTACGGTCAATATTTACACGCAACAGAAAATCATCTCTTCCGTAGACGTAAATAGAATCATTAAACCTGAGCAAATCTTCAGGAACTAAAGCAAAATTTATTTTATTTTTTATCCCTTGTTTATTGACATATAAAACGCGGTCATTGTTGTAAATCAGCTCCTGGCCTGTTTGATGGTAATTTCTGCCAAAGCTTACTTCCCGGTTGATGGTTTTCATCTCACCGGATTCATAATTCAGGGCGTAAACACCTTTCAATTCCGTTTCAACCTGCAAGTGATTTTCCACATGTCTTAGCTTGCGGATGGAAATGCCTTCAAGGTATGTTTGTACTGCTTTGTTTATGACTTTTACTTCCAGCAAGCCCAGATCAGAAAGGAGAAAAAACCTGTCTGTATAATCAGAACTTGCTATAGCGTCGTAAGTGGAAAAGGCCCTCAATAAGTCCGTATAGGGTATCAGTTTTGTATTTCCTTTTTTTAGAAGACCCAAGTATTTTATGTCATAGAGGTTGGAGTTGAATAGGATAAGGTTTCCTTGCTCATCCTGGTATTTATTATTATATAAAGGAACAATACTTTTTTCGCAGCTTCTACCTGCTTTTGGAAATTCAGAGAGATTGATGACTTCTCCTTTTGCATTATAAAAATACATGTTCCCTTTGCTGTCGTATCTGAACCAATGTGGATTCATTAATGGACTATCGTATAGGATACTATCGACAAAGTTGCCATCTTCATTAAGCGCAAATAAGCCATTTTCCGTGTCTAACCAAATCCTGTCGCCAACTTCATAAAGGCCTGCATAAATAAGCTCCTCTTTGACCTCATTCATTTTAGTCAATAAATGCTGCCATTTAAACAGATATTTCACCCCCTCGAATTCACCGATAAAAAACCTCCTGCCCTTAATGCTTACAACATCAGATAAGAGAGCAAGCTGTTTCCCCTGGTATTGGATTTCCTGACTTTTACCGCTGAAAGGTTCAAAAATGACGATGGGTGAAGGTGGTAAATAAAATGCAAGCTGTTGCGGGGATAAAAATTCAAACCGATGCAGTGGGTCAAACTCTTTCCATAAAATGTTTTCAGTCAATGGAAAGTTGGCAAATTTTTGTCCGTCATAGCGCAAAAGCACACGTTCATTTTTTCCGGTTTTTGGGTCTTTTATTTCCTTCATTCCATATAGCCAGAGATTGCCCAGGCTATCCAATTGAGCTCGCTGCAAAACGTAAGAAGGGTCTAGTTTTAGCTCCGGAAATGTTTTGATATCGAATGTAGGCTCATTTCCCTGAGCTTGGGAAAGCATACAAAAGCCAAGAAAGGTAAGGCTAAGCAGTATTATTCTGTGGATATCGGCCATAGGCCATAAAAGTATTGGATCTTGCAGACTTGTACAAGCGTAGTGAGTACACGCCTGCGGCGTTAATGAGTAGTCAGTAGTGTGTAGTGAGTGAAAATTACGCCTGCGGCGTTAGTGAGTGGTGAGTGCGCACCTAAGATGTTAATGAATGGTGAGTGAACTAAATCCGCATACGGTCCTGATAAGTAGTAAGTACACACCACAGGTATAAGCACCTGACAATCACTGAGTACTCATAAAAAAAACTCACTACTCACTATTCACTACCCACTATTCACTACCCACTAAGGCACGATCGTCAAACTGCCCCCCAATGCAATATTGAGCAAGACATTCATCGGTATCGTGATGGAGGGAGACTCGATGGCACAGGGGCCTATCTCCACAGTGCCACCACTTTGAGCGGCGGCAGAGACCGCTTGTGTGAGCTTAGGATATCCAAAATTATTAATAGAAATTGGAGGTTGCCATGAGGATTCATATGGCCCCAAATCCACAAAGTTATTAACGATACGTGGGCCTCCAACAAGATCAGTAGAAGTTGCATATGCATTATTTCCGGCATTTATGGCTGGTGAACAGGGAGACAATCTAAAGTCAACAGAATCTGCGACAAACATTGGATCTAATCCATCAGCTGAAGACAGACAATTGACTTTAATACCCCTTCCTATTGATACGTCAGCATACTCACTTTGTATTCCACCAATACCGGAATTTCCCCATAAAATTGTGTTAATAAAAGTAAAAGTATTAACTCCTAGAGCATCACAAGCTGATGTTCCTGAATTAAAAGCTATGGTTGAGTTCATAATATTGACAGGAGGGGCATAAGACCATATAGCTCCGCCGTATGAACTATGATTTAAAGCAAACAATGAATTCGAGATATTTATGTCATGGGAGTTATTTGAAAAAATTACACCTCCATAATCATCCGCTTCATTCTTCATGAATTTACATTTGTCTATGTTTAGCCTGCCCTCAAGTAAATGAATGCCTCCGCCTACAGCAATCGAGCGATTTTCCAGAAAAACTGAATTACCAATTTGGTATACTTGATTAGGGCCTACACCTAATATGGCGATTGCACCGCCATAGCTTGCAAGATTTTTTTCGAAATAACAGTTTTCAATATCCACATCAGAAGCTAAACTATAAATGGCACCTCCATCATGAGATGCATTTTTAAGAAAGATATCGTTTCTAAAAACTGGTGAGCAACGATTATTATAAACTGCTCCTGATCCTAGATTATAAAATAAAATATTCCTAATCAGAGGGGAAGCGTAGTTATTTTCAATACCCCTATTGAAATTTACTTGAAAGGTAGACATGATTGTAAAACCATCTAAAACTGAAGCAATGGTCAAGCCATTAGTATAATTATTAATAATGGTATTATTATTAGCATTTGATACTAAAAAACTTGTATCAATGCTCATTAAATCCCTTTCAGCGAGGGTGCTCTCGGTTCCAGAAAAATGCCCGTAAATTTTCACCCCTTCCTTCATAGAAAAACTTTGTCCGATTGGCCTTGGATAAATTCCTCCAGCGACAAAAACGCTATCGTCAACACAAGATAGGTTGATCGCCAGTTGCAGATTATTCATCGCATTTGCCCAACTGCTGCCATCTCCCTGGCCTGACACTGTTGGTTTTACAAATATTTTATGGCTGCTGTATTCATGAAACTCGTATGCACCCATATCCACATCGCAACGTTGAATCCTGGCACCACCACTGAGATCAAAGTCTATTTCTGAAAGTATGGCAGCATCGTTGTTACCTATATTAATGCCAAGAGATACAAACTGCAGCTCGTAGTTACCCATTGGAGCATTTACGAAACTCGGGTCTGCGCTGATATTACCCGTACCTGCAAAAGGAACTTGTGTATTGGAATAGGTGACAATCGTCGTCGGGAAAGATCCATCATTGTTGATCACAGAGGCCGGGCTTCCAAAATTGTCCCAGACGATGCAATTGGTTATGATTACCGGTTGTGTGTTTGGGGTGTTTGCAGGGATGTAGTTGTTGATGGCACTTCCCTGTATGGCCTGGTTGTGCACAATGGTACAATTGATGAAGCTGGGATACGAAGTATGGTTGCTCACAGCTCCTCCGCTTCCGCTGGAATAATTGTCATAAAACAAGCAGTTGAGAAATTTTGCATTGGATATATAATTGAAAACTGCTCCACCCGCAACGGCGGTATTGTTCCTAAAAATGCAGTGGCTGATGATGGGCGCGCATTGATCATTCATGATGGCGCCTCCGCCATTATCGGTTTCATTGTTGTAAAAAATGCAATTTTTGATGGTGGGTGAAGCATGATTGTTGTACAAACAAGCACCATTCACATTTAGCCGAAAAGCATAACGCAGACAAAAGCCATTCAGGATTGAAGCTGGTGTTATGCCGGCATTGTTGTACATGACATAGGCACCATTGGCTTCCAAAAAACTGGTATCCACGCCGCTCAGATTTCTTTGGGACAACGAGCTCTCCGTTCCCGCAAAATGTCCATATACTTTCACGCCTTCCTTCAATGCAAAGCTTTGTCCAATGGCCGGCTGATATATTCCTGCTGCTACGAAGACCTGGTCACCGGAGTTTGAGGCATAAATCATTGCCTGTAGATCAGCCGAAGCGTTGGACCAGGAAGTGCCATTTCCAGATCCGCTGGCTGTAGGTTTTACATAGCGGGTGGTTTGTGAGAATCCACCAGAAACCACAAAAAGCATGGCGGTTAGTATGAGCGTGTTTTTCATTTGATTCTGTTTAAAGGGCTAAAGCCAAATTTTTAAATACAAGCGGCAGTTTTCGTCTTGAAATAGGCAATTCCCTGCCATCACTGGTGATCAAACATTTTTTTTTGATGGAAATTTGGCGAATGCACTTGGAGTTTACCGCAAAGGAATGGTGTATCCTGAGGAATTGATCTTCATAATCTTGCAAAACCTTTTTCAAGGTATGGGTGACTATGCGCCGCTTTCCAGAATGGTAGTAAATAAGGGTATAGTTGCTTTGCGCTTCTAAAAAAATGATGTTTTGTTCCATCTCCTAGTTTTTTAGTATTTATGGCACGATTGTCAAACTGGCCCCCAGTGCAATATTGAGCAAGACATTCATCGGTATCGTAATGGAGGGAGACTCGATGGTACAGGGGCCGATTTCTACAGTACCTCCACTGAGGGCCGCGGCAGAAACTGCCTGAGAAAGGGTGCTATAGCCCAGGTTATTTATACTTATTGGGGGTACAAAGGGGGATTCATAGGCGCCCATGTCAACGTAGGTATTTTGGATGCGGGGGGAGCCGGTGATGTCGAGGGCATCAATAAAAGGAAGTAATATGGTGTCTCCTGAATTGATGGCTGGCGAGCAGGGTGCAAGTTGTAGTCCGTCGTCTGAGGTCATCCAAATACCATCGGGACCAATCAAATTTATGGAATCTAAAAACTGAGAATATGAATCAATATTTCCAATACCAGCATAACCTCCTTTTATGCACGAATACTCAATTATTGCAGGGCTTGAGAAATTAGTAACAATCTCACTACCATAATCCCACATTATTGAGTATCTAATTTTTGGAGTAGCTGCGCCATTAATCATCCCACCCTCGGTATTGTTGACGAACGTGGCATAAAAGATATTTGAAGAGGAACTCAATACATTTTCCATTCCATATCCAATATTGCTGGCAAATACTGTATTAAAAATCAATGGGGAAGAACTAAAATTATGCATTCCACTGCCGAAATTATTGGCAAAAACACAATTTGTGATCAACGGAGTGGATGAAGAACTATTATACATACCACCTCCATCAGTGGCAATATTATTAATAAAAACTACATGATTTATTTTCGGGGAAGCAACAGTATTTGCCATGCCCCCACCGCTTAAATTATTGGAGCCTCCTGTGCCTATTCCGTCCATAATTGTAAATCCATCCAAAACGGCTGCACTGGTAAGTCCATTTTGATAATTCCTGACCACTGTAGCTTGATTCCCTTTTAAAAAGCTCGTATTGGACGATGTAAGATCTCTTTGGTTGATTGATGTTTCATCGCCCGCAAAATGACCATAAATCTTTACCCCTTCCTTCATGGAAAAACTTTGTCCGTAAGGTGGTTGATATATACCTCCGGCAACAAAGACGGTATCTCCATCGCATGATAGATTAATTGCATTTTGTAGATCATCAGTCGCATTCGCCCAATTGCTGCCATCTCCGCTTCCACTTGCAGTTTGCTTAACAAATCTGTTCCCTTGAAAAAACAAATATTCAACTGCTCCCATTTCAACGATACCAAATTGTATTCTTGGGTGACCAAGTAGATCTTTGAATATTCCAGATTGGTTTACAAATTGATTATTACCACTGAGTTGTTCATGCTGAGAGCAGGCTGTAAGATTAAAATTACCCGCATTTGGATTCTCAAAAATAGGATTTTCATCAACATTATTTGTGCCAGTAAATCCTCCTTGCACATCTGAGTATGATACATCAATAGTACCATCTACCTGTTGTATTTCGGGGTCAGAAATGCTCGCTGTATTATTCCAGATAATACTATTCTTTATTGTCATATTGCCTAAATTTGTCAAGGCACCACCCCTGCTCTGGGCATGATTTTGTGTAATAGTATTATTGACGATCATGCACTCGCTGTAATTCATAATTGCGCCTCCGTTACCTCCGAGTGTAGCATTGTTGTACATCAGACAATTTAAAATATCAAGGCTATCGCTAATTTGATAAACCGCACCACCATAAAAAGCATAATTGTTCCTGAAGATACAATATCGGATCACCGGATGGCCAGTGCCATCATTGTAAACTCCTCCACCGCCTCCGCCTCCGTTGTTATTTTCAATGATGCACCACTCAATAACCGGACTTGAGTTGGAATTCAACATGCCACCACCAGAACCTGAAACTCCATTCCTAATGGTAAATCCATTTATTAAGGAAGAATTACTTAAATTATTGCTGTTGTTGAGGATGACAACATTTCCATTTCCAGACAAGAAACTTGTATCAGCACTGAACAAATTTCTTTCTGGCAAGGAGCTCTCCGTCCCCGCAAAATGCCCATAAATCTTTATCCCATCTTTCATTTTAAAGCTCTGTCCAGTGGCGGGCTGATAATTGCCCGCAGCCACAAAAACGCTGTCTCCAGAGCACGATAAGTTTATAGCAGCCTGAAGATTGCTGGTTGCATTGGCCCAATCACTGCCATTGGCTAAGCCTGAAGAAGTAGGTTTTACAAATATTTTATTGGTCGAGGATTGGAAAAACTCATAAGTACCCATTTCCACGTTACATCCCTGAACTCTTGTATTTCCAGCCAAATCTGTGGTAATACCTTGAGACGATGCAGCACTGCTATTTCCTGCATTGATGCATGGCGAATTTATGTTTAGTTGATAATTTCCACCAGCAGCATTAACAAAATTGGGGTCAGCACTCATATTCCCTGTTCCTGCAAAAGTCACCTGTGTGTTGGAATAGGTGACAATTGTTGTTGGAAAAGATCCATCATTGTTGATCACGGAGTCGGGGCTTCCAAAATTGTCCCAAACGATGCAGTTTGTTATGATTACCGGCTGTGTGTTTGGGGTATTTGCAGGGATGTAGTTGTTGATGGCACTGCCTTGGATGGCCTGGTTGTGTACAATGGTACAATTGATGAAGCTGGGATATGAAGTATGGTTGCTCACAGCTCCTCCGCTTCCACTGGAGTAATTGTCATAAAACAAGCAATTGAGAAATTTTGCATTGGATATGTAATTGAAAACTGCTCCACCCGCAACGGCGGTATTGTTCCTAAAAATGCAGTGGCTGATGATGGGTGCGCATTGGTCATTAATAATGGCACCTCCGCCATTATCGGTTTCATTGTTGTAAAAAATGCAATTTTTGATGGTGGGTGAGGCATGATCGTTGTACAAACAAGCGCCATTCACATTTAGCCGAAATGCATTGCGCAGACAAAAGCCATCCAGAATTGCAGCTGGTGTTATTCCGGCATTGTTGTACATGACGTAGGCACCATTGGCTTCCAAAAAGCTGGTATCCATGCCGCTCAGATTTCTTTGTGCCAATGAGCTCTCCGTTCCCGCAAAATGCCCATAGATTTTCACGCCTTCCTTCATCTCAAAACTTTGTCCAATGGCCGGCTGATATATTCCTGCTGCCACGAAGACCTGGTCACCAGAGATAGAGGCATTGATCATTGACTGTAGGTCTGCCGAAGCGTTGGACCACGAAGTGCCATTTCCAGATCCGCTGGCTGTAGGTTTTACATAGCGGGTAGTTTGTGCCGAAAGACTAAATGAAAGTAGCCAAATACACCAAAGCATGCTGGTAATGATTTTTCTAATCTTCATCTTGGGAATGTTTTTTATGCGCTGCTAAGGTATAGGTGAACCTAAAAAAGAGCCCATTTGATTGCTGAGAAAGAATAGACATTGAGGTGAGAAAGAATGGACATTTAAGGCGGGATAGTGAGTAGTGAGTAGTGAGTATAATTACGCCTACGGCGTTATTCAGTGGCGAGTACGCGCCTGCGTCCCTAGTGAATTGCTACTGTTTAACGCGCGCTTTTGGCGCGAAATCGACAAAACATAAAGAATTGACTAGTCACTAAAAAACAAACTACTCACCAAAGAACTGACTACTCACTACTGACTACTCACTATAAAAACTCACTACTCACTAAACTCCTTATAAACAGTACTATCTTCCAAACCAAAATACCGCTTATTCAGCACCGATACCGGGACAAGCCTGAAGGCAGTATATACCGAGTCAACAGCGGCAGACACTGGCTGTACCTGATCAAATATTTTGTATGTAACCGCATTTTCCGGTGATTCCAATGCAGACAGGATCATGGTTTCCACAGGAACTCCCCATATGACCATCATCTCATCATGATCCACATTTTTAAACTGATAAGCTTTCTCCACTTTTTGTGTCCGCATCTGACTCACCATAGTTTCCAATCGGTCCAACCTAGTAGAAAATTTTATCTCCGAACCGTAAAAGTGCCATACTTTCTGGAGCAGGATCAGGCCAATGAAAGCATAATTGAGGAACTTCCGGGGAAAAGTTTTCTCATTCATATCAATAACCAACGGACTTGCCAAAATGATGGCCAGCCCCATCCATTGACTTTCAAAATAAAACAAGTTGAATGCATTTATGGCGTCGGAAAATGTGAGGGTAACCAGTACATAATAGACCAAAGCAAAGCATGCTGTTATTAACAAAAGACCCCATTTCTTCTTTTCCACGAGCGAAAAAACACCCATGCCAAATAACAAAAGGGCGACAACATATTTTGAACCCAAGAGCCGGAGAAATGACATGGCATGATCGTTTACCAAGGCATTCGTTATACTTTGAAAAGACAAGTTTTTAACTCCTTCCAACTTTACACCATCGTACCAGCTGGCATAGGAAAGGTAAATCCGAATCAAAAAAAACAGGACGATCAGCGCACTAAATGCAAATGCCATTTTCCTCTTCTTTTCCACAACCCGGTAGTGAATGGCCGTGTACATCCATAAAAACAAAAAAGGTACAATGATCAGCACATGGGAGATGATGGCCATCCCGGTTGCCAGCAAAATGAAGCCGTACACCCAAACGGGCCGTCTTTCCTGTTGGGAAGCCTGGTATAAAACAGCAGCGATCGAAAGCATCATCCAGGCACAGGCCTGATGGACCTCATTGTTGGGCCAGAAAAACACATCGCTCACAAAGATCAAATGGTAGATCGCCAGTAAAATGCTGAGTCGGGGTTGTTTGAATACATATGTAATGACCAGGGCGGCAGCCAGGTAAAAAAGATAGAAACTTGCAGAATATGCCAAAAGTATACCCTTCAGAGTAAGGCCCAATCCTACAGCCATCAACGGAAAAACCTGGGTGATAAAAGCACCATATCTGTATTCAGAAATGACGAGCGCTTTATTGTTGATGATTTCAAATGAAATGAAGGCCGGATCTGCAAAAAGCATACGTTCCTTGTACCAGATCAGAGATGCCAGCAATAGAAGAGAAAGATAGATCAGGGATATACGAAGAATTGTTTTTACCACATGTCAGTAAGTGTGGTATGAAGATAGAATTATTTTGAAAATTGTATTTCTAAGCCTATAAAATCAAGGATTATAATTGGCCAAAATTCTTCTTAATTTTACTTGATGAATTCCCTTTCACTGATGTTTGAAAACAAAAAAAAACGGCAGCCCGGCTTAGAGAGAGTCATATATTGCAAATTGTTTCACCAATAAAATCAATATATACGGGCTGCCTGATTTTCATAACCGGTGGAGGACCTCCCCGGAATTGCCACTTGCTACTATATTGGTTCTAAGTCACGATGTGCATTTCAGAACATCTTCATTGCATGGTTTTAAAAGAAAATAACCAAATAACCAGTTTAACCAAATAAACCCTTATCCTTCAACTCAGAACAAAAAGCAACCAAATATCCAACCTAAGGTCAATACTGACTGCCTATGATCTTGAAGGCTATCTTATCTCCAAAAATCCGCATTTTATAGTCCAATTGGATGGTGCCATTATAGTAGACGCCATCTCCCCAGATTTCTACACCATCTGCCAATGTTTGACGTGGGATATCAATGTCCTGGGCATAGTCAGAATCGGGCTCATCTATCCTGGCCTCCACTACATCCCAAACATCTCCATCAAAAGGTGCGTCTATAAGCACCCTCCTGCCCCAGTCGGCAGAGATGTTCATTTCAAAAGTGCCGGTCACACCAACCACCCGGGCATCATAAAAGCCAATGACAGGATAAACTTCCTGAGAATAGTCAGTACAAGAATAAAAGCCGGTGATCAACAATAGGAGTAAAAGTATCTTTTTCATCTCCCGCAGTTTTTGTGTATTTCAAAATTGGTTCTAAAAACGGGGCTTAGCTTTTAATCTCTGACGAAATAAAATTCCCATTTGTTAGCCAATAATGAATAGAAATAAGCCTATTTAAATTAGGATTAACATTAAGCTTATGATTTCTTAAAATTTTAAATATTTTATTGCCGTATCCCCGTCCAACTATATTTTTTCTATAGGATTGTGTCAGTTAATAGAATTATTAACTTTGCCCCCGAAATGGGAACTAATCCTTTACATCCCATCATTTACAAGAGAAGAAATTGAACAATGGAAGACATCATCATCATAAAAGTCACCGACAGAGAGGGAACCATCCATGAGTTGGAAGCCCCAACAGATATGGCCATGAACCTCATGGAAGTCTGCAAATCTTACAGCCTTCCTGTTGAAGGCACTTGCGGTGGCATGGCCCTATGCGCTTCCTGCCACGTATATGTCCACAGCGATCACGATTTGCCGGAACCATCGCAGGATGAGGAAGATATGCTGGACCAGGCATTTTTCGTCAAGTCCAACAGCCGCCTGGGATGTCAGATCAAAATGGTGGATGAGATTGATGGGCTGGAGGTAGAGCTCGCCCCGGTGAATGGGTAAATTTGAAAATTGAAATTCGAGATTTGAAATTTGAAATTCGAGATTTGTTTGACTTGATCCATTAGATACGATTAAGGCATTAACTTCGATTAATTTCAATTCCTAAATTCAATAGCCAGTCAACCCTCCCTTTAACTTTTAACCTTTAACCGATAACAAATTTTCTCGCAAAGCCGCAAAGGAAGGGGGAGAATAAAGATCGCAAAGGCTTCAGAATAGGCTAAATTATCCATTGAGAACCATTAAGAAATTAAGGTGTATTCAGCTTCATTAGAATCAATAAATGGCTATTCCATTGTCCGTAAAGTATACTTCCGATTCGGAAAATATACCTTTTGGGCCATATTTATAATCAGGAAATTCAAAACTAAGTGCCTAATCAATGATTCCAGGTTTATTTCAACGGCGTCATTTGTGCCTGGACACACCTCCACTTACCATCTTCCCTGATATAGGTATCTGTGTAGATGGAGGCACCTGTGTATCTCTCTCCATTTCTCTCAAGAGAATAAACACTTTTTGACCGCACCAAAGCCATATCACCAAAGATGCGGATGTCCTCATCAGTATGATAAAAAGTATCTACCCCGCTGTTTTGATAATCAGTTTCCCAATTTTTCAAATAAACTTTTCTGCCAATTATTCGTCCACTGTTTTCAATACATACGAAGTCTGAATGAATGATTTCACTGTGTGCAACTGCATTTTGAGTAATGTAGTTTAATATGAATTGACTGTTCAATTCACTCAAGATTTCCTTATCCTCCATTGTCAATTTTATTGTTCCATTGTTCATTTGGCATCCGCTGACAAAAAGAGCTGCCACTGCCAATAATTTCAAATATTTCATTGCTATTTTAACAACAAACTTCCTATAAGTTCTGCAAAAAAAACTTCAAAATCTTGCTCTTCTTTGCCTTTCACCAAATTAAATCAACAATTTCACCATCTTCGCTTTTATAAGATAATGGCAATGAAGACAATTGACTCTACCTTAGTTTTTAAAAACCAGGATTTTGAAATAAAATCTGTCAATATTCTATTGCCCAAAAACGAATCTTTACCAAAGGCGTATAATGAAAACTTCTGTCTCCTGATTCCAAAATCCGGTAGTGTAAGTTTTTCCCATTTCAGGCAAAACATTAATTTATTTGGAGGTTATATTTTAATGGACAAACCGGATTATGATTACACCATTACAGCGGGGAACGGAGCATTTATTGTCATTAATTTTTCAACAAAATTTTATGAGGAAATAAAGGAAAAGCATAGTCTGAGTTCATCATATTATTTTACCAAACCTGATATGTTTTCACATTTTAAACTGGAGGTATTGTGGTCATACTACCTCACAGCATTGCTTCAAAATAAGACAACACTCGGCTTGGAAAACTTCGCATTCAACTTACTTGATGCAATGCTCCATGATGTTTCGGTCTCAAATGAAATCTTTTATGAGTTCAATTCGTATCATTATCAAATTGATATGATTCAGGCAGGAAAAGATTTTATTCATTTGAATTTTGAGGAAGATATATCCATTTCAGATGTCGCTGCTCAAGCCCATATGAGTCCATTTCACTTCAATAGACTTTTTAAGAAATTTACCGGACTGAGTCCATATAAATACATACAACAACTTCGTCTCATCCATGCCAAATATTTATTGGAAAAAACCAATATGTCTATCAATGAGATAGCATTTAAGTCTGGCTTCAGCAGTTTGGAATATTTCTGCACTGCTTTTAAAAAAAATCAAACTTTCAGTCCATTTCAATTCCGAAAACGAATTATCCATTGATAACCATTAAGGCATTAAGGTGCATTGAGCTCCATTAGCATCAATACAAGGCATATTGCCTAATCTAAAAGCTAATGGCTAACAGCTTCTCCTTCAATCCATTAAACAATCAAAAAAAGCTAATAGCTAATGGCTAACAGCTAAAAGCCAGAAGGCCAGAAACCTAATACCTAAAACCTAATACCTACCCCTCAATCACGGCTTCTCCTGCTTCGGCACAATCACCTTTCCATCAGCAGAAATCTGTATCACCTCCAGCCCACTGTCTTTAAGGGTTGGCAAAACCACCTGCGCATCTCCAACCATAAACCATGATAGCTTTTCAGGCCGGATCATTTCTTTGGATACAGCCCTTACGTCCTCAAGTTTGAGGTTTTGTACGTGCTTACTGTAGGTTTGCCAGTAATCATCCTTGAGACCAAATTTTAAAATATTACGGGCACTATAGTTGACAGCGTCGTTGGTCTCCCATCTGCCCGACAAGCCCATGATTGTATTTTGCTTTGATTTATTGAATTCCTCCAAAGTGATGGGCTGTGGTCCTGTGATGGCATCAAACTCCTTCATGATTTCTTTAAGACTTTCACTGGTTTTATCTGTTTGCACAGGGGCATATACGAGGAATGGCCGCTGACCCTTAGTTTCAAGAATAAAAGTGCCCGCACCATAAGACCAGTGTTTATCTTCTCTGAGATTCATATTGATCCTGCTTGTAAAGTCGCCTCCCAAAACTGCACTCATTTGTTCAATAGAGGTTTCGTCCATCTTTCCATAAGGGTTGGTGAGATATCCGGCGAGTATCAGAGACTGCTGGCTTTCAGGCTTATCAATCAGGTACAATTTCCCCTTACCATTTGCCTCTTTCACTTCTGGAATCACTTTTTTAGGAGTAGTCCCTTTCTCCCATTTTCCAAACTGCGCTTCCAACTTTTGCACAAGCTCAGGCATGCTTATATCTCCGGTTACGACGATGGTCGCATTGTTGGGTTTTATCCATTGCTTGTAATACGCACTTACATCTGAAGCCATGATGGCATTCACACTTTCTTCAGTACCGGTGCCTGAGTAAGGTATTCCATATGGATGATCTTTTCCATATAAATATTCCGGCAATACTCTGAGTGCCATAGAAATGGGGTTTTTCATTTCATTTTGTATCCGGCTCAATTGTTCTGACTTCAATCTTTTGAATTCTGATTCCGGAAAAGATGGATTCAGGACCACGTCAGCCATAAGCTCGAGACTTTGATCAAAGCTGGCCTTCAAAGCATTGAGATTTACATATGAATAATCCAGATCGCTGGCAGTACTTAGTGTAGCTCCAAAAAGCTGCAGACGCTCATTGATTTCGAGGCTGCTCAGGTTTTTAGTACCCTCATCCATCATGTTCATCGATAAATTTGAAAGTCCAAGTTTACCCATCATTTTATCCGTGCTGTAGCCCGCATCAAACATCATATTGGCCACGACGATTGGACTTTCTGTTCTTCTGGTCAGCACTACTTTCATACCATTTTTGAGCGTCGCTCTTTCCAAAGCAGGAAAACTGGTGGTCACGTTGGGGTCGACCTTTGGTAATTCGGAGCGGTCTGCATCTGACCCTGTAACCTCGTATGTTGGAAATGGATTACAAATCAAGGTAAATTTTCCTTCAGAAAGCCAATCCTTTGAATACTGGTGGAGGTCATTTGCAGTTGCCGTATTCATACGTAACAGCTGAGTTTTATAATAATCAGGTTTTCCACCAAAAACTTCATTCTCGGCCAGAATATCACTTTTGCCACCGAACCCCCCTATCCTTTCCAGACCTTTGATCAGACTTGCAAAACTTGAAGCTCTGACCCTTTTGAGTTCATCCTCCTTCACCCCGTTTTTAATCACATCATCAAGAATTTCAATGATAGCCTTCTCCACTTCCTCTACCGTCTTTCCTTGTTTTACATTGGCCTGAATCATAAAATTACCGGCAATTTCAGCTGACCAAGAAAAACAGCTGACAGAACTCGCAATTTGTTTTTCATACACCAATGCCTTGTAAAGCCTGCTGTTTTTACCACTTCCCAATATTGCTGCCAGCATTTCACCGTGAGTGCTTCCAATGCTTCCCCATTCCGGTATGTTCCAAACCATCTGTATCCTGGATTCAGGCACCTGGTCCTGATAAGTCGTCCTGGTCTCCTGTGTCCGTTTGTTGATGTTTACTCCGGGTTGACTGAGCATAGGCCCAGCCGGAATATTGCCAAAATACTTGAGCACTTTGGCATAAGCTTCCTGAGGTGTGATATCACCGGCCATTACCACTACAGCATTCGCAGCTCCATAGTATGTTTTAAACCAGGTATGCACATCCTCAAGACTTGCCGCATTGAGGTCTTCCATTTCACCGATGACTGTATGACCATACGGGTGGTGAGGGGGAAACATTTCTTTTTGCATGATGTCCCAGCCTTTGGAATAGGGCTGATTTTCACCTTGCCGCTTTTCATTTTGTACGACACCTCTTTGCTCATCGAGCTTGCCCTGGTCTATGGCACCAAGTAAGTGGCCCATACGATCACTCTCAAGAAACAATACCTGGTCCAATGCGCCCACGGGTACGTTCTGGAAATAATTGGTGCGGTCTTCATTCGTTGTTCCATTGAGGTCTGTGGCACCTATGGATTCCAATGCCTGAAAATAATCCTTATTATAGTGTTCAGATCCATTGAACATCAGGTGCTCAAACAAGTGCGCAAAGCCACTTTTGCCCGCTTTCTCATTCTTAGACCCCACATGATACCATACATTGACTGCAACAATTGGTGCTTTGTGATCTTCGTGCACGACGAGTCGCAACCCGTTGGGCAGTACAAATTTGGTAAATGGAATGTCAATGTCCTCCGGATTGTATTCGGGATATTTAATTTGAGCGGTCAGCGCAGCTGTGACAAAGAGCAGTACAATGGGTAAAAGTTTCATTTTATTTGGTTTTGAATGGTATGAAAGGATGTTTATTCAGATGAATAATTGGCATATCCCTGACAAGATAAAATTTAGAATAAATACTATCGATGAATATCGACAAGAATGCTGAAACAGGATATAAAACTTATTATTCGGTAGATGGCAGCACCAAATTGCGGTCAATTTTAAATTTGAGAATTGAAATTTGAAATTTGAAATCTTGATGAGCTTTTCTGTGGATCGCTATATCTAACACCTAACCTAATCCCAATTTTTATTTCTCGCAGAGGCGCAAAGGAATGGTAAGAATAGACGTCGCAAAGGCTTCATAGTAGGTCGAATTATTCTTTGAGTACCATTATGGCATGAATTATAAATCCTAAATTTAATGACCAGTCAACTCTGTCTTTAACTTTTAACCTTTAACCGATAACAAAATTTACCATTAAGGCATTAAGAAGAATTAAGACCACTGTGTAACATTTAAGGTAAATTACAAAAGCTAACAGCTAATGCCTAATAGCTAGCAGCTAGAAAGCTAACCGTCAGCACTCTAACACCTAAAACCTAATCCCTCTTTTTAATACTCGCAGAAGCGCAAAGGAGGGTTGGAGAATAAGTACGCAAATGCTTCTGAATAGGCTAATTATCCATTGAGAACCATTAGGGCATTAAGGTGCATTTAGCTCCATTAGAATCAATAAAAGACATATTTCGTGATCTAAAAGCTAAAAGCCAGCACTCTAAAACCTAAACCCTAAAACCTAATCCCTCAATAGCCAGCAGCTAACAACTTCTCCTTCAATCCATTAAACAATCAATAAAAGCTAATAGCTAATAGCTAATAGCTAATAGCTTACCGCCGGCACTCTAACACCTAATCCCTAAAACCTTACACCTAACGGTCATCTGAATTCATCAACCCTTACATTATCTATCAAATACAGCTTATCAGAATAGGCACTCCAGACCAAAGCTTCAAGCTTATTGAAAGGTTCATCGGGTTTTTTGACATCCAGATATAGTTTCTGAATTTTACATTCACTCAAAATTCTGCTGGTTCTGAAAAAACTCCGCTTTACCAAGTGGTCATCCATTTTTATTTGAACGACCATTTGAGGCATTTTCCATAAATCACCTTCCCTTTTCTCTGTGTAAAAATCAGCGCTAACCCTCAACCAGTTGTTTTCGTTTTTCTGAATTTCACAAACAATGGGTTGGGAAAACTCTAAATTGGAATTGATGGCATCACATACACTATTGTTGAGGTAAAATCCCTTGGCAGCGACAATGGAGTCATTTTCAAAATTTTCAAATTTGAGCACATTCACCGCTTGTCTTTCGCCGATAAATATTTCATCAGCGTCATAGAGCTTTTTGTATTCAAGAGGTACCCGCCACCTTAAGAAGGTATGTTTGAAATAAGCCTTTGTAGAGTTATACGCGTCATAATATGCCCCTCTGTGTACCCCATGTGTCCACCACAGATTGTAGTAAAAACAAAATATAATCAGGAAACCTAGCGCCCATTTGAGCACTTTTTGCTTCAATAACTTTTCAAATGCAAAACCCAGAAAAATTCCCAGTACGGCATAAGATTGTACCATAGCTCTTGCCCCATAAAGCCAATAATCCCATGCAGTAACAACATATAAATAAATTGTTACATATATCAACATTGCCACACTGCCTTCTTTCCTACTTTTAATAGCCCACATGAGTCCAAAAGGTACCAGGAAAAACAAAGGATTATACAACAACCAGCCAACTTCATAGCTGAAAAGATATTTATAGACGTGAGGTGACAGAAAAGAAAAACCCTGGTCCTGGTAGGCGTAAATCAGCCAGTCACCGCCTATTAGCTTATAATACAACAGCTGAAAAAAGCCGAAAGCAAATACGATGCCGCCCACCAATAAAACGTGCCTCCATTGTTTTGCCAAATCCGTGAACCAGGCTTTCCATCCACCCCCTCTATTAAGATCAAAATTCCAAAAGAGTGGTATCAGTGCTGAAACAATTTCTGTTGGTCTGGTCAGAATTGAAATGCCCAAACTCAAGCCAATGAATAAAATGTATTTTAATTTTCGCTCCTGATTGTATTTAATGGTGTTGTAAATCAGAAAGGCATTCCATGTAAATAAATAATTGTGGGTCATTGCATTTTCGATGGAAGAAAAGCTCAGATAATTTGTGCCCAGATACACAGAAATCAAAACCAGCGAACTCAATTTCTCACTAAAATAGTTCAAGAGTATTTTTCTCAAGAACCAAAGTCCGAATAAGGCAAATAAAAAACTTTCGAGATGTATGGCAAATTGATAAGGCAAAGAAAAGCCGTCGGCCGAAAACCCTAAAATGGGCGCAATGAAGTGGGCTATTAGAAAAAAAGGCAAAAATTGCAATGCCATACCCATCGGGTACTTCATGACCATATTTCCATTTTCATATTCAAAAGCCTGATAAAAGTGTGAAGTGTTTTGGTATTTGTCAAGGATGTCCTGACTGAAAGCCAAAAGCTCCAAATCATCGTAAATAAAAGTTGCCGGCAAGTACCAATAATACCCGGCAGTGTCCCAGCTCAAAGTGGCTTCTGTCCCCGATAATTTCCACTTGGGAAAATAAAGGAATGAGGCGATGCATACCAAAAAATAAATGAAGTACAGGGTTCGTCTACTCATACAAAATGCATATCAACCATTTAAAAACTTTCATATTTTTAATCTTCTTGATTACTTTTCGAAATCACATTCGATATTTTGTGAAGTAGAGAAAAAGTCAGCTTTCTATACTGCTCGGAATATGGTATGTCCATTTTGCATGTGATGAAAAAATGAATCATATAAAGGCTCAAAACACGGCTGGAGTGGTTCCTCCAGCGAGTATTTGAAACGAAGATATGGTTCATTTTAGCAGCATGGAAGTGGACAATTCGATTTCCGAGCAGTATATCATCACAAATGAAATTAGGGCCATCTCCATTTTTTATTTGTAAAAATAAATATTTGACAGGATTTTTACGGTTTTGAGTGGCAGCCATCAATCCTAAATTTTAAAAACAAGGATGGAGAAAAAATCTATTTTTATTACTAAAAACCTCATAAAAAGAGCCTTAATATTGATCATTATCCCAATCATGCATTTATGAAAATTTCCATTTTGAACAAATTTAAAATCCATAATAACAAAATGCTTAGGGTGGCCTATTTTGTATTAACTCTGGTCGCTGTCACAAGCACAATCTGCGCTCAAAGAAATTTGATAGAATACGGTAATGACCTATATCTCAATTATAAAAGAGACAGCGCCTTAATCATAGCGGAAAAAGCAATCTTAATTTACAAGGACATTCCGGATTCACTGATCATGGCGCACCGGCTCAAAAACAAAGTAATTTCTGTTCAGAAATCCACAAAAGATGCAGTCGATTATGCTGCATATGTTGTAAATCTGGCGAGCCAAATATTGGATACCACAAGTTATCAATACCTTTTAACGCTAAAGCAATACGCTGGCCATCTTACAAGGAATTATGAATACAATTCAGCCCATGAGGTTTATGAGAGGTTACTCAAACTTTATCCTGAAAAAAACGATACCCTGGGATTCAGGGCAGAAATCGCTTCTGAATATGCCACCAGTTTATTCTTCAATCGACAGTTTGACGAATCTAAATATTATGGCAAATATGCTTTGGCGCTCACAGAAAAAATTGATACACCAGATCTGCAATTATTGTTTACCGCAAACAGAAGTCTCAGCATTGCCTATCAATATCTGGCGAAAAACGATTCTTCTTTGATTTATGCTCTGGAAACCAAAAAGGTAGCTGAAAAACTCTACCCAAGAGATCACCCCAATATCGGCATAGTTTATAACGATCTTAATGGCATTTACAGTCAACTTGGAGACAGGGCAAAACAATACGAATCTTTGAGAAAAGCTGAAGAAATATTAACGGCCGATTATCAAAAAACCGGTGTAAGCAGATATCTGAGTGTCATTTCCACCAATTTGGGATTGTTTTATTACAATCAGGGAGAAATGGGATTGGCCATGGAGTACGGAAAAAAAGGGCTTCAACTGGGCTACAAGGACAACAACAAATACGGCACCAACCACCTGATACCATTCATGTCACTGGCAGACATTACTTTATTTCTTGGGAATGCCGATGAAGCACTGGCTTATGTCGATACCATATTTCAGGTCCATCTGAAGGAAGATCCGGGAAATGCAGCCCAGTTTGCTTACATGCACGCATGGTATGCAAAAATATACAATGCCAAATCTGACCATAAAAAAGCCAAAGAGTATGCACAAAAATCCCAGGCATATTATCGCCGCGAAAATGAAATGAATACCAAGCCTGCCTATGCTGCGATGCGGGCACTTATGGATGCTGAGCATGGTTTGGGCAATCACCAGACCGCATATGGATATGTGCATGAGATCAGCGCCATAGTTGA
Organism: Saprospiraceae bacterium; assembly: GCA_020436935.1. GTDB lineage: Bacteria > Bacteroidota > Bacteroidia > Chitinophagales > Saprospiraceae > JADKBO01. The sequence continues at coordinate 28,880 of JAGQWX010000032.1, forward strand.
TTCCGCTTACGGAAAAATGCACGAAGAACACCTCATCAATTGCACTTATTTTGCATCAGAACTGATCGACTTAGGACAATATGATGAAGCCTGGGACTATTTACAGGATGGTATGGACCGCTACAGAAGCACCAGTGATAAAAATCTTTTTAAAGGATTACCCTATTCTGCCAATGTGCTTTTTACTGCCCAGACGGCCAGCAGAATCATCAAAGAACAGATATGTTCAGGATCAAAAGATCTGGAGGTTATGAAGTCTTTCATTCTTGATTTTGAAGCCTATTATGTAAACATCATCAATGCCTTCAGAAGTGAACTTTCCTTGCTTTCTCACGGGAATACTATTCGTCAAATTTATTTAAATGCGTGGCAGGCATATCACTGCAATGGCAATGATAAAAACGATGCTGAAGCCGTCTTGCTTCTTGAAAAAAGCAGATCTCAGCTTTTGAGATTGATCACCAGCAGCAGATTGATCAATCAATCATTTCTATCCAAAGAGGATCAAAAGCAATACCAGGAATTTGAAAACAAAATCAGTGAACTGAATGCATTAAGTTTTGCTGATAATGAGGGTACCGGCGATATTTCTGCCCTAAGCATTCAATTGGATTCTTTTAATCTATTCAAAACCAAACTCAGGTCAAAGTATAAAAACTACGAAAGATCCTTTTCTGAGACGTTCAATCCTTCCTGGGAAAACATAAGAAAGGTATTGTCAAAAGACGAGGCCATGATTGCATACTTTGCCCAGGATTCACTGCTCATCGTTCATGTTATAGAACCCGATGGAAAAGTAAGCTGGGACAGGCTTGATTTTTCACAGGTGGAGCAATTATTGGAGCGCTCAGAATGGGCAAGGAAAGATCAGAAAAAGGCCAATGAATTGTACAAAATCCTTTTACCTGCAAGTGCAAAAAAATATGAAAAGCTGCTCATCATTCCTGACGCAAGCTTATACTATCTCAATTTTGAAATTCTTAAAGATGATGAAGGAAAATATCTTTTGGAAAGCAAACAAATCAGGTATGGCCTCAGTGCTGCTTTGCTTGCCAGCTTTCAAAAAGTAAAAGAACGCCCCTACAAAAATAATTTTCTGGCATTTGCCCCGGGATTTACAGAGAAGGTAAAAAACGACTACCTGCAATCGTCCCCGCTGATCAAAGATACCTTATACCTACAAACCCTTCAACAGCCATTCATGCTTCGACTGCTGGAAGGTTTGAAAGCGGTGAAATATTCCCAATACTTCACCGAAGGTTTGGCGACAGAATCCAATTATAATAAAACCTCAGATTTATACAACATCATCCACTTCGGCACCCACGGCATTGTGGATGACAGGAGTCCCATGTTTTCAAAACTTGTCCTGGCAAAAGACAGCGTTTCTGATGGCTATCTGCATACTTATGAAATTTTCAACAAACCCGTGAATGCCGATTTGGTGGTCTTATCGGCGTGCGAAACAGGTGTAGGCATGATCAACCGGGGTGAAGGCATCATGAGCATGGCCTATGGCTTCATGTATGCGGGCGCTCCCAGCATTGTGATGTCATTGTGGGATATTGACGAACAATCCTCGGCTCAGATCATTTCGCATTTTTATACCTACCTGCAGGAAGGGAAATCAAAATCGGAAGCACTTAGATTGGCAAAGCTGGATTATTTGTCAGAAGCACCTGCATCACTCAAAGATCCGTATTATTGGGCAGGTCTGGTCTTCACCGGAGAAGATGGACCAATTGTTTTTGTAAAACCCTGGTGGCAGCAATGGCCATACCTTTTGGCACTTGGCTTAATTTTATTTGTTTTATTTATGGCATTTCGAAAAAAAATTGGCACGAATTGATGACTTTTTACTTTTCTTATCGATATAGTTGTAAATATACTTATCGGAAAATGGATTGTTCATTATAATTATGCAGACAAAAATTCAAAGATCAAGATGAAGCGCGTATAAAATCGTCGCAAACGATTTTAGTGCTGAACTGTGATCCCCTGATCACAGCTTCTCCTAAACTAAAGTGGTACCTCCGACGAGGCTTTCTAACGCAGATATTTGAATTTTTGGCAATAATTATTTGGACAAATCTATTTCCGATAAGTATAAAACTAACCCAGGGAAAACTTTGACAAAAAAGTAAAAAAGCATTCAGGCACAATTACTTAATGATTTGTATTGGCTAAACGATGTTTTTTTATATTTGAATCCATAATGAAAAAATGTGGATTTTAGGGCGGAACAAGCCTTGGTCAAAGGTATCCTTGATCAGGACAATGAAACTTTGAAGGCTTTTTATAAAAACAATTTTCACTCGATTGAAAACCTCATATTATCAAAAGGAGGTACCAACGAAGATGCCAAGGATGTTTTCCAGGATGGTATGATTGCGCTTTACCTCAATCTGAAGAACGGAAAATACACCTCCATGGATGGCCATGGACTGGAAGCTTATTTCATGCAAATTTGCAAGTTCAGGTGGTATGATAAAGTGAAGAAAAAAGCCAATAAAGAACAAAGTCTCGAGCACATGACCGTCGAACCATCAGAGGATGCCGCTGGTTTTGACATTGTGGATGAACATTATAAGATCCATGAACTCATACAAAAGCTCGGAGATAAATGCCAAACCATCCTTCGTCTCTTCTATTGGGAAAAGAAAGACATGGTAGCCATTGCATCCTATTTAAATATGGAAAGTGACTCTGTAAAAAACGCCAAATACAGATGTATCATGCAATTGAAAAAATTGGCTTTTGACAGATAAATCCACATCTACAGGAAAATGAAATTTGATATAGCATATATAGAAAAATACCTCGATGGCCAACTGGACAACCAGGCTTCCCTTGAATTTGAACAGGAAATGTCATCAGACCCTTCACTCAGGCAGGAAGTCGAAGATCTCAGAACTCTAAAATCTGCGTTGGAGACCCGGGCATTGAGAGAAAAGCTGGAAGCCATCATGGAAGAGCCGGCAGTCTCAGCAGAGCAGCCAAAAAGCAATAAGGGTATCGGCGCATCCAGATGGATCTTGGTTGCCCTACTATTAATGGCCACTTTGGCATTGCTTTATTATGTTGGCAAACAACTAAAAACCAAAGAAGTGCCCCAAATGGAATATGCTGCATATTTTCAAAAAGATCCCGGACTACCTACTCCAATGGGAGCTCCCGCCGGTGAATACACCCTCATGGACGCCATGGTAGACTATAAGGCGGGCAATTATGAGATGTCATTGCTCAAACTCGGCCAATTACAAAATTACACCGATACCATCACCTACTACAAAGCCCTGAATTTGTACGAAATGGGCATGAAAGAAATCGCCATTGATTCTCTCAAACGCATCGCTCCCGAATCAGGCTATGCCAACCGGTCATTGTGGTATCAACTCAAATGTTATCTGGATTTGGGCAATTATGCACAGGCAAAAGTATTGCTGAAAGATATCGACCCTGCAACAGAAGGGTTTGAAGAAGTATCCAAGTGGTTGAATCAGCAAAGCAATTGATATCGGTTTTATCGGACGCTCGGTGTATCACTTTTTATAAAATTCTGCAGGCTCATCTAAATGTCGATGATGCAGAATGTGTCATGTTGAGAGGGCATTGAGCCAAGTTTATTTTCATATATTTGCGTTTTTATAATGAGTTAGCTGTTAGCTGTTAGCTGTTAGCTGTTAGCTGTTAGCTGTTAGCTGTTAGCTGTTGGTCTTTGGTCTTTGGAGGGCTGATTCCTTTTAGGGTCAGGGTAGAGCGAGGCGAGTTAGCTGTTAGTCTTTGGTCTTTAGTCTTTGGAGGGAGGGTTCCCTTTAGGGCCAAGATAGAGCGCGAGGCGAATGAGGTGTTAGGTGTTGGCTGTTGGTCTTTGGTCTTTAGGCTTTGGCTTTTGGAGGGCGGATTCCCTTTAGGGCCAAGATAGAGCGCGAGGCGAATGAGGTGTTAGGTGTTAGGTGTTAGGTGTTAGGTGTTAGGTGTTAGGTGTTAGGTGTTAGGTGTTAGGTGTTAGGTGTTAGGTGTTAGGTGTTAGGTGTTAAATATTGGTTTTCCCAAGAAAATGCCAGCAAATTTCAGCGAAAATCTGCGCACCTTTCAGCGAAAATCTGCGGGAAATAACACTTGAACAGCGTTTTGGCACTTTGGCGTTTTGGCGTTTTGGCACTTTGTATATAAAAAAATTCGTAATTCGTAATTCCAAAAAAACCACCTGAAAATCAAAGCATTAATAACAATTAGATCATTATACCATTAGATAATTAGATCATTAAAAAATAAAACCACATGAAAATCAAAGCATTAATAACAATTAGATCATTATACCATTAGATAATTAGATCATTAAAGAATAAAACCACATGAAAATCAGATTATTAAAAACATTAGATCATTAAATTATCAGATCATTAGATAATTAGATCATTAGATAATTCAAACATGAGCAACGCAGTAGGCTATTCATATTTATCGACATTAAACGACGTGCAGAGGAATGCAGTGACCACCATCCACGGGCCGGTCATGGTGATTGCGGGACCAGGGTCCGGAAAAACTAGGGTGCTTACCTTTCGCATAGCACATTTATTGAACTCCGGAGCACATCCCGGACAGGTCCTGGCGCTGACATTTACCAATAAGGCGGCCAGAGAGATGAAAGAAAGGATAGAAAAAGTGGCAGGCAATGACGCCAATAAGGTTTGGGCCGGTACATTCCACTCCCTTTTTGCCAGGATCCTGCGCGCTGAAGCACACCGCATCGGTTATCCAAACGACTTTACCATTTACGATTCTGACGATACCAAGAGCGTGCTCGGCGACATCATCAAGTCGATGAATCTCGACAAAAAAGTATACGCACCGGGACAAGTCAGGGCCAGGATTTCAGCCGCCAAGTCCAACCTCATCACACCAAAAGCCTACGCAGCCAACGACGACCTGATGGCCCTCGACCGCATGGACCGCAGGCCCCTCATTTACCAGATTTATGAAAAATATGTGGCCAAATGTCTCAGGGCCGGCGCCATGGATTTCGACGACCTCCTGCTGCAGATGTACAAGCTTTTGTACCAAAACCCGGACAATGTCAGGGAAAAATACCAGCGCCAATTCAAATATGTACTGGTGGATGAGTTTCAGGATACCAACTACCTCCAGTACCAGATCATCAAGATACTGACCAAATACCAGGGCAGTGAGGAAAACATATGCATCGTAGGGGATGACGCGCAGAGCATCTACTCCTTCCGAGGTGCGACCATAGAGAACATCCTTCAGTTTGAGCACGACTACCCGACCGTGCAAACCTTCAAACTGGAGCAGAATTACCGTTCAACGAGCTTTATAGTAGAAGCAGCCAACGAGGTCATCACCAACAATAAAAAGCAGATCCAGAAAAAGATCTTCACCGAAAAAGGCGATGGCATGAAGATCAAACTGATCAAGGCCATGACCGATACCGAAGAAGGGAAAAGAGTGGCCGACACCATCATTGAGCAAAAAAACAGGTTCAACCTTTCCAATAAAGATTTCGCCATCCTGTACAGGACCAATGGTCAGTCGAGGATATTTGAAGAACAACTCAGGAGGTACAACATCGCCTACCGCATCTACGGAGGTCTGAGTTTTTACTCCCGCAAGGAGATCAAAGACCTGGTTTCCTACCTGCGTCTGGTGGTCAACGACAAAGACGACGAAGCTTTGAAGCGCGTAATCAATTACCCCAAAAGGGGGATCGGCAATTCGACCATCGATCAGATCGCCCAGATGGCAGACGACAATGAGGTATCCATGTGGGAAGTGTTGTCCAGGATAGAATTCAATTCAAGGGCCGCAAAAAGTGTGGGTGAGTTTGTGGGCATCATCAAGGCGGCAAAAGCCAAGGCCATGCTGAGCAACGCCTACGACGCAGCCGTTTATATCGCAAAAGCCTCGGGCATTCTTTCTGAGCTGAAGAGCGACACCAGTCTCGAAGGTCAGGGCAGAATAGAAAACCTCAACTCGCTCCTGGATGGTATCAAAGAATTTGTCGAAGACGACGAAATAGCAGAAGGAGAGACCACCATGGACAAAAGCCTCGCTGCCTTCCTGCAGACCATCTCCCTGATGACCGACCAGGACAATGACGCCGAAGACCAGGACACCGTCACCTTGATGAGCATACACGCCGCCAAGGGGCTGGAATTCAAGTCTGTATTTGTCGTAGGTCTGGAAGAAAACCTCTTCCCCTCTTACCAATCCCTGATCACCCAGGACCAGGTCGACGAAGAAAGACGATTGTTTTATGTAGCCATCACACGGGCAGAAGAACACCTTACCCTGACCTACGCCAACAGCCGCTATCAATTTGGCAATATGCGCTTCAATGATCCCAGCAGGTTTATAGAAGAAATTGGCGATAAAAACTACGACCCGCTGACCATCATGTCCAATAAGGCCAGCAGCGAGATCAAGTCCAATCCATTCGGCGAGCCCAAACTACTGGGCAATTTCAAAACCAAGGCCCTCAATCAGCCCCTGCCTACCGTAGACCCGGCCACATTTGTAGCCAACAAGCCGGAAGAGATCAAGGTGGGTCAAAAAGTACTCCACCTCAAGTTCGGCCTCGGCGAGGTAAAACACATCGACCAGTCGATGATTGCCACGATCTTGTTTGAGCAGTTGGCGGACAGGCCGGAGAAGAGGATTGTGTTGAATTATACGAAATTGCAGATTGTGGAGTAGGGAGAGGGAATAAAAAAATAGCTTCGAAATTGGATTGTTTGGTAATTGGGAGCAATTCTACAATCCAAATTTTAAACCCGTCGAATTCGAAGGGTTTAGAAAGCAAGCTGGGCGTAACAGTTTTCTGATCTACAAAAAAGATGCACTGAACCTACCAATGCCATTGGTATTATTTCAAAACTAGAAAGGAAGAGATCAAAGTGGGGCAAAAGTACTCCACCTCAATTTTGGCTTCGGTAAGGTAAAACACATCGATCGGTTTAACTTTGCCACCATTGTGTTAAAGCAGCTGGCGGACAGGCCCGAGATATTATCTTTTTGAAAAGACTTTCAGACGAACTTAACTTGGGTACAAACGAGTTGTATTACTATTTTAACCCCCAAACCTTGTTGACGAACCACAAGATTACCTAAGATAAAATAATGCACCGATTACAAAAAAAGCAAATTTTTGCTATCCAATGATAAGATCATTTTGCTTTTTAATTCTGTAAAATTAGACCTTCAGTAAGGTCAATAGAGCCTTTCTTTCCAAATAAACAGAAGTACAACAAACAAAGATTGAATAATTTGTAGAATGCCTACATGAAAATAAATTTCAAGACATCTTGACAATTTCAGATATATCGTATACATTTGTAGCTTTATTACAAAGAAATAAAATTGAAAAAGTTAATAAAAGACGTTGCAAATATTCATACTGGGCTCTTTGCAAAGCCTGTTGATACTGGCGAAGTGGTCTATTTGCAATCAAAACATTTTGACGAAAATGGAAAATTATTGAACGAATTGCACCCTGACCTTTTTGCAAATTCCATTTCTGAAAAACACCTTCTAAAAAATGGAGATGTCATTTTTGCAGCCAAAGGTACAAAAAACTTTGCTGCCGTATTTGAAGGACACAATTTACGTGCTGTAGCTTCGACCTCCTTTTTTGTTTTAAGGATTTCAGACAGAGTTTTGTTACCAAAGTATCTGGCTTGGTTTCTTAACCACCCATATACACAAGCAATATTAAAAAGTAATGCAAGAGGAACTGCAATTCCCTCAATCAGGAAAACCGTTTTGGATGAAATGGAAATTGTCATCCCTGCCCTTGAAAAGCAAATCATTATTTTGGAGCTTTCCAGGCTTGGAAATTTAGAAACTGAATTAAGAAATCAGATTACTGCTCTTAAACGACAATTATTAGAACAAACCATTATTAACGAAATAAATAAGAATATATGACCATTAATATTCCATGCCCAAATTGTGGATGCCAATATTGTGATGCTGAAACAAAATTGGGTAACAGGGTTAAGATTGAAATCTGCAGATGTAATGACGGAAGTGGCGAATTTACTGTTTCCATCATACCTCAAAACAATGATGAGATTTTCTATGAAAAACATCGGTGCTCTCAAGAAGAAGTTGCTAATTGTCTGACAGCAAGGTTTAATATTGACCTAAGCACAATGAATCATCAATGTTTTAATTAAGAAACTATGCCAAATAAAATCACTCAGAAAGACATCAACGATGCGGTTTGGAAAGCTTGCGACACCTTTAGAGGCAGCATTGACCCAAGTGTGTACAAAGACTATGTGCTCACCATGCTATTCCTAAAATACCTCAGCGATGTACATGACGATAAAAGGGAAAGCTACTTGGCCAAATATAACGGTGATGCAGAAAGAGCCAAACGTGCCATGCAACACGAACGTTTTGTAGTGCCAGAGCATAGTCACTTTAAGTTTCTATATGAATCACGTAATGAAGCCAATATTGGCGAACTGATCAATATTGCATTGGCAGATTTGGAAGAGGCCAACCGAGAGAAACTGTACAGCGAAGATGGTGCTGGTATTTTCCAAAACATCGACTTTAACAATAGCAAATTAGGTGAACCCAAAGACAAAAACCAACGGCTAAAAACCTTATTAATTGATTTCAACTCAGATAAACTAGACCTTCGTCCATCTCATTTAGGAGGAAATGACATCATTGGTGGGGCTTATGAATTTCTTATTTCTAACTTTGCAAGTGATGCGGGTAAAAAGGCAGGTGAATTTTTTACACCATCAGAAGTATCTACCCTTCTAGCTAAATTGACAAAAAGCAAACCAGGTTCTCGCATTTGTGACCCTACATGTGGTTCAGGTTCTTTATTGATTAAAGCCGGTAACGAGGTGGACTCAGAAAATTTTTCTCTATACGGGCAAGAAGCCAACGGTAGCACCTGGGCTTTGGCTGTAATGAACATGTTTTTGCATGGTTTCGACAATGCGACGATTCGTTGGGGCGATACCATACGCAACCCGAAACTGAAAGAAGGTGACACACTAATGAAGTTTGATACCGTAGTGGCAAATCCGCCCTTCTCATTAGACAAATGGGGAAAGGTAGAAGACAAAGATGGCGATAAAACCACTGTGAGTTATGACCCTGAAAGCGATAAATACAATCGTTTTTGGCGTGGTGTGCCGCCCAAAAGTAAAGGCGATTGGGCGTTCATCAGCCACATGATAGAAACGCTGAACGAACACGGAAAAGCCGGTGTGGTAGTGCCACATGGCGTATTATTCCGAGGCAGCAGTGAAGGCCGTATACGCCAACGCACCATTGAGGAAAATCTGCTAGAAGCAATAATTGGATTACCTGCCAACCTGTTTTTTGGCACAGGAATTCCGGCAGCTATTTTGATTTTTAATAAGCAAAAAGCATTCAGTTCGAGTGGCGTCGAGAACAACAACTTTTTGTTCATAGATGCCAGCAAACATTACGAATCTGCCAAAAACCAAAACAAGCTGCGTGAAAGCGACATCAACCACATTGTAAATACATATCGTGATTTTGCGACTGGTAAACTTAAGCCCGGTGTGGTGGAAGATAAATACAGCTATGTAGCCACGCCTGAAGAAATACAGGAAAACGACTACAACCTGAACATCCCCCGCTATGTGGACACCTTTGAAGAAGAAGCCGAAGTGGATATTGCTGCGGTACAGAGGGAGATCGAGCAACTGGAAGGTGAATTAAAGAAAGTACAAGGAGAGATTGAGGTTTATCTAAAACAATTAGTAACCTAGAAATGGAAAAACTCACCCGACATAGTATTCAGTGGTTTTACAACCTTTTGCATAAAGGCGAATGTGAAATTCTTGATTTCAAGGAGCAGTTGGAAGATAAAATTGCTTTTGGCAAGTCTTTGAGAAATTTTGCACCCAAATATGACGAGTTAGCCAAAGATGTGGTAGCATTTGCCAATAAAAAAGGAGGTTTTTTATTTGTAGGGATTGAGGATAAAACCAAAGAACTTAATCCAGATTTTGAATATGCTGACAGCAAAGTGTTTGAACTCATTCGTCAAATTCAAGACAGAACAGTTCCATCTATTACCATCAAACCACACAAAGTGAATATTGATGGGCAAAATGTATTGGTGTTAGAAGTACCTTTTACTACTCAACTACATAGAACTTCCAAAAGTGAATATTTGATTAGAAGTAATGATGGAAACAGGCCCATAGAAACCTATGAAATGGCGACTATTCAAGCTGAAAAAGGATTGATTATCTATGACCAAAAAACTTGGGATTTGCCATTATCAAGTAAGGAAACTGACAAGCAGGGAAATCCGATCCCGGGATGGCAGGACATAGAAAAAACAAGAGATTTGTTTTTGCGCATTCAAAGGGAAAAACCACAAAGCCCTTATCTGAAAAACAATTCACCCGAGTTTACAGAAACTCTTGGATTAATAAAGGAAGATAACGGAAAATCACTCCCCACTACAGCAGGTATACTCTTTATAGGCAACGCCAAAGCGCTAAAAGAACTACCCTACAATCAAATTAAATACATCCGATATTATGAAGATGGCACTTATACACCATTTGAGTATAGTGGCAACTTGATTGAAATGGCTGACGCATGTTTTCAGCAACTAAAGTCAGAAACCAAGGTAAAAGAATTTCACTTTGGTTTGTTTAGAGAATATATTGAAGATTACCCAGAAGTAGTTCTCAGAGAGCTTTTGATCAACGCCATCGCCCATCGTGATTATAGTCGACAACAAATTATTGAGATTAGAAAATACCCTAATTATCTAGAATTTGAAAGTCCGGGACATTTCCCACAAGGGATTAATGAAACCAACTTTCTGAGAAAAACCAATCCACGTAATCCGGGTATAATGGATGTATTGCGCGAAATCAATTATGCTGAAAAAGCAGGCAGTGGGTTTGATAAAATATTTACGGCTTTATTATCCAAAGGAAAAAAAATACCTCAACCCATTCAATCTGAAAACTCCATTTTATTGCGAGTTGAGGCGGATGTGTATTCAGAAAAATTAGCCGAGTTGAGTTTATTGTATAAGCAAACCGCCAAAAAAGATATTGATCTTGAAAAACTCATTGTACTTAACCATATATACACAGGTCAAAAACTCACCTTTCAACAGCTAGAACAGCTGCCCTTTGTAAACCATTATCAGTTGCGGAAAATTTTAGCCGAATTGCAAGAGATTGAGTTTATCGAAACCACAGGTAGAACATCTGGATTGAAATACATTATCCATAAAAGTAAGCTAGTAGATATTGACGATAAGATTAGTTACTCAAAGCTGAAAAAGCAGGAACGTGCCGAGCATATAGAAGCTATTATCAGATATTTAAAAACGGCTGATGAAATTACGAATGAAGCAGCCAGAAAAATTTTGAATATACCCGATACCAATGCATCTTATGTGTCAAGGCTTTTTGCCGAAATGGTGGAAAATGGGCATATTATAGTAGCAGAAGAGACCAAGCACAACCAAAGAACGTATAAGTTGAAATCATGATTGCAAAGAAAAACATATTGATAATCAGTGAGTTAAAAAATTCTTCTTTGCAAGTTTCTTTGCAAAGTTGCCAACTTAGCTCTAAGGCTTCTTTGCAGGTTCAGGTGGTTTCCTTCTCCATTTGCAAAGAGCAAACAGCTATAAACCAACGTTTTTACCCAAGTCTCTTTGCAAGCTTGTTTGCAAGTAACCCAAATTAGAAAATATGGCAGCAACAAAAAATACTAAAGCGTTTTACAAGACTAAAATTCCGAGTGATTGGTCTGCACTAGAGTTTGGCGATGTTTTTAATTTCTTAAAGACATTTTCATTTTCTCGTGAACAGCTTACAGGTGAACCGACAAAAGATGGAATCAGAAATATTCATTATGGTGACATTCATGCTACCTATGAAAATGAAGTTCTCGATTTCGAGATTGAAAAAACTATACCTTACTTATTTGATGGTATAATTGACTCTAAGAGTTTTGATGATGAAAATTTTCCTGCATTGAAAGAGGGAGATTTAATTATTGCAGATGCGTCAGAAGACCATGAAGGCGTTTGCGATTGTGTAGAGTTAAAAAATATTAATGGCAATAAGGTTATATCTGGCTTACATACGTTTGCGGCAAGAGCTTCCGAAGACAAAATTGCATTAGGATTTCGGACGTATACTTTGCAGCACGAACAAGTTATTAGAGAATTAAGACGCATTGCAACAGGTACATCGGTTTATGGAGTTTCAAAAACAAATCTTTCTAAGGTAAAAATTCCACTCCCCCCACTCCCCGAGCAAAAGGCCATAGCCCAAGTGCTCAGCACAGCAGATGCCGCTATCCACACCAACGAAAAACTCATTGCCCAAAAAGAACTCCGCAAAAAATGGCTCATGCAGCAATTGCTTACGGGGAAGAAAAGGTTGAAGGGGTTTGAGGGGGAGTGGAAGGAAAAGAAATTAGGAGAGTTATTCTCCCACTTAAGAAATACAAATGATGGCGGTGATGGTCATTCTGTAATGACTATATCTGCTAAACTTGGATTAGTTTCTCAAGAAGATAAGTTCGATAGGATAATTGCAGGAGAAAGCCTGAAAAAGTACACCCAATTGAGTAAGGGCGATTTTGCCTACAACAAAGGGAATTCTAAAACATATCCCATGGGGTGTATTTACAGGCTTGAGGAAAAGGAAAGCGCCTTGGTTCCTTTTGTTTATATATGCTTTAGACCAAGTGATAAAGTTGATGGAATGTTTTACAAACAGTGGTTTGTGGCCCATGGGTTAGACAGTCAACTCAATAAAATTATTACATCTGGTGCAAGAGGAGACGGCTTACTTAATGTGAATAATGATGATTTTTTCAAACTAAAAGTCCCATATCCACCTAAAGAAGAACAAACCGCCATTGCCCAAGTTTTGCAAGCAGCCGATAAAGAAATCAGCCTGCTTAAAGCCAAAGCCGAGAAGTTGCGGGAGCAGAAAAAGGGCTTGATGCAGGTGTTGCTGACAGGGAAAGTGAGACTTAAATTAGGTAGAGTATAATAAAAGATATGGCAAAGAAATTACAGCGAGTTGCAATAGCTTACGACTTTGATGGAACATTAGCTCCGGGCAATATGCAACAACATTCCTTTATTCCAAAGCTTGGAGTTGATAGCAGCACTTTTTGGAAAGAGGTAAAAGCTATCGCAAAAGACAACGACATGAATGAGATATTGGCATACATGCATCTAATGCTTAAAAAGGCTCATGAAAAAAATATTCCAATAACAAAAAAAGCATTTGTTGAACATGGTAAAGGAATGCCAATGTTTCCTGGAGTTGTGGGATACTTCAAAAAGATTAATGAATATGCTAAATCAAAAGGATTAGTAATTGAACATTATATTATTTCTTCTGGTCTTCGGGATATTCTAAAAGGAACTCCAATTCATAAAGAATTTGAAATGGTGTTTGCTTCTGCGTATAAATATGATGTAAACGATGTAGCAGAATGGCCAGCATTAGCAATTGACTATACTAACAAAACACAATTTCTATTCAGAATAAATAAAGGGATTAAAAACGCTTGGGATAATGAGAGCATAAACAAGTTTATGCCGGAAAATGAAAGACCAATGCCATTTAATCGAATGATTTATTTAGGAGATGGTGAAACGGATATTCCTGCCATGAAGATGATAAATTTTCAAGGTGGTAAATCTATTGCTGTTTATAATCCTGATACGAAAACTAAAGCCGGTAAGAAAGCGAAGAAAATAACACAAGAACTTGTTTCGCAAGGTCGTGCCAACTATGTGGCTCCAGCTGATTATTCAGAAGGAAGTTCACTTTATAAAATCATCCAACTGTGTATTGATTCAATGGCGGCAGAAATCGAACTTCAAAATTTCAAAAAATAGAACTCATGAAATACCTAGTCTGGGACTTAAAACAACTTAAAAGTGGCGAACGGGTTAAAGTAACATTAAACGGTAATGCTGCTAATGTTCGTTTGATGGACAGTTCCAATTACAGCAATTATAAATCAGGGAGAAGTCATCGTTATTCGGGCGGCTTAGTAACAAAATCACCTGTTGTGTTGGGAGTTCCAAGTTCCGGGCATTGGTATGTAACTGTTGATATGCAAGGGCTGAGAGGTTCAACCAATGCAACCTTTCAGGTTTTGCCCTCAGCTTTGCCAACTTATCAAGATGCTCCACTCTCATCTGTTCCCTCATTGGTGCTAGGCAGAGAGCAATCACCTTTCGGTTTCCTAGAAAATGATTACAGAGAACATGATGTATTTATATCTCATGCTTTCGAAGATAAAGATGAAATAGTGAGACCCTTAGCCATAGCTCTGAGGAACGCTGGCTTATCCGTTTGGTATGATGAATTTGAATTAAAGATTGGAGACAGTTTAAGACAAAAAATAGACAGAGGCCTTGCTAAAAGTAAGTTTGGAATAGTTGTGCTTTCCAAGAGTTTTATTAAAAAAGGTTGGACAAACTACGAACTTGATGGAATTATCACAAAAGTAGTAAGTGGCGAACAGGTATTACTTCCTATTTGGCACAATATTACAAAACAAGAAGTAGTTGATTTTTCTCCTTCTATTGCTGATAAAATTGCTCGTAATACAGCAAATTTCACTATTGAAGAAATCGCTAGTGAAATTGCAGAGTTAATCCAAAACTAAAACATCAAGCACATGCCACGCAAAGAAAGACACATTGTACCCAATAAAGATAGAGGAGGTTGGGATTCAAAAAGAGAAAATGCAGATAGAGCTTCAAGGCATTTTGAAACCAAAAAGGAAGCTATGGACTGGAGCCGAGAAAAGGCGAAACAAGAAAAATCTGAATTGATACCACATAGAAAAGATGGAAAAATTCAAAACCCAGACAGCTTTGGGAAAGACCCTAATCCCCCAAAGGATAAAAAGCGATAATCAAGCAAGATTTGCCCACCCACGGTAGAGTTTATTGGGCAAAACCAATATCAAAATATGGAATATAAAATACCACAACTCCCCTTGGCGCTCGACTTAGAAACCAAGGCCATTCTGAAAAAAACGGCTGCTGCTAGAAGTGCTTTGGCAGAAATGAAAGGGGCCGCCCTTAGCATTCCGAACGAAAGTATCTTAATAAGCACCCTCTCTCTTCAAGAAGCCAAAGACAGTTCGGCCATTGAAAACATTATCACTACTCATGATGAACTGTATCAGGGAGATTATCTGAAAAGGGAATTTAAATCTATAGCCTCCAAAGAGGTACACAACTATGCAGAAGCACTGCGGTGGGGGTTTGAAACGGTCAGGCATAAAAGAATTTTGATAAATAACCACATCATTCAGATGCAGGCAACACTGGAAGAAAATGATGCCGGTTTTAGGAAAGTGCCAGGCACAGAATTAAAGAACGAACAAACAGGAGAAATCGTTTATACCCCTCCCCAAACTTATGATGAGGTGGTGGCTTACATGAGTAATCTGGAACAGTTCATCAACGACAATACACTCAGCGACTGGGATCCGCTGGTGAAAATGGCCATTATTCATCATCAGTTTGAGAGTATCCACCCTTTTTATGACGGTAACGGAAGAACAGGCAGAATTATCAATATCCTGTATTTGGTGAAGGAAGGCATGTTGAATTTACCTATTTTGTACTTGAGCCGATACATCAATCAAAACAAAGGCGACTATTATCGTTTGCTCCAAAAAGTCCGCACCGAAAACGCCTGGGAAGAATGGGTGATGTATGTGCTTGATGGTGTGGAGCAGACTTCCTTACAAACCATCAAAATTATTGAAGGAATCAAGCGTCTGATGCTGAAACACAAAAAGAAAATTAGGGAGAGCACCAAGTTCTATAGCCAAGACTTAATTAACAATCTTTTCAATCACCCGTACACCAAAATTGATTTTATCATGACCGATTTGGAGGTAAGTCGTTTGACAGCCACCAAATACCTGGATGAACTCGACCGGATTGGCGTCTTGCAAAAAGTGAAGCTTGGCAGAGATAATTATTACATCAATACAGACTTATACAACCTATTATCGAACGTAAATCACATAAAACATGTATAGAAAAACAACATTTTCTATACATATTCAGAAAACATGTATAGAGCAAATAACTTGAGTAGAACATCTACAAAAAGAAAATTGAGCAAAATGTCACCGGAAAAATAGGTACATGTAAAGAAAACAAGCAAAAACTACACATGAGGAAGACAACATATATAGAAAACCGCACTATTCTATACATGATACAAACAAAATTAGCGAATAATGGACACACCAAGTTTTAAAGAAGACCATATCAGCCAGATCCCAGCATTGCAGATGCTTGTGAATTTGGGTTATACCTATCTGAGTCCGGCAGAAGCCGACAGACAAAGAGGTGGTAAAACAACCAACGTACTTTTGGAGGATGTGTTGCGGAAGCAATTAAAGGAAATAAACAGTATACGAGTTAGTGCTACCAAAACCGGCATTTTCACAGATGAAAATATAGAACGGGGTATTCTGGCTTTGAAAAACCGCCCCATGAACAAAGGCTATATTGCAGCAAGTGAAAGGGTTTATAACCTGCTTACATTAGGTCAGGCAATGGAGCAAAGTATAGATGGCGACAAAAAGAGTTTTACCCTGCAATACATTGACTGGAAAAACATCAACAACAATGTATTTCATGTAGCCGAAGAATTCAGCGTAATGCGAAGTACCAGCAAAGAACATTACCGCCCAGATTTGGTCTTGTTTGTAAATGGTATACCGCTTTGCGTTATCGAGTGCAAACGTCCTGACATGAAAGAGCCGTTGAAACAGGCTATAAGTCAGCATTTGCGTAATCAACAGGATGATGGAATCAGAAGCCTGTATGTGTATTCGCAACTCACTTTAAGTATTGCCACACAGGAAGCCGCTTATGCAACCAATGCTACACCCGAAAAGTTTTGGGCAAAATGGCAAGAGAAATTTAGCAACGATGAAGAAGAACGCAACTTCAAAGGCAAACTACAAGAACTCAAAAACAAACCACTGCCGGTTTCAATAAAAGAACAATTATTTTCTGACCGTTTCAAATACGTTCGCCAGTATTTTGATGCACTGGAACAAGAAGAAATTCTGCCAACCGAGCAGGACAATTATTTGATTGGATTATGCCGTCCTGAAAGATTGATGGATATAGTTTTTAATTACGTTTTGTTTGACACCGGAGAAAAGAAAGTAGCCCGTTATCAGCAGTTTTTCGCTATAAAAAAATCCATGCAACGCATTAAACATGTTGAAAATGGAAAACGCAAAGGCGGTGTCATCTGGCATACACAAGGAAGTGGAAAGTCCTTAACAATGGTGATGTTGGCACAAGCCATTGCTATGGAACCAAGCATTCGTAATCCAAAAATTGTCTTGGTAACAGATCGCACCGATTTAGACAATCAGATTACTAGTACATTCCGAAAGTGTGGCAAGTTTGTAGAAAATGCCACGACGGGTCAAAGATTGGTTGAGCTATTGGAAAACAAAAGTGATGCAGTAGTAACGACTATCATCAACAAGTTTGTGGCGGCTGTTAAGAAAATAGAAAAGCCTTTAGTAAGCCATGATATTTTTGTTTTAGTAGATGAAGGACACCGTACACAACATGGTACGTTTAATATTGACATGCAAAAAACCTTGCCAAATGCCTGTTTTATTGCAATGACTGGAACACCGCTTTTCAAAAAAGATAAGAATACAGCTGAAAAATTTGGTGGCCTGATTGATGCTTATACGGTAGACCAAGCCGTAAAAGATAAAGCTGTTGTTCCATTACTTTATGAAGGTCGAGTAGCCATTCAAAACGTAAATGATGGACCAATTGATACGTATTTCAACATGGTTATGGAACCAATTACAGAATATCAAAGATCAGACTTCAAAAAAAAATTTTCTAGATACGACGAACTAAACGGTGCTGAAGAAAAAATTTATGCTATTTGCTGGGATATAAGTCGACATTTTCGCGATAATTGGCAAGGAACACCTTTCAAGGCGCAATTGGTTTGTGATAAGAAATTGAATGCCATCAAATATAAAAGTTATTTGGATCGAATTGGTATAGTGAGTAGTGAAGTTTTGATTTCATCCATTGACGAAAGAGAAGGTGAAGATAGTGCTTATGAGAAGTCTACAGAAATAGAAAATCAGTTTTGGAAAAAAATGATGGACGAACATGGCAATTCAAAAAGCTATGAGAAAAACATCATTAGTCGTTTTAAAAATCAGAAAGACCCGGAAATTATTATTGTAGTTGACAAATTGCTTACTGGTTTTGATGAACCTAAAAACACAGTATTATATCTCACCAGGAATTTACAAAGCCATAAACTCTTACAAGCCATTGCAAGGGTCAACCGCCTTTATCCTGACAAAGAATTTGGCTACATCATTGACTATTATGGTGTTATTGAAAATTTGGATGGTGCATTACAATTGTATTCTTCATTTGAAGATTTTGATGATGAAGATTTGGAGGGTACACTCACCAATATTTCAGATGAAATCAAAAAGCTACCACAAAAGCATTCAGACCTTTGGGATATTTTCAAAACCATTGCCAACAAGCGTGATACGGAAGCCTATCAACAATTATTGAAAGATGAAGCGATACGGGTTTTCTTTTACGATAAACTAGCTGCCTTTGCAAAGGGCTTGAAATTAGCACTGTCCTCTATTCAATTCCATAGAGAAGTAGAAGGAAAAGTTATCAATCGTTACAAAGAAGATTTAGCCATGTTCTTAAAATTGCGTTTGGCAGTTATTAAAAGATACAGCGATGAAATTGACTACAAACAATATGTGGGGCAAATTCAAAAACTGATAGACACACATATCACAACTGAAAAAATTGAAATAATCACTGAATTGGTAAACATTTTTGATAAAGATAAATTTCAACTGGAAGTAGAAAACACTACAGGAAAAGCGGCTAAGGCAGATAAAATTGCTAGTAGAACAGCAAAACACATCACAGAAAAAATGGATGAAGACCCTGCATTTTACAAGAAATTTTCACAAATGCTGAGAGAAGCGATTTCCGATTATGAAGCAAATCGTATTAGTGAGGCACAATACCTGAGCAGAGTTCAGGACATCATGAACAATGTTTTGGCTCATACCGATAACGATATTCCAGAGCAATTGAAAGACAGAGATGTTGCCAAGGCGTTTTATGGCTTGACAGTTGAAGCATTATCTAAAAAGATTCAAGACAATATTATTAGCAAAGAAGTGGCGACACAAACGGCTTTACAAATTGAAGACCTGATTCATTCTATAGTTTTAGATAATGCAAAACCAATAATCGACTGGCAATACAAAACCAACATCACGGGTAAATTACTTATTGAAATTGGTGACTATCTGATTGATGAAGTTCGAGACAAATACAATGTAGATTTGTCGTTTCAAGAAATGGATAAGATTGCAGAAGATTGTATTGAAGTAGCTAAAATCCGGTACAAGTGATGACTGTAGCAATACAATTTGGAAGCACAACAATAGACTTTATTTTGGAGTATTCTGACAGAAAATCGCTTGGTATTACGGTAACTCCTGAAATGGAAGTGTTGGTAAAAGCACCAACTGACACAACCATTGAAAAAGTAAAAGAGAAAATAAGAAAGAAAGCACCTTGGATCATTAAACAAAAAAGCTTCTTTCTGTCCTTTCAACCAAAGGCGCCAAAGCGGAAATATTTGAGCGGTGAAACCCATTTATATCTTGGGAGGCAATACCGCTTACAAATTTTAATTGCTCAGGAAGAATCTGTAAAACTAAAAGGCAAATCCATTGAAGTAACTGCAAGCGTAAAATCAAGAGCTAAGGACTTATTAGAAAATTGGTATTTTCAACATGCACAGACAAAGTTTCATGAAATTGCTGAACCACTGATTGTCAAATTTAAAAAGTACAAGGTAGAGCCAAGTTCTATTGTTTTACGCTACATGCCAACACGTTGGGGAAGTTGTACATCAAAAGGAAAAATCATTTTAAATCCTGAATTAATTAAAGCACCCAAAGGCTGTATTGAATATGTCATTATTCATGAACTATGCCACCTTATACATCATGACCATACACAGAAATTTATAGATTTACAGACTAAGGAAATGAAAGACTGGGAAAAATGGAAAATGAAACTTGAAAAATTATTGGCATGATAATTCAACTTATAAAAGCTAACTCATTCAATAGCCCTAAAAGTCATAAAACACGCCAAGGATTGCAATAGAGTTTTCTTTTTGTCAGCCAAAATGTAATTCTTAAGGGAAGGTGACAACATACTAAGGAATAGTCGAACTTTGTGGCATTCAGTAATAAACTATGAAAGCAAACTGAAGATGCCAAGATTGGAGCATAATCTTACCCAAAATGTACCAATGACAACCCGTTTCAACAATTCAAACTCTTGCCAGCTTACAGTGAGATAAGTCAAATAAAAGGAATTAAAAATTTAAATACACCTAATAAAATAAAAACCCAAACAGCCATCCTTAATCCTCCAAATGAAAAACACCTCCACCCACATCCTCTACAGTCCTTCCGACCTATCTGCCCACAGCAGTTGCAAACACCTGACCCAGCTGAACAAACAAAATGTTCGGGGTGAGATTGCTGATCCTGAAATATACCTGAATCCTGTGTTGCAAATGCTCAAAGACAAGGGCATAACGTTTGAAGCCAGTCACCTGCAAAAATTGATAGATCAGGGATTGCAGGTGGTAACTATCTATAACGAAGATCGTGATGCAGAAAGGAAAACGATTGGCACCATGAAGGCAGGTGTGGATGTGATCTACCAGGGGCGACTCAAAGAGGAAGGGAAATGGAGTGGTTGGGCTGATTTTTTGATGAAGGTGGATAAACCAAGCAAATTGGGAGATTGGTCTTATGAGATATGGGATACCAAGCTGGCCAATGAAACCAAGGCAGGGACCATCTTACAGATTGGGCTTTACTCGGAGCGGGTAGCACATATCCAGGGTACTTCTCCTGAGTTTATGGGCGTCATCAAGCCGGAAGGGGAGGAGCGCTATCGATGTGATGAATACGCGGCATATGTCAGATTGGTAAAGAGAAATCTGGAAGATGCGATTGCCAATGATCACACCACCTATCCGGAGCCTGTGAGCCATTGTGACATTTGCAGGTGGTGGAAGACTTGCCATTTGGTGAGAAGAAAGGATGATCACCTGAGCTATGTGGCCGGCATGGGTAAATCCCAAATGAAGGAATTCAGGCTGAATGGTGTAAATACCCTCGAGCAAGTGGCCAAGCTGGATTTGCCCGTCCCTTTTGAACCTGCAAAAGGAATAAAAGAGACTTATAATAAGCTTCGCGAACAGGCCCGATTGCAATATCAAAGCAGAGAAAACGACTACGAGCCCATTTACGAGATGCTCGACATAAAAGAAGATTATGGACTGAACAAACTGCCCGAGCCTTCTGCAAATGACATTTATCTTGATTTTGAAGGAGATCGTTTGGTGGAGCCTGATGGGCTTGAGTACATGATTGGCTATGTGTACAAAGGCAAATACACCGCTCTGTGGGCAAAAAATGAAGTGGAAGAAAAGGCCATTTTTGAGCAATTCATTGACTTTGCCTTCGCCATAAAAAATGAAGATCCTACACTCCATATTTATCATTATGCGCCTTATGAAGTAACAGCCTTCAAAAGGTTGATGGGGAAATATGCATCTCGCGAAAATGAGGTCGATGTCCTGTTGCGGTCAAAAACTTTTATTGACCTCTATGGTGTGGTAAGACAGTCTCTGCGTGCCAGTGTGGAAAAATACTCCATCAAAGATTTGGAAGTATTTTTTGGATATGAACGTAAAATGGATTTAAGAGCCCTATCCAGGTACAAATCCCAACTGGAATTGATGCTCCAAACGGGGCATTCTGACCAGCTTACGGCAGAAACGATAGATGCCGTTCAACTCTACAACCAGGATGATTGTGAATCGCTGGTCAGGCTTCAGTTCTGGCTGGAAAAAATCAGAGCTGAACTTATTGCCAAGGGCACGAACATTACACGGCCTGAAGATGGTAATGGTGAAGCCAGCGAAAAAATCACTGTACATCAGGAACGTATACGACCAATGATGGAGGCTTTGCTGAAAGGAGTTCCTGACATAAAATCTGAACGAAGCAAAGTCGAACAAGCGCAATTCATTCTTGCACACATGTTGGATTGGTATCGACGAGAGAACAAGTCCTTTTGGTGGGAGTATTTCCGATTAAAAGATTTACCGGAAAATGAACTCCTGGACGAGCGCAAAGCCATTGCATCCCTTAAATATACGGGGCAAAGGGAAGGAATAAAGAAAAGCTTTATTGACACTTATACTTTTCTACCTCAGGAATGCGATTTGCGTCCAGGCAATTCATTAGAAGACCAGGATGGAAATAAAATAGGAGATATTCATGAAATAGATATTGATGCAGGTATTCTCCGGATAAAAAAGGGACCAACGAAAATCGGTCACCCCCACCCTACTTCGGTCATCCACCAGGAAATCATAAGCTCTAGTGACAAAGAGAAAGCCATCATCAAGATGGCCGAATGGGTTGTGGAAAATGGCATGGAAAGTAGCAGCGAGTTACACCGGGCTGCGCGACAAATGCTCATGAATGTGCTGCCTACCACTGTAGAAGTACCGATTGCTCATGAAGATCTTGTTGAAAGAACCTTTGATTTTGCTGCTAAACTTGATCACAGTTATTTGCCCATTCAAGGTCCACCCGGTGCAGGCAAGAGTCATACGGCTAGCCATCTGATATTCCGTTTGGCCAAAGCGGGCAAAAAAATTGGCATCACCGCACTCAGCCACAAAGTGATCAGTAACCTGCTCACCAAGGTTTGTGAAGTTGCTGAAGAGAATGAATCACACATCCATATCATTCAAAAGATCAAACCGGGTGATGATAAAAATGGACCATGGCAATACGCAACAGACGATAGAGCAGTTGTGGCAGCTATGGGTAAGGTGAACGTAATTGCCGGAACATCTTTTATGTGGAGCAAGACAGATTATGAAGACAGTGTGGATTATCTCTTTGTGGATGAAGCCGGCCAACTTTCTTTGATTGATACGCTTGCGGTTGCACACGCTTGCTTTAACCTGGTACTTCTTGGCGATCCGCAGCAGTTGAAACAACCACAACAAGGGGTACACCCCGAAGGCACGGAAGTATCTGCTTTAGAACATATCTTGAGCGGAGAGAAAACCATATCTGATGATCAAGGCGTATTTCTGGCCAAAACCTGGCGTATGCATCCGTCCATCAATGCTTTTGTATCTGAGCTTTTCTATGAAAATCGTTTGCGTTCAAAATCGAATCTTCATCAACAGCAAATCATAGGCTCTAAGTATGCAGGCGCAGGACTTAATCTCGAAGAAGTAGAACATGCCGGAAACACGAGTTCATCATCCGAAGAAGTGGACAAGGTAGCGGAGATCGTTGCCCAGCTTACAGGAGGCGATGTCCGGTTCGTCAATGAGGATGGTAATGAAGCAACCTTAACCGCTGCCGATATAAAAATCATCACTCCATACAATGCACAAGTGCACGCCATCAAGCAACGCCTTCCAAAATTAGACGTGGGAACGGTAGACAAATTTCAAGGCCAGGAAGCACCGGTAATCATTTATTCGGTGGCTACGTCTGGTGTAGAAGAAGCACCCAGGGGCATGGATTTCCTGTTTAGTCCAAATCGATTTAATGTGGCTGTGTCTCGCGCGCGAACCCGATTTATCATGGTGGCCAATCCGGCAATTTTTGAAGCAGAGTGCAAAAGCCCACATCAGATTAAACTGGCCAATTCATTTTGTAGGTTTAAGGAGATCAGTCAAGGACATATGCAAAATCTCATCTAAAGTGTACCACTAAATCTCATCCAAAGTGTACCACCAAATCTCATGGAAAGTGTACCAGGGTAAATAGGGAAAATGGTTCAAGATGAGATTCACTAAATTTTGTTCTTTTAATCCTACCGAAGTTTACACTTTTATCTATTTATAAATTGTTTCATTTTGGGCATTAAACTAACAAGTAAAACTAGATGGAATTTCTTCAATTAGAGTATCAGCTTACCAATAGTCACTTGCAAATAAAAGATCAAGTGATAAAGGCTGTAAATACGAGTCACACGATTCGTAAATAGATCAACAGTTGTATAAAAATTAAGGTTGGAGTTTAGAAAAAATCGCTTTTATAGAAAGCAAAATAAAGACCATAGACTAAGGGTGCGTGATCATTGAAATGAAAAATTATGAGTAACATAAAATTATTTGAGGAACAAAGAGTTCGGTCTATATATAACACACAGGAAGGAAAGTGGTATTTTTCTGTTATTGATATCATGCAAATTTTAACAGAAAGCTCTGTTCCTAAAAGATATTGGAGTGATTTAAAAAAGAAATTAGAAAAGGAAGGAAGTCAAGCGTACGAAAAAATCGTACGCTTGAAAATGATTGCAGAAGACGGAAAAAATAGAGAAACTGACACTGCAGACACCGAAACGATGCTTAGGATCATTCAATCCATCCCATCACCTAAAGCCGAACCCTTCAAACAATGGCTCGCCCAAGTAGGTGCTGAGAGAATTGCCGAAATTGAAGACCCCGAATTGGCACAAGCTCGAATAAGATTTATCTACAAAGCCAAAAGCTATAGTGATGCTTGGATAGAAAAAAGAATAAGAGGAATACAAGTGCGGGATGAGCTTACCAACGAATGGAAAAACCGTGGGGTAAAACAAGGCAAAGAATACTTTATTCTTACAGCCGAAATCAGCAAAGCTACCTTTGGTATCGTTCCTAGCGAGTATAAAAATTTAAAAGGATTAACAAAATCATCTGAAAACCTGCGTGACCATATGACCGATTTGGAGCTGATATTCACCATGCTGGGTGAAGCTTCTACCACAGAAATTGCCAAAAACAAAAATGCTCAAGGATTTGTAGAAAACCAAAAAGCAGCCAAAGAAGGAGGAAACATAGCAGGAAACGCACGAAAAGAACTAGAAAAAAAATCGGGCACAAAAATAGTAAGTGCGCAAAACTTTAAAGATTTAGATAGTGCCAAAGAATTAAATGACAATTCAGATAATAAATGAATGTAAAAGGAAATAGCGTTTATTAATATTTCTCCAAAGAAAGAAAGAAAGTACTTACTCATAACCAACCCCTTTTTCCAAAGTGTACCACTAAATCTCATGGAAAGTGTACCAGAGTAAATAGAGGAAATGGTTCAAGATCTTTACCACCAAAAGAGGTGAAAGTTGTCCATTAAAAGAAATTATCAAAATAATTCCATTTAATGTACCAAGATTGTACTTTACCGTACGTTAGTCTGAAAGTCAAAAAATGAAACCTGAGGATGTCATACATAGCATCAATTTCCATAAGCACGGATAAAAACAATCCATTCCCTTTCAATATTCCAGCAGTGAAATATGCAAAGGATATTGATTTAAATAGCCCTATCAACTTTTTTGTTGGTGATAATGGTACAGGTAAGTCAACATTACTGGAAACAATAGCTTTTAGGCTTCAATTGCCTCATATTGATGGGTCTGATTATTCAAAAAAATCGTTCCAGGCAGCCATAAAACTTGCTTCGTACTTGGACTTAAAATTTCAAATTGACAGACCGATTGGATTTTTCTTTAGAGCTGAAGACTTCGGAGATTATTTGAATAGTGTGAATAGAACAGATGCTCAACTGCATGCTCAACTCGATTATCTAGAGGGCGAAGTGTCTAAAGAAATTATTCAGCAAATGAAAGATAATGCCAACCACCAGATCTATCATATGCGCAATAACTATGGCCAAGAGCTGGAGTCATTCTCTCATGGGGAAGCATATCTAAAGATTATGCAGGAGAAAATTCAAAGACGCGGGATTTATCTGCTGGATGAACCAGAAGCGGCTCTTTCTCCTTCCAAACAATTGGCTTTAATGAGTTATATAATGGATCATTTAAAGCATAACAACTCTCAGTTTATCATTGCAACACATTCGCCCATATTGATGTCATTACCTAAAGCCATAATTTATGAAATTACTGAATCAACAATGCAAAAAAAATCATTAGAAGAGTTGGAGCATTATATCATAACTAAAAGCTTTTTAAACGACCCTGAGTTGTACTTGAGGCATTTTGAATAAGACTCTACTCTCAACAAATAGTGATTCATTATGACACATAATAGGGTGCATTTCATGTCTTCGCGCTAATTATTTGAATGAAGAACAAGATGTGATGTTATGAAATGTGTAGGGTAAAGCGGTTAGGGTTTATTCGGTTAAACTGGTTATTCGGTTAATTTTTCGACATATCATACAAAGAACCAAGCTTTGGGTTTTCTGTTTTTTGCAAAATTGCTGAATTGCTGGAATTGCGAAAATTGCTGGAATTGTATAAGGAAACCGAAAAACAACTGTCCGAGCCGGCACAAGGCAAAAAAACGAAGACTGATGGAACGTAAGCTTAAGTAAAAACTCCTCAGCCAAGGGCGAGTTTTAGTTTTCGGGAGGTTTTTTGTTACTTTTTTGACGGTCCAAAAAAGTAAAAAGCCAAACAGATGACCGAATGATTTATAAACAACAAGCCCCCAAGCATTTGCCGCGAACTTTACCAAAGTTCCATCCGCAGCAATCACCTTAATCTGAACCACGGGTTTTTTTGTAAGATTTTTAGCGACTGAAAAAAAGTTAGCCCCATTTAAGATGTGTAGCCATGCAAAATGATTTGAGGATCTCATTACTCAGGATTGGTCATAAATATACCCTTAATGATATAATTTTTATGACTTAGCACCATTTCATACCCGAATTGATATAATTAGAAATAATAAGCTTAATTTTATACCTTAAAAGGTATAAAAAGATGACCAAATTGAGCCAATTTGTCAAACAAAGAAGGAAGTCTCTCGGGCTGACACAGGAAGACCTTTCTTTCAAAGCGGGGGTTGGATTGAGATTTGTGCGGGATTTAGAACAAGGAAAGCGAAGTTTGCGCATGGATAAAGTCAATCAATTGCTGGCATTATTTGGTCATGAACTTGGGCCTGTAGAATCAGAAAGAATTGAAGACTAGGCGATAGTGCAGTAAACGAATATCAGGTGTCATCTTTGATGAAAGGATAATCTGAGATGTTAAGACATGTTTAGAGTGGAGTGTTTAGGGTTTATTCGGTTATTTGGTTATTCGGTTATTTGGTTATTTGGTTATTCGGTTATTTGGTTATTTGGTTATTTGGTTATTTGGTTATTTGATTATTTTATTTACACGAGATGCAGTAATGAAGGCAGAATATCTTACTAAAATTTCAAATTAAAAATCACACTATAATGTGATTAAGGCAATTTACCAACATCTAAGGGAGATATTTATATTAAAAATCACACTATAATGTGATTTATATGGTAAATCACAATAAATAAACATATCTTTAAGGCAAAAATCACATTATAATGTTAGTTGCCGAATTCGGAGAAACCATAAAAAACAGAAGAAAGGAGTTGAACATCACTCAACCCCATTTGGCTGAACTGGCAAAAGTGAGT
>JAGQWX010000033.1 GCA_020436935.1 Saprospiraceae bacterium
AGATGTGCTTGCAAGATATAAAAAGGTCATCGGAAGCGCAGTAAATCCTGTATTAAGAGAGGGCAATTCTGACAGAAGAGCGCCTAAATCTGTAAAGGAATACGCACGTCAGAATCCTCATCGCATGGGTAAGTGGTCTTCTGATTCTATGACCCATGTTTCTACCATGGAGGCGGGTGACTTCTACCACAATGAGAAGTCTGTAACTGTACCGAGTGCAACAAAAGTGAAAATAGTACATACAGATGCTGCTGGAAATACCACTGTATTGAAGGACAGTTTTGCATTGCTTGATGGTGAAGTCATTGATGGCACTAAAATGGAAAAAGCAGCACTCAATGCCTTTCTTGAGGAACAAATCAAAGACGCAAAGGACAAGGGAGTTTTGTTCTCGCTGCACATGAAGGCGACCATGATGAAGGTATCTGACCCGATCATTTTCGGTCATGCTGTTAAAACATTTTTCAAGCCTGTCTTCGATAAATTTGGCGCTGAGTTGGAGAGCGTTGGAGCAGATCCAAACAATGGAATGGGCAATGTTTTGGCAAAAATTGGTGAACTTCCTGAAGCGACGCAGGCTGCCATCAAAGCTGAGATCGATGCATGTTATGCTGCCCGACCTGACGTAGCCATGGTGAATTCTGACAAAGGCATCACCAACCTGCACGTGCCAAGTGATGTGATCATCGATGCATCCATGCCGGCCATGATCAGAGAGGGTGGAAAAATGTGGAACAAGGAAGGTAAAACCCAGGATACAAAAGCAGTCATACCTGACAGCAGTTACGCCGGGATTTACGAAGCCACCATTGAATTTTGCAAAGAACATGGCGCTTTCGACCCAAAAACAATGGGAAGTGTGCCGAATGTGGGATTGATGGCTCAAAAGGCTGAGGAATACGGATCACATGACAAAACATTTGAAATTAAGTCTGCGGGTAAAGTCAGCGTTGTTGATGCAGATGGCAATGAACTGATCAGCCATGATGTGGCAGAGGGTGACATCTGGAGAATGTGCCAGGTCAAAGATCTTCCAATCCAGGATTGGGTAAAACTTGCCGTAAACCGCGCAAGATTATCTGCGACTCCTATTGTTTTCTGGTTGGATGAAAACAGAGCCCACGATGCAGAGCTCATCAAAAAAGTAAAATCTTACCTGCCACAGCACGATCTTACAGGTGTAGAATATTACATCATGTCACCGGCTGAGGCCACCAAATTTTCACTGGCAAGAATCAAGGAAGGAAAGGATACCATATCTGTGACCGGCAACGTACTCAGAGATTACAATACCGACCTTTTTCCAATCCTGGAATTGGGTACCAGTGCAAAAATGTTGTCCATTGTTCCATTGATGAATGGCGGAGGTCTGTTTGAAACCGGTGCTGGTGGCTCAGCTCCAAAGCACGTTCAACAATTGGTAGAAGAAAACCACCTCAGGTGGGATTCTTTGGGTGAATTCCTTGCGCTTGCAGTATCCCTGGAGCATCTGGCAGAAAACTTCAACAATCCGGTTGCAGGTATCCTTGCAGAAACCTTGGATCAGGCCAACGGACTTTACCTCAACAATGATAAATCGCCTTCTAGAAGTGCCGGAGAAATCGACAACAGAGGAAGTCATTTTTACGTAGCCATGTATTGGGCAAGAGCATTGGCCAGCCAAACCAAAGACACAGTACTGGCAGCCAAATTCTCTGCTGTTGCAGATGCCCTGGAGAAAAACGAAGATGCCATCAATGCTGAGTTGTTGGGAGTTCAGGGACAACCTGTAAATATTGGAGGATATTATGCTCCTGACTTCGCAATGGTAAGCAGTGTGATGAGGCCAAGTATGACATTGAATACCATTATTGATCAATTTGTGTAGGCCTAAATAAATAGCCAGACAACTAAAGTATGGTCTGAAATACAAAAGGGCAGGAAGTGTGTAACTTTCTGCCCTATTTTGTATATTTCTTTATGTGATTGAGCGATTGACCTGATTATTTCTTGCCAAAAATCCATCGCAAACCCTCAGGCAGCACCATCCCCGGATGCTGATCGCTGTGTTTGCCGTCGGTCCAAACATGGGTAAAGGCATACCTTGGGCCTTCCATTTTTCTTTCATCAGCATTTCTATTCGCATACTCCATGGCTGAAACCATTTGTTGGTTGGCCAAAAACCAATTGCCCCATTCATTGCTGAGGTCATTGCTTCCATCCTGATAGAAAATTTTCATCGGTCTGATTTTTTCCCTACGGATAAGGGCAGGGTAATCCTGACCACCAAGTTTGATGGGCGTTTCATTGGGTCTGAAGCCAATGGAGACATAGGATCCGATCGCGCTGTACACTTTTCTGAAAGCTTCCGGATGTCTCCATGCTACAGTAAAAGCACAAATTGCGCCTGAACTGGTGCCACCAATGGCGTGCATTTCCGGGTCCTCGCTGATGTTGTATTCTTTCCTGAGCATGGGTATAAATTCTCCGATGATCATTTGACTGTAATCGTCATCGAGGTCGTCGTATTCTTCAGCCCTGTGATTCGGGTTGGACATGCCCAGATTGTCGGGATAGTGTTCAGAAGTATTTCCCGGAGTGATAAAAAGTCCGATCGTCACAGGCATCTCTCCACTTGCCATCAAATTTTCCATGACCTGGGGCACCCGCAATGAACCTTCAGGATTCGTAGCTCTCTGCCCATCCTGAAATACAAGCAATGCCGCCGGAGATGCAGCTTTATATTGTGCTGGCACGTAAATCCAATATCTTCTGACCGTGCCTGCAAATACCTTACTATGAAACTCAAATGGCCCTTTTAATTCACCTTTGGGCACACCTTCTTTTGGATAGTGATCCGGAGTAAGAGAGAGGTTGGTGCGAATCTCGTTTTGTGCTATCAAAGCAATTTCAAAACCAAATACCAAAAGGCAAAGGAGCAAAAAATGTCTTTTCACGAATTTGAATTTTTATCCTCCAAAGCTAAAAGAAAAAAGGGAAGACCGGAACAGGTGGCTTTAAGATTAACAAAAGCAGGCTCAAATCAAAAAACCTCATTTAGTTTTCATGGATTGTAAAGGAATAAAAAGTAAAACCATAGCAGGGTCAAAATGATATTCAAATAAAAAGTGAGCTTGTTGATGCTGCGATATTTCTCATCTTTTGCGTCAGCATACCAGACCGCCTCATCCCCTTGCGTCCTTTGCCCAACAAGTCTGAAAAAAACACCGGCATACCAGGTATCAATCAAGGCATGTATTGAAATCAAAATGGCCAGATACAACCATCTGTTCCAGCGCTCTTCCTGCAAAATCCCACCGACCTGATACCATACAAAAGCCACAAATAAAACATTAAAGGTCATACCGTAATAAGGTGTCCATTTTTTAAAAACAAACATCCACAAGCCTTGAAAAACCATCCTGAAAAGCATCAGGCCAAGCATACCCCTGAAAAGCCATGTCAAAGAAACATTCCCATCGGCAGCATATGCAAGCACCAGCACAGGCACCGCATAGTAAGCATACAGACAAAAGAACAACCAATACACCTTCGGGCCTGAGATTTCACCTCCCAAGCGCCCGCCCCGGTTTTGGTACTTTTGGTAAAAGGCGCCCCCGATAGCAAATAAAATGGCTGCAATCAAAAAAGGAATCATGCTCCTGACTAAAGTGTCTTGTAAAGAAAATGAAATTTTGACCATCAAGATTGACCATTCCAATAAATTTTAGGAATAAGTATTTTTCCTTAGGCAGTGTCTCACTCAGTAGAAAAACGTATTAAATTTTCACGAGTGGTCAGACGGTCGTCTGACCACTCTACTTATATACGTACTTTGACGATAAGTACAAATACTTAAAATCCATCCCCAACACAAAAAAACCGAAGCCTAACACCCCACTACCTCACCCAACAAAATCCCATCCTTTTCAATTACCAGCCCAAGTACCTTGCCCAAAACCAATAAAATCATAAGTTTGTGGAACAATCAGAATTTACACATGCAACGGGGGAAGTTTATCGTATTTGAAGGCATCGACGGAAGTGGCAAAACCACGTTGTCAAAGATGCTTGCTCAGGAACTTGCCCAAAATGGCCCAAGGGTGCATTGGACATGTGAGCCCACACACAATGTCATTGGCAAAATGATCCGTTCTGTGCTGACCCACCAACTTGAGATGAATGAACAGTCCATTGCTGCGCTGTACCTGGCCGATCGCATGGACCATATACAGCACCCTGATTATGGCATGTTGCACCAGTTGAACGCAGGTGACCACGTGATTTCTGACCGTTATTACCTCTCTTCCTATGCCTACCACGTACCCCATGTAAGCCTGGATTGGGTGGTGGATGCCAATAGCATTGCAGCCAATGTGCTCAGGCCCGACGTCATTTTTTTCATTGATATCGACGTGCAGACTTCCATGGATAGAATCGCCAGATTCCGTACCGGAGTGGACCTATTTGAAAACGAGGAGAGAATCACGCTCGTGCACGCCAATTATCAACGTGCCATTGAGAAAATCAGGCATGAGGAAAACATCGTCGTCATTGATGGGAGGAAAGCTTTGGATGAGGTGTATGCGGAGGTGAAGCGCGTGGCGGATGGGGTTTTTAAATGATCTGATGATCTAAAGGTATAATGATCTAATGGTATAATGATCTGATGGTGCAATGATCTAATGATCTGGTTTTTAATGGCTTGGTCTTTTAATGGTCTAATTATCTAATGGTTTAATGATCAAATGGGCTGAATTTTTAGATTTTTTGATTTAATGAAATAATTACCTATTGTTCTGATTTTTTATTGATCTTAATGTTCTAAATGTCAATTTTTTTTATTTCATTTTTGAATATTCCTTTTGTATGGCTTCAATTTTTTGTTGCTATGGTTTAATCACTGGGGTATTGTTAAATAAAATTTATGGGTAATTTAATTTGCTATTAAAGTCCCTGCCGGCATTTGTGATCTGTTGTTTTAATGTGTAGTTTTCTTTTGCTAAATGTTGAAAGGAATGAAACATTTTTATCTTTTCCTGGCTTTGGGCGTATGGATGTCGTGTGCATCACCTGCCCCCCTCAATGAAAAGCATGCTACTAATAGGCTTGAAGTTTTGTTGAAAAAGGAAAACCCTTATGGGTTTAAGGATACAAAGAAGAGAGAGGAAGTGATCTTGCTGCATCAATTTCTGGTACAATCGGAATATAAAAATCTGGTGCTTTCCGATACAGCGTCTGTAGAAGATTTGGAAAAATCTGCGCTTTTGCTCGACCGGATGATTTCCAGGTCTGAAGAGATCCATGCAAAATTTCCATCCATGGTCACCAGCGAAGATATAAGCGCTCAAAAAGCTTTGTTCCAAAAATTTTCTGTTTTGGCCAGTCAAAAACTTTGGCTTGAGATAGGGAATCATCTTTCGATTGCAAGCGGTGGAGAGAAATGGGCAGCACGAAGAGCGTACGATCAGATTGAAGCTTTATCCAAAATGCACCCCAATGAAGAGGAGGACATCTCAAACCTTTTTTCAGAAGCTTTGAGTCTCGGAATAGAAAAAAACCTTATGATCTTTACCGATGCCGATCTGGAGGATTATTTCAGCAACTTTAAACTCCGCAGTGGGTGGAAAGACTTTTACACAGATCAAACAAGGTCGGGTCAAGCCGACATCATGATCACCATCAAGATAGACGATCTGCACATTTCTGCCGAAAATTATTCCAAATTTCGCGAATGCTACAGGGATGTGGTTCAGGATGGACTGGAATATTATGAAGAAACTGTGATGGTTCCACAGCCTTGCGTCAACCAAACCCGAACCGTCACCAAGGGAGATTCCAGCTGGACAGTAACAGAATGTGTAGAACAGCCACCCAAGCAAGTAACTGAAACCAAAAGCAGACCACGATGGATCGAAGTGGAGGGCATAGCTGAAATTGAAGAAGTCTCAAAAAATGCTTATCTCATTGCTGAACTCGAATTTTACAACGTCCTTGAAAGGAGGATTTTTGCAAGAAAATCTATAGAAGCCACCTTTGATTTTTTTGACAACAAGGTGGATTATAGCGGAGATTCAAGATTGTCACATGTTGCCCCGATGGGAAACTTCTGGCTGGACAATGCACCCGATGACGACGCAATGTTTGCTGGCCTGTTGAAACACTTTCAAATCAAACTGGAAAAACTGTTGTCAAAGGATTATCCTGCGGTTTATTAAGAGTGATATTTCTCTGGAAATGAGGATCATATAAGTTGGCACATTTGAAGCATTATCATCCGATGACTAATCTCTATAACGTAGATGTGACATATACGTCACCACATAGTTTAAACCAAGTGTGATACCTAAGTCCAATTTCTGACTACCATAACGTAGATGTGACATATACGTCACCACAAAGCTTAGACCATGTGGAGTACGTGCATCCAATTTCTGACCACTATAACGTAAATGTGACATATACGTCATGGTCCCATTCTACGTGTTTGAGGCACAGGTGTCTAATTTTCACATAACGTAAATGTGACATATACGTCACCTCAAAGTTCAGAACACGTTTGGTACTTAAGTCCAATTACTGACCTTAATAACGTAAATGTGACATATACGTCACCTCAGAGTTCAGAACATGTCTTGTACTTAAGTCCAATTCCTGCCCACCGTAACGTAAATGTGACATATACGTCACCTCAAAGTTCAGAACATGTCTGGCACTTAAGTCCAATTCCCGACCACCGTAACGTAGATGTGACATATACGTCACACCCAAGTTTGAAACATGTGATGCATCTTGGCCCAATCACCTTGAATACTCCAATATGTAAGTAAAATCATATTATATTTTGAAATTTTCCCCATTCAGAAAACCTTCAAATAACCTGTTGAAAGTCTTGCCATCCTCCATATTGGCCATGTGACCAACGCCATTCATGACTTCATAGCGCACATTTTTTAGCGTGGCAGCAAGGCTTTCTGCAACTTGTCT
Source organism: Saprospiraceae bacterium (assembly GCA_020436935.1). GTDB lineage: Bacteria > Bacteroidota > Bacteroidia > Chitinophagales > Saprospiraceae > JADKBO01. Next base: position 6,967 of record JAGQWX010000033.1, read on the forward strand.
AAAATGGATGATGTCCTTTTCTCCAACGATGACCAGACAAGGACAATTGATTTCCTGAAGACATTGATATGCCAATTTTCCACTTGATTTTTCCTTTGAGCTCTCCCGCCAGAATACAGGGTCAAATTCTTCCAGCATGGTTCGGAACCTGGGACCGGCCGATGGATGCAACATCACGGGTGTAAAAATCTCCGAAGCCGACCAGACCTCTTTTGCTGCCCTGTCTCCACCCTCCAAACTCGCTTTTCTCAAGGCTTTTTTGAAGTGTTCATAGCCTTCATGGATGGGATGGCCATTGACATGGGCATCCACCAGGGTAAGGGATTGTACTCTTTCCGGAAATTGAACTACATAATAGGTCGCAACATTCCCCCCTTTTGAAAGCCCAACTACATGTACTTTTTCCATACCCAGCAAACTGAGCATCTGCTCCAGGTCTTCGGCAAGAGAATAGGCCTGGTCATCCAATGGAACCGATTTGCCAAAACCCCGCATATCGTAGCTGAGGCAGCAATAATTTTTTGAAAAATATGCTACCTGTTCCTGCCACATCCGATGGTCGAGCGCCATGCCATGGATAAAAACGATGACTTCACCCTCGCCTTGTATTTCGTAATAATGATTTATTCCGTTGCAGTTGATGTAAGGCATTTCAGTAGATTTTGCTCCTAAGAAAATATAAAATCAGTCATTCCAATAGAGCCGGTTTGGATTGTCGACCAGGATTTTTTTCAACAATGATTCATCGTTACAAAATAAGCCCAGCAAATCAACCAGGTGGCCGTCGTTGGGCATGTGCTCTTTGATGTTCGGATGCGGAAAATCGGTACCCCACAATATCCTGTCCGGCGCAGTTTTGATCAGTTTTTGTGCGTAGGGAACCGCATCATAAAATGGAGGGCCGCCTGTTGAAATCCGTTCGGCACCGCTGATTTTCACCCACCAATTGTCGCGTTGCATAAAATCCAGTAAGATCTTGAAAGCTGGCTGGTCAACACCCAAATTGGTGGGCACCCTGCCCATGTGATCCACGATGATGACCAGGTCTTTAAATGGCTTGAAGAAGTCTTCGTACTTGATGATGTCTTCGGCATTGACATGAATGACGAGGTGCCAGTTGAAGACTTTGACCTTTTCCAGCACCATTTTCATGCCTTCCAGATCGGGCGCACCGCCCAGGTGTTTTACAAAATTGAACCTAACTCCCCGAACTCCCCCCTCATGCAGGGCTTCAAAATCCTTCTCGGTAAAACTTTTGTTGGCAATACAAACACCTCTCCAGAACTGATCTCCCCTCCACTTGATGGCGTCCAGCATGGCCCTGTTATCGGGTCCGTGACAGCTGGCCTGGACGATGACTGCTCTGGAAAAACCAAGGAAGTCATGGAGTGCCTTCAATGTCATTTTTCCTGCATCCGGTGGTTCGTACGTACTATTTTCATGGTATGGAAATTCTGCTTTGGGCCCAAAGACGTGGCAGTGGGCATCGCAAGCCATCTCAGGTAAACTCAATCCAGGCAACTTCGGATTTGGATCAGGTTGCATGCAGGTCTTTTTCTCCATTTATTTTTAATATTTAAATATCTGATTATAAACTACTTAAAATAACATTTTCACTCATTGGAATGAAAGTGCGCATTGAGCTGTGCATAGTCCAGGATCGTCTCCTTATTGAATTGAGTGCTAAGGGCGCTGTACTCATCCAGCTCCTCTTTGCTGCCAAATTTATAATATGTCTCAAATGCCCTGGCCAATCTCTCTACATCCATCAGCCCAAGATTTAAAGAGGCAGAACCAAATCTCGGTACCTGGTGGGCAGCATCACCGGCGATGTATAGCCGACCAAACTGCATGGCATGGGTATAAAATACCCTCATGTAGTCCAATCGTTTATCCAACATTGGCAAGTGCTGGAAGGAAGTTCTTAGGCGGCTTTCTACCATTTCCCACAATTCATTTTCTTCCGGTAAATCATCTATCTCCCATCCCCTTTTCACCTGCAGATAATACCTGGAACCGCCCTCGGAAGTGGCAGTGCACATGGCAAAGTGATCACTTCCCTTATGGATCAAACTTCCTTTACAAGCTTCCTCTGTCGTCCATTCCAGCCAGGCCAAAGGAAGTTCTTCGAGATATTCATTCCTCGATTCTGGAGGAATACACCTTCTCGAGATGCCGTTGTAGCCGTCACTTCCCACCACGTAACTGCAATAGACATGGCTCAGTTTTCCATGTTGGGAAAATACAATCTTGATTTCATCTGCTTCAAGCCCTTCATATCGCTGGGCTTTGGCTTCAAAAAGAATGGGGCAATCATCTGACTGAACATCATCCAGAAGAGCGTTGGCCAAAATATGTTGGTCCAGGATGTTGGCATAAAATGTAGATATTTCTGAAGTGGGATATGATTTTTTGCCTTCTTCACTGACTACGTCCATTGAATCCACCCGCAACACAAAGGCATCGAGACGGGGAGATTTCATTTCGTTTTTTACCATCGAAAGTACAGCGTCAGAAAGATATCCTCCTCTGCGAAGCCTCCTCAGATATTTTTCATTCCTGTTTTCAAACAACAAACACGATATGCCCCTGTTGAGCAACATTCTTGCAAGCAGCAAACCGGATGGACCTGCGCCAATGATGGCCACATCATATTTCTGATCCGTGAATGCTTTTTCCATGCAGTTTGTAAATTAATATCCGAATTTCTTATCCCATTCATAGATTTGAAGGGAAGTTTCTCCGGCATTCAGACGAGCTCTGGTAGCTGCTTCCTTGGCCTCCCGGGCCCGTGATTTTTCAATGGCTTCGTCAATCCTGTCCTTTGGAACAATCATTACCCCGTCTCTGTCTCCGATCACAATATCCCCCGGGTAGATGGTAGTATCCCCAATCGTTATGGGCTCATTCAGACTTCCTTCGGGGTCTTTTCCTGTGCCTTTGATGCAAAGTCCTCTTGAAAACACCGGAAAACCAAGGGCTTCTATCTCATCTGCATCACGTATGCAGCCGTCAATAGCAAGGCCTATGATGCCTTGTTTCATCGCACCGGCAGTCAGCAAATCTCCCCAATATCCTGCCTCATATCCACCGGAGCAATCTGCCACAATCACATCCCCAGGCTTGGCATATGCATAAGCACGATGGAAGTTGATGTTCATCATGGCTTTGGCCTTTACGGTATAGGCCGGACCACACAATTTTACTTTTGGGTCAAGCGGCTTGATTGCTGATGGCAGGTTGCCAATCTGCCCAAGGGCCTCATGAATGGTGGCTGTTCCAAATTGAGCCAGGGCATCGAGTTGAGCTTTTGTAGCCATTCTGATTGATATTTTTTTTAAAAATGCATATCTGGAACAATAGTATCCAGAATAACCGGCACATTGCTCTTAAAACATTCCGCGTATTTGACCTGCTGCTTGCCGGATATCCTTCTTGCATGATTGCCACGTCTGGACCCCAATTCTGTGTAATAAGATTTGAGGTATTCCTGGGCCCTCATACACGCCATGGCCGCTATTTTTTTCTCAAAAACAGAGGTAATATCGATAAAGGTGTCCGGCACAAAACCCGATAATTCTGGCTGGTGTGGCTCAAAGGAATACCATACCGGAGGATTGATTCGCGCAAATGCAGCTGCGACTCCGGCACCTGCCGACAACTGACGTGCCTTCTCCACCACCTGGTATGCAAGGGGATGGTCAGGATTGAAGGGGTCTTCCTTGGTGTGGGTAATGATGACATTGGGTGCAAAGTCCCGAATGATGTCGGCGAGTTGTGCGACCCTTTCTTCAGTCACTATCATCGGATAATCTCCCCAATCGAGGCACTTGAACTCACACCCCAGAATGGCCGAAGCTTCTTCCGACATTTCGTGTCTGAGTTTTTTTACTTCATCCACCGACCTGTTGGGATTTTCTTTCCACAATTCACCTGACTCGCCTCGTTCTCCATAGGATAGGGCCAGATTGAGCACCTGACCGCCCTGCTCGGCTACCTTGGCAATGGTTCCTCCTGCCCTCCATACATAGTCCGCAGAGTGTGCCCCGACCACCAGTAATTTTTTTGTCATGATTCGAAATTTTTAATTGCGTGCTACGTATTCCAGTTTATGCAGGTTTTCCATCGTCAGAAAACAGTCGTGAACGTCGGCTTCGGGAGTTCTGCCCTCCATGATGGCTTCAAAAAACTCTCTATCCTGGAGTTCTATGCCATCGGTGGATACTCCCTGCCAGTCGTAATCCACAGCTTTATCAAATCCATCGGTCATATCGTTGTACCTCACTTTGAACGTGCCTTCTTCACAAATATATCTGAACCACGATCCAATGGGTCCTTCGTTGTTGAACGAAAGCGCCACTGTACACAACTTATTGCTTTGGGACTTGAGTCCGATGGTCATATCCAGCGGAACACCGATAATGGGAGATACCGGACCTTGCTGGGCCCATCTTTTGATGATGGGTTCTCCTGTTTGCCATGAAAATAGATCTACGCTGTGACAGGCGTGGTGCCACAAGAGGTGGTCGGCCCAGTCGCGCTCGACGCCAAGTGCGTTTTTATTGTTGCGTCTGTGAAAAAGTGTTTCAACCACAAGATGATGGAGGTGGAGTTCCCCGGACTTAAACTTTTCGTGGAGCCACTGGTGGGGTGGATTAAATCTCCTGGTGTGGGCCACCATGGCAACAAGTCCTGTCTCTGTCTGCGCATTGCAAACCCTTCGTGATTCCTCAAGGGAAGCTCCCATGGGTATTTCTACCAACACGTGTTTTCCGGCCTTCAATACCTCGATGGACTGATCTGCATGAAGGGGTGTAGGAGTACACAAAATGGCGCAATCAACACCCGGCAAAGCCAGCGCTTCTTCCATGCTGGTGGTCCAGTGGGTGATGCCATTGGCTTCAGCGATTTCCTTCGCTTCTGCAGGATCGGCGCTTACCAGTGAAACTACTTTGGCGTAATCTATATTTTTGATGGCTTTGAGATGTTGTCTTGCGATAGACCCTGCACCAACCATTATTATATTCATTTCTACTTAATTTTATTTGAATTTTAAATCAGTTTAATTATCGTTTTCCAAACAAATGACCCCAAAAGCGGTGTTTGAAGAGGCCACATGGTACTTTCTAAAAGTCTCCTTTACCCGTTCATCCAATGCTCCGCGCATGACTTGCCACATGACCAGTTCTATGCCTTCGGTACCAGACTCGCGGATGTATTCAAGGTGTGGTTTTTTCATATTTTCAATGTTATTGCCGCTCAGGTTGTCCAGATATTTTATGTCAAATTCTGTATTGATAACTCCCGCACGCTCACCCTGCAATTGATGAGACATGCCGCCTGTTCCAGCGATCATCACCCTCAAATCTTCGTCATATTCTTCTACTGCTCTCCTTATGGCTTGTCCGAGATGGAAACAACGCTCAGCCGTAGGAGGAGGATATTGTATGACGTTGACACAAATGGGAATGACCTTTACTGGCCATTTTTCCACTTCGCCAAACATTACTGTCATAGGTACAGAAAAACCATGGTCGAGGTCCAGCTCATTGACAATGGTCAGGTCGAAACCATCCAGGATACATGATTCTGCAATATGCCATGCCAGCTGATCATCACCTTCATAATGAGGAATGGGCCGGGGGCCATATCCCTCATCTGCATTTTCATAATAAGGTGCCACACCAATAGCGAAAGTTGGGACCATCTTAAAGGATAGTGAAGTTGCATGGTCATTAAACACCACGATCATCACATCCGGCTTCTGGTCAAGGATCCATTTCCTTGCTGGTGGAATGGCCTCAAAAAGAGGTGACCAATACCCATCAGTAGTTTGTCCTTTATCGCTTGCAATGCCGACCGGTGGAACATGCGAACATCCTATTCCGCCAACTATTTTTGCCATTTGTCAAATTTATAATTATAAATAATGATGAAATTGGGATCAATAATCTGAAGTTTTACTCCTGTTGCCAATGATGGACCTGCCACCGCTGAGCATCATTTCCTTGAATTCTTCTTCTGTAATTCCGGACATTTTACCACCAATGTACTGCATTGTTTTTCTGTCACAGGCGGCGATTTTCCAGACGTAGTAGATATTGCCTCCTAGATCCAGAAGTTTCAGCCATTCCCGGTTCAGTACGGCTTGCTTTTGTTCTTCCGTCATCGGAAATCGATCGAGGTACGCCCGTTCGTTCTCGCGGAAGGCTTGCCGGCCCTCTTCTTTGTTGAGGGTCATGCAGAAAATGTTGAGATGATAGCCCATTCTGCTTCTTTCCGGGGTAAAAACCCTGGTGCCGGGAATATCTTCAAATGCTTTGCGCAATTCTTGTTTTTCTTCTTTCGTCATCTTTATTGATTTAATCAATATGTTTTAATCCCACATAGTTTTCTGCAATGGTGGTCCGCATGGCCACAGAATTTTTGATGTAATCAAACTGCGATTTTTGCAACTGATATTCAAAAGATCCAGATTCAAATTGCCGATGGAATTGTCGGGTCATAAAATTAGAAAAATGTTGTGCCCTCCAGATACGTTTGAGCGCTTCATTTGAATATCCCTCCAACAATGCTGTATCACCATTGTCATAAAATCTTTCAAAAGCATCACTTAAAATGCGGATATCAGCGACGGCCAGATTGAGGCCTTTCCCTCCGGTAGGTGGCACGATATGGGCAGCATCTCCCGCAATAAATAGTCTTCCTTCCTGCATTTTATCAATCATAAAACTCCGCATCGGTGTTATGCTTTTCTGGATGATTGGACCGGTATTGAGCTTCCAACCTGCACTGCCCAGTCTTTTTTCCAGAGCTTGCCAAATCCTGTCATCCGACCAATGGTCTATATGATCATCGTTGTCTACCTGGATGTACAGCCTGCTCAAGCTGGGGGATCGGTAGCTGAGCAAGGCAAATCCTTCTTCATGGAAGGCATAAATCAATTCGTCGGAAGATGGAGGAGTCTCGGCCAGAATGCCCAGCCAGCTGTACGGGTATTCGATTTCGTGGGTCCTGTAAGAATCCTTTTGCAATGCTTGTCTGCCTATACCATGATATCCATCGCAGGCCACCACAAAATCGCACATCAGTTCCTTTTCTTCCTCATGTTCAATGAATACAATGGAAGGTTTTGCAGCATGAATATTTCGTATTTCCAGGGCACTGGCTTCAAACCTGATGTCTCTTTGTTCTTCGTCTACCAGTTTGGCTATAAAATCCCTAACGACGTATTCCTGGCCATAAATGGTAATGCGCCTGCCACCCGTAAGTTCTTCAAATGGAATATGGACGCGATCTCCGTTGAAACTGAGCATCACACCATGGTGAGCCAGTCCTTTGAGCTTTAAATTATGATCCACCCCCAGCTCGGCCATCATGTCGGTCGTGTTTTGCTCTAAAAGTCCTGCACGAAGTCGATTTTCTACATATGACCTGCTTTTGTGCTCCAGGACAACATTGTCTATGCCGAGGAGATGTAGTTTCCTGGACAGGAACAATCCTGCGGGACCGGCACCAATGATGCCTACCTGTGTGCTCAACGAACTCATACAAAAATTTTAGCAATATTAACCGGATATGGCAATAGCGTCTGGTAAAAAAAAATATTAGTTTGGTATATTTAGAACATTGTCCACTCAATTTTATAGCTTTCGGAATAAAATTACAATTTACCATTCCTGTGCCGTCAATAAAACACTTTCAGGGCATCTACGGGGAACATGATTTCCCATTCCGGGACATCGATGTACATGTCGAGCCGCTCAGACAAAGGAGTGAGGTCTATAATTTTGAAATAACAGAACATTTACATTCCCGCCTCATCCAGGTATTTTTTCTGGAACAGGGCGGTGGCATTTTGATTTCTGAAGGCAGGGAAATAACAATGACAGCTCCATGCCTGATTTTGATTCCAAGCGGTATTTTACACGGCTTTGTCTGGAAGGAAAACATTGCAGGGACAGTGATCACAGCGTCCAACGCCATGTACGACAGATATGTAGTGGATCATCAAAAAATCACGGGTATGTTTCACGAACTGCAATATCTGGATTTTGAAAATGACCTGGTCAGATTTGAACAATTCAAAACCATCATCCGCGAAATCAGCACAGAACTCAAAAACGATATCGCGGGCAAGGAATATGCCTTGCACCTGCTGGTCCAGTTTTTATTCCTTCAGATCCACCGAAAACATTTGGTCAGCAGCCAGATCAGCATATCCTCCAAAGACAGGAGTCTGGTCCATTTCAATGCATTCCAAAAACTGCTCAGCAATGAACCCAGGAACATCAAATCCGTCAAAGAATATGCAAAAATGCTCAACATCACTTCTGTACATCTCAACAGGATATGCAATGCTTTGGTGCAAAAATCAGCACTGAAAATCATCCACGAGAGAATTGCATCCGAAGCCAGGAAGATGTTGTTGTACACTGAACTTTCCATCGGTCAAATTTCTTATGATCTGCACTTCAAAGACCCTTCACATTTCAGCAAATTCATGACGAAAACCATGGGAGAAAGCCCCAAACACATCAGAAAAGACATCCATAAAAACAAATAAAACAGGTGACCAGCTACAAAAAAACAATATGAACATAAAAAATAAAACCATAGTTATTACAGGGGGAGCCTCAGGCTTGGGTGCTGCCTGCGCAGAGATGATTGTTGCCGAAGGAGGAAATGCCGTCATGCTCGACGTGAACGAGGAAAAGGGCAAAATGATGGAAAACAAATTGGGAAGAAACTCACTTTTCTCACAAGCTGATGTTACAAATCCCGAAAGTGTTTCAGTGGCCCTTGGGAATGCCATCACCCGATTTGGCCAGATCAATGGTCTGGTGAATTGTGCGGGCATTGGTCCGGCTGCCAGGGTATTGGGGCGTGAAGGCATCCACGACCTCGGCTTATTTACCAAAACCATTGGCATCAATCTCACCGGAAGCTTCAATATGATCCGGATGGTTGCAGAGGTAATGCAAAACAATCCGCCAAACGAAGAAGGAGAAAGGGGTGTCATCATCAACACAGCTTCCGTTGCCGCATTTGAAGGTCAGATCGGTCAGGCTGCATATGCGGCATCCAAGGGAGGTATCGTTTCCATGACATTGCCCATTGCCAGGGAATTTGCCAGGATTGGCATCAGGGTCATGACCATAACGCCCGGCATCTTCCACACTCCTATGATGGACAATATGTCTCCAGAAGTTCAGGCATCTCTTGGGGCTCAGGTTCCTTTTCCTTCGAGACTGGGTCAACCCTCTGAATACGCGCTTTTAGCAAAACAAATATTTGAAAATCCGATGCTCAACGGATCTGTTATCCGATTGGACGGAGCGATCAGGATGACACCGAAGTGATGTAATGCAAGTGAATTTATATTAGTAATACACCCATGATAGTATCATATGATACTATCATTACACAAAAACTTAATTAGTTAAGAGCGCAAATTGACGATGCTTTGGCATTTTGAGGTTTGATGTATAGGACTAATGGCCTGTTGGGTTTTGGGAAATTGTTGAGATATCTAGCTTAGTCTTTAATGTTGGCTTTGTCTTAGTATTTTGTCATGATTTTTGGTCAAAAATCTCGCCAAAATAAAATCATTTACTTTTGATTTTGGGCTATAATCATTACACCCCATTCGGGGTTTTGGTCTTTGTATCATCCTCCCCATATCCTCATATTTCTGCGCTTTTCTGTGAAAATTTCAGCGAAATCTGCGGGTAAATATGCTATTTTGGTCTTGTGTAAAGCCAAAAAAAAATCTGAAGCTATTGACTAAAAGTTACCCTATAGTGATATAAATTTTATACCCCATTCGGGGTTTTGGTCTTTGTTTCACCCTCCCTACATTTTGAAATTTCTGCGCATTTCTGCGCAACTTTCAGCGTTTTCTGCGGGCAAAAGAAGCCGAAGATGGTCTTTTATAAACCCAAAAAATCTAAACCTATTGAAAAAAGTTAGCCTATGATTTAATATATCTTGTTATAAATTATCAATTTTCAAAGCCACTCTACTCCATTTGTATAATTTATTGCCGGACCTCTTATATTTGGTATCAGGTATATTAGAAGTGCAAAAATTACATTTGATTTACCTTGAAATTCGATTTTGTTCATTTCCGGAGATCATGGGTTATATAACTCAGTCTCCAAAAGCCACTTATTTATGAAACACATCATCACAGAAGTCAGAGACAAAGTATTGTTGATTGGGATCAACCGCATCGAAAAACGGAATGCCCTCAACAAAGAAATAATGCTTGAGCTGGAGTCTACTTTTTCGTCCATCCCTGATGGTATTGGCTGTATTGTGATCCATGGATTTGGAGACCACTTCAGTGCCGGACTCGACCTTTCTGAATTGAAAGAAATGGACGTTGAAGAAGGTCTGTACCACTCCATTGCCTGGCGTCCAATCCTCGACAAAATGCAGTTTGGCAAGGTGCCGGTAATTGCGGCTTTGCATGGTGCATGCATTGGCGGAGGCCTCGAACTCGCCAGCGCAGCCCACATCAGGGTGGCCGATGAATCGACTTACTATGCTTTGCCCGAAGGAATGCGGGGCATATTCGTAGGAGGTGGCGGATCGGTAAGGATTCCCAGACTTGTTGGCACCGCCGTCATGATGGACATGATGCTCACAGGAAGAATACACAACGCTGAGGAAGGACATCGACTTGGTTTTTCACAATACATCACAGAAAAAGGAAAACATCTGGAAAAAAGCATTGAACTGGCCAGGCGAATATGCGACAATGCTCCGATGACCAATTTTGCATTGATCCAGGTTTTGCCTCGCATTGCAGATTCCACCCAGGACATTGGTATGATGATGGAATCACTCACCGCTGCCATCACACAAAGCGCACCGGAAGCTAAAAGAAGACTCAATGACTTTCTGGAAGGCAGGGCAAAAAAGGTGAAGGAATGATGTTTGATCAACAGACAGGTCAGTCCAATCCCGACCTCAAATCATCACCTTTTTTAGAGATCAATCTTTTGCAGCCCCGGGTCAGCATGACGGAGGGGGAAGATGGAGCTTTGTATCTGGAATCCCTCGAAAGTCTAAATGCTTACCCACACCGATTAACGACCCGCCTGAAACAATGGGCAAAAGAAAAACCCGATGCCACCTTTATGGCGCAAAGAGATGAAAATGAAGAGTGGGTTCAACTTACTTATGGAGAAGCCCTCCAAAAAGCTTCCGCCGTTTCACAATTTCTTTTGGACCATGGGCTGACTCCTGAAAAACCATTGGCCATATTGTCGGGCAACAGCCTGGAACAGGCCATCATGATTTTGGGCGCCCTTCATGCAGGCATTCCGTTTTCACCTATCAGTGCAGCCTATTCAACCAAGTCAACAGACTTTGCCAAATTAAAACACTGTATTCAACTTTTGACTCCGGGCATCATATTCGTTCAGGACAGCAGGATGTATGCCAATGCACTGAGTGTCTTGCCGCCGGAAATACCGGTCGTTTCAGTCACAAATACGGCCGAACATCAATATGATTTTAATGAAGTTTTGTCTGCCACAGTGACCGAAGACGTAGAAAAAGCACATCAAAACATCAAGCCGGAGACCATCGCCAAAATACTATTTACCTCAGGATCAACAGGGGCACCCAAAGGTGTGATCAATACACACGGCAACATCACTGCCAATCACGAACAAAACATTCAAACCCTGCCATTTATTCTTGAGCATGGATTTCATATCATCGATTGGCTGCCATGGAACCATACCTTTGGGGGCAACAGCAACTTTGGACTGACTTTATACACGGGAGGATCACTTTATATTGACGACGGAAATCCATCTCCTGCAGGCATGCAGAAGACCATTCGAAACCTTCGCGAAATAGCACCAACCATCTATTACAACGTCCCCAAGGGATTTGAAGAGTTGCTGCCTTACCTCAGGTCCGATAAGGAACTCTGCAGGTTTTTCTTCAGCAGGCTCAAAATGTTCTTTTACGCGGGAGCGAACATGTCACAAAAGCTATGGGATGCACTGGAACACCTGAGTCTGGACACGATTGGCAAACGTTTGTTCATCGGCACCGGACTGGGTATGACAGAATCCAGTCCTTCGGCCATGTTCAACACCTTGTATGGCAGTGCTCCGGGAAGACTTGGATTACCTGTTCCGGGCTTAACGCTTAAACTGGCTCCAATAGATGGCAGGTATGAAGCACGATACAAAGGCCCCAACCTCACCCCCGGCTACTGGAGAAATCCGGAAGCTACAGCTGCAGCCTTTGACGAAGAAGGTTTTTTCAAAACAGGAGATGCCATAAAATTCTTTGACCCCAATGATGTCTCAAAAGGACTTCTTTTCGATGGTCGAATTGCCGAAAACTTTAAGCTGGAGTCCGGGACCTGGGTCAATGTAGGCAATCTCCGATCCCGGCTGGTCGCCGCATCGCACGGCCTTATTTCTGATGCCGTTATCACAGGTCATGACCAGGATTACGTAGGCGCAATATTGATACCTGACCTTCAACACTGCAGTCAACTGGCCAATCTTCCTCCCGATGCACCACTGGCTGAGATCGTTCATCACCCCAGGGTGGTTGCGGCATTAAAAGACATCATTGACGAACTTGGAAATAAAGGCACAGGAAGCTCGACCTATGTCAAAAAAGCAGTTTTTGCTGATTTTAGCCTCAGTGCTGATATGGGCGAAATTACCGACAAGGGGTCGATCAACCAAAGAAATATCCTCACCAACAGGGCGCATATCGTAGCACAACTTTATTCACCGGACAGCGATCATCCCGGCATCGTTGAATTCAAATCAGAAAAATAATTTATGGAAAGCATACTCGATTCAGGAAAAATAACCAGAACCCAATACGCCATCATCGCGGTTTGTTTTCTGATGAATGTACTCGACGGCGTGGATGTACTTGTCATTTCCTATTGTGCATCGGCCATAGCCAAAGACTGGGCGCTGAGTCCTGAAACCCTGGGTCTGATCTTCAGCGCAGGTCTTGTGGGCATGACCGTTGGTTCTTTGCTGCTGGCTCCACTGGCCGACAAAATCGGCAGGAAGAATATGATTTTGATCAGCGCAGTCATCATGGGAGGGAGCATGTATGCTTCAGCGTACACGACGACAGCATATCAATTGATGTTTATGCGACTGGTGAGTGGCATCGGCATTGGCAGTATGTTGGCAAGTACGGCAGCCCTTGTGGCTGAATATACACCGGTGAAAAGTAAAAATTTTTGGATCAGTCTGGTCCTTGCGGGTTATCCAGTTGGTGCGGTCATGGCTGGTTTTGTGACTGCAAAAGTTTTGCCTGTAGGCGGATGGGAGCGCATGTTCCAGTTGTCAGGTCTTGCTTCATTCATCACCCTGCCCTTCATCTGGTTTTTCCTGGAAGAATCCATCGAGTTTTACCTCAAAAAACAACCCGTTTCTGCATTACAAAAAGCAAATGTTTTAATGACAAAGGTCGGAAAACCTACCATGGAAGTTTTACCTTCAAAAGTAGTCAGGACGTCGGCTCCGGTTTGGGACATTCTCAGAGCACCTTACCTTTTACCTACGTTGCAGATTTGGATTTCCTTGTTTCTGGTCTTCGGTTCTCTCTACTTTTTGGTCAGCTGGATTCCCAAACTTTCTGAAATCGCAGGCCTTTCCCCGGAACTTGCCATCTATGCCGGCACTCTTTTTAATGTGGGAGCATTTTTTGGCATCGCCACTCAAGGTTATTTTTCGACTCATTTTGGTTTGAAAAAAACGATAGGAATTTTTCTGGTACTCACCGGATTGCTCATGGGATCCTTCAGATTTTTCATAGGCTCTGACTGGCTATTGCCATTGTTCATCCTGCTTGGCTTTGGCATCCAGGGTGGTTTTGTGGGCATGTACGCCCTCGCAGCCAGGCTGTATCCTACTGAGGTAAGGACGACGGGTGTAGGTTGGTCCATCGGCATCGGAAGGCTGGGCGGCATTGCAGGCCCATACATAGGCGGCATTCTTGTCGGCATGGGCTTTACCATTTCCAATAGCTTTTTAGTGTTTGCCATACCAACTTTAATTTCAGGCGTGCTCATTTATTTGCTGGCGACGGATAAGGTGAAGTAGAAGCCATTTATCCACGAGGAAAATCTTTTGTCAGTAGGAATCATCATTTTGATTGTCTGCGCCTTACATCTTTATTGTTTTTATAATGAATAAAATAATTATGCAATTGTTTTGATCTAAATGACTGAATACTTATTTTAGGTGTACAAACAAGAAAGAATGTAAACCAAACCTACTTAACACCCAATGAAAAATCGATGCCCTATTTACCTTTTGTTGCTCCTGGCCTTTTGTCTAAGCTCCATTTCAAACGCTCAATCCCTCTACCCGGTCACGGCTTCTCTGCGCATGTCCGGCCCCTCCAGTTCACGGTTTTTTACCTTTTCCCAACCTGGAATGATCGCCGGAAGGCCCAACCGCATTGCCCTCGATCTGCGCCTCAACGATCTCGACGAACCCTCCCTCGATGTTCGACTGAAGTGGGACATTTCCGGTAGTGACATCAGTTTTTCTTCCTCTGACATCAGTGCAACCAACATCGTTTCTTTGGTGTCCGGGCAGTTTGTTCGCCTCGACAATGCCGCATTGTCCTCGTATTTTCAACCCTCAGCTTTTGATGGACTCTCTGATGACTTCCTCCTTCGCAGCGATGGGCTCCTTCCGGAGGGCATGTACGAAATCTGCGTTACAGCATACGAACTCACCCAGGGTAAACAAGTTTCCAACACGTCCTGCCAGATCATTTTTCTTGAAGAACTCGAACCACCCCTTATTGTCACCCCAGTTGACGAAGTCCTGCCCACTTATCCGCAAAACGTCATCCTCAACTGGCAAGCCAATCACCTTGCTGTTTTCCCGGTACAATATACCATCGCCCTGTGGGAAGAAATCGAAGGACTCAGCCCCGATCAGATTACCTTTCAGACCCCGCCACTTTATACGGAAACTGTCCTGAACAGGACCGCCTTTGTATTTAATGCCTCTCATCCCTTGCTCACCCCCGGCAGGAATTACCTCGTCCAGGTCCGCGCCAGGGACAATGATGATGCCTATGTTTTTAAGAACAATGGTTTCAGCCCCGTCCACCGCTTCCATTATGGTGCTCAGGAAGATGAAGGCATATGTGAAGCACCCGGCGCCAGCGAATTTGGCTTCGGTTATGGTAACCTCCTGGTCCTTGCCTGGAATGGTGGTGATCTTGCATCAGCTCTGGCCAGTGCCGATGCAAAAGCCGAGGGTACAGCAAGTCCGTCAGCATCCGGACTTACCACAAGAGCCTCCACCACTTCGGTACTTTCTTTATCAGACGAATTTGGAGAAACGACCAAAAAAGCTGGAGGCTTTTACAGGATCAGATACAGAATTCTAGGTACCGAGGAGTGGAGTTCTGTCGATACCGACCAACTTACGGCTGGAATCAAAGGACTGCGTGCCGGTAAAACCTACGAGGTCGAGATCAGCAAGGTATGTGCCTCTGGCATTGTTCCTTCCCCGATTTTTCAGGTTACCGTACCCAAATTACCCCGTCGTTTGCCACAGGAATGCGGCAGCGAGCCCTCAACAGAAGGGTTTGAGGAGACACCCATTGATGAACTCTTCGTCAATGACACCATCATAGCCGCCGGCGCTTACGTAAGGATTACCAATGTCGTTGGTGGGCCCGCAGGCTGGACAGGTGAAGGAGAGGTGGCCATGCCCTTCCTGCCCAAGTCGCGTGTGGCTGTGGAATTCAGCAATATTGTCGTCAATGTCAACTACGAACTCATCGCCGGCTACATAGAAACGGTCTACGATGACAAGATGAGCAATGTGGTCAACCTCGACGCCATCAGTGGACTGTTTGACAATGGTCCCTCCATTGAACAAGTCAACTATGCCATCCCCATCGATACCATCATGCAGGGGCCGGGGGGCATCATCATTGTGGTCAGGTCTGATGGAGGCATCGATAGCTTCAAGGCACCCATCATCGTCATTGCACCGGGTCTCGAAGCCGTGCTCGTCAATGGCTACCAGTTTGAGGTTTTTGACCTCGACAACATGGTGGACAGTATCGCCCCCGAGCAGTTTACCTTTATGGCGCACCCCGAGCAGAAGTATGGCTTTGACGGCGTCAAAAAAGAACTCTTCACAGAATACAAAGAAGAAGCCGGCTTTGTCATGCCCTACAAGAGCGTAGCCTTCGGCGAAGCAGACAAGATAAAGGCGGTACTTACAGGCGATCCCCCCAACGACGCTGATGTCCATTTTGTAGAATTGTCGACAGCTGCCGACCTCACTTTTACAAGAACTGGCAATGAATATGACATCGTCACCGGTGGTTTGAAATCGGGGCTCAGTCAGGTGATAGCCCTTGGTCCGAATGGCATCATGGGCATGTTTCAGGTCATGGGCACCGCCAAAGAATTCGTCACTGTACACCTTGTCCCTCTGAATGGATATGGAAAAAATACAGATGCCCAGTCCATTGAGAAAGCTGCCACGGACATACTGCGGCAAGCAGGTTTTTCTGTTCGGGTGGACGTGCTCGATGTCGGGCTCCAATATGATGGTGCAAAAATCAGCCTGGAAAACCACTTTGCCTCGGCCTACAGCCCTGATATGAAACAAATCATCAGCCAGCTCGGCAGCAAGGTGAACAAAGAAGCCCACGACGTCTACATGATCCTGACCGACAAGATGGAGGGAAACACAGCCGGATTCATGCCTAAGGGCATGGGCATCGGTTTCATGGAGCTCGGAGGTGGCGGCCAGACCCTGGCCCACGAGTTGTGCCACGGCTTATTCAACATGCCCCACATTTTCGAAGGCTTTTACGAGGGCAAAACAAAAGGCAGCCTTCCTGACAACCTGATGGATTATAATGATGGCACTGCTTTGTATTACAGGCAGTGGGCGAGGATGCAGAGTCCAGGAGTGCATTTGGCGTGGTTTGATGATGAGAGGGAAGGGAAACAGCTGAGTGCGGGGAATTTGGATTATCAATGCCTAAATGGGAATGCACTTTCGAAACTTATGCAATCGGGATTAAGCTTTATGGATTTTGGCGGAAATGCTGTTCAATTAAAATCAGATGAACAACCATACGCATTTGTTAGTCCATCTGAGGGTGCTATCTATGAAGGTAGAATAGGAATTATTAGAAAAGGAACTCAAATTTATGGTCCGGGTATTAACTTTATTGATGGGGGTGGTAAAAAAACTCCTGAATGGACAGGAATTTACTCCAATTTTAATTTCAGCAAAGACACTATTAGACTTGATAAGAGTACAACCGGGGCGACCAAAGTAATAATTGATAAATATGGAAATCTTTCAGCTGGAGAGTTAATCCTCTACGAAGCCACTGAGAAATGTCCCATCGTAGCCGCAGACAGCTCTAAGATCCTAACCGATGTTGCCCTAATAAATGATCTAGATGTATTTATTATCCTAACTAATGGTCAGAAGGTACCAGAAAATGAAGAAAAAGACATTTATCAATTCATTGCATATGTCAAGAGCCTACTAAGTGGGCAAACAGCTTTTTTTGTTGAGTACAATTTTGAAGAAAGACGTTATGCAGAACATCCTCAGGACCGGGCATTTTGGGAATATTTAAGAGACAAAAATCTTGCGACTCAGGAGTCTTTTGACAAGGTATTCAGGAGTTACACCAGGCCAGGCAAAGACTTTGAATCAATTGTTTCAAATGTTGATTTATGGGCAGACGTACCAGATGAATATAATGCAAATTCATTTGACTACACATCTTACAACTTCGAACAACCCGAAGATACTGACCAATGGGTTGACTTTTTTACAAATTGTAAAAACTTAGCAGAAGAAAATGAAATCGAACTCACTTATGGAGAACAAATCAAGAGGTTTTTGGATAACCCTAATGACAGTGATTTAAATAAACTATTAAATCTAAGAGAACAAGGGGTTGTGACACTTGCCAACTTGGGTGGGTACGACCTATTTAAATATACTATAAAGGATCTGATTTACCGTAAATACCATCTTTCAAACAAAATGTTAGTCTATGTGAAGGAAATGGAAGCGAATGGTCAAGCAGTGCCCATTACCGAATCAGGAAATTATGAACAGCAATTGTCTAAATGGGCTACCGATAAACCTTTGGAGTTGGTGGTATCATACTTTATGGAAGCATTCATATTCGCCGGACCGGGATCCTTGGTTCGCTTACCTGTTCGAAACATAAGAATCTCGCGCTTCAAATCCTTTGAATACAAATTACGAATGGCAATAAACAGGGCTAAAAAGTCAAAAGTTTTTGCCGAGGTAGAAGAATATTCTGAAGACCTACTAACTGAAGAAGGCCTTAAAATATCACTTAAGAACAGTGTAGAAAACGGAGGTCATGCGATCATCAAAATGGAAAATGGAGAATTCAACGACATTCATTTTGATGGCCCGACAACAATACCAGGAAAATACCAAGGAGATTTGGACGCGGAATTAGCTATTGCACAGGCACCGGAAATGGTAGACAAAATGGCTGCTTTGAAAATGCTGAAAGAAGAAAAGATTTATGTGGCACAACCTGGACCAACACCAACTTACGAAAATGTCAAAGATTTAAAATATAGTCTTAGTTCAACAGTTTCATACTCCCTTAACGGAAAAAGCAATCCTGAATTAATATTATTAAAACTACCCCAAGGGCAAAGAGAACTCATTTATTGTTCACAAGGTGTTTTGGAAGAACTTATAAAGGAGAAATCAAAAGAATCCAATTGCGAAATTTGTCCAGATCGTAAGCCAACCAGAAGTGAAGTTGTTTGCAAAGAGTTACAACAACTTTTAAAGAGTACAGGAAATAAAAGTGCAGTAGAAAAATTGTGCAAATCGAAATTAAATGATATAGATTTATCAGGCATAATTCAAAAATTGAATTCTATCCCCGCAAGAAGGACACAGTTTTTAATTGATTTAGAGAAAAGTTGCTCTTCAATATATTCAATATGTTATAATATAGATAAGTTAAGTATTGGATTAATTGAAGCTTGGTCATTGACATTCGATGCACGAGGAACAAATAATTACAAGCTTGATATAGCCTTATTGGACCAAATAGTATCGATGAAATCTTTGGGAAACTCACAGATGTACAATACACTTGGAGGTGATGCGGTTTTGATAGACATTATGGCGAAAAACAAAAAAGCACCATGTAATACATGTCAGAATAATGAGCCTGCTAAAAAGCTCATGCATCAATATCTTAAGGATGTTGAAAAATTTGTTAAAACATACGGGAAAAATATAGGAGGAAATAATAGTGCTGCTGTTTTTTCGTCTGGCATAACATCTGGAAATCAAGCGCACGTTTATGGTGCAGTATTTATGTTAAGTGCCATGCAGAATGATTTTACCAAATTTGAAGATAAATTGTTCTGTGGTGCTGAAGCAGATGCTAGATCGAATACAAAAATTGTCGAATATAAAAGTTGGGCAGCAGGAATAAGCGATGAATCCGAAGAAGATGATGAACAGAAATACGATCGAACCAAATCATCATTCTGGAATTTTGAGCGAGGCTACCAAGGTTATGGCCAATTTTTATGTTATTTGCAAGCTATAAACAGTTTTGAAGAGCTTGAATATATTTTTGATGGAGAAAAAGCGAGTTACAAAGATGCAGTTGATGCATTCCAGGGGCTTTATCGCAATAAAAGTGAAGAGATTTTTGATGTCATTTGGGGAAATGAAGTTTTGCAGAATTCAATTTATCCGAGAAATGAATTCCCAAATTCCTTACCTAAATCTATAGCATTTCAGTTGTTTAATACCTGGATTCAAGACAAAAACAGCAAATTGTATAATCATATAGAATTAAGATAAAAATTAATATGAAGTTAAATAATATTATATCAAAAGTTAAATCTATTAAAATAAAAAACGATTTCGTTTTTTCTGTAAAAAATGATAATTCTTTGGTTTTAAATGAAATAGTTCTAGATGTACATGTAGAAGCACAATCATTAAATTTAATTCATTCCTTTTATCTAATTTATCGAAATTTAAATGAACTAAGTTTTATCTATGATATTAATAAGAATTCCATTATCGACTTTAATAAAAATCACCCTATATTATATTTAATTTTAAAGAACACTTGGCTAACAACCTTTGATTTTAAATATACAAATGAATTGAGCTGGAAAGTTGGATTGTTTAATCCTTTAATTCAGAAGAATCCTGTCGAAATCATGGAATTACAAAACAAAAGTGTGAATTATTTATCTGAAGAATTACTTTTTGCATCTGACAAAAATTCAATTAGTTGTTATAATTTAATCGATTGTAAAATTGATTGGCTAGTAGAAAATAAATTTAATATAGAATATAGAATAATTGGAATATTTAAAAGTCAAATAATAATCATATTGGGGACAAAATATATCTACTCATTAGATAAAAATTCAGGTAAAATTCTATGGGAGTTACCGGACTGGGAAAAAGACTTCATATTCTTCAACGAAAAACACAAGTGGTACAATGCAACACACAATATGTTTATCGAAGATGGTAAGATATACAATATGAGTGGAGCACTGTATTATTCCATAGATCTGGAAACGAGAGCAGTAGAAATTCTTTGGCACGATGAGAGGCCCGTTGATCATTACTTCATAAAATATTTCACTTACGACAGGGACTATATTTATTTTGCAGGAGGCATCAATATCAGCATTCAGGCCAACAAAATTGGTATTTTCAACAGAAAAACTTTGCAAGTTGAGTGCATTTCGGATGATGATCTTGGAATTGATCCTCTGCATGGATATGCTGCTTCATACAACCAGGCCCCACAATACGGAGGAGGGAAATTGTATGGTCTCGATACAGCAGGAAATTTAAGAATTTACCAGGTGGATTTGTCTTGATGACATAAATGTGCTCACTTCAGAAGGAAATAATCATCTCATAGCTAGAAAAAAAAATCACAAGCCGCATTCCACGACTTGTGATTTCTACTCAAAATGAATCTACCTTCCTGAACAAGTTTTACCCCATTCCGACGGGTATAATTCCTTTTCTTATTGCTTTACGAATTCTGCACTTGCAACCAATTCTACATCTTCACCAACAACTACCGATGGCATAGTACCTACGCCAAAGTCAGTTCTTTTTACAGTACCTGTTACTTTAAAACCAGCCATTGGTTTTTTTGATCTTTGGTTTTCACCTGTTCCAATAAGTGTAAGGTCAAGCGTTACCGGCTTGGTCACTCCTTTCATGGTAAGGTCTCCCATCAATTTGAATTTTTTGTCACTTACTTTTTTCAAAGATGTGCTTTTGAAAGTAAGTTTTGGATGATTGGCAGTGTCAAACATGTCTTCTTTCTGAAGGTGACCGTCTCTCATTTCATTGTTGGTAGAAACAGTAGTAAGGTCAGCTGTAGCTTCAAAAACTGCATCAGAAAAGTCATCTTTTGAAGCAGTGATTTTAAAATCAAAGTTTTTAAATACACCATCAACTTCTGACATGGCAAGGTGGGTCACAGTAAAAGTCATTTTTGAATGCGCTTTGTCCATGGTCCATACGCTTTGTGCTTTTGCGTTTACGAATGCAAGCACTGCAAGAATTACGAGTAATTTTTTCATTAAAAAACGATTTGCAAATTTGTTACATAATATTTGTTGAAACAAAAATATGCAATCTACTACAATGTGCTCCTTGGCATATTGTTAATAAAGAAATAAAGTTTTCTAATACTTGAACCTGGAGTTAAGTTTCTGAAGTGGTCTTTACTCAACTATAACTGGTTTGACTTCAGTCAATCCTGAACCATAAATTATACGAAGCCAATAAATTCCGGGCGTCCAATTATTTTGCAGTTCAAGGGTATGTTCCAATTCGTTGTACAATGGCCAACTGGATACCAAACTCCCTGTAGCATTGAATAATTCTGCACTTAAAGCAGTATTCTTTGAACATCGAATGGTAAATGCCTGACCAGTCTTTACCGGATTGGGGAAAAGCTCAACTTTCAGACCATCAAATTTCTTCGACAAGTAAACTACCCTGGAAATGCTACTTACTTCATTAATGTCAATTTGCCTAATCCTGTAGTAGCAAGCCTCTTTAAAATCATAATCTGTGTATTTGTAATGTTGCGCCAATTCGCTGGTTCTGCTGACTTTTACACTACCTATTTTATAAAAATCACTTCCATTGTGTGATTTTTCAATGATAAATTCTTTATTGTTCTCTTCGGTAAAAGTACCCCAAAGGATTTGTGCGTTTTTCCCATATTCTTCAGCGCGGACATATGCCCATTCGACTGGCAACATATTTACCAATGAATCTTTGCCGTCACAATCTTCATCAATGCCATTGTCTGGTATGTCTAAAGCTCCAGGATGAACACTGGCCAGTGTATCATTACAATCCGCGAAACTAAAATGGTTGTCTCCATCCTGGTCCTTACTTAAGTAAACAAATATGTCTTTTCCTTTGCCTTTGGTTTTCACTTCTTCATAAAGAAAACTGATTCCTCTCTGGTGTTTATATATTTGCTGAACAACCCTGGTTGAAGCTTGTGGAAAATCGTAATTTTCTACATAATGGTATGAACTGGTATCAATGGTATTTTGAAGAGGTCCATTAGAAGTCTTTTGCCAAAGCCGAATATCAGACTCCTGTGGATACATACTTAACATTTTGCCTTTTGCTTCAATAAAAAATTCTTCAGATAGGCTGTTGTCTGAATTGAGTTTTCGGACAACAAACGGTTCATTCAGGTTTTTCAAGCCCTGAGATTTTAATTTGGATCTGAATATCATCCATGTACCTTTTGAGGCGTCAGTGCTCAGACTATAGTCAGCAACCAATGCTCCGGAGCCATGGATCTTATTCAAGCCCTTTGGCTTAGAAATCAAAGTAAGTTCAGGGCTCAATATGGTATATATTATGTTGTTTACCGAATAAGATGGAGTATATTGGTTGAGGATGATAAAATCACCGTTCTCCCGCTGAATCCATTTATAACCAACACCAAGTGAATCGGTAGTTATTGTTTTTTTTGCTCCAATACTCTGACCGTTTAAATCGCTTGTCCAAACTTTCAGTCCATTCCCATTTGTCGAAAAATCTCTTTGCCAAAACAAGTAATTGTTTTTCACCTTGTTGTATTCCACGCCTTTTGTTCTGTCAAGTTCGACTGTTCCTCCCTCTGTACCTGTGGTAATTTCTCTGATCTTTAAACCTTGCTTATTGTAAAATGCGGCTTTATAGGTCGTCATGGCAGTACTATTATTTCCTTGAAATATGGTATAAAATACTCCGAAACCACCGTCAGGGCTAATGGCAAACGAGGTCGGTCCACTCAAACCAACGTCAGTGATCAATATAGGAGATCCTAAAACTTCGTTTTGGGGACTTATTCTTTGGACATAATTCCCCTCTTTTCCGCCAACTACTTGCTTAAACATGACCAGTCCGTATCCTTCTTCATTGTATTCGGAAGTTATTATATAATCTGAAAAGCTGTAGGCATCTGTTGAAATCTTTTTTTCTGAATTATTCATGATAAATAGTGAATGACCACCAGTAAAGCCGTTGTATATTGGTTTTCGATAAAATGCGCCAACCTTCCCATTTGCGTTAAATGACTGAAAGAGCTCCCCTGGAAACGTTATATGCTTTTTTATCCTGAGGTTATAGTCAAAAACGCTTACTCTATCACGGTAAATAGCACTACTTACCATTATTTCGTTGTTATTGGCAAATATTTTTGGACTGAAGTTTCTAATATAAATAAGGGTAAGGTCCCAATTCATGCTTATACTTCCGCCAATCAATTGTCCATCAGAATTACAAAGTTGAGCCTGAAATTTAGTACTGTATCCTGAAGGAGAATCCAGCCAACCAATTGCAAAATTTCCATTTGAAAGAGCTGTACATGTGGGGTAAAATCCATCTCCGGACTTCGGATTAATTTTTCTATTGATATGGAGCACTTCAAGTGACTGGGAAAGAATTATCATTTCAATATCTTTATCGCTGTTGGAAATTCCTCGTTCAGCACTTATCAATATATTTCCGGTTCCATTTACACAGATGTCGATGTTCGAAAAATTATAACCGTTTTCCATTGAATCAATGACCATAGGCTCTGATAATGGATTGCCGGAACCGTCAACTGGTAAAAGACAAAGGAATGAATTGCTATATGTGTCTGGTGCAAAAGCCAGAAGGAATGAATCCTGACCGAAGGCACAAATGGAGGGATAGTTTACTCTAAATGACCTCGGATAATCCTTCATGGCAGTTATTGGTACGACTGTCTCTCCAATGGAGTCAATGACGGTAAAAAATATTTTTTCATTACTTACTTTTTTTGATGCCCAGGACAATGCAAAATTGCCATTATTGAGAGGAGCTATATCCAATTGATCTTTTAAAAAAACCTGGTCAGTTATCGGGTATCTATTTTCGCCAATGAGATTTCCATAAGGATCAATGAGCTGATAGAATAGTTCATTGCTGCCATTTCTTGTATCCAACCAGGCGGTGAGTATGGTCCCGCCTTTGTTTACCACGACCAGACCATTGCTCTTGTCAGAAAGACTTTCACTTAAATCTGTTTTTATCAATAATGAATTATCTATATCGTCCTGTGCAATCAGATGTAGACCACACAGAGTGAAAAGAAGAATGAATATTTTGGAAATCATGACAAGAGATTGCTGGTACTTACTTACATAGAAAGGATATCCAAAAAGTCATCGTTTTCAAGCCATTTTTTCAATAAAAAATTTTTAGATGTATTTTGAATGATCTAAGGCTATACATTGATGATCGAAAAAATAATAAGAATTTAAAACCTCATCATTTATTTATAAGTGCAAAAGAGACGTTGTGTTATATTTGCCAGCACACTTGCAAAATTCAAAATCATTAAAGCACAATGACAAAATATCCATTCCGCGCCGATCATGTAGGCAGTTTGCTACGCACCGAAAAAGTTAAAACCAATCGCCAGCTTTGGAAAGAAGGCAAAGTAACTGCTGAAGAATTGAGGGCCATCGAAAATGAAGCCATTATAGAAACTGTCAAAAAATTGGAGTCCGTCGGGGTAAAATCGATCACAGACGGTGAGTTCCGAAGAGACTATTTTCACCTCGACTTTTTGAAGGAATTGAGTGGAGTTGATATTATTGACGGCGTAGGTTCTAAAAATGGTGATTTGTCTAAGCCACCAGTGCTGGGCGTGGTTGGTAAACTCAGACATCAGAAAGACATCCAGGTGGCTGACTTCCAGTTTCTTGCTTCCGTCACTTCACAAACGCCAAAAGTGACCATTCCATCGCCTACCATGATCCATTTTAGGGGCGGCCGAAAAGCCATAGACATCGATTCTTATCCTGACATGGATGAATTTTTTGACGATCTGGCCAAGGCCTATCGTCAGGAAATCGACCACCTCTATCAGGCGGGCTGCAGATACATCCAACTCGACGATACCAACCTTGCCTATTTGTGCGATCCAAAAATGAGGGCTGGAGCACAGGAGAGGGGCGAAGACCCCAATCAGCTGCCCAAAACATATGCAGCACTCATTAATGCAGTCATTGACAACAGGCCTGCCGACCTCACCATGGGCATCCACCTGTGCAGGGGCAATTACCAGAGTTCATGGTTTGCCGAGGGAGGTTATGAGCCAGTTGCAGAAGTACTTTTCAATGAGATCAATGTCGATGGTTATTTCCTGGAATACGACGACGAAAGGTCCGGTGATTTTGCGCCTCTGCGTTTTGTACCCGACAACAAAAAAGTGGTACTGGGCATCATATCCTCCAAAAAAGCTGAGCTGGAAAACATGGACGACATGTGCAAACGCATCGATGAAGCAGCGGCCTATATTCCACTTGAAAACTTGTGCGTAAGTCCGCAGTGCGGCTTTTCTTCTACTCACCACGGCAATCATTTGACACATGACGACCAGTGGAGAAAAATGGAACTTGTGGTTGATATTGCGCAAAAAGTCTGGGGAGAGTCTTAGATTTCACTTTTAACCAGGAGAATGTCAAGTTATGTTTTGGGTTTAGGGGTTACTTGGTTATTTGGTTATTTGGTTATTTGGTTATTTGGTTATTTGGTTATTTGGTTAATTTTTTTTTAGCAAATCATTCATATAGGGAAATGCACTGCTTAAACTTTAATACAATTTATAAAATTAGTTTTCAGCCAATTTTACCCCAGACAAAGGTTGACACCGAAAAGCAATTGTGCAATTCAAGCAGTTCTGCAGTTCAAGCAATTTTCGACGCTTTCCCCGGCCTAAAGGGAAATTGGCTGAAAATTTTAACATTCCACTTTAATCCTATTTTGTAAATGATCGATTTTGATAAAATAATTGCCATTGATGTACACACCCATGCTGAAGTGAGTTGCACCCAGCCTCACGACGATTTCCGTTCGGAGCTGGATGAGGCTTTTGCCCGCTATTTCAAATCAGATAAGAGGCCAACCATGCAGGAAACTGCAGACTTCTACAGAGATCAGCAATTGGCATTGGTCATGTTTACCATCGATTCAGAACATGAGGTCGGCAAAAAAAGGATTCCAAATATTGAGGTGGCGGAGTGCGCTCTGAAAAATGATGATGTGATGATTGCTTTTGCCAGCATTGATCCCCACAAAGGCCGCATGGGGGCGAGAGAGGCCAGAGAGCTGATAGAAAATTACGGGGTAAAAGGCTTCAAATTCCATCCCACTGTCCAGGGTTTTTACCCTCTCGATAAGATGGCTTACCACTTGTATGAAGTCATAGCCGAGTATAAGCTGCCCATGTTGTTTCACTCGGGTCACTCTGGTTTTGGTTCCGGGGCCAGAGGTGGAGGTGGACTCAGGCTGGAATACTCCAATCCCATGCACCTCGATGACGTTGCCATAGATTTTCCGGATTGCCCCATCATCATAGCGCATCCCAGCTGGCCTTGGCAGGACGAAGCCCTTTCGGTCGCCATGCACAAACCCAATGTGTACATAGACCTCAGCGGCTGGTCGCCAAAATATTTCCCCAAACAACTCGTGCAATATGCCAATACCCTGCTCAAAGACAAGGTCCTGTTTGGCACTGACTTTCCCCTCATCACGCCCGAGCGATGGATGAAAGACTTTGAGGAGGCTGGTTTCAAGGAGGAAGTTAAACCTCTGATTTTAAAAGAGAATGCAGGGAGATTGCTGGGCTTGAAAAATCAATAATTTTCCGGCAGAAACACCGTTCCGGAAGCAATCGGTCTTGCGGTGCGAATGACCCCACTTTGCAGGATTTTTATGCCGTCCACACCATGTTCCAATGTCATTGAAACGGTCATTTCACCTGAGGGGTGTTCAATCTGAAGTGCATCAAACGAATTGTCCAGATTTTGAAGTCCATCGGCAACCGTACCCGGGATGAGGCAGGCAGCAGCTACTGAGACGGCGCCAAGAACGCCAATCGAGCTGTGGCAGGTATGCGGTATAAAAGTACGGGTATGAATAAATCCTCCGTTGATAGGTGGCGCGAGGAGACACATTTTCGGAACGGTTTTGTGGGTCACATCCCCCAAATTCATGACTTTCCCGGCCTGAAGCCGTATGGATTCCAGCCTGGCTTTGAGTTTATCATTGGCATCCAGCTCCTCCTTACTTTCATACGCCCTTATGCCAAAATCCTCTGCGCGCAGGATAACGCAAGGCATGCCATTGTCAATACAACTCACGCGGATGCCATCAAAAACATCGGTCAAATTTCCAGTCGGTAAGAGTGCGCCACAATTGGATCCGGCAACGTCGAGGTGATTACAAACAATGGCAGCACCGGTTCCAGGCACACCGTCCACCTTTGCATCACCGGCATAAGTAATAATGCCATTAGGAGATTGCACCGTCACTTCACACAAGCTACCGGTATTGACCATATGCACTGTTGCAGTTGTCGTCCTTTCTCCTGCCTGAACCCAGCCCTTTTCCATCGCATAAGGAAGCACACCTGCCAATATATTGCCACATTCCTGAGCCGTCGTCGCCATGCCTTTACCAATGACAATCTGCACAAACAAATAATCAAGATCTGCATCAGTCCTCGAAGATGGACCCACTATCGCCACCTTAGAAGTCAGCGAATCTCCACCTCCAAGCCCATCTACCTGTCGCTTATCACCCTGACCAACGCCTTCCATAATGGCCAGCAGCAATCGATCCCGCTCACTTATATCAGTAGGAATATCAGAGGCATCCAAAAAAACACCTTTGGAGCTGCCGCCCCTGATGAGCATAAATGGTATGGATGGTTGCGGCATAAAATGGTTTAGCGTTTAGCGGATGGTGGTGAAGATTTTTTATGGGAATAAAAGTAAGACAAAAGTAATGAATGCTTTTGCTACAATTCAATTGATACAGATAGAAGAAAAGGTGTCATATGATGACTAAATAAATAGAGGCCGCTCAAGGATATTGAGTCGGCCTCTGATGCTGCTGATAAATGGGGTTATGCCAATTGAGTGGGATTATGGTAATTTTTTAAAATTTTTTACCTTTTTCTAATTCATCTAACCGAAGCAAAATAATGTCTAGAGATTTCTTGAGTTTTTCATTTTCCAGCTTCAATTCATTATTCTGTTCGTCAAGTTCCTGAACAGCTTTAACTAAAGGGACAACAAAAGTAGAATATGAAAGTCTATATAAGCCATCTCTTTCTTTTGGCTTATGAACAGCTTGAAATTTTACACCCAAATCATTTGCAGCTTGCTCAACTTCTTGAGCAATGAAACCATACTCTACTCCTAAAGATTTTTGATTTCTGGAATCAAGAAGTGATCTATCAGTAGCTGAAATATCAGAATCTTCATTTAATAAGGAAGAGATTTTTTGATAGTCGATATTATAACTTACCGGTCTAAGTTTTTTGATAAACGGCAAACCACTAACATTCTCTAATACATTGTTTTTAATCCTTATATCAGAACAGACAGAAAAATCTACATAGCCACAAATTTCCTGAGTTGAAGTATTTCCAATTATAACTTGATTACTTGATGTTGGTCTTGCTGTATGTCCAATTGCAATTGAATTTGAAATATTACTAAATGAAGAAGTTGCACCTGCATCAAACCCGATAGCTACATTATAGTCTCCAGATTGCATTTGATATCCTGCATTCCTACCAACAAAGGTATTTCCGCCTCCTGTAGTTTGGTTTATACCACACTGGTCCCCCAAATATGTGTTGCTACTTCCAGTACTAAGGTTACCTGCTGCTCTTCCGAGCCCAACATTAAATACACCATTGTTATTTGCTAAACATCCATTTCCAATACCAACACTCCTCCATACCGAGGTTGAATTTCCAAAAACCCCTACTCCAATACCTAAATTCTCACTATTATTAACGTTTTGTCCAGCATTTTGTCCGATGAAAGTATTGTTAGATGAATTCGAAACTAAATTTCCAGCATTTTTTCCAATAAAAGTAGAATTAACTGAAGTAGATAATAGATTCAGGCCAGCATTTCCGCCAAAAATTGTATTAGAAGAATTTTTAATATCAAAAATTACATTGTTATTTTGTCTCCTTATTTCTAAGCCCAGCATCCCGGACAACCCAACATTGATTTTATCCAAATCTGGTGTGCTCTCAACATTTATATAGGTATCTTGATCAGAGTCTTCAATCAAATTACTTAAGCCTAATGGTAATAATATTGTATTTGAACCTGACAAAGTAAGATTAGAACCTAAAATTGAAAGACTTTGTATTTCATTTAAGGGGTCTGAATCTGCATCATTAATCGAAAGTGCATCCACATACGCTTTGTTCACGGCATCAGAGGCATTAATAGGTGCAGGCAGATTAATAATTTTGTTACCATTCAAATCTAAATTTTGATTTGCAAAATGGTTACCTAGATCATCTCCACCGGCAGGTAAGATAACCGTTCCTCCATTTTCTGAAAGTGACAGCTCTAACCCATTTAAAGATATCAATTGTAATTCATTTAATGGATCTGAATCAGCGTCATCAACATTTAATGATGACACCGGAATACTACTTACTAACCCATCAGAATTATGCGTTAATATTGAATAATTGCCTATTGCCGGAACTGTATTAGTTATTTTCACCTTTCCTATCATTTCTATACATGGGATTTCAGAAATACTGTCATTGTTACAGAACCCTGAACCATCTGATGTAGTAGCAAAAACCTCAGCACCATAGTTTTCTACAAATAATGCTATAAAATAAATTTCATTGTTATAATAAGTTAGATTAGACAATGTGTTTTCAAAACCCACAAGACAAGTAATAGTATCTATTGAAGTACCGTCACATGCAAATAATTGAAAAAATCCTGTTGAGTTATCCAAACCAACATAATGAATTTTTCCATTTCTTAGTATAGCATTTCTTTCAAAATAGGGTAACGTAAAACAGCTACTATTGTCAATAGAATAAGGAGCAGGACCATTTATTCTTTGATTTTCAAAATATAATACATTAGAAATAATTTTTAATGGGTCATCATATGAGCCACCAAAACTTCCACTTATAGGAGAATTTATTACCTCGTGAATGGATCCATTTGAATCAAAAAAATGCAAAGTTGCATTGTATGGATTTGAAACCCCAGCAATGAAGAATATTTTATTATCGTAATTAATAAAGTGCCTTGGAAAAGAAAACGTGCTATTTGTGTTTAAACTATTTATATTATATGTTGGAGAAACAGAAGAGAAATCAACTATAACCAATTCATTAGGAATAGAATAACTATTTGAGGAAGAATATAATACATAATTGTCGAGAACACCAAGGTTATAATCCACGCCGCCCAAATCAGATGGAACTGGACATACCAAGGTTATAGAATTATTCTGAATACTATAACTGTATAAACCATCAAATCCATGAAAGACCAAATTATTGTTAACGACTCTTATAGATTTCTCAGAATAAGGCTGTTCCACATTACCTATATTTCTATTAATAAATCCATTTGGTAATGTAGCAAGGTTGACGACACTACTTATCCCATCATAACTATACAAAGTATTTCCGCCAACAAAGTAAATATACCCGTTGTATTCTATGAACTCGACAGGATCATAAGCTAGGTTCCCTACCATGACTGGTGTTGAAGAATTAGGAGAAAGCTCATATAAATATCTTCCAGAGCTCGTCTCTCCAGAGAAATAAAGTTTTCCGTTTAAAATAGTAAGCTCCCTAGGATCAAAATTTCCAGTAGGGACGCTTAATTCATTCGTTTGATTATTTAAAGAATTATATTCATAAATTGATCTCTCTGAATTCTCAGCTGCTGTAAAAAATAGTCTATTATCAAATACTAATAACTCCTGGGGGTCTGAATTAGAAGCTCCAGGATTTAAATCATCCGATATTGATATCTGACTATTACCGATAAATGGCAAAACAATGACCATTAATGACAAAACCCATTTTACTTTCATTTTTATTCTTTTAGAATGATATAAATTTTTTAGTCAACACTTTTATAAATATTTCAACATAAAACCGCATGGGTTAAACCATAATTGATTTAATATTTTCGTTAGTTCAAATTTCATAAATAAATTATCGAAGAAATAGAAAGCTTAAAAACTGGTAGAATGGATTTGATAATCGGTTGATTTATTCAGTATTTGGTTTTTGTGTTGAGTGTGGTGCTGAATGTTTAGGGAATAGAATGATATAGCTTTATTACCTATCTCAAATTCGTGTAATAGCTTATTTTCTTATAATTATACACAAGTCTAATTCAACGAAGAATTAAAAGAGATCACTACACAATTAAGCTATGAATTAAAATGGAGGATCATGATAAAAAGATGGAAATCTAACCTTGTGGATCAGCATTCAATCAAAACTGAAATTCTTGAGTTGTAAATAAAAGCTTTTAGAAAAATTCGAAATTTAAAAATCGTTATTACGTCCTATCACCAACAATCCTTTAAATTTGCGTAATGCATTTTTTTAAAGCCAGCGTTTAAAAATAGTGTTAAACTAATACACTTTTGATTTTGAACCTACCTCGGTATAGTCACCGTCACAGTAGTTCCATTTTGATTGCTATCGATAGCAATGTCGTATTGGTGGCCCGCTCCCTGGTAAATGTGCGCAAGCCTGTTTTGGGTAATGCTGACGCCCAATGAACGGTGGGCTTTATTGATTTTGTCAGGCAGGATGCCCCCTCCATTGTCTTTGATACTGATCAGGATATTTTCAGCATTGGCATCAAAGTTTATATTGATTTTACCTCCTGCGTTTTTTCGGCCCTTCATGCCGTGAATGATGGCATTTTCCACAAAAGGTTGAATGAGCATGGGTGGAATGTGGCTTTTAAGCAGGTCATGGTCAGAAGAAGCAGTAACTGCGTATTCAAATTTACCATCGAAGCGCAATGATTCCAGTTCGCAATAGGCTTCCAGCATTGCCATTTCATTTTCAATGGTGATGGTATCTTCGGTAGAAGCCAGCAAGTATTGTCTGATCAGTTTTGCGAATTTGCTCAGGTATTCCATGGCTGCCTCCTTTTGATTTTTCATGATGAAGCCCTGAATTGAATTCAAACAATTGAAAATAAAATGGGGATTCATTTGAGCTTGCAAGGCAGATTTCTGGAGTCGGTTGATTTCATTTTCGATTTCATGGGCTTTTTTCAATCGGCTTATCCTACTGCGATAAATCAAATAAGCGGATGAAATGAAAAGCAAGGCCAGTAAAGCTTTAAACCAAATGGTGTCGTACCAGGGAGGATTGATTTTAAATTGGATGGTTTTAATGGCTGTTAAATCTCCCGAAGGTTTAATGCCTTGTATGGAAAGGATGTACTTGTCAGGAAGCAATGAAAAAGGATACTCTATTTCTTTGCCATTTTCTACCAATTCCCATTCCGTCATGATGGGATCAATTTTGTATTTTACTTTTCCCAATTCAGCCCGATCCCAGTGGTTTACGTAGGCCCTCCATTTTATGGTATTCTGATCGTGATTCAATTGAATATTCTTGTTTTCTTCCGAATCAAGTTTCCATTTAATTCCCTTGACCATGAAATAGTCTATGACCAAATCATGAGAAGTGTCCGCAGAGAATGCATCACTTATGGAATAACTAGATAAATAATCTGTTGCTATAAAAATGCTGTCATTATCGATGGTAAATGCTGGGCGGGATTCAAATGTTTTTTTAGTAAAAAACCGGATTTTACCGTTGGTTTTATCATATGAGCCGAGCCTGTTTTCGGTATTGAAATATACGTGGTTTTTGTCCTGCTCCAGATGGTAAACACTTTGACCGGATATTAGCTCATTACTTTTGGAAAGATTAATTATTTGATACAAACTATCAACCTTGACCAGTCCATCATTGGTAGCCGCAAAATGTTGCTTCTTTTTCTCATCATAAATAGCAGCATTTACAAAGGAACCAAGATCAATGGATGTGTCTTTTGATTGTTGAATTATCAATAATTTAGATGAAGACGCACTGAATGTTTTGACGTCAGAGCTCAGATGGCCAATGAATTGGAAATCATAATAGCCTATTTTGGAATTGGGTAAAGATGCAAAAGTTTTTTTATCATAAGCCAACAATTGAAAATCAGAATTTATAAACAAATGGTCACCCATAAACTTAAAACTATGAATTTGACCAATTGAGAGTAACTCTTGAGTTTTTACACTGTTATTTTTAACGTTAAATAAATAACAGTGATATCTCCCACAGAAAAACACCCGATTGCTATCTAAAATTTCAGCATTAATGATTATGTCTTCGAGTAAAAATTTACTAGGAAAACGAATGGATTTTACTACATTATCTTTTATAATTTTGATTTCGTTGTCTCTATCAAGCAAAATGACAATGTTGGTCCCTTTTTTAACTACATTCCATCTATTTTTTGAACTTATGGTTTTGTAATCTCCAATATATTTTCCAAAATCAATTTTTTGAATTCCTTTACCATGAATGGAAATAATTGCCTCTTGATTTTGAGAAATGAAAACATCGTATGCCTTTTCACTATTTAAATCAATGGAGTTGGTAAATCTTCTCAATCGTGTATCAAAAATCTTTACACCATTTTGATCCCCATAAAGGAATATAAACTGTTTAAAGTTTGATGAATAATAATTTGTTATTTTACTATGAACTCCCCAAGGAAATAAAAGTATAGGACATGAGTTTTTGACATCAAAAAGTGCCAATCCAAAGTTTGTAATCAACCACAATTCTTCTTCGATTTCGAAAGCATTGAATACTCTTACATTTTCATCAGACAAAGTACATTCTTTTAAATTGAAATATTTATTTGTACAAATGCCGTTTGTTGATTTTGACCAGATCTCGAATCCAGGAGCATTAGACCAAGGAGAAGCTACAATTTTATCCTTGAAATTAAGAAAGTAATTCCCTTTTGTAACACCATGATTTTTTATGATCTTTTGCTTTTCAACATCAAAGGAAAGCAGTAAACTGTCAGCCCTCAACCAAATGGTTTTTCCATCTGCATCGATATGGAAAACGCGGTATTCTTTTTTGAGAATCTTATCTTCTAAGCTTAACTTGAAGCAGTTGAATCGATCATCTTTTTTGTCATAATAACAGAGATATTCATAGGTTGAAGTCCAATACCTTTCTAAATTATCTTCAAAAAGTGGGCTTTGTATAGCAGTCCCTTTTAAACCGGACGTAGAATCATTAAGAGCGTAGTATTTGATATTTTTTCCATTGTACCGGTTAAACCCATTGGTGACGGATGCGATCCATAACTCATTATTTATTTCGGTGAATAAGGTATTGTATTCCTTTGATAGTAAATTGAGTCCATCTTGTGCTTTAAGACACAATTGAATCATCAGGAATATTGAAAATAAAATTATTTTGTACAAAGCGGGTTAATCTGGCATATTCCACATAGGTGGACATGGGTTAGCAATAGCTCCGGTGGGGTAAGCTGGGTTATAATCTTGTTGTCTAAGTAGGCGTCTGTGAGTAGACCTCCTGGAACCTGTGTTGGACTCAATGTAGTCATTGTATCCTACGAATTTATAAGAGAAATATTCTTTGCTACAACTTTTATATATCTTATCTCGACTTTCTTCGGTCTTGGCTTCCAAATTGTTGGTAACAATTAAAGCCCCACCTATCCCAACATAATCAGAGCTTTTTGCGATGAGTAATAATTCATGCCTTGAAATAAATGCTTTTTTGAATGTATCACGAATAGCTATATTATTAAACATAAATTCATTGTGATTAAAACCATCTGAGCGCAAGACCATTACGTCCTTGAAATTATGATCTCCTGGTGGTAAAGAGTCAGATGTTATTGACATGAAGGAACCGCCTAAAATAATAGGACTACCAACCAATTCCCTAGTGCTTGAATCATTTTCAATTAACCATACTGGATAAAACTCAAACCTGTTTCCTGGAGTATCTAAATTCGCAATTTGTGGTTGAATATAATAGCCAGATAAAATTACTCTTAGGCTGATAATAGAATCCAAATTGCAGCTATCATTAAATTCAGAATTGGTTTCAATTATTATTTCCGGATTATATT
Organism: Saprospiraceae bacterium; assembly: GCA_020436935.1. Classification (GTDB taxonomy): domain Bacteria; phylum Bacteroidota; class Bacteroidia; order Chitinophagales; family Saprospiraceae; genus JADKBO01. The sequence goes on from JAGQWX010000033.1 coordinate 42,608, forward strand.
GTATATACAATAGGTTAGAGCAAATGGTATCTTTCGAAAAGAAAACAGTTGTGGATGATTCCTCACATCTTTTATTATGGCAAAGTTCACAATTATCACATTCATCACACTTCTTACAATTAACACAATTGTCGCAATTATTAAATTTCTCGCAAAATTCTTTTAAGATTCCACAACTAGTAAAAAACAATGTCAACACAAATAAATAAACCAGTTTCATATTTTTTCTTATAAAAGTATTCCACTAAATAATTGACAATTGTCGTCATGATTATTCGGAAAAACCTGACTTATATCCGGTATCATCCACTTATTTTTAGGCGGTCCAGAAACTCCTGCTTTTTCCTTCTGCTGATGGGAATTTGTTTGCCATTCTCCATCAACAGTACACCTCCATCGTCTCTAAGATACTTTTTTACCCGGTTGATGTTGACCAGGTGGCTGGCATGAACGCGGATGAAGTCTTCAGGATCGAGCATGCTTTCGATATCTCCTAAAGTCTTGCTCACCATGACGTAACTCTGGTCTTTAAGAAATATAGTACAATAAGCTCCGTCGGCTGTGCAGTAGATGATGTCTGCCGGGTGAACGAGACTGATGCCTTCTGATGTTGAAAGACTGATTCTTGACCCACCGGTATCGTGTTTGTCCAACAGCAATTTTTTAAGCGCTGCAACTGAGAGTTTTTCCTGTCGACTCATCACCTTGTGAACAGCCTGTATGACGTCTTTGGGGCTGTAGGGCTTGAGCAGGTAGTCGACTGCCTCCACCTTAAATGCCTGCATGGCATAGGAATCGTATGCCGTTGTGAATACAATGTAAAAGTTGCGCTCCGGAAGTATGTTCAATAATTCAAAAGCATTGCCATCTTCAAGTTCGATGTCCAGAAATATGAGTTCGACATCATTATTTTGCAGAAAATCGTATGCAGATTTGACGGAATCGGCCATTCCGATCAATCTGATTTGCGGGCAATATTCATGAATGATGGAAGACAATAAGTCCTGAGAATGGACTTCGTCCTCTATCAGCAGGCAGGAGATTGAGTGCATTGGTATTATTCCGTTTTGAAGAACAAATGAAATATACACCAATATTTTATATACCTTGATAAAGAATGGACAAAAATTTTACTACTTCTAAGATTTCAAAAACTTTTATATTCTCGCCGCATCCACGACCACATATGGCCCCCGAAAATCCTGAGGCAGCTCCGGGCTGAAATTAACCAGATAGACAAACCCTTTTTTCTGTATGGCCCAAGGTTTTGCTTTCAGAATTGAATGTAAAGGGTCTCTTTCGTCTAGGGTGCATAGTAAGTTGGCCGGGTAATTTTGTGTCTTGCAAATGTGGCTGAGCAAGGCACTGAATAAGGGCTCTGACCTGTCTTTGATGACAATGTCGTGGAGATAAAGCGTCTTCAATAAACCCCCTCCTTTTGGAAGAATGGGGAGCGGAAGAAACGATAGCAACGGCAAAATGGCTTTTAAGGCTTTGAGGTAAAATGGATACCTGATGATTCTGGTAGTTTTGATGGCCGATGTATCCCAAAGTGCCATGAATCCCAATATTGTTGAAGGGTCGGACTTTTCACTTATGATGAGGTAATTTTGAACACTCAAGCCTTGATTATACGATTGATCATTGGCCGACATAGATTCAAAAGGTGCATATGCCAAATGTTTTTGTTCCTGCTCTCGCAGATGGTCCATGGCCTCAAGGTCAGACGATTCCGCTCTCCTAATCAAATAATCAGGAGGACTTTTGAATGTGTTTTTGGAAGAAAAAAGAAAGCTGGTGATGGTAGCTACCTGGTGGTAGAGAGGCAAACCTGTTATATTTTTCTTTGCTTGCTTTTGGATCATTTCAACCATCAGTTGGTTGTCTGCAAAAACTACGGTCATTGCTGCGAGGACATTCCAGTTAAGGTTTAAGCTGGCAACAAAGCGCAAGATTCTCAGAAAGAGGCTGCCATTTTGGAAATCGGGATGGATGCGGAGATCACAGAGGTAGTGGACATCGGCCATTTTCTCGTTTACAAATGCTGGTCTTGTGCCGATATTGAAAACGCCAACAGCCCCTATTTTTTCATCTTCACAGACATAGACTTGAGGTTTGCGGGTCTGGATTTTACTACCCGCAATATAGGATGGACTGCGTTCCAGGGCGAGCACAAGGTCTCCTGAAACCGGGATGTTGCAGAGTTTGATAAGGGCAGCGTCATCTGTGGTCTGGTATGGGCGGATAGTTATCAAAAGTCGTCAAGAAAATCTACAGGAAAGATAAGAGGCAGTTTGGCATCGCCTTCCTTCAAAACCATTTTTTGACAATAATATTGAAAAAGCCGTAGGTCGCCACCCTCGCCTAAATGAAACAATTGCAGGTTTTGCAACTGGCCCAATTTGATGGCTTGCGCATAATATGGATTTGTGGATAAAATGGCCTCGGCCATTTGTTGTAGAGACGGAATGCATTCCGTCTCTACAACCACCAATAATTGATATCCCAACCCATTTTCAGAACGAACCGGCACCAATCCCATGGCCTTCACGCCTGTTTTATCCTTTAAAATCTGAATCATTTCCATCACATGTTTTGATGTCAATTTTTCACCTACCAAATCCGATGTCTGGTTCTTACGTCCTTCAAAAATAAAACAAGGCACCTTTCCAAGGAATCCACTGACTGTCACCAAATCAGACGTAGCGTACCTGTAAAGACCTCCTCCGGTGGTCAGGATGACCTCATATGTTTTGCCTCTTTCCAGTTGATGGGCCAAAAACACTTCACCACCCGGTTGGTGTCTGAACTCATAAAAGTGCGAATGATATGACAAAGCTTTCATGCCTGAGGCCATCGGTACAGTCACAATGCCTTCTGTAGAGAGCAAGCCCTTGCCTTCTATGGGTACATTCCCAAGCAATGCTTTCAAATCGTTTTGCCATAGAGCAGCCTGGGCGTCGGTCCAGCAGCTGACCAATTGCAGATTTGGAAAAACTACTGACCAGTTTCCTTCCTCAAATCCACGTTTGATCATGGTTTTCCTACTATTACCGCATTGGAGCTGCGACAAGATTTCTGATAAATGTTCCCGGATGAATGATTGTATTTTCAGCATATAGGTAGGACTCCAAATCGAAATAAAACTCAGGTCTTCTTTTGCCAGCAAAGCCACGCTCAAATGGAAAAAAAATTCATCAGCTTCACTGATTTGCGAAATGGACGGAGGTATGGCCATTACCTTTCCCATCATCCACGCTTCCAACCTACCAAGATACTCCAAGTCGTTTTGAATTCCAATGCGAAGACCTCCGCTTGTCACTTCTCGATCCTTTACGGCAGGAGAAATGGACCAATATTGGTGTCCGGAAAATATTGCCGGATTTTTTTTGTATAACTCGTGCATCCATACACTCAGCCCTGCCTGAAATTCACCTTTGAGCCTGGAGGTATAGGGAATCCATTTGGCCTTTCCTGATGAGCCCGATGTGGTCTCAAAAAACACAATTTCTTCTTTGGTCAACACATTTTTCTCGCCTGCCGCAATCTTATCAATATATGGCCTCAATTGTTCAAATTCTTCTATGATGGGGACTTTGGACGCATAAGCTAAATGACCTTTTATGCCAGCAAAGTCAAAAGTTGCTCCATAAGTAGTATTTGAATTTGTATTAAGATAGTGGGATAATTTCTCTGCCTGAACGTCTTCCAATTTTTTGCAAAAGTGCATGAACCTCCCATGAGCCGGCTGCATAGAGCGTAGCCAAAGCCTGGAAATGATATTGGGGAGGTTGAATTTTTGCATGTTTACGGGTATTCATCAGTATGGTCCTTTTCCCAATTCCTTGGGTTGTTGGCTATATAATTAGAAATGCGTTGAAATTCTTCATCATTTCTAATGATGTGGTCATGATAGCGCGGTTGCCATTGAAATGTGGAATTTATCAAACGGGCATTTTTTGTTACCCCAATTTTATATCCACGAATAATGGATGCCAAATTTTGGGATTGTGGACCAAAATGGTTCATGGGCGTTTTGCCATCCCAATCGTGGTATTGTAATGGCGTTTGTGATAGAGACGCAAAATTTTGCGTCTCTATCACCGTTCCAATCGCATCATTTTTTTGAATGATAATAATTCCGTGTACATGGTCAGGCATGACGACAAATTCACCCAAAATAACAAATGGAAAATGTTGTGGTATTTCATGCCAACAATTCCATGCATGCACACCTATTTCTGATAAAACCATAATTCCATCGCTGATTCTACCAAAAAAATGATCCCTGTTTTTGGTACAAATGGTGACAAAATAGGCGGCATTCCATCCGTAATTCCACCATTGTGCTCTGGCGCTTTCGTTCCTATATTTATTTTGAAATTTTCCCATTTCAATCTATCGCTTCATACCCCCTCAAAAAATAATTCTTCACCGACCTTCTGAAATTATCTGCACTGATTTCAGTAATACACACCAATTCATCGCCTTTTTCAAATCCGGGGTTTTTCTCCAGAAAAAAAGAAATGTTAGGGCTCTTGGATTTTTTGAAAGAATCGTCAGACAATTCCTTTTTGAGGGATCCCTGGTTGTCGGGAAATTCAATAATGCCCTTTCCAGGTTTCCAATATTCGCCATATAAAAGGGTAGAAACTTCATGGGCGATAGACTTGAATAAATATTCTTCCAGACCTGGCTCTGGAGCTGGGTAATATGATTCAAAAAATAAAGGAAGATAAAGGTAAGTGCGGTGACCTTTTGACATCAGGTACCAATACCACTTTTTGGATTGATCAGATTTGCTGATCCAGCCTACACTCATCGTCCAGCCTTTGACAATAATCTGCGTGCCCCAATGCGCCGGATCGATGATCGTATCCCCAGAAAAAATAATGTTATAATTTTCTGTTCCACTGCCCTTGGGGTTTACGGCATAGGTAGTAAATCCAACGAGCTCGTCATCTTCACTGGCTATCATGCCCACATATTGCTTTACAGCAAGGTCTTTTTCAAAGGACAAGCGGGACATGTGGTCGTAATTTTTGACCATAAGCACAAACATAAGGTCAATGATTTCCGGGCTTAAGTTCTTACGAGGTACCAGGTAGTAAAACAGCCCCCCATCTTCAATAAAGGCATTGTTGCCAACAGCGATTTGTGACCAGTTCATACCCAAAATTCAATTTCTTTTTTCAATGGAGGTGGAGGTGATTTTTGTTCTTCACTGGCCTTCCGCAGGTTTTCAATGTAAAGGTGCATCGTATCTGCCTGTGTGGACCTGTAGTCCTGGTAGCCAAATTCCCTGACATTGTCTCCATGTTTTTTCATGATCCATACGTCCTGGCTGATGACTTTGCGCGTATAACTGTTGAGCCCAAGTTTTGCTATCGGGGTCAGCCAGCCAAATTTATACGTGATCAAAGTGTAAACCATCGTCGAAAACGGAGCAACCGGTGTGCAGGTTGACGTAATGATAAAGCCGCGTTCTTCGGCTCCGTAAATGTAGTCTACCCTCGTATTGTTGGGCATGTAAAAGTTGTCGGTGTGTTTCATTGGGAGATTCTTCGGGTTGATCAGCCAGCTTGAAAATCCAATGGCATCATTGCTTTGGTCATAGGTGACGAGCACACTGTCGGACGTGCGTTCTACGTCGGCTGTAATGCGGATTTGTTTCCTGTCGCGAAACCAGCCTTTGTGCACAAAAATGGTGTGGGGTACATCCATGAAGTTTTCGACAAGGTCGGTGACATTGTTTTCAAAATGGGTCACCATGTAATAATGGTTCCACTTCTTTTCTGCCATGACCGGCATAGGAAAGGGATCCTTAAATGGTGGCGTGCTCCTGCCCATCCAAATCCACACCAATCCATACCTTTCTTTCACTGGAAAACCCTCCACTTTTTTGGTCGGAATGCGTTCGACGTGTGGGCCTTCTGAGGGAATTTGTACACATTGGCCTTCTCCATTGTACACCCAGCCATGGTAGGGACAGACGATGCACTGATCCACAATTTGGCCATCACTCAGAGGTACGTTGCGGTGGTTGCACCGATCAAGAATGGCTGCGATGCTGCCATCATTTTTTCTCCAGCATACGATCGGCACTTCAAAAATCCTCACCTTCACCGGCTTACCCTCCTTAAAACCGGAAGAGAGTCCTGCCGCATACCAACTGTTGACCAGATTCCCTGACGTTTCGTACATGCTCATAACTTTACTCCGGTGTGTTTGGTGGATCTAAAAATCAAGAGATGTCCAGGCATGGACTTTGCGATGCGCAACCACTCCAGCCATGATATTCTGTTTTCCTCAGGATTTTCCATCTTTCCCAACTGGTAAGTCGGTATCCATGGAAATTGGTGGTGCAAGCCATGGCGGTTGCTGAAATACAAAAGATATTTTTCCATCCATAAAGGATAAACGATACTGCGTGAGAAAAAGGACTGGTCAATGTGCCTTACTGGTTTGACATCCTCGATTTCTATATCGTGGTAGTCCAGATGAGTATGCTGGCTGAGCAGCATGGGATCTGAAATGGTCAGATATAAAATGAAAGCCAAGAGCCAAAGCTGAATATACAGGATAGGGCCAAGCAAAATGAGCATGGACAAATGCGCAAGTGCTATAAAATAGATGCTGCGACTCATCTTCTGATCATTTCTCTTACCTGGAAAAAGCAGTCGTAGCCTCGAAAGCTTATAGAAAGTCTGAATGGTATATGAAAATGCAAAAATGGGGATCCAATACTTCCAGCAAAAGTCTACCAAGCTGATCTGTCCTGGTGTCAATTCCTCAAATTTTCGTTCCGGGATCGTAGGATCAAATTCACGCCAACCCGTCCATTTGTGGTGGGCATGGTGCACCAACTTCCATGGATAATAGGGAAGCAATGAAAAAACCGAAGCCAGCAAGCCAAAAACATCATTGAGTTTTTTTGATTTGAAATAACTTCCGTGACCAAAATCGTGCAGGAGGAAAAACCATTGTACCATAACAATACTCAATGCCATCTGACCCAGCAGCCACCAGTACCACTGGCCCTGGAGCGACAGCAAGATGGCCAGTCCTGTGATGGAAAGTTGCCAAATGATGCCAATAAGCGCTTTGAGGCTTTGCTGCCTGAGCGAAGCAGCAAGCCTGATTCTGCTCTTTTCTTCGTCAGATACGGCAGGTTTTTCCGAAAGCGGATTATTGAGGGTCACCACTTCCATTCTGGCTTATTTTGATGTATTGATTGATAGACGACGTATGGTAGGTCAAGGTTTGACCATTGTGCCATTTTATATCCAACCTAAGATCTGTGATTTTGCCTTGGCCAAGTCCAAACAATATCCTTCCGTCACCCTGGGCAGAAAATCCATTGGCCAGGTGTTTTTCGCGCATCTGTTTCCGGTTTATGCCCTCTTCTTTATAAGTAATGGTGATCTGTGTCCCCACTGCATTTCTGTTGGTCGTAATGCCGTTGCCTTCCAGAGTCAGCCCAAGCCATTGCTGACCTTCATTCACCTTTGTTTCATATAAAAATGGATGGCCAAACTGATGTGTCACCAGTAAATCGACATCGCCGTCATTGTCAAAATCAGCCGCACAAACACCCCTGGTATTGGCTTTGTGCACAAAACCTAGCGCTTCTGTAGCATCGGAAAATGACTTGCCACCCTGATTGAGAGAAATCCTATCGAGCTCATTGGGGTAAATGTAGCAACCTCTGATATCTGCCCACTTGTCGGCATAAGAATGGATCTCCGGTCCAGTGCGGGCGATCTGTGCCTGGTAGTACCAAAAGTCCTGGGCTTCATCCCATTGTTTGTCCCAGGCATCATCGACCATGCCATTGGCCTGGATCACATCGAGCCAGCCGTCGAGATTGAGGTCGGCCATTGCAGCCCCCCAGCCAAATCTGTTGGTATTGAGCAAGTTGAATTTTTGGGCTGATTCTTTGAATTTATATTCCTTACCTTTTCCTTCATTCATCCAAAGCAAAGATCCCTCAGCCTGCATGGCGTGGTGCACGTTGCTGATGTAAATGTCTTCTTTACCATTGCCATCGAGATCTCCCACGCTTGCATTCATTCCCTTGTAAGTATCCAGCCCAACATCTCCATAAAAGACGCCCTGGATTCTTTCGAAACGCTGATCGCCTTTGTTGATGTACCAATCGTCTCTTCCAAAATCATTGGCGATAAAGAGGTCTGTGAGACCATCTTCATTCATATCTAGCGTCCCAACTGCGAGGCTCCAACGCGTTTCTTTCAGCCCACTCTGCGCCATTGATATCGGTTCAAAAATACCTGTTCCGCCCTTGTTGTGCAGCAGGTAATTGAGTCCACCGTTGTCTGCATTGTGCCAGGACTCGTGTAGAAAATGAAACATTCTTCGGTCTCCTTCATATTCGGCTTTGGGCAGGTCGAATAAATTGAGGGCTACCTTTTTATTTCCATAATCGGGCAAATATTGGTGAAGTGTATTTGTAAGGAGGAGATCGAGGCGGCCGTCGTTGTCGAAATCTGCGGCATTGGCAGCGAGACAGACGGTATTTTCAGCCAGAAATGCAATGTCAACTTCTTTAAAATCAGCCCGTCCATCGGGTATCATTTTATTTTCGAAATAATGCGATCTGCCAAAGCCAAAACCTAAAAAGAGGTCGTCGTCGCCGTCGTTGTCATGGTCCATGAATAAGGCAAAACCGGGAATTCCATGAACCTTTGGATCGTCTAAATATCTCTCCAGGTCCGGAATTGCCACTTTTTCAAACTTAAAGCCACCTTTGTTGATGTACAATTTGGCCATGTCCTCCTTGCTTTTGAGGGGTTGGGTCAAAAACAGATCTGGCAGTCCATCCAGATTGATGTCGGCACTGGCTGCTGCGTCCCCGACAGACAATACCCATTTTGCCACATGAGCTACTCTGGGATCCACAGATTCTATGGTACTTCCTCTTCTCCCGATCAAACCTGAAAACTCAGGATCGATCAATTCAAGTTGCATCTCGCTGCCATCGCTCTTTTTTTCGCCATTTCCAATCCCTGAAAGCAGCCACGCGGGCAAAAATGCGATGCCCAACACAGAATATTTCCAGCCCAAACCGGGAAGCGCTCTCCTTTCAAGAAAAGCACCACCTTGAGCATCCATCAGGGCTTTGATGTGGAAATAAATGAACCTACTTGCCGCCACCGTAAAGCCGGCAAAAAAGAAGGTATAGTAAGACAATTTGAGGTGGTAAATCAAGTCGAGTAAGCCAATGGCAACGCCCACCAGTATTTGCGACTTTTTATCAGGAGGACTTGTAGCCGGATCTGTGATCATGTAAAATGAAAACAGATAAAAGGCCGGAGATGTCAATGACCCAACAATCAGGGTCTCATAGGGGATAATATGCTTCATGATGACAGCCCTCACAATGGTTTGCACAGTAAAGGTGATGAGCCACGCGAGAATCAAATACGTCCTGTTGATCTTAAAAACAAATAACAATAGAGCTCCTGTGATCACAAAAAATGTCATCATCCAGGCTGTAGCTGCGCTGCCATACCACTGGTAAGATGGCGCCAGGGTAATGGCCTCATTGCCGAGCAAAATGCACGCAACAATGGCAAACAGGGACGGATTGAAAAAGTGTTTCCCTTTGAAAGTGAGCACATATTTGGACAAAATGCAAATGAAGACGGGCAGAAACAAGTTGTGCAAGTCAAAGGACCAATTGAGCAGAATGGCGAGAGAAGAGCAAGAAATCATGGCCGACAATGGAAACTTCTTCTGACCCTGGAGTATGCCAGCGAGCAACATATCGAGCAAAGCCCCGGCTGTTATGACCAGCACTATTTGCATCGGCTTGCGGCTAAAACCCAGGAAGAACATGCCCATACCCAGATAAAACCACAACAACAAAAGTGCCCGCCACCTGACGTCGCTGATCTTTGGAGCAGCAAAACTACCTGTCCATTTACCCGGGTTTAATAATATCTTGTATTCGGCTATACTCATGATTCAAGGGCTTAAATTTAGTATATTCCTGCAATATAGTGCATAGATGGCATGGATCGCATGGATGGCATAGGTTGCATGGATGGCATAGGTGGCATAGAGGGCATGTATCGCATAGATGGCATGGATGGCATAGGTGGCATAGAGGCATGGATTGCATAGAGGCATAGTCCCAATCGACCATTCATCATCCCTTTAAGGACTGAGGGGCAGAAGGCAAAGATGGCATAGAGGCATGGATGGCATAGGCATAGTCCCAATCGACCATTCATCTTCCCTTCAAAGACCGATGGTCAGAAGGCAAAGATGGCATAGAGGCATGGATGGCATAGTC
>JAGQWX010000034.1 GCA_020436935.1 Saprospiraceae bacterium
GGGAAGGAAACCCACCACATGTGAATTACATTCGTCCAATCGGGAAGGAAACCCACCACATGTGAATTACATTTGTCCAATCGGGAGATAAACCCACCACATGTGAATCACATTCGTCCAATCGGGAGATAAGCCCACCACATGTGAATCACATTCGTTCAATCGGGAAGGAAGTCCACCACATGTGAATCACATTCGTCCAATCGGGATCTAAGCCCACCACATGTGAATCACATTCGTCCAATCGGCAGAGAAGTCCGCCACATGTGAATCACATTCGTCCTTTTAATGGAATCAGGCCTTCATGACAGATTTAGCAAGGTCTTTCAACCCAGTTATTTAGAGTTAGAGTGCTCTATAATAATCAAATGCTCAGCAATCCATCAATCCTGGCATGTTCTTCTTCCGCCAAGGTAATCAGCTTTGTGATCAGATCTGTGTATGCCAGACCAGCTGCCCCCCAGAGTTTGGGATACATGCTGATTTTGGTGAATCCGGGTAAGGTATTTATTTCATTGATGATGACTTCATCATCCTCCAGCAAAAACATATCAACACGGGTAAGACCCCGGCATTCCAACAATCTATAGGTTTCAATGGCAACCTCGCGGGCTTTCTCTCTTTGAGCATCAGTCAGATCCGCAGGTATAGCAATTTTTGCTCCGTCATCATCCACATACTTGTTTTCAAAGGTATACCACGATGTTTTGGGGAGAACTTCGCCAATTCCGGATGCTTCAATATGTTCGTTGCCCATGACCGCACATTCTATTTCGCGGCCTTTCATTTTGGACTCTACTAGCACCTTGGTGTCGTAGCTGAATGCTGTTGCCAGGGCTTCGTCATAGGCTGCTTTATTGTCCACAAAGGAGACACCAACCGAACTGCCAAGAGTTGCCGGTTTGATGAACAGCTCTGATCCCAGGATTTTACTCACTTCTTCAAAAGTAGTCTTATCTGAGTGCCCTTTCCTGAGGGTGATGAATGGGGCGATGCCTATTCCTCCATCTCTGAGCACACGTTTTGCTATGTCTTTGTCCATGCCCACAGCACTGCCCAGTATGCCACAACCTACACAAGGCAGATTCGCAAGCTTTGCCAGACCCTGGACAGAACCATCTTCTCCAAAGTTACCATGTAAAACCGGATAAAATACATCAATGCTTGCGAGTTTTGATGCATCGTTTACATCCACTAGGCATTTGTCATCCGTGTTTTGTGAGAAGTACACAGGGATAAGCTTTCCACTGTAAGAGATGGTTTTTGGATTTTCTTCGTCAGTCAATACCATGCCTTCCGGACAGTAATGCCAGCGACCACCCCTGTCAATGTACACCAAAACAACTTCGTATTTTGCCTTGTCTATGGCGTTAAAAACATTTTTGCAAGACAAAATGGAAATGTTGTGCTCTGGTGATTTCCCACCAAATACCATGGCGACTCTGGTTTTTGCTGACATAGTGTATAAGTTTTTACAAATGTAAAAATACTTTAATATGTATGCTTTATTTGAATCAATTTAATATGGCCGCAATACAAAAGAACACATTTAATGTTGATTATGTGCCGGGAAAAGTTTGCTTGAAGTTCGATTCCAAACCCTATATTTGATTTTCAATCGACTATATGAGTTTTAATACCATCATTTTTGACCTGGGCGGTGTCCTCATCGACTGGAATCCGCGATATGTATTCAACGATCAATATTTCTCTTCAGAAGAAGATCGAAATTACTTTTTTGAAAACATCTGCACCCATGACTGGAATGAAGCACAGGATGCAGGAAGGTCTATTGTTGAAGCAACGCAAATGCTCATTGCAGAACATCCTGAATGGGAATCGGCCATTCGTGATTTTTATGGCCGATGGACGGACATGTTGGGCGGCCCGATCAGGGAAACTGTAGAAATCTTCAAACAACTCAAGGAAAACAGCAAACACAATATCTACGCCCTCACCAATTGGCAGGCTGGTTTATTTGAAATCGCCCTGGTAAGGTATGATTTCCTGCATTGGTTTGATGGACGTGTGGTAAGTGGTGTTGAAAAAACGAGAAAACCCTTTCCTGAATTTTATCACATTTTATTGGATCGTTTTAGGGTAAATCCGGAAGAGGCAGTTTTTATAGATGACAATTTGAGAAATGTTGAAGCAGCAAAAGCGCTTGGCATTCACAGTTTGCATTTCACTACAGCAGGACAATTGTCATGGGATTTGCAACAATTGAAGTTGCTTTAATGAAGAGGTTTGTCTTTTTTACAACAGAGACTTCCTAGGTTTTAAATACCAGACTGTAGCAAAAATGGTTGACAGTAATAAAGTAATAACTACCGCCCAACTGGATAAAGTCGGGATTGCTATGAACCGATTACAATTTTCAAAAATAATGTCCTGGAAACAAATATCGGGACTGACAACATTACCATTACAGACAGCTGTAAAGGTTCTGGTAATAATTGCATCGTCGGTAGGGGTTGCGCCATACTGTATTTGATCCGTTATCGTAACTGTAATATTACCAAAACATTGATCTTCATCCTCATCGTCACCTTCTGACGGCTCATAAACAAACTCAGCAAAACCTGTCTGGGTTGTCATAACCAATTCTGCTTGTGGTGTACTGATGGAATTTGCAATGAGATTTCCGTTGTTATCCAATTGATAAGTTACCGGCTGCATAAATAAGACGTTGGCAACGTCAAAGCAATTAAAATTTCTAAAGCCATTTTCGTCAGTAAAACCGTCTACAGTTCCTGGGCAAAACTGAAGAGTTGGTTGGGAAAATGCGAAATTTGTTGAAAAGACTAAAAAAATAATATAAAAAATACGTTTCATGTCCATTGGATTGAGGTGTTATTACAAAATAGCACCCACAAAAAAATGTTTTATTTGACATAAACACAACATTTTCAGAACTTTAACACATAAAGCTAAGGTTTTAGCCCAATTTTACCAGCTTGATCCACCTCCACCACCGGCGCCACCACCTGAAAACCCACCTCCTCCACTGCCAGAGCTGGAAGGTGAACTCGCAAAGGCACTCTGCATTTCCCTGATGCCTCCGTCAAATGATTTTCCAAAATCGCTCGGTGAAAATGAGGCATGCGGACCATATCCAACATACCAGCTTGGTGGTTGAGTCAGCAAACCATCAAATTTTTTGCTCCATTCCTTGGTGTAACCAAAAACCATGGCAAAAGGCAGCGTCTTTTCAAAATACATGGGGTCGTCTTTGAGCAATCGCTCCAAACGAGGCTTATCAGCTTTTTGCACAAACATTTTGAAACCATAAGTCTCCTGATACAAGTGGAGCCCTTCTTCGTTTTTCTTGAGCATCTTGGCGGTCAAAATAAATCCGAAGATAGCGGTGATTCCCAAGAATAGAGCAGGGTATATGGACTCCATAAATATGGTCAAAACAATTCCTAAGACCAAAGTCAAACCCGATAACAAACCAATGATGATTTGTTTTTTACCGGACTCCGGCGTGTAGGCTCTTTGTTTGATTTGTTTTTGAAGATCAGACCTGGCTGCATTCAAAGTGGTGTAAAATGTATCCTTCAGGCTGCTGATGAGGACGCTGTCACCACTGGCAAACAGCCTGTTGAAAATTGTGCGCTCGTAGCTTTTTGCATCAACAGGAAGTGGGGCGAGTTTGATCAGTTCATAATCATCCTTAAACCAATTTTTCTCCCTTTGCTCAATGCGAATAAGTCCTTCATGGGCCCAGTAGGGCAGTAGAGCCATGATATCTACGGTATCAGCACGCTCGTCGATGATGGTGCCAACTTCGGCAGGGTTCAATCCCGGTGGAGGAGTAAACCTTGCAGCTTTTACTATGGGCAGGTCCTTGCCATGTTTTTTCCATGTATTGTAGAAGAAAAAAGCAAATATGACGCCGAAAACACTGGATACAGACAACGGTCCATTGTCTTTCCACCACAATGCACCTGCTGAGGGACGGGCTACAGCATCGAGAGGAAGTTTGATCGCAATGGTCATTCCTTCACCTGCATTCAATCCAACTGGCACCTTACCACTCATTTTTTTCATAGAAAAATCAATGTCTTCAATTCTGGACTCAGACCCATAAGGGCCATAAAAAGCCTTATAGTCTTCTGGTTGTAATGAATAATACCCATCAAAATTGACCACAAAAGAGGCCGCATCTATGTGCGTATCCCACTGAGTGCCAATGAGATTGAAATAAAATTCTGTGAAATCTTCGTGATACAGAAAGGGCTTGTTCATGGTGTACGAAATCACATAAGTAACTTCACCATTGACATAAGTATTTGCATCACCTATCTTAAAAACAAAATTCCCATTCTCCTTATATGTTTCAAAGGGGTGATCCTTCACAGTGGCATTAGTGACTTTAAAACTTACTTTTTCACCATCTCTACGCACTGTATAGGGGATAAACCTAATGATACCATGACGTTCCATGGTAAAATCGGCCAGCAAGGTTTCCTTGATGTCTACTTTACCATCTTTGTTGATCATCACTTCAACATGATAATCTTTGATATAATAAGGTTGCGCATAGACGAATGCAAATGCACCCATCAATAGGATGAAGGATAAAAGGAATTTTTTCATGATTGTGGCTCTATTTAGAACTTTACTTCCGGATTAGATCTCTCTCCAACATTGTCCAGTTCGAAATACTCAAACTTACCAAAGTTGAATGCGTTCGCAAAAAGATTGGAAGGAAAAGCTTCTACGGCAGTATTGTTGTCTCTGACGATGGCATTGTAGTATCTGCGGGCATTGGAGACATTTTCTTCGATTTCAGTCAGCGTCCTTTGCAATTCAACAAATGAAGTATTGGCTTTGAGATCAGGATATGATTCTGCAAGCGCAAAAACTGATTTAAGACTACCAGCAAGACTCGCCTCAGCCGCTCCTTTGGCTGCAGGATCGTTGCCTGAAATAGACATCGCCTGGTTGCGCGCTTCAATAACACGCTGCAATGTTTCGCTTTCATGAGACGCATATCCTTTGACTGTATTCACAAGATTGGGTATAAGATCGTATCTGCGCTTGAGCTGTACATCGATGCCACTCCAGCTTTCTTCAACTTTATTTTTAAGCGATACCAGTCTGTTGTAAAAATACATGGCGGCAACTGCCAGAACAACGATGATGATTAAGAACATTCCCATGATATTGTATTGTTTGTTTAGTTTTTAAATGATGATTCCGAAAAATACGAAATACGAAAGGAAAACAATTGATTGAGCTTCTAAAGTTTCGGATATCTCGTCTTTTGACGGCTATATCGACCAATATAACCCTACTACTGGTTGAACTCAGTCTTTTCTCCCATCAAACTATACCAATGGGTGGGCTTCGATTGACTTGTCACAGTTAGCTTTGACCCATGTGATGACGTTGAATCGCGGTTGTTTTTGACTGGATTCGGCTGTCAATGATTAACCGGCAAAAAAAATGAACATGAAAAAATTAACTGGCTTATTCCTTTTCTTCCTGCTTGTGGGCTCATCTTGCAGCAAATCTGATCCTTGTGAAAGTCTTGTCTGTCAGAATGACGGCAGCTGTGTTGATGGCAAATGCCAATGTCCTGAAGGATGGGAAGGTACACTGTGTGAAACAGAATCGCTGCCCAATGCAGTCGTGGTGACCAACATCAAAGTCCCAAAATTTCCGGATAAAAAGTCCAATGGCTCCAATTGGGATGCTGACAACACCGGTCCTGACTTATTTACTGCGCTTTACACGTTAAAGGAAGACAATACTACTGATCAAGTGCTCTGGATCTCAGATGTGATAAAATTGAATGTTGTTTCCGGCAAGACCCATGAGTTCAGTATTGTTTTACCAAAACTGGCCATGAATAATTACGAAAAAAAACTTGGTTTTTTTCTTTGGGATAAGGATGACGGCGCATCCGAAACAATGGGCGGAATTGCCTTCAAACTTCAAGACGTGATCAAAGGCCGACCTGACAGCTTTATCCTGGATTGTTCAACCTGCAAAGTGGCATTTGAATTGGCAGTGAAGTATGAATGATTGTCATGTTAAATTTGAAGTTGAGTTACGTTACCTAATTCGATTATAAAATTTTTATCTACCTGTCAGCTTGTTTTGTTTTTATCTTTGAAGGGTGAAATGAGCCGATGATCAGACTAAAATCGAAAGTTCAATACAAAAATTTCGAGCAGGGTGAATATGTTTCTGAAAAATTGAGAAGCTTTGATGAGACTTTAGAACTTATTGGAACTTTTCCCTGGAAAGAACAAAGAGAAGATATTCATATTGACTTTACAAATCCCGGAATAGTAGTTGAAAGTGAAAATGGTATTTATCTGCAAATCGCCTTGTACTACAATCAGAAATTTGTTTTGAGATATTTCAATGGTAAACAAAAATTATATACCAGGTCTTTGAATCGGCTTCAGGACAGCTATGATGTGATCCGGGAATTCTACAAATCAGACAATTTAGACTTATCGCTATTTAAAAAGGAGATCTCGTGGGTAATGCCAAGTTATAAAGTATTCAAAACCAAGTCCTTTGAATATGAACTTAATAAAGCTGTGATTTTTGAGCATGTGCTGAAAACCTCTCTTGGAAGGTTGATTGGACTTGTTGTTATACTATGCTTTATCGCCAACAATGATGTTTCACACTTAAATTGGAGTGTTAAACTGCTTTTATCCGTAATCATTTTTTCAATTTTTGGAGGTTTAAATCTCTTATTACTGTTGGATCATTTTTTTTATTTTAAAAACAAGAAATTGAAGCTTTCCAAAGGAAATGATACCTTTTATTTTGGAGTAAAGAATGATCTTAAAAGCTATGAAAAGCAAAACATCAAAGAGTATTTGATTTATAATCCTCAGTTTGGGGCTGGAAGAAATTTAAAACCCAACATTCGTTTATTTATCATAATTATGGATAATGGGGATGAAGTGATCATTCCAAATATTTTTTTCTCGGAATGGGACATTAAAAATAAACTCAATTTCATGCAGCCTGTTTATGTTTACAGGCTTCCTTTTATTCCTGCAGAAGAAGGATTAAAGAATCAGAATTGATGCCCTCTAATCATTATTTTCTCCTACCTTTGCCCCCTCAATCATTCAATCCTTTAACTTTTAACCTTTAACGAGCAACAAAGTATATGGCAGGAGATCATAAAGTAATATTTGCAATGGAGGGGGTGACCAAAACCTACCCACCGCAAAAACAAGTCCTTAAAAATATCTGGCTTTCATTTTATTATGGTGCAAAAATTGGTGTCCTCGGTCTCAATGGCTCGGGAAAATCGAGCTTGCTCAAAATTATTGCAGGCCTTGATACCAACTACCAGGGGAAAGTCACCTTTGACAAGGAGTACAAAATCGGCTACCTGGCCCAGGAACCGGAACTCGATGAATCCAAAACGGTAAGAGAAGTAGTTGAGCAGGGAGTTCAGCACATTGTGGATGTTGTCAAGGCTTATGATGACATCAATATGAAGCTGGCCGAACCGATGGACGATGACGAAATGATGAAGGCCATCGACAAGCAGGGAGAGCTGATGGAACTCATGGACCATTATAATGCATGGGAACTCGATCACACCCTCGAAACCGCCATGCAGTCTTTGCGATGCCCGGAAGGAGATACTCCGGTCAAAGTTTTGTCGGGAGGGGAAAGAAGAAGGGTAGCTCTGTGCAGACTCTTGCTGAGTCAGCCTGATATTCTGCTGCTCGACGAACCTACAAACCACCTGGACGCAGAATCTGTGTACTGGCTGGAACAATACCTCCAGAAATTCCCCGGTACGGTCATCGCTGTGACCCACGACCGTTACTTCCTCGACAATGTTGCAGGCTGGATCCTGGAGCTGGACAGAGGTGAGGGAATTCCATGGGAAGGCAATTACAGCTCCTGGTTGGAACAAAAGGCTAAAAGGCTAGAACAGGAAGAAAAAACTGAAAGTAAAAGAAGAAAGACGCTGGAAAGAGAATTGGAATGGGTAAGGATGGCGCCAAAAGCCCGCCAGTCCAAAGGTAAGGCCCGTCTTTCTGCATATGAAAAGCTGAGTGGTGAACAAGGCAAGGAGAAGGAAGCCAAGTTGGAATTGTACATACCACCGGGTCCAAGACTTGGTGATGTTGTGATCGAGGTAGACCATATTACCAAGTCGTTTGACGACAGGATACTCATCGACAATTTCACTTGCTCCATTCCCAAAAATGCCATTGTGGGCATCATTGGTCCCAATGGTGTCGGTAAATCTACTTTCTTCAGAATGATCATGGGCGAAGAAAAACCAGACAATGGAAACATTGTCGTGGGCGATACCGTCAAACTGAGTTATGTAGACCAGTCCCACAAGGACTTGCTACCGGACAAATCGGTCTTTGAGGTAGTCGGCGGAGGCCAGGAACTGATCAAAGTAGGCAACAATGAAGTCAATGTCAGAGCATATCTGAGTAAGTTTAACCTCGGCGGCTCCGACCAGCAAAAGAAGATCGGTGTGCTTTCAGGAGGGGAGAGAAACAGGGTTCACCTGGCCATGACGCTCAAGAACGGTGGCAATGTGCTCCTGCTCGACGAACCTACGAACGATATTGATGTGAACACACTGAGATCATTGGAAGAAGCCATCGACAACTTCCCGGGTTGCGTCCTGGTGATTTCTCACGACAGATGGTTCATCGACAGGTTGGCTACCCACATCCTCGCCTTTGAAGGAGACAGCAAAGTCGTCTTCTACGAAGGCAACTTCTCTTCATACGAGGCAGCAAAAGTAGAACAGTACGGAGAAATCGCTCCCAAGCGACCATCCTTCAAAAAACTCATGTAGGGACGCATGCAATGCGTCTCCACAAGTAAAGACGCATTGCATGCGTCTCATGTGCATGTGTCTCATCTGCATGCGTCTCATCTGCATGCGTCTTACATGAGTCACAAGATATCACGGCCTGTCGCTACGACACGAAAGTCGTCGTAGAGGAAAGTCCGGACAACGCAGAGCGCCGCACCACCTAACGGGTGGGCTCCCGGTGAGCAATCTAAGGGAGACAGAAAGTGTCACAGAAACTATACCGTCCCTACTAAGTGTAGGGATAAGGGTGAAAACGCGGGGTAAGAGCCCACGGTGCTCGTCGGTGACGACGACACGGATAAACCTTGCGGGTTGAAATGCCATGTACATTCCGGCTGATCTTCGGGTCAGAAGGCTTGCTCGGCCAAGGTCGTAAGACCGCCGGAAGGGGTAGGCAGCTCAGATAAATGACAGGCAGGAGCTTCGGCTCCTCACAGAATCCGGCTTACAGTGATTTTTAAAATGAGCTTCTACATTATCGTAGAGGCTCATTTTTTTTGTAGTAAACTGTGAAAAAGTGAAGGGAAATCACTTTATAGTTTCGAATTGGGCAAAAAAAAGAGTTCCGGATAAAACACCCGGAACTCTATATAAATAGTGTGGTAAAATTATTCGTCTAATGCCTCTAAATTTCCAAGATCGAAGATCATACCAAAACGAAGGGTATTGTCAAGCGGACTCCTTCTGTTGTTGCCAGGTACGAGGTACGAAAGATCTATATTGAAGATATTGTATTTGATGCCAATACCTACTGTGTAAAATTTTCTTGCGCCTTTGAGTGGGTGCTCATAAAAGAACCCCGCTCTTGCCGCAAATTGGTTGTCATACCAGTATTCAGCTCCAATGGAGTAGTTGATTTCCTGCAGTTCCTCTTTAAATCCTCCCTGTGCATCACCAAAAGATCCAAGTACACCATCTATTAGGTTTTTCTGTCGGTAATCTGCGGTGTTATCACCATCTTTTGAAAATTCAGGGTTTGAGACCACGTTGCCGTTTTCATCCAACATGGATTTGGACACTGAAGTAGGTACCATTAGCTTATTGAAATCAACAGTGAATGTAAGAGAGTTATATTCATCCAGATCGAGTTTCAACCCACCCCCAATTCCAAGGTTGGTAGGAATGAAATCCCTCAGACTGTCTCTCGTGTAAGTAACTTTTGAACCAAGGTTGGTAATGGCTGCACCAATGGAAAGCTCAGCATCGTAGCTGCCCAGTTGCATTGGCTTTTTATAAGTCAAGCCGATATCGGCTGCAAAGGATGTTGCGTTTGTGACTTCTATACCATTGGTGATCTGACCTGGAGCAAGTGCTGAAAACAAATAATTTCCTGTCACTGAAGCAGATAGGTAGTCACTCAATTTTCTGGCATAGGCTACTCCAAACTGGAATTCTCTTGGTTTACCATCGCCATTATCATTTCCCTGCTGATCTCTGAAGTTGATCAAACCCAAAGAGAAATATTTAAATTGAAAACCAACAGCTGAAAGATCATCGATCTTCTTAAACCCGCTCAACTGAGCTAAATATACATCAGCAAGATTTAGATCCTGTAACCATGGAGTATAAGTAGCAGATAAGGCAGCGTCTTTATTTGACCATGCCAAAGAAGATGCATTGTAATGAATTGAAGCCGGCGTTGGAGACAAAGCTATACCAGCGTCTCCCATAGCTCCGCCTCTTGCATCAGGTGCGATCCTAAGGAAAGGCATTGCCGTCAGATTGGTATTGGGCAAACACTCTTTATTTGCGTCAACAACACAACCCTTCTGTGGGTCAAAAAACTGAGCGCTGACCTGAACGCTGACAGAAGAAATTACAAGGGTTATCAGAATAAAGTGGTATACTTTAGATAGCATTTCGAAACTTGTTGATTTTAAGTGCGCAAAAATAGCATTTCAGCAGCATTCAAAGTGATTTAATAATGAAAATATGAATTGACCTACCTCATAGTCAGGGATTAAAGTTTCACCAACTTATGAAATTTACTTTGAAGTCTTAATCCAAACGACTCATCCGTGATATTTATTTTATAAAAGTATATGCCCGGGTGGAGATTGCTCAATGTTGTTCCACCACCTTCACCTTCTGTAATGGTGTCTATAGAACCAGTAAGGGGTTTTTGTATTTTTTTTGAAATGACCAGTGCTCCTGAAGTGTTGTACACGAATAGTTCTACCAACGCATTCTGACTTACCCTGTCGTGTTCGAAGGCAATGGTGGTATTGTCAATAAATGGATTTGGGTAATTGTACACATTCAATATTTCAGTCAGTTCATTCTCCAAAACAGTAAAGGTGATGGTTTCGACGGCACTGTTGTTGGCGATATCCCAGGCCTTTACTTTGATCTCATAATCTCCTGGAAGTAAGTCATTGATTGGAAATAAGACCCTGCCTTTGTTGGGTGAATTTTGATCGGCCTCATAATAATCATTCAAAATGAATGTCTTTTTCAATGGGCCGGTCATTGTCGCTGTAAGGTCATGACCAATGCTATTGCCGGTGATATTGATTCCGAAATCGTCCTTCAAATCAACGATTAGGATAGGGTTTGGATGGGTGATGCCTCCATCTTTAAATGCGCGGTTGTTGACGAACAAATCAATTTCCGGCGCCAGTTGATCTTCCACCGAAACTTCACTGTCACCCCCAATGAAAGGACCCTCAAAGTTTCCTCCGGCATCTGAATCACTGTCACTTGCATACATGCTGATTTTACCAAGTCCAATGGTGTAATTGATGTCCCTGGGCATGGTAAACTCAATGGAAAACTTGCCATTTGTTACCGTGGCAACTCCTTTAAATATGATGTTTTTAAATTCTGAAAACGTGTACTTGAAGCTTCGCGGATCATTGGCCAGGGTTTGCCTGTCGGAAGGCTTATCATATACAGAAATGTAAATATTGCCATTGAAATTCTGCAGAAGCATGCCATTTGGGCCAATGATTTCACCCTCAATTTTTACAGATTCAAGTGCAGACAAGGTGTCTTCAAAGATGGCTGCATCTGTATTATTGATCTTTGTAACGCTGATCTTATGTTCTGGCAGGCCAATTTTCTGTGAAGGATCTCCGATCAAAGCAAACTTTCTTGCATTGGCAGATACCGTATCCCGCCCCTGATTGTTTTTTGCCTTCATAATGATGTCTCCCAGACGCTGAGGAGCCCCATCTTCTTTTTGAAAAATGAAGTCAAAAACAGATGAAGTAAGGCGTTCATTTTCACTCGAATATACACTTCTTACGGTGCTGAATAAAGCTATAGCTCCTCCATAAGGCATCAAAATGGCTTCTTCTCCTGTGGTGACAAAATCCGGATTATCGAAGCCGGTCAAGGAACAGGTAGCCGTAATAAAAAGCACTGGCTTCTCCCTGTTTTTCCAGTTTTTGATGTCATTGATTTGTAAAACCCTTTCCTGCGAAATCCCTGAAGGGCCGCCATGGCCCAAATAACAAATGGCCAAAAGTCCCTTGAATACCTGATTTGAAATATCATCTGTGGCGTCAGGAAAGCGTTGCCCTCCTGGTGTTGTCACCTGTTGATAAGCATCAAAATAAGTCTTGCGGATATTCATTTGGGGATACAAAGAGGCTACCTTTCTGGCAATTCTGTCGGCCTGAACAATATGGGTATTGCTGTCTTCGTCATCAGCAGCAAACCCAACAGACAATCGCCAGTCTCCAAATCTGTCTGGATCAGTGTCGTACCTTATGATTTTATTTACCAGTGCATCCGCTTCATTTTTTGATTTTACAGGCAATCTTCCGACTGAAATATCAAGTGCTCCGACCAGATTGCCTCCTTCCCCATCGGAAAGCAATGCAAAGTAGTCATCGGTCGGAAACGCAAAAACAGGATGGATGGATTCTTGTGTTTCATATACGGGCACATAATCAAAGGTATTGCCGGGCTCAGTGATTTTTCTGTAATCGAATGTGGCATCACCAAATAGCAGTAAATACTTCAGGTTCTGATCTCGATCATAAACCATTTTTACAAAATCACGAAGTGCTGAGACATCCTGCCTTCCAGAGGAGAACTCATTGTAAACTTCTGAAATGGGTACGACAACTACATCCAGCTTGTCGAGTTGTTTCCTGTGATCCGCTAGTTTTATGGCAGATTCATACAGTTCATCTGCACAAACCACCAGCATATCGGCTTTGGTTATGCCATGCAGGTTTTGATTTTTTATTAGACCTATGGGTTCTGGTTCTATGGCATCTTTCAATTTGAATACCAGGTACCTTCCCAAAACAGATTTTTGCGGGGCTGTAAATTTTCCTGATTCAATGGGCAGGTTTTTTATTTGTGCCAAATGACTTACATCCCAAACCAATAGATCTGTGGTGCTTCCAATAAAAGTAAAAGCAGAAGTTTTATTGAGACTTTCAGCATCTGAAAATATAAAACTTTTGTCTTTATAAGCCAATGCTGATTTGCCAGTAAGCTGTATGTAATCCAACCAGGCTTCAGCATTTCCTGAATTGCCGGTGTACGTGACCTTGATGGCCTGAATTTCACTGGCATTTTCTACAATGGTATTGAAAGTAGCTATCGACAGATAAGAACTTTCAAAATCATCCAATCTTCGATCTGTCAGATTATAGCTGGCATTCACAGATCCGAGGTCCAGTTTTACATTTCCTTTTTGAGGAGATCTTCCACCAAAGATTCCTCTCACAAAAACGGGTTCATCAGATTTAAAAGCGCTTACATCAAACCTGGACAAGAAGTTTTTTTCTTCCCTGTCTCTAAAATAATCACCAAACCATTGTCTTCCGGAACCTTGTGTATTGACCTCCCTGGTAAGCACATTGGTCAGGTCTTCATTGTATATTTGAAGCTGATCATAACTATTCGAACTATACTCTGCACCACCACTATCAATTTTAAGATCTTCGATATTGGTCCTTGCAGTGCCATCAATGGTTAAAAAGACATAGTTTGCACGGTCATATACATTCAAATTATATTCCCATTGTTTTCCTGAGGGATTGTAGTTCCATTTATTGGGACCTTCAGCATAAAATAAAATTTCATCCCCTGCATCGAGGACATTGTTGGCATTATCCCTCACCATAAGAGGTAAATCAATGAGGTCTGATGGTTCGGTCTGGGAAAGTGATTCCGGGAGGTGACCTCCTATATTGCTGTAAATCTTTACTTTTCTAAGGTCTATTTGTTGGGTTATGCCAAGTTTATCGGTTGTGGCTTTGGTTATTTTAAATATACCGCTCTGAGTGATTTTAAGTTTATAAAACTTACCAGAGGAAAGTACACTTCGCCCAGGGTGTATTTCCTGGGCATTTGTAGCCAAAGTCAGCGACAAAAACAGAGCAAAACCGATAAAGATGACGCGATATCTCAAATTGTAAATATTATTAACATGATCACTGCAATTAACATAACGACCCGATGCTGAAACATCGTGCACCCAATTGGGTTCAAAGACAAATTAATTGAAAAACTATCAGACCAATACAAAATTTTATCCAACTTGTCCTTTTTAAGACGAAAAAATACACTTTGTAAACTATAAATAATGCATTTTCGTTGAATGGAAAAGTTTCCGGTAGGACTGTATGCGGTATAAATTGCACATTTTTTTATTATTTCTATTTTTAAGTCAAAGCCTCATTCAGGATGGTTTTGCCCAGGATCCTGTATACAGTCAGTTTTACAACGCCCCGCTTCAAACCAATGCAGCATTTGCAGGAAACAGTGAGACGCCATACATCACTTCTATTTACAGAAACCAATGGCTTGGTCTGGACAATGCATACCAGACTTTTTCTGCCTCCTACGACCAATATTTTTCAAATATAAAATCCGGCTTTGGACTTTCTGTACTCACCGATTATTCAGGATCCGGCTCGATGAGAGCGACAAAAATAAACGGTGTGTACTCCTATAAATTGAGAATTACCAGAGGTCAATACATTAAAGGAGCCCTGGATGTTGGTTTTGCAAACAGGCGTCTTGACTGGGGACGATATACTTTTTACGATGCCCTTGACCCGATTTATGGTGCCATCAGCCCGGGAGGGAGCAGATACCCAAGTGCAGAAGTACCCCCAGATTTTGACAGAATTCAATATTTTGATCTGGGCACAGGAATATTATATTACACAGAAAAATTCTATTTGGGGGTTGGATTTTCACACATCAACAACCCTAAAAACAGCTTTTATAAGGAGGGTACAGCGCTTGTCACCGGATTGGAGATGAGGATCTCAGCGCAGGGCGGTTTTCAATACAATTTTGGAGACCCCAGAAGAAGCCGGTATGGGAGCAAACCGGATTTTATCGCCCCCAACTTTTTATACATCAATCACGGAGGATTTCAGCAGATCAATGTGGGTGCAGCCGCAGAAGTAAAAGGCTTGCTTGCAGGATTGTATTACCGGCACTCTGATACCAACGGAGACGCTGCCATTGCTTCATTTGGTGTCAGAACAGGGCCTTACAAAATTACCTATAGTTTTGATTACAACATCAGCGCTATTGCCTTAAGGGGGTATGGGAGTCACGAACTTTCCTTCAACTTTGGATTCATAAAGGAAAGACCAAAAGTAGATGTTAGCGATTGCCTGGAATTGTTTCGTTAAAGCCTGATCCTGAGCTTTAAATAAAAGAAAACCTTATGAACTCCAGTGCAAAAGTCTTCATTTACGAAAAGAATAAGTTGAAGAAAAGGCATATCTCTCAAGTATAAAAATTACCTGATTGCAAGACCTTGAACACAGAGATATAAAGGAGACCGGTGAAAATTTAAAGAAATTTTTGATTTTTGAAAGACCTGTGGAAGACGTGCATGAATTTTTCTTCTGTTCTCACAATTTTTCATACAGATTTTAAGTTTATACCACATATAAGTAAATTTTAGAAACTGACTGGATGAAAATATGAGCTGAGACTTTCTTCTCATTTTCAGTAGAGTATGAAAAATTGTGCTATTGATTTCAAATGTTTTATAAGGTTGAATTCAGATGAATTCCAAAAAAATATTCAAGCTTCAAATATTTGGTATCAAAATTGTTGAATTAAAGTAGACGCGATTAATTTTGCGCGTTGTTTGTTGAATAAAATTGTGCTAATGAATAAATTCTTTAAGATTGCTGCGTTCAGCGTGAGTATCTTATCTATTGTATCTTGTAGTAAGCAAACCGACAGGGACACAGCCACTGGTTGGGTTTACAATGATCCCAAATGGGGTGGTTACGAAAAATTTGACGCTGTAGTTCAGGAAACTGGTCCAAACCTTGTACCGATTGAAGGAGGTACATTTGTTATGGGTTTGACTGAGCAAGATGTCACCTATGAATGGAACAATATACCAAGAAGGGTTACAGTATCATCTTTTTATATGGATGAAACAGAAGTAACCAATCAGAACTGGAAGTTGTATGTAGAATGGTTGAAGAACACATATGTATCCTATCCACAGGTAGTTCTTGATGCCATGCCGGATCAGAAGGTATGGAGAGAAGAACTTGCATACAATGAGCCTTTGGTGGAAACGTATTACACACACCCTTCTTACAACAACTATCCTGTCGTTGGTGTATCATGGCTACAGGCCAACAGGTACTGCGAATGGAGAACAGACAGGGTCAATGAAATGATTTTGATCGAAAAAGGTATTCTCAATCCAAGTCCGGATGCCAAGGATAGTGAGTCTTTCAATACAAAGGCATATTTGGCAGGCCAATATCAGGGCAATGTCAATAAAAACATGAAAGATCTTAAAACCGGAGGTGAGAGACCTGTTAGATTTGAGGATGGTATCCTCTTACCAAGTTACATATTGCCATCTGAAGCACAATGGGAATATGCTGCCTTGGCTCTTCAGGGAAATCAATCTGAAACGGGCGATGAGCTCATCACTGACAGAAGAATCTATCCATGGAATGGTACAAGTGCACGTTACAAGAAGCACAATAAAAACCAAGGTGATATTCAGGCCAACTTCAAAAGAGGACGTGGTGATTACATGGGTATGGCTGGAGCGCTCAATGACAACGCTTCGATCCCGGCAGACGTAAGGTCATATTACCCCAACGATTATGGATTGTTCAATATGGCGGGTAACGTCAGCGAGTGGACGGGTGATGTGTACAGGGCTACGACAAGCCTTTCATTGAGTGATGCTGATAATCAGGATTTAAACAGCTACAGGGGTAACGTATTTACAGAGCCTATCGTAGATGAGAATGGACAACCTGTTGAAAAAGATTCATTGGGTAGACTTAAAATTCGTGTTCAGGATGATGAAGAGCTTAAAGACAGAGAAAACTACCGCAAGGCAGACGTGAAAAACTACAACGACGACGATTCAGAAAACGTTGACTATGGTTATGGAATCACAAGTCTTGTAAGTGATAAAGCAAGAGTAATCAAGGGTGGTAGCTGGGCAGACAGATTGTTCTGGTTGTCTCCAGGTACAAGAAGATTCAAAGATGAAGACAAATCTGATAAGACTCTCGGTTTCAGATGCGCAATGAATAGAGTTGGAGCTGAAAACTTTGAGTCCAACCAAAGTGGAAATAACTTCAAGGAAGGAACAAAATCAAAAGTTAAGAGAAGATATTAATCTATCATACTTAAGGATAAAAAAGCCTTTGTACTTTTGTGCAAAGGCTTTTTTTATGGAATTACTTAAGCTGTTCCTTGAATCCTCCGGAATCTGCACGGATTCAAGGAAAGTAAAAGCAGGAGACTTGTTCTTTGCATTGCGAGGCGAAAATTTTGATGGCAACCTGTACGCTCAATCAGCACTGAAGAGTGGGGCAAGTTATGCAATCATTGACCGTGCGGATCTTATAGGGTCGGGAATGATACTGGTCGATGATGTGCTCAAAGCTTTGCAGGACCTGGCCATAGCCTACCGGGATACTTTTGATGTGCCGGTATTGGCCATAACAGGTTCGAATGGAAAAACCACAACAAAAGAACTCACCGCAGCGGTCATTTCTCAAAAGTATAATCCTTTGGTAACCTCGGGGAATTTCAATAATCATATTGGCGTCCCACTGACTTTACTTTCGGCAAAAAGAGAAAATGATTTTTTCATCATTGAAATGGGGGCAAATCATCAAGGGGAAATTGATCAGCTCTGTAAGATTGCAAAGCCAAACTTTGGCATGATAACAAATATTGGACGCGCCCACCTTGAAGGTTTTGGAGGTGTGGAAGGAATCAAAAAGGGAAAGTCCGAAATGTACAGGTTTCTTGCAAAACACAAAGGTCAAATATTTTTAGATAATTCAGATGAGGTGTTGAAATCTTTGATCCCTCAAGCTTTCAAATCGGTCATTGGTTATGAATCAGACAGATTCTCTACATCTGTTTCTAATGACAATTTTCTTACTTTTAAATATGATGATGAAGACGTAGAAACACATCTGTTTGGCGAGTTCAACATTAAAAATATTGCTGCGGCTATTGCAATTGGGGAATATTTTGGTGTGGAAAAAAACGATATAACGTTTGGAATTAAAAACTACGTACCTGGCAACAACCGATCGCAGATGGCAAAGATTGGCCAACACGTCGTCGTCAAGGATGCTTACAATGCCAATCCAAGCAGTGTGGATGCCAGCCTCAAAGCCTTTTTTTCAATGAAAAGTGAGCTGAATAAAGGTATTATTCTGGGCGACATGTTGGAATTGGGTGACGAAAGTGAAGCAGAACACCAAAAAATCCTTGAACTCATTTCGGAAAATGTACTGGCATTCAAAATTTTCATTGGGCCAATTTACTACTCGTTGAAAGACAAGTTTGAGGGAGAATTCTTTGAAAATATGACGGATGCCAAGTCATCAGTGCAACTTCATATGCTGGCCGAACCTCATCTGATATTGCTCAAAGGGTCACGAGGCATCGCCGTAGAGAAAATCCTTGAGAGTTAGCACTATTCTAAGTAAATAGTTTTCTGAAAAGCCGGTCGGATAGGAATCCCATCGAAGCTCGTTCGTAGTCCTCCTTGCTACATGGAATCAATTTTTCAGAGTCTTCAACCCGCACCCACCATTTTCCATCATCGGTATTGATGGCAAAGACCAAACTTTCTTCTATGTCTTTGACGTTGAGCACAAATTCCTGAAAACCTGAAATGGCATAGTCATTTTTGAAAACCCTGGAATCCACACCTTCTATAAAATACCAGCATGCTATAGCTATTGAGCTGATACAATCTGCGTTTTGCCAAACCTCCGGATTTAGGTCATTTATCCCAAAGTACTCTATTTGATAAGAAGATCCACAATACCGAAATATCTGACAGATTTCCTCTACCGAAAGGCCTGTTGGAAGACAGATATTCATTCCCGGCCACTCGCTGGATCTACCGGCAGACAGATCAAAAGCCACCGCCTGGACCGTTCTGAAAACAGGTTCCAGTTCAGTGTGTCTGTTTTTGATCATACCCAAGGAAGATGAGCCAAGGGAATAAGTGTCGACATGGAGTAGGTCGGCCTGTTCTACAATATGCCTTTGAAAACCAATAAAATCTGTTTCCGGCAGAGCCTTTAGTACTTCCTTTTCTATTTTGTTAGAAATGTACTTCACATCAGCGATGGTCTTGTCCTTTACAAAATCGAATATTTTTGAGGAGGAAGATGTGAAGTCAACGACCACCCAGCCGAGTTGAATCAATTCTTTAATATCACCAATTGTCAGTGCAACAGCTGTTCTGATGTCGCATTTTTGAAAATGATTGGCCAGACATAAAAAGTGATTTAAATACTGTTCTTTAGTCTCCGGCGAATGAAAATTAAACAAAATATGATTGCTGGGGTGGTCTGGAAAGGTGCTTTTACCCCATTCAACAAGGTGTTCTAGCTTATCAATTGGCATATATATCAATTATGTATGCGAAATTAATTTAATTTTTAAACTATTGACCAGATGAATAAAACTATTCTTGCCTTAAGGCGTTAACGAGTATTACCTCAAAGTTAAATTTTGTGCCGCTCAATAAAAACAAAAATAATTTATATAAAAACATTTCAAAATAAAGCTTCGAAATGTTAAATTTGGTCTTTAAATCTCAAACATTAAATTATTTCTCTATGGTACGTAGGATATTTACTTTATCTGTTACCCTTTTGGTTGGGCTATCCCTTAGCGCCCAGGAAATGTCTATCTCAGACAACCAAACGATTGACCCTGAACAGAATAAAGAGTGGCGTATGGGCAAAAATCCATATAGCGCCAAACCAAAAGATGCATGGGAATTGGGTATCCATGCAGGTCATTTTTTCATTGATGGTGATGTTGACCCTAAACAGCCCGGAGGTTTCGGTCTAGGTTTGCACATCAGAAAAGCCATCCATTACAGCTTTTCTTTAAGAGGAGATTTGTTCTATGGCCAGGCAAAGGGTCTAGATCCTCAGGCATGGAGTGGTCCAGGACTTGGTGGTGGTTTATTAGAAGAGGAGTATGTTGATTATAGAAACGCTGCATGGTTTCCATCATACAAGACTTCCTATTTCTATGGCGCACTCCAGGGTGTATTAAACATTGGCAACATCCTTTTCCACAAACCAAGCAATAAATGGAATTGGTACATGGCAGTAGGTGTTGGTTTAGATAACCACAATGCAAAGCTTGACCTTTTTAATGGTACAACACCATATAGTAATATTGTATCAGCTGTGGGTTGGACACCTCAAAAATTTGATACAAAATCCGGCAGAAAAGAAATTAAATCTGCCATCAAAGACATTTATGATGGCGAATATGAGACTGCCGGACCTCAGAAAAAAGGTATCTTCAGACTTGGAGACAAAACCAATATTCACGCTGTTTTCACAGCGTCAATGGGAATTTCAAGGAAAATAAACGATAGAATCAATCTTGGTCTTGAGCACCAAATCATGGTGACTGACAATGACTTTCTTGATGGTATCAGATTCAGATCAGCAGTGGATCAAACCAACCAGAACGACATGGGGCACTATACAAACCTCAGATTGGGCATCAACCTTGGTGACAAAGAAAAAGTTACAGAGCCATTGTATTGGTTGAATCCACTTGGTTCTACGATGAATGACATTGCTGAGTTGAAGCAAAGACCAGTATTAGACCTGACAGACTCAGATGGTGATGGTATTATCGATATGTTGGATCAGGAGAAAGATTCTCCTGCAGGCGCTGTTGTTGATACAAGAGGTGTTACTCTTGATTCTGACGGTGACGGAATTGCAGATTACAAAGACAAAGAACCATACTCTGCTCCAGGATTTGAAGTAGATGGTGATGGTGTTGCTAAAGGAGTAGTAAGAAGTGAAGCTGATGTCCTCAAATTGATGGATGCAAGAGCAGCTCAGTGGTGTGAAGATTGTAAGAAAGGAATGTCCGAGTGCGGAAAATGGTTCCTGCCTATGATCCACTATGATCTTAATTCTTCAAAATTGAAACCTGAATTTTATGGTCATTTGCACCACGTTGCAAGCGTGATGAAAATGTGTCCTAATACTTGTGTTACTGTTATTGGTCATACTGATGACAGAAGTTCAACACAATACAACGAGGGCTTGTCTTACAGAAGAGCTCAAACAGCTATCGACTATCTGGTTTCTAACTATGGAATTGACAGAAGCAGATTTAAGTTGATGTATGACGGTGAGGAAATGCCTTTGATCAAATCTTCAAGAAGAGACAAAGAACATTATATGAACAGAAGGGTAGAATTTAGAGTGTGTATGCCAGATGATGCCGAAATGGGCGCACCTGCATCTGCCTCTCCTTCTGGTACGGGTTCTAGATCCGGATCAACGATCCGTGGCGATAAGAACTCTGGATTCTAAGAGAGGGATTTAAATTTATTGTTTGAAATGGGGACGTATTTAAGAATATTTCCCCATTTTTGTTTTCAATAAATATTGTTTGTTTTAAAGGCTTTGCAGCACAAGAGGTGATTTGTAGAGTGAATGGCAAAAGGGTAAAAGAACTCAATAGCTTTGAGCAATTTGGAAGACGATTCTAAAATTGTGCTTTTTTGAGGATTGAGGTGAACATAATTCCTGGTATAACATTAGATAACATGCAGTATTTGTATTATTCAGGTTACAAAACTTTTTATTAAAAATCAGATTATGGCTGAAATTATCAGAATGCCCAGATTGAGTGATACCATGGAAGAAGGGAACATAGTTTCATGGTTGAAGAAAGAGGGTGAATCAGTAAGTGTAGGAGATGTCCTTGCGGAAGTTGAAACAGACAAGGCAACAATGGAACTTGAAAGTTTTTTCGATGGAACATTGATTTATATTGGTGTAAAAGAAGGACCTGTACCG
Source organism: Saprospiraceae bacterium (assembly GCA_020436935.1). GTDB lineage: Bacteria > Bacteroidota > Bacteroidia > Chitinophagales > Saprospiraceae > JADKBO01. Next base: position 22,153 of record JAGQWX010000034.1, read on the forward strand.
GTTGATGGAATCATTGCCATCATAGGTGATAAGGGAGATGATGTGCAAAAATTACTTGCTGACGCCGGTGGAAATGCCGCTGCGGCTGAAAAACCTAAGGAAGAAGCACCTAAAGCGGAAGAAAAACAATCCCCTAGCCCTGCAGCATCAAATGGGAAAGATATGTCTTCAGCGCCTGCTCCTTCTCATGCAGAAACAAGCCCGGCTCCTGTTGAAGCTGGTTCAGGAGATGACAGGCTCAAAGCCTCACCATTGGCAAAATCTATTGCCAGAGAAGCTGGTGTAAGTCTTGAAAATATTCCTGCAGGTGATCATGGAAGAATTACAAAGAAGGACGTAGAATCTTATCTCAAGAATCCTCCTGCAGCGCCTGCTCCTGCAGCAGCTAAGGAATCAAAACCTATTCAGGCACCAAGCACAGTGGCATATGGTGACATGCCTGTGACTCAAATGAGAAAGGTCATTGCCCGCAGACTCGGCGAAAGTAAATTTACTGCGCCTCACTTTTATGTGACTGTGGAAATCAATATGGACAATGCCATGGCTGCCAGAAAGGCTATGAATGAAGACGGATCTGTAAGAATATCATTCAACGACTTCGTACTTAAGGCCTCAGCGGTGGCTTTGAGAAAACATCCGATGATCAATTCGTCATGGATGGGTGATAAAATTGTTGTTCATGAAGACATCAATATCGGAGTGGCGGTTGCAGTGCCTGATGGACTTTTGGTCCCTGTCATCATGAATGCTGATAGAAAATCAATGAGTTATATCAATCAGGAAGTAAAGACATTGGCAGGTAAAGCAAAGGACAAAAAATTGCAACCTCAGGAAATGACTGGAAATACTTTCACGATTTCTAATCTGGGTATGTTTGATGTAGATGAATTTACAGCCATTATCAATCCACCAGATGCTTGTATCCTGGCTGTTGGCTCTATTGTAGAGAAGCCAATTGTTAAGGATGGGGCAATTGTGGTAGGCAATACGATGAAGGTAACTTTGTCTTGTGATCACAGAGTTGTAGACGGTGCAACAGCTGCGCAATTCCTGCAGACGCTTAAGTCGTTGTTGGAGCAACCAGTAAGAATGTTGGTCTAGGCTTTAAGAAAATGAAATAATGCTGGCTTAGTGAGGCCAATGCATTTTTAAGGCAATAAAAGGCAGTTTCGGTATCGGGATTGCCTTTTATTATAGACTTCCAAAAAGCTTCAAGTCCAATCTGAAGTAGGCTGCCAGTTTACGTGCCAGCTTTTTGCTGATTTTTACATTGCCTTTCAAAATCCTATTGATGAGTGGTTGTGATACATCCAGTGCATCAGCCAAACCAGACTGTGTCAGGTGGCTTTTCTCCAGTAAAAGGCTCATGAGACAAGCGTGCTCAATTCCGGTTGGTGTAATGTTCATGGTTGATTCATATTCCTGTATTTTATTCTCGATGTCGAGAAGAATTTTGTCAGGAACCGGATCCAAAGAATGAAGCAAGATCTCGTATTCCACAAAGAGCCTTTCGTAATCCGTTTGGTTTTTAATCATTGGTTTCTACTTTTGATTATTCAATAAAAATTTCCAGAAGTTTTTAGGGGCAACTCCTAGGAAATTGGTCAGTTATACTATTGTGCGTAGAGTTTTTCGCGCTGTTCCATCACTGCTTTGTTGGTGATGAACTCATCAAACTCTGTCATTCTATCTATGATGCCTTTAGGGGTTATTTCTATGATCCTGTTGGCAACGGTCTGCATAAAAGTGTGGTCATGTGAAGAAAGTATCACATTGCCCGGAAAATTCATCACACTTTCGTTGAAAGCCTGGATACTTTCCAGATCAAGGTGGTTCGTAGGTTGGTCAAGGAGTAAAAAGTTAGGATTCTGGATCATCATTTTGCTCACCATGCATCTTACCTTTTCACCTCCACTCAGTACATTTGATTTTTTATAAATGTCTTCACCGCTGAACAACATTTTACCCAGAAATCCTCTCAGATAAGCTTCGTCAGCATCAGTGACATACGATGGCACGTATTCTCTTAACCAGTCTATAAGACTTACAGGTTCTTTGAAATATTCGTTGTTCTCTACTGGCAGATAAGACCAGGTAATTGTTGTTCCCCATTCCACCTTGCCAGTATCAGGCTTTTCTTTACCTGCAAGTACTTCGAATAAATAACTTACTGCCAACGGGTCTTTACTGTACAAGGCAATTTTATCTCCTTTATTCACAGTAAAATTGATGTTGGAAAAGAGCAACCTTCCGTCGATGCTTTTTGACAAACCTTCAACGTGCAACATTTGGTCACCTGCTTCACGAAGAGGTTGAAAGATAATTCCTGGATACTTTCTTGTAGATGGTTCTATCTCTTCAATAGAAAGTTTTTCCAATGCCTTCTTGCGCGCTGTTGCCTGCTTCGATTTAGAAGCGTTTGCACTAAATCTTGAGATAAACTCCATCAGCTGAGCGCGCTTCTCTTCATTCTTTTTGTTCTTATCAGCAAGTTGTCTTGATGCCAATTGAGAAGACTCATACCAGAACGAATAATTCCCGGTAGTAATTTTTATTTTTTGACGGTCAACATTGGCAATGTGGGTACAAACAGCATCCAAGAAGTGTCTGTCGTGACTGACCACCAAAACGGTATTCATATAATCGGCCAAAAAGTTTTCGAGCCATGAAATGGTGTCAATGTCCAGTCCATTGGTAGGTTCATCGAGCAATAGAATATCAGGATTTCCAAATAAAACCTGTGCAAGTAAGACCCTTACTTTCAGATTGGAAGGGATGTCTTTCATCAACATAAAATGAAGATCTTCTTGCACACCCAGATCCTGAAGTAAAGCAGCTGCATCAGATTCTGCCTCGTATCCACCCATTTCGCCAAACTCTGCCTCAAGTTCACCAACCCTCAAACCATCTGCCTCACTGAAATCAGCTTTAGAATAGATGGCTTCACGCTCTTTCATCACGGTCCACAGAGTACTATGACCTTGCATTACGGTATCCAGAACAGTAAAGTCGTCAAACTCAAAATGATTTTGTCTAAGAACGGCCATGCGTTCTCCGGGGCCTATTTCTACCTGACCTTTGATGGCATCAATTTCGCCACTTAAAATTTTAAGAAAAGTTGATTTTCCAGCACCGTTGGCGCCTATCACTCCATAACAATTGCCTGGAGTAAAATTCAGTGAAACCTCTTCAAATAAGACACGCTTACCGTATGCTAGGGTAATGTTTCTGGTGCTGAGCATAAAGACTACTTGGATTTAAAAGCTGCAAAGGTAACCAGCTGTACCCAATAAAATCCAAACTTTTAGTTAAAAAAAGTTTGTGCAAAATGTTTGTAATGTTAAAATTTGAAATGCCTAATCATTTATTCCAAGAATGTCCAGCAAAAATGCATATTCCATAGACGTTTCTTTGTATCTGGCGAACCTACCCGAGGCTCCTCCGTGTCCAACTGCCATGTTGCAATAAAGCAGTAGCGGGGTGTCATTTTGTTTTAAATCACGCATTTTTGCCACATATTTGGTTGGCTCCCAATACTGTACCTGACTGTCATGATATCCCGTAGTGACAAGCATTGCAGGGTAGTTGCCTGTGGTAAGATTGTCGTAGGGTGAATATGACTTCATGTAGTGATAGTATTGCTCTTCATTGGGATTTCCCCATTCATCATATTCGCCGGTTGTCAAAGGAATGGATTCATCGAGCATTGTTGTCACAACATCTACAAATGGGACAGCATTGATCACTGCTTTCCACATGTCTGGCTCCATATTTACAACGGCACCCATGAGCAGTCCACCAGCGCTTCCACCCATCGCGGTAAGCTTGTCAGGAGCACAATATTTGTTGCTGACCAGGTATTTGCCACAATCTATGAAATCGTAGAAGGTGTTCTTTTTATTGAGCAGTTTACCATTCTCGTACCATTGTCTCCCTAATTCTTCCCCTCCGCGTATATGAGCCAGTGCAACCACAAATCCACGGTCAATCAATGAAAGCCTTGCCACGTTGAAAGTGGGGTCAAGGCTGGCACCGTACGAACCATAGCCGTAAAGCAAACAGGGACTTGAGGCGTTACGTTTAAATCCTTTTTTATATACCAGTGAAACCGGAATTTCAACACCATCCCTTGATTTGACCATCAACCTTTCTGACATATAATCTTCAGAGTTGAAATCTCCGACCACTTCCATTTGTTTCATCATATGGAGCTCACGCGTCCGCATGTTGTAGTCATAGGTGGTATTGGGCGTTGTCAAAGAGCTGTACTCCAGCCTTAAAGTAGTCGCTGATGCCTCTGGGTTGAATGAAGTATATGCATAAAAAGCCTCCTCTCCAAAATTGATGAAATGCCCATCTGCATTCCATGGCTTTACAAAAATTTGCGTGATGCCTTTAACTCTTTTTCCTACAACGAGGTAGTCTTCAAACAATTCAAAATTTTCTACCAGGGCATTTTCTTCATGAGAAATAAGGTCTTTCCATTGCTCTTTTGAGGTATTGGCTTCACCGCATGACATGATTTTGAAGTTTTTCGCCCCATCAATGTTGGTTCTGATATACCATGTACCATTGATGTGGTCGATGCCATATTCAAGATTTCTTTCTCTGGGCTGAAACAGCGTCAATTCATCATCCGGGTGGTTGGCGTCAAGGTATCGATATTCCTGAGAAACTGTAGCCCAGGATCCTATAACGATAAATTTGTTGGATTTAGACTTGAAAACGTAAGCATTGAAAGTCTCGTCGTCTTCCTGAAACACCACAGTATCATTGGCAGGATCCTGACCGAGTATATGTTTTACGATCTGAAATGACCTCAGTGAAGCGTCTTTTTTGGTATAAAAAACGGTCTTATTATCATTGGCCCAAACCAGACTTCCCGTAGTATTGGGTATGACATCGGTGAGATATTGACCAGTGTGGATATCTAGAAATCTGATATTGTATTGCCTTCTGCTGAGTGTATCTTCGCCAAAAGCCAGGATATTGTTGTCCGGACTTACATTCCTTCCGGCTGTAGCATAATAGGCATAAGGTTTTGCCAGCACGTTTTCATCAAGAAGAAGCATATCTTCAGCCTCAAGACTTTCCTTTTTTCTGCTTCTTATGGCGTATTCGCGACCTTCTTCAAACCTGGTCAAATACCAGTACCCATTGTGGAAGTATGGTACTGAAATATCGTTTTGTTTTATTTTTCCTACTATTTCCTGATAGATTTTTTCCTGGAGAGGTTCCAGCGGTTCCATTACTTCAGTTCTGTAGAGATTTTCTGCATTGAGATGGGCGATGACTTCTTTGGTCTGGTCATCTGGTTCGGAGGCAAGTTTTTGCTCATCCGAAAGCTTCATCCAATAATATTCATCGATTCTTTTGTCACCATGAGTCACCAACTCGTGAGGTATTTTGGAAGCAACGGGTGCTTTCAAGGTTTTGCTGCGTTCGGCAATGATACCCGATTTTGTTCTAAGAGCTGTATCCATAGTCTGTTTTACTTTGCAAGCTGCAAAGGTCATAAAACATAAACAGAATACAAAAATTTTATTGATGGTTGAAGTTTGTGGTGATTTAAGGCACCGGGGCGGTAACATCCGGAGTCTGATTTCTTATTTCAAATTTCACATCAGAAGCCTTTTCGGCTCTGTTTTGGCCGAAATATGCTGCAAGAGATAGAATCATCAATGCAAAGAAAATAGACGTAAACCAAATCAAGATGAGTCTTTTCTTTTTTTCTTTTTCCAAACCGTTGACGACACCACTCCATACATTTTCTGAGAATGCAGATTCGTGTTCGTGTATGTTTTGATTGAATATGATGTCTTTCATTTTCCGGATGTTGAGATAAAAGTATAAAGTCCTGACCTATTTATATTGTTTTAAGGTCTTTTTATTTATTTTTTAATACTTACTTCGTTAGAAGATTCTATTTTTTTCTGAAGCATCTTCCTTGCTTTTAATAATTGGCTTCGCGAAGTAGCTTCTTCAATGTTGAGAAGATTTGCAATTTCTTTATGCGAATAACCTTCGATGATGGCAAGGTTGAAGACTGTTTTGTATCCCAAAGGAAGTTGGCCTATGTAAGAAATGATTTCCTCAGAAGAAAGTTTATCAATGACCAATGGAGGCATTGCCGGATCATTGGCATCTTCAGGAAAGTGAGCGTCGTGTCTAAATGTGCTGGAATTGATATTCCTTAAAATAGAATGTACGAATACCCGTCTTACCCATCCTTCAAAAGAACCTTCATTCTTAAAACTCCCAAGATTGATGAAAACCTTGATGAATCCTTCCTGAAGTAAGTCTTCTGCTTCATGCTCATATTGCGCATATCTCCTGCACATGGTCATCATCTTGCCGGCAAACATGACGAAGAGCTCTTTTTGAGCTTTGCGGTCATCTTTCCTACAGCGCTCGATCAGCGCAACAAGAGATGCATCATTCTCATTATTTGCAGTGTATGCTCTCTCCATTCAATAATAAGCTTCAGCTTTCAAGGTAAAATATTTGTCCACCGGAAATAACGAATAACATAACCATCATATTTTAATGGCAATGGTCTCCCGGAGTCTTAAGATACCTCGTTTTAAGCCAATAGCACAACAATTGTATTAACAAAAAGGTATAAAGCGTAAATTAAACTTCATCAGCATAAGTTCAATTAACATGCCAATCTTTTATAATGGGCCAAAGGCCTTTAATTTTATGCAAGTTTTAAGATTTGGAGCGAGGACAATCTTTGCTTTTGAGCATTAAAGTGGGGGAGAATGGTCACGTAGGTGGTAGTCCAGTTTGAAACTTAAATCACAAATATTCTCGAAGCATAGCCAGGACTTCGTAAAAAAGAAAAGGGGATGTAGTATCTACAATCCCCTTTTACAATAATTATTATTCCTTATGCCGGTTGACCGGGATCAGTCGGTTTTTCTTCCTGACCTTCCAACGGTTCTTCACTTGTCGCTTCATCCTCAGAAGAGGTTTCAGAAGAGGAGTCAACCGCGTCAGCTGTTTCTTCTATTACCTCCTCAGCTTCCTCTGTAGTTTCTGAGGTGGCTTCAGAAGTTTCTGCAACTACAGGACTTTCGACGGACTCAGAAACTGTTGCTGCAGGGTCTTCAACGACTTCAGTTACCGCTGCCGGAGCTTCGGTAACTGGAGCTTCAACCGATTCGATCACAGGTGCACTCACAGAGGTTACAATTTCATCTGCAGCATCGTCTACCTCTTCAGTTGGCAATTGCACCGGAGCGATAGGCTCATCAAATTTGGCTTTGATGTCTTCGACAGTATCTTCTACTTTTTCTTTGAATGCGTCGTATTTTCCTGATGCGAAATCTGCAGCTTTGCTAAAAAAGTCATCTTTTCCTCCCATCAAAGAACCACCGGTTGTGAGGGTCTTATCAGAGAACTCTTTTTTCGGAGTTGCCTTTTCGATTTCGGCTTCTTTCATGGCTTTATCAGCCAATTCTTCATATTTCTGCTCGATTTTATCGGCTGCAACTTTAGCTTTTTCCACGAGGTCTTCTTTGGCCTGACCAAGTTTTTTGCCGATGGTTTCACTCAGGCTGCTTCCTTTTTCTGTGGCTTTATCGGCCAATTCTTCACTTTTGTCCATCAGGCTTCCTGTAGCACTTAGCACTTTGCTGCCAATATCTTCAGCAAAATCCATGGCTTTGTGGCCCAACTCTTCGCCCTTGCTCATCACCTTCGAACCAATATCTTCAGTGAAATCCATGGCTTTTCTGACTTTTTCGTTTTGGCCCAATTCCTCCAGCTTTTCATCAATTTTCTGATCAACTTTGGCCGCAACTTCTTTTGCCTTTTCACCTATATCTTCCGCAAAATCTTTGGCAGTTTCCAGTCCTTTTCCTGCTTTTTCCATAATGGATTCTCTCAGACCACTGGTTTTTTCACCAGCATCCTCCATAAAATCTTTTGCTTTTTCTTTGATCTCAATGGCTTGCTCTTTCACATAATCCATTGACTTGTCAGCTGCCGATTTGGCTACCGATTCAGAAGCAAACAACAATCGCTTCAACGAACTAAATATTCCCATAATCTTTCCCTTTTTTTAGTCAGATAAAGTTAAATATTATTTTCTGTATGAACACATAAATAAATACAATATCGGGGCCATATATCGATCAATGCATTCAAAATCAATACGGAAAAGCACAAATATGCGGGAGAAACAAAACTGGTGGCTTTATATTTGGTTTTAAATGCTGAAAAATCCAATTTTGTGCAACGTACCTCTGCTGACCAGAGATTTTTCCTTGCATCAAGAAAGTTTTCATCATGACCAATACTTCCGAAAGGATCAAAACACTCATCAGTGAAGTTGCCATTGCTGAGAAGACTGAGAAATATTTCAATGATTTGAAAGTGGCGTATGAACAGAAACTCATTGAAAATGAATCCCTGGTATTGTTCGTACAAAAAGAACTTGAAGATGTAACAGAATTGGAGAAGATGAGCGTCAAAGGCTTGTTTTACAAAGCCTTGGGAAGTAAGGAAGCACAGCTGGAAAAAGAAAGACAGGAATATCTCCTCGCAGCACTCAAACAAAGAAATCTGGCTAAGGAACTCGAACTTGATAAGTATGAGATTGACCTCATTGGTCAAAAGCTCGATGACTTGAAGATCAAACAAGCAGAACTCAGCCAACTTAAAAAAATCAGAGAGAAAGAAATTCTTTCCAATCCCAATGAATCATTGCACGGTGTACTTCGCGACATCACAGCAAAAATTGATGATGAGCACAAATTTGCGGTTGAAATCAATGAAGCCATCACTGTAGGTAATGAATTGATCAATCTGTTTGTTTCATCACTCAATTTACTTAAGCGGGCCCAAAATTGGGGTCAATGGGATATGGCAGGAGGTCGCGGTTATCTCAAAAAATCTTCGATAGACAAGGGACTTGATGAAGCGTACAGGGCATCCAGCATGTTGGAAAGATACAAAAGAGAACTTGCAGACATAGGCCTGGTCTACAATGGACTCAACTTACAACTCGGGCAAGTCAACAGTTTTATGGACATCATTTTTGATAACCTGCTCTCAGATTGGATCATTCAAAAAAAGATTAAAAATGCAGTTGCAACTGTTGAGAGTGTATTTGACAAAGTGAGGGTCATCCAACAAAACGTTGCAGGTGAGGCAGAAAAAGTGCGGATAAAACTGGAAGATTTGATGAGGCAAAAAGATCAGATTCTACAGAAATAATTAGATCCTGGGTTAAAACCGATTTTTAGGTCCGGAACCGAGTTTCTCTGCAAACTTTACCAGTAATTGAATGGTGTTGATGATGGCCAGAAAAATGAGATAACACATCGTAACAACGACAAGCAGCCACCGGAAAGAACCTGCTTCATCCATAGAAAATCCGGAAAGATAAGTACTTACCAGAATGGCCACCAAACCAAGACCTAAGAAGGTATATAATGATTCCTTGAAATAATTCGCCTTGGCTCCACTTACCATTGCAATGATACAGTTGATGATCACGTAAAAGAACATCAAGGCAACTGCATTGGTCCACATGCTCACCCCCATTGATTTTTCGCCTACAGTGTTGGAAGCGTAACTGACCATATCAAACAATAAAATGCATACCAGGGTCAATATGCCTTGTTTGACGGGCCTGAATCCGGCAAGAGATAGTTTAACTTCCATGCATGTAAGAATTATTGATAATGGCTCAACAAGTTACAATAGAAATGGTTTTTATTTTACTCTACATTCATGTTTTGAAAAAATCAAATATGTTGTGGTCAATGTGCATTAATGTTAGATAATTTTTATTATTAATTTAATTTCCATTGATAAAATACAGTGATATTACTATATTTGGAATATTGTTCTAAAGGGTTTTCATAAATGCCGGTTGAAAAGCCATTTATACTGAGTCAATGCCACAGAGAATGAAAAAGACAGTAATAGACCAATTGGACGACATAGATCAGAAGATTCTGACCATCTTATTGGAAGATGGAAAAACGCCATATGCTGAGATCGGCAAAAACCTTCACATTTCGGCAGGAACGGTTCACGTACGCATCAAAAAAATGATCGATTTGGGTGTAATCATTGGCAATCACATAGAGATTGATCATAAAATCCTGGGTTTTGATATCAGCGCATTTTTGGGTATTTATCTGGAAAAGTCCTCTATGTACGATGAGGTTTCCAAAGAATTGATGGACATACCTGAAGTAGTCAGCGCACACTACACTACAGGAATGTATAGCATATTTGCAAAGTTGGTTTGCCGCGATACTGATCATCTTAGAGAAACCCTATCCAATAAAATCCAGAAAATCAAAGGCATTCAGCGCACAGAAACATTCATTTCACTGGATGCTACGATAGACAGGCCAGTCAGCGTTCAAGGTATGAATTTATAAATTCGGTGTTTGGTAGCACACTTTTACCTGCTCGTTAAGAGAGTAGCCAAAAATTTTCCTTTCAGCAAAGCCTCCAATTAATAAGGCCGCGGCTATCTACCACTAGAAATTCTTTAATACATTCACTCTTATTTTCTGCTTTATAATACTATCCAAGGAATGAGATCAATTCAATTGTTGCGATTTTGCGCAGGCATTACATTCATTTTGATGACAATGCATTGCAAAGACCAAAAACCTGAGCCAGTGGACGAACAAGTTAAAGATCAAAGTACAGCTCCAAAGCTTGGCATGGAGGAAGCCAACAGGTTGGCAGCGCTTCCATTGCATTGTATAGATGTAGAATATCCAAATAAACCTGGAGAAACCCTGGCCGGCGCGGATGACATCAAAAGTCCGAAGTCGATGCACCCGGCATTTTATGGCTGTTTCGACTGGCATTCTTCTGTTCACGGACATTGGTCATTGATCACCCTGCTTAAAGAATTCCCCAATCTTGAGAACAGAGACAGCATTCTGATGAAGCTGCACAGCAACATTAGTACAGACAATATCGCAAAGGAGGTTGAATATTTTTTGCAGCCTGTCAACACCGGTTATGAGCGGACCTACGGATGGGCCTGGTTGCTCAAGCTTGCACTCGAGATTCACACCTGGGAAGGAGAAGATGCCAGAAAACTGGAAGCAGCCTTAATGCCCCTTACCGAGCTCATTGTTGACCGGTACAAAAACTTTCTGCCTAAACTCAACTATCCAATCAGAGTCGGCGAACATACCAATACTGCATTCGGTCTTGCCTTCGCTTATGATTATGCAGAGGTTATCGGCGACACCTCTCTGACCAAAGCTATAGAAGAAGCCGCACTTCGATTTTATAAAAACGATGTTGGATGTCCAATGTCTTGGGAGCCGGGAGGGTATGATTTTTTATCCCCATGTCTGGAAGAAGCAGATCTGATGCGGAGAATTTTGCCGAAAGAAGAATTTGATGGTTGGCTTGATGCATTGATGCCTCAGCTGGCGGATAGTAACTTTAGCTTAGCACCGGGTCAGGTTTCCGACCGAACAGATGGAAAACTCGTGCATCTGGATGGTGTGAATTTCAGCAGAGCATGGTGCCTTTATGGCCTGTCCCGGACTTCAGAAAAATATGCCCATTTGCGCAAGATTGCAGACCAACACATCGCATATTCTCTTCCTTCTATCGTAGATGAGAATTACGAGGGCACCCACTGGCTGGGCAGCTTTGCAATTTATACACTTCAGGAAAGCCGCCTGTAAAATGAATAAATTCAGGAAATGGCTACAAAATAAAGGCCCAGGGGCATTGATTGCTGCTGCATTTATAGGTCCCGGTACTGTCACAACTTGCACCATTGCAGGAGCGAATTATGGATTCACCTTGCTTTGGACGATGGTGCTGGCCATTCTTGCTACCTATATGCTTCAGGAAATGTCTGTGAGAATGGCTATTGTCACAGGTAAGCCTTTGCCTGAGGTAATTCGTCAAAAAATGAAATCCAAAGTCAGCAGAGTATTGATCATTGGCCTTATCCTGGCAGCAATTTTAATCGGCAATGGAGCCTACGAAGCGGGCAATATAACTGGAGCAGCTCTGGGCTTGTCCGGAATATTTCCGGGACTTCATTCGATGGCGCCAATATGGATAGGCTTGTTCTCACTCCTGGTATTGTGGGTGGGAAACTATAAATACATAGAGCGCATGCTGGTAGCTTTGGTGATCATTATGAGTTGTGCATTTCTTGCAGCTGCTATTTTTTCAAAACCAGACATGGGAAAAATCATTTCCTCTATCCTTATTCCGACGATACCTGAAAACTCCATTTTTACCATTGTCGCACTCATCGGAACAACCGTAGTCCCTTACAATATTTTTTTGCATGCTTCTGTTGGCCTTGAAAAATGGAAGAGCACCGAAGACATCCGTCATGCCAGAAGTGACGCAGCTTTGGCCATTATCGGAGGAGGCTTGATTTCTATGGCCATCATCATCACCGCTGCAGCAGCTGGAATTGGGAAGCCACAAGGATTCATGGATCTGGCAAAAGCACTGGAAGTTGTTTTTGGGCAATATGCCAGCATTTTACTGGGTGTAGGTCTGATGTCTGCCGGTTTGACCTCAGCAATAACAGCACCACTTGCAGCATCTTATGTTGCCGAAGCCTGCCTTGGATGGAAAGGCGGTTTGAAAGATTGGAAATTCAGAATCGTTTGGGCTTCAATCATTGTGATCGGAACGGTTTTCTCATTGCTAGGATTCAAGCCTTTGTCCATCATCAGCTTTGCACAACTGGCCAATGGTGTCTTACTCCCCATCATTGCCTTCATGGTGATTGGACTGACCAATGACGAAAACATCATGGGAAAGTTTGCGAATACTTTTACTCAAAAACTCCTGGCCTGGTCCATATGGATCGTCACTGTAGTGCTAGGGTTGATGTCCGTGGCGAAAGGATTGGGAGTGTTGTAGGCATTGGTGCTGAAGTCCAGATCTAAGGTGATGAAACTTTGACAAGAGCTCTGATTTTGTTATTGTTTGTTAACCTGATCAGCATTTTGCTCTGCCAACTTTACCTCCATTGCTTTGAACTTTTGCTCCATCATGTTTTGCACCAACTCGAGTTCTTTCTTCAATCTTTCTATCTCCTTGCTCAACTCCTGCGTTGCACTCACGTTGAGCATGGCGATGGCATCGTAGTCCACAATGTGAAAATCATTGACCATCTTGCCATATACAAAGAGCTTTTCCGGGGTATTATTGGATGCTATTGTGAATGTATTTTTTTGGTCTGTTGACAACACTTTTACCAAGGTTTCTATGCCTTTTTCGTTGATGATGCGGACTTCATCGCCAGCTTTTAGCTCGTGGTTTTTGGTGAGTGAAATGCTGATTTGGCCATCTTTGAGCTTTTCTATTTTTGAGGCTTGCTGCATGATATTGGGAATGACCGATCTGGTCTTTGATACGGCTTCGGGCATGACGGTTTCCAGTTGTTGGGCGATGACCTTGGTTTGCACTGCACTGCTTTTTGCGATGGTATCAATGTGGGTATAGCGCGTGATGGTTATGCGATTGAGGCGGTCCAGATCTTCGCGGCCGTTGCTTTGACCAATGATGTTTTTGATGCGAGCGTCGGAGAAGTTGAAACTCACACTTGAGATGAAAGCTTGGGTTGAACAAATGTTGCCCTCGGTGAGTACGGTCGTTTGACCTGTCCAGTTGTTTGCGGTTGCAATGCCGGAAAGCTGATAATTAAAGTATTTCATATTGGTAGGACTAGAAGTACTGCTCATGCCGGTAATATGTAAAGGAGCTACAGGAGTATTTGTACCTATGCCCACGAAACCGTTACCCCCATTGATGGTTACCCTTGAAGTTGCTCCAAAATTACCATCAGCCCGGATATACAGATTTCCTCCTTTCACATCGATATATCCATTGTTGAAGGCATGATGAAACCTGATGCCATTCTTGCCTTGGCTTGTATTTCCACCTACATATACCGACCTGCCGGTTTTTAGAACGATATCTTCATCAATCACATTATAGTTGTAATTTTCTACTGGGTCGAAATTCCAAAAATCATTTAAAAAGTCTCCAGACTGGCTACGACCTGTTCCCACATAAGCTCTTCCATCAATTGCAAAAGCACTGGCTGACCTTCTTGCTGACCCTTCGAAGTCACTTATCCTTGCCCAAGAGTTATTTATAGGATTGTACTCCCAAAAATCTTTCTTATATTCCTGTAAATAGTTCCCCAGACCAACGAGTCCTTTATTTTCTAATGAAAGACCTACTGCATCATATCTAAAACCTACATTTGAGAGGTTAGCTTTTTCAGTCCAGGAATTACTTACAGGGTCAAATTCATGGAAATCAACGAAACTTGTCATATTGTTCGAACCCAAGCCAACATACCCTTTGGTGCCGATTGAAAAACCAATTGCACCAGAGCGGCCAGAAATAAAGTCTGCTTTTTGCGTCCATGTATCATTTGAAGGATCATATTCCCAGAAGTCGATAGCAAATGTAGAGTTTTCATGACCCAAGCCAATATATCCTTTATCACCAATGGCAAAGCCTACAGCTTCAGATCTTGCAGTTCCCCCGAAGTTTGCTTTTTGTGTCCATGTATTGATTGTTGGATCGTATTCCCAAAAGTCTTTACGTACATTAGGCCCTTCATCGCCTGTTCCAACATAACCTTTATTCCCAATAGCAAAGCCTATTGCTGATGACCTATCGTTTCCACCAAAGTCAGCTTTTTGTGTCCATATATCATTTGAAGTATCGTATTCCCAAAAGTCTCTGCAAGCGTTATTCACATTAATCCCAGTTCCAATGTATCCTTTATTACCAATGGCAAAGCCGACAGCTTCAAATCTTGCGGCTCCCCCAAAATTTGCTTTTTGAGCCCATCCTACGTTTGTGATCTCAGGAAGAAAGCCACAATTCTGAACCCAAATATTGTCAACAAAAGTATAAATACACTTATCCTCGAGTCCCATGACCATCAAGCCCTGTGCGGGATTTGCAATCGCATCCCGCTGTTCTTTGGTCATCCTGGGCAAAAGCAAGCCTTTGCTGGTGGAAGAAATGTCTAGTACTGCCGTGGTATCGGGTGTGGTGGTACCTATGCCGACAGATTGGGCGTATGTCGAAATGTAACCAAGAAGTAATATGACGAGACATATAAGTTTTTTCATTTGACAGGCTAATTGCTTTTTACAAAAAATTTGGATTGAAGCATTTGATGTATTTCACGCACTTCTATGCGTTGATTTTCAAGCTCTTTTTTCAATCTTTCTACCTCCTTGCTCAACTCCTGCGTAGCACTCACGTTGAGCATGGCGATGGCGTCGTAGTCCACGATATGAAAATCATCGACCATCTTGCCATAAACAAAGAGCTTTTCCGGGGTATTATTGGATGACACTGTGAATGTATTTTTTTGGTCTGTTGACAACACTTTTACCAAGGTTTCTATGCCTTTTTCGTTGATGATGCGGACTTCATCGCCAGCTATTAGCTCGTGTTTTTTGGTGAGGGAAATGCTGATTTGGCCATCATTGACCTTTTCTATTTTTGAGGCTTGCTGCATGATATTGGGAATGACCGATCTGGTCTTTGAAACTGCTTCGGGCATGACGGTTTCCAGTTGTTGGGCGATGACCTTGGTTTGCACTGCACTGCTTTTTGCGATGGTATCAATGTGGGTATAGCGCGTGATGGTTATGCGATTGAGGCGATCCAGATCTTCGCGGCCGTTGCTTTGCCCAATGATGTTTTTGATGCGAGCGTCGGAGAAATTGAAACTTGAGGCAGAGATGAAAGCTTGGGTGGAACAAATGTTGCCTTCGGCGAGCAAGGTCGTTTCACCTGTCCAGTTGTTTCCGGATGCAATGCCGGAAACCGAATGATTAAAGTATTTCATATTGGTAGGACTAGTTGTACGACTCATACCGATTATATGTAAAGGAGCTACAGGAGTATTTGTACCTATGCCAACGAAACCGGTACTGCTATTGATGGCTATCCTTGAAGTTGCTCCAAAATTACTATCAGCCCGGATAAACAGATTTCCTCCTTTCACATCGATATATCCATTGTTGAAGGCATGATGGAGTCTGATGCCATTCTTGCCTTGGCTTGTATTTCCACCTACATATACCGACCTCCCGGTTTTTAGAATGATATCTTCATCAATCACATTATAGTTATAAATTTCCAGTGGGTCGAATTTCCAAAAATCATTTACAAAGCCTTCCGACTGGTTGTAACCTGTACCCACATAAGCTTTTCCATCAATTACAAAAGCACTGGCAGCCCTTCTTGCAGACCCTTCGAAGTCAATTGTCTTAGACCAGGTGTCATTTAAAGGATGGTACTCCCAGAAATCTTTATTATATGCTGGAGAAATTCCAAGACCAACAAAGCCAATATTTTCTGCTGAAAGGCCAACCGCTTGAATTCTCCTGCTTCCTGCGTAATCAGCTTTTTGCATCCAGGAATTACTTTGAGGGTCAAATTCATAGAAATCCTTGAAAAATTCATTGTTGGTTTCACCCAAGCCAACATATCCTTTGGCACCGATTGAAAAACCAATTGCAGAAGAGCGGCCAGAAATAAAGTTTGCTTTTTGCGTCCAGGTATCATTTGAAGGATCATATTCCCAGAAGTCATCAAGATCAGAATTGTAGTAACCCAAACCAACATATCCTTTATCACCAATGGCAAAGCCGACAGCTTCATACCTTGCCATTCTTCCGACGTCTGCTTTTTGAACCCAGGTGTTGGTTGTTGGATCGTATTCCCAGAAGTCTTTATATTTACTGCCCTCAATATAGCCTGTTCCAACATATCCTTTATTCCCAATGGCAAAGCCTATTGCTGATGTCCTATCGTTTCCGCCAAAGTCAGCTATTTGCGTCCAGGTATTGTTTGAAGGATCATACTCCCAGAAGTCTCTGAAAAATGAGCTCAAATTTGTGCCTGTTCCAAAATATCCTTTATTTCCGATTGAAAAGGCTACGGCATTTTCCCTGGCAACTCCTGCAAAATTTGCTTTTTGAGACCATGCTCCGTTGATGATTTCAGGAGTAAAACCACAATTTTGAATCCAAATATTGTCTACAAAGGTATAAATACACTTATCCTCGATCCCCATGACCATCAAGCCCTGTGCTGGATTTGCAATCGCTTCCCGTTGTTCCTTCGTCATTCTGGGCAAAAGCAAGCCTTTGATGGTGGAAGAAATGTCCAAAACGGCGGTGGTATCGGGTGTGGTAGTGCCTATGCCGACCGATTGACTGTATACCAAAATTTGACCAAGAAGTAATATGACGAGGCATGTATATTTTTTCATTTGACAGGCTAATTGTTTTTTACAAAATATTTGGATTCAATAATTTGAAGTCTTTGATTCATTTCCGCGCGTTGATGTTCAAGCGCTGATTTCAATTGCTCTATTTCCATTTTCATACTAAGTGTTTCATATTGCTGGACCTCTCTTTCTTTTATTAGCTTATCCACCTCCTTGCTCAACTCCTGCGTGGCACTCACGTTGAGCATGGCGATGGCGTCATAGTCCACGATGTGAAAATCATCGACCATCTTGCCATAAACAAAGAGCTTTTCAGGGGTATTATTGGATGCCACTTTGAATGTATTTTTTTGGTCTGTTGACAACACTTTTACCAAGGTTTCAATGCCTTTTTCGTTGATGATGCGGACTTCATCGCCAGCTTTTAGCTCGTGGTTTTTGGTAAGTGAAATGCTGATTTCGCCGTCGCTTAGCTTTTCTATTTTTAAGGCTTGCTGCATGATATTGGGAATGACCGATCTGGTCTTTGACACGGCTTCGGGCATGACCGTTTCCAGTTGTTGGGCGATGACCTTGGTATGCACCGCACTGCTTTTTGCTATGGTATCAATGTGGGTATAGCGTGTGATGGTTATGCGATTGAGGCGCTCCAGATCTTCGCGGCCGTTGCTTTGGCCAATGATGTTTTTGATGCGGGCGTCGGAGAAGTTGAAACTCGCACTTGAGATGAAAGCTTGGGTCGAATAAATGTTGCCTTCGGCGAGTATGGTCGTTTCACCAATCCAGTTGTTTCCGGATGTAATGCCGGAAACCGAATGATTAAAGTATTTCATATTGGTAGGACTAGAAGTATTGCTCATGCCGGTAATATGTAAAGGAGCTACAGGAGTATTTGTACCTATGCCCACGAAACCGTTAACCCCATTGATGGCTATCCTTGAAGTTGCTCCCAAATTGAAATCAGCCCGGATAAACAGATTCCCTCCTTTCACATCGATATATCCATTGTCTAAGGCATGATGAAACCTGATGCCATTCTTCCCTTGGCTTGTATTTCCACCGACATATACCGACCTCCCGGTTTTTAGAATGATATCTTCATCAATCACATTATAGTTGTAAATATCCTGAGGGTCGAATTTCCAAAAATCATTCAAATAGCCCGACGGGCTGTTACTGTAACCTGTACCCACATAAACTTTTCCATCAATTGCAAAAGCACTGGCAGATGACCTTGCAGACCCTTCGAAGTCTGTTTTTTGTGACCAGGTATCGTTTAATGGATTGTACTCCCAGAAATCTTTATTATATACTCCCCCAAAGTTTCCCAGACCTACCAATCCTATATTTTCCGTTGAGAGGCCAACTGCCCTTGTTCTCAAACCTCCTCCAAAATCAGCTTTTTGAGTCCAGGAATTACTTTGAGGTTCAAATTGATAGAAATCCTTGAAAAATTGGCCTGAGGCGAAACCCAAGCCAACATATCCTTTGGCTCCGATTGAAAAACCAATTGTTCCTATGCGGCCACCAACAAAGTTTGCTTTTTGCGTCCATGTATCATTTGAAGGATCATATTCCCAGAAGTCATCAAGTTCCGAGATGTTGTAACCCAAACCAACATATCCTTTATCTCCAATGGCAAAGCCGACAGCTTCATACCTTTCCATTCCCCCTACATCAGCTTTTTGTGTCCAGGTATTGATGTTTGGATCGTATTCCCAGAAGTCTTTATATTTAATACCCTGATTATAGCCTGTTCCAACATATCCTTTATTCCCAATGGCAAAGCCTATTGTTAATGTCCTATTGTTTCCGCCAAAGTCAGCTTTTTGCGTCCATGTATCATTTGAAGCATCGTATTCCCAAAAGTCTGTGAAGTAGATTGAATTTCCATTTCCAGTTCCCATGTATCCTTTATTTCCGATTGAAAAGGCTGCAGCATTTTGCCTTGCAACTGCAAAATTTGCTTTTTGAGACCATGCTCCGTGTATGATTTCAGGAGCAAAACCGCAATTCTGAACCCAAATGTTGTCAACATGCGTATAAATACACTTATCCTCGAGCCCCATAACCATCAAGCCTTGTGCGGGATCTGCAATTGCTTCCCGCTGTTCTTTGGTCATTCTGGGCAAAAGCAAGCCTTTGTTGGTGGAAGAAATGTCCAAAACGGCGGTGGTATCGGGTGTCGTGGTGCCTATGCCTACTGATTGGGCATATATACTTATCGGAAATAGATTTGCCCACATAATCATTGTCAAAAATGCAAATATCTTCGTTTGAAAGCCTCGCCGGAGGTACCACTCCGGCTGTGTTTTCTGCCTCGATCTTTGCATTTTTGCCTTCATGTTTAAAATGGACCATCCATTTTCCGATAAGTATGTGTGTAGCCATGGCATCATCGCAAAAGCAAATAACATCAGTACGCAATAAGGCGCTGATCCAGGCTTGATAATTGTATTTTTATGAGTTGAACACATATATGGTTTTTATTGAATTTTTTGTAAACTCCTCATTTTGAAAGACCTTGCAATGCTCGCGGATAGGTCATTTTCAAGAAATATCTCTTTGGCACTGCGGTCTATCTTTCTGATGAAATTTTTATTGATGAGGTAGGAGCGGTGTATCCTGATGAAGTCTTTGCCCTCAAAACAAGACTGCCAGTGTTTCAGTGTTTTGGATGTAAAGAGCCTGCGTCCATTGGCGAAATGGATAAAGGAATAGTTGCTCTCTGCTTTGACCATGATGATTTCTGACGCATAGCCGGTTTTTTTAGAAGGAGATAAAGTCATGATTCGTTTATTTTTTGGATAAATTAATGTCTATCGGGCCATTCACTTTTTGTTTGAAATTCATGGTAATTTTATGGCCAATTGCCTGAGTTCCTCTGTACTGATGGTGGGTGGCACATAGCCTGCTCTTATTTTGCTGATGGCGAAGGCAGCAGTGCGTTCTGCTTCTTCTTTTGTTGAAAAGCCTTTTTTTCCTGCCACAGCCGGAATGCTTCTTTGATCGATGACCATTTGCCCGTCCACGAAAATGTAGTAACCATAGCCTTCATCCTGACTAAAGGCAATCATGGAGGTGATTACCGCACGGTCCATTTTTTTGGCCATTTCCATTCTCTGTTCCTCAAATGCAAGTTTCAAAGAGTCGGTGTTTTCTGTCGAGATCTCTTTGGTTATAGTTTGTTGGGCAAGTACCATTTTGGGAATCAAAAAAGTCATGATGACTATGATTCGGATAGAAGTTTTAATACGCATGGCATCAAAATTTTGCATGTTTTAAAAGGTAAAAAACCATTCTAATTTTAGATTGCTATTGAGCACATGCAAGCGTCAGTTTTTGCTCATAGCGCCTGTGCCAATAAACTTTAACCAAAGTTGCACATAAGCTTAGGCTGCAAGCAAAATCATAGGGTTGAAAAAACGGCCATTTGGGTTGAAAAAACGGCCATTTGGGTTGAAAAAACGGCCATATCTTGATAATTTATTGATATTTAATCGGTTATGAATTTACAGCGCGTAACCGAATCGCTCCTGGAAAAGCCTGGACATGTATTTGTGGTCGGTATAGCCTACAGCATTTGCAAGCTCTTTGAGCGTTTTTTCACGGCCTTCTTGTCTGAGCTCCCTCAGTAAATTCATCTGCACTTCAGTGATGAAATTCTTGGGCGTCATACCTATTTCCCTTTGCAAAAATCTGCGTAAGTTGCGCTCGCTCATTTGTAGGTGTTCGGCCAGTGTTTCTACGCTGAAGGTAGGGTCTGTCAGATTTGTACGAACAAAGTTTGTGAGCTTCTCATAGGTTACATGCTCATCATTGACCTCCCCCTCAATTTCATCTTCGACACTTACGGCAGATCTTCGAACTTCATAATTCAGCAGCAGTCTACGCATACGCAACAGTAACTCCTTTTTTGAAAATGGCTTGGTGATGTAATCGTCAACGCCAAGTCTGAGCGCAGAAAATTTAGACAGCTCATTGTGTTTTGCTGTGAGAAAAATGAATGGTAATCTTTTCAGCCTTTCATCTCCTTTAATGTGGTACAACAAGGCCATGCCGTCCATTTCAGGCATCATAATGTCTGAGACGATGATGTCGATGTCCTCCGTTTTTTCTAAGACCTCTAGCGCTTCCTTCCCATTGCTTGCTTTTACCAGCTGGTAATGCTCTTTCAGGATCATGCCCAAAAAGGTCGAAAGATCAGCATTATCCTCCACAATCAAGGCTTTGGCTTTTTTGGTTTGCTCGCCGGTAAAAGTCTCGTAAGGCTGTTCAAGGGTTTCAAAAACTTTTTCGACTTGAGCAACGGGTACTTTTACGGTAAAATGAGTTCCAAGGTTTTTACCGGAAAGCAGTGCAATCTTACCCCCCATGAGGTCTACATATTCTTTGACGATAGACAAGCCAATACCCGATCCACCTGCTGCACTTGCCTGCTCAATCTGGTAAAACTTTTCATAAATTCTTGTCTGGTGTTCTTCCGGAATTCCCGGTCCGTTATCCTTGATTTCCAGCATCAGCTCATTTGTTGAATACCCGACATCAATCGTGATAATCGACCCACGAGGGCAATATTTCAAACTATTGGCAATGAGATTTTGCAGGACTTTGCCCATTTTTTTTTCATCAAACAGCAAGACAGTAGTATTTAAGTCCGGACTGCTGACCCTCAAAGTCATTTCCTTTCTTTCGGCCTCTAATCTGAAGATTTCTACATTGTTGTTTACAAAGTCTTCAATCAAAACCGGCTGATTGTGGACACCCACCTTGCCGTGTTCAAGTCTGTTCAGCTCAAGCATTTCTTCTACTCTTGCAGAGAGGTGGCCTACGTTTCTGTCGATCATTTGGATGTAAGCATTGGCCTCGGCATCCTCTTGCATTTTACTATCTTTCAAAACATCCAGCGGGCCCGCAATCAGGGTCAATGGTGTTTTTAATTCATGAGATATATTGTTGTAGAATTGAGTCTTTAATTTATCGAGCTTTGTCAATTCCTCTGCTTGCTGCTCGATGGTCTCCTTATCCCTCTTCAATTCAAGGGTGCGTTTGTCGACTTCCAGCTCAAGGCGTTCATTTTCAAGTTTTAAATGCCTCCTCCACCAAAGGAATATGGCAGTGACCGCGCTTAGAAACAGTAAGCTAAACCACCAGCTTTTGTAAAAATAGTCATCGACATGTAAGTTAATTTTTACAATATTTGATTCTGTTGTTGTCAGCCCTGTTCTGGCTTTTGCCAACAGTTGATAGGACCCACTTTGAAGATTAATCAAGGAAATATCAGCGTTGTTGCTGTTGTTGAGCCAAACGGTGCTTTCATTTTCGACCTTGCCAGCAGGTATAATGGCGTAATGGTAAGTCAATTTATCGTCTCTGACCAGCCCGGGGGCAAGGCTTATGGTGAGGTTCCTATGATAGGCGTCTAAAGAAATGGAGTATTCTGTGGTCCTGAGGAAATCGAGTGTATCCGTTTTTTCAAGTGCTTTATTGTAATATTTCAAGGACGAAAGCACAAGTTGCAGGGCGGGTTTATGCAGCGCTACCTTGTTTACATCAATGATGTTGAGTCCTCTTACGGTGCCGATAAACATTCGATTGTAGACCTTGTCGTAAAAGCCTGAGAGTCGATTGCATTCTACATGGCTCAATAACTTATCATCAATTTTAGACAGTTCCCCAGTATTCAAAGCATAAACAAAAACACCACTGAAAGTCCCTAGCCAAAACCTATTGCTGTCATCTTTGGTTATGCTTACCAATGGTGCGCCTGTATTTGCCAACTCAATTATTTCATATGCTTTTGATTTTTTTTCCAGGCGATAAAGTTTGCCGCTGATGCCGCCAAAATACCACAAGTCATCACTGTCCCGTGCCAGGCTCATCACAGTTTCTCCTGTGAATATAGGTTTTCGGACCTTTTGTAAAGCATCGTATTCATACAAACCGTTTTTACAAGCTATATAGACACTATTTTTACCACTTGCCAACATATGGTGGGTGTCGTCAAAAGCTTTATCTACAAAATCATCCATTTTCCAAGTGTTTACATCAGCGGTTTTCATACCTAAATCAGCTGAAATTAGGACTAAAGAATCATGGAGCATTATAGCTTCTGTCACAATAGCCTGGACATTAAAAGTCTCAATTTTGCCTGGCTTGATTTTGTAAAATTCCGCTTCGCTGCTGGTGAGCGAGGCACCATCTTTTGTCCATTCAAAAAGCCTTGGAAAAAAATCACGGCGTTCTAATTTAAAGTCAAGTTTTTGCTTATAGTCGGAAGAGTAAATTCCTCCATTTTCGGTGGCAACATAAAGCTTGTTGCCAACCTGACGTATTTTCCGAAGACTAGCGGTGATAAATTCATGTTCGACAAAAGCACCTTTAAGCTGTACTTCAAAAAAATCACTGCTACTCACTATCCAGAATGCTTCCAGGAAATTTTTACCCACTACATTCCGGATGTTGGGAATTTCCAGTTTTAAATCCGATAAATCAAAAATGCTTTCATCTTTGGTCACAAGAAAGAGGTGTTGCAAGCGGTATGGGTAGTCGTAAACATAAAGGGTATTTCCAAAATCATCGGCTTTTATTATTCTAATAAGATTAGGTATAAAAAGTTGTTTAAAAGGGTTTTGTTGCACTTTGTTATTTCCGTCTATTATGAATGGTTTATCCATATGACTCATGACTTCAAAGCCCCTGGGTGTCCTGCCTGCAGTAAAAAAATTATAATCATTATCGGTAAGGTCAATCTTTTGCATGAGTGTACCCTTTAAATCCAGGCGAGAAATAGCACTAAAAGTGCATGCCCAGACGCCATCATCATCTACATCAATGCTACCATAAGCTGCCATATAAGGCGAAGTAAAAAGCTTAGAAAATTGCCCGTCTTTAAATCTATACAAGCTTACAGGACCTTTTAGCTCACCCGCAACAAAATAAAATGCGTCTTTGAAAATATTACCATAAAAGACTCGCCCTGTCACTAAATCAGGCAAGGTTATTTTAGAAAGCCTTATTTGATTTATATCAAAAATAAATAACTTCCTTTCATTTTCTGGCTGATAGATAATTTCTGATTTGTTCAATAAATGACCAAAGTAATTGCGGTCTATGGACCATCCATCCTGGGCATCGAAGGTGTAGTTTTTGAAACGAACTCCATCAAAACACACCATTTTCAAGCGACTGTCTCCTTTGAATATTGTTTGATTGCCTCCCAGTAACCAAATGAAGCCGGCGCTGTCGCGTACCATGCTTTTTAAGTTTGGTAGGTTCAGACCGTTTTCAGCACTATATTGTTTGATACTCCAGGTAATGGATTCCTGACCATAGCCTGAGCTGGTTGAGATAAGTAAGAAGTAAAGCAATATGCAATACTTTATTGTGTATGGTATTTTTGTTGTTTGGATGTCAATCACATGCAAAAGTATCTTCCTGTCACATGGCTAAAGGTAAGAAGTGTCTATTAATTTTTTTGTATAGTATTGGATAATAGAAAATTGTTTGACTGCTATGCATCCTGGTATTTTACGGCAATATTATGGTGTAAAGGTGGACCCAATTCCGGCGTGATTTCATGGTATAAAGGCGCTTTATCAATTCCAATTTGCCTTTGGATAAGTCAGAATTGTGTATAACCATCTTGTTAACCATGCGAATAATGCGCCACGGGAAATAAATTTTTTCCAAAAAGTAAGCCTCATCTGGTTATGAAATGATTTTGGTCATCACCAATGAATAGTTAATCATCAAATTATTCAAGCAAAATCATTCATCATGAAAAAAATTTTATGTGTCCTAAGCAGCCCTAGCGGCGAGTACTCTGTGAGCAACAAATTGGCCAAAGCAATTGTCGAGAAATTGAGCAGTTCATCAGATTCTGAAGTTACAGAATTTGATTTGACGAAAGAAGACATTCCCCATATCGATGGTGCAACCATTGCAGCATTTTATACACCAGCGGAGTATTTGGATGATGATAAAAAGGCAACATTAGCAACTTCAGACAGAGTTATAGATGCTTTGCTGGCAGCTGATGAAATTGTCATTTCTGTACCATTCCACAACTTTGGAATTCCATCTTCATTAAAAGCATGGATCGATCATGTTGCCCGGGTTGGAAAAACATTTTACTTCAATGCAGACGGAACTCCAACCGGCATGGTGACAGGAAAGAAAGTTTTTCTTGCCATATCTTCAGGAGGCATATATTCAAGCGGACCTATGCAATCATTCGACTTTGCGGAACCATATTTAAGAGCCATACTTGGATTCCTCGGCATTACAGATGTGACCACTTTCAGAGCTGAAGGAATGGCCATACCGGGAGTGAAAGAAATAGCGTTGCCCAATGCCATCGAGCAGTTATCACAGATATCTGCTTAAGAATTACTATCTGATCTGATTTTGTTGATGGCCAGGGAATAATTCTTTATGATCACAACATTAGTATTAAAGATAGGTAGTATATCATCGTGGATCAAAGGGTATTACTGACTTTTGTTGTTGTAGTACCCTTGATCTTCCATCACCTGCCTGAACATTATTAAACATCAAGAGGATTATGATTTTGCACCCAATAATTGCACTGTACCTGTGAACCCCAAAGGTCGCCCTACACGTGCAATTCAACCATCCATTATTAAGTTCATCTTGAGCCAAATATTGGGTGGTTGTTTTTTAAATTATAGTTATTTGGATGGTGAAATCTCCATCTGAATGTTTTTTATACCTCATCTTTTCGTGGACGGCTCATAAAATCTTATTTTACAGACCATTAGTCTATCATTGCCATGCCAAAAAAAGTAGATACACCCTCCATTCAAAAATACAACCGCAGACACTTCGTGCAAATTTCAGCCCAGGGTTTAGTTGGAGTTGGAATTGGTTCATTTGCGGTATCCAACTTATCGCTGATCGGCTGTGCTACAGAAAATGCGTCTAAAAAAGTATTCGGAGCTTGTCATCATGATTGTCCTGACACGTGCAGCTGGGAAATTGAGACTCAAAGTGGTCAAGTGGTTTCGTTTAAAGGCAGCCCGTCAAATCCATACACTGCAGGAAAGTTGTGCAATAAGATGGATCACTTTGATAGTGAGGTGGTTTTCAGCCCGCATCGATTGCTCAAACCTTTGAAGAGGGTAGGAGCCAAGGGCCAGGCAGAATTTAAAGAAGTATCGTGGGAAGAAGCCATCAGCGATGTTGCCAAGAGAATAAACACTATCACTTCTGAAAAAGGAGGTGAGGCCATTCTCCCATTTTCATATGGTGGAAATGAAGGTATGGTTCAAGGCAAAGCAGGGAGGAGTTTTTTCAAACACATTGGAGCTTCCAATCTCGAAAGAACCATATGCGGTGATGCTGCCGTCGCCGGAATTGAAGCAGTAAACGGACAATCTACGGGCATCATGCCGGAAGACATTGTCCACAGTAGATACATCGTTCTATGGGGCACGAATACCCTATATTCCAATCAGCACTTGTGGCCCTACATAGAAAAAGCAAGAGCTGCAGGAGCAAAACTTGTAGTCATTGATCCTTTCGTGTCCGCAACAGCAGAAACCGCTGATGTACACATTCAACCCTTTCCGGGAACTGATACTGCCCTGGCCCTGGGTATGATCAACATCATTTTGTCTGAAGGACTACAAGACCAGGAATACATCGACAATTACACCTCAGGTTTTGAAGAACTTAAGACCCACGTACAAAAGTATACACCGCAATATGTTTCTGAAATCACAGGACTTGAGATTACTGCCATTGAAGCATTTGCCAGAGAATATGCAACATCTAAGCCAGCCCTCATCAGGATATTGATTGGCATGGAACATCAGAGCAATGGAAGTTCTGCCTTCCGAACCATAGGCATGCTGCCAGCCCTGACAGGAGCGTGGAAAGACCTCGGTGGCGGACTGATGCATATGGCTTACGAACTTTTTGGACAAAGCCTCAACTATTCGATTTTTGATTTACCTGAGGAAGTTTCCGGCAAAAAAGTGAGGAGCATCAATATGGTAGAGCTGGGTAAGGCCCTCACAGATAAGGAAATGGCACCATCTGTAGATGCATTGTTTGTTTACAATGCAAACCCAGCCGTCACCATTCCAAATCAGAACCTGGTATTAGCGGGATTAAAAAGAGAAGATTTATTCACGGTAGTCATAGAGCACTTTATGACAGATACGGCCATGTACGCAGATTATGTATTTCCGGCTACAACTCCTTTTGAGAATTGGGATTTGTTCACCTCGTGGGCAACGCCTTACATCAACATCAATCAACCCGCAATTCCACCTCTCGGTGCCGCCAAACCCAATACTGAATTCTTCAGATTGCTGGCCAGGGAAATGGGATTTACGGAAGACTATTTATATCTGGAGGACAAAAGCATCGTGCAATCCATGTTGAATTCAGACCACCCATACTTGGAAGGCATTACTTTTGATTCGCTTGAAAAATCAGGCTGGGCAAGGCTAAAAGTACCCAATGAGTGGCGCCCTCACGCAGCAGGAAATTTCAATACACCTTCAAAAAAGTGTTTGCTGTACAATCCTGATGTCCAGCCAGCATTGCCGGATTATATTGCAGTAACACAAAGCGAAACAGACAAAAAAAGCTATCCTTTGAGATTGCTGAGTATAAAGTCCACCAGGTATTTTCTAAATTCTTCTCACGCCAACATTACCACGCTGAGAGATTTGGAAGGTCAGCCAATGCTGGATATTCATGAGTTGGACGCCAAAAATTATGGGATAGCCGATGGTGACGAAGTAAAAGTATTCAACCAAAGGGGCGAAGTGTTTTTGAAAGCCCGAATAAAAAACAAAGTTAAAAAAGGGGTGGTTTGCATGCCCCAGGGGTATTGGAACAGCCTGATGCCCAAAAGCTCATCGGCAAATGCACTCACCCATGACTTACTCACGGATATGGGAGGTGGAGCAGCCATTCAGGATACTATGGTCAATGTCATGAAACTGGCTTGATCATTCGCCCAAAACAGAGCAATGCTGATATCTCACGGCTAGGCTGTAAAAATTAGTTAAAATCAAATACCTTCGCAGGGTTTGATATTCCTAAACAATAAGCCAAGTTATATGCCGTATTTTCAAAGATTGAAACCTCTGTTTCTTGCTGTAATTCTTTTGCAATGCACCATAGTGAAAAGCCAGGATATTTTACCGCCCGTTCCCGAATGGCATGGTAAGAGTGAAGCCCTGATTGCCCAACCTGACAACAAATGGATCACCCACACCGAAAAATCAGGTTTCGTAACTACGCCTAATTATGCAGAGACCATGGCTTGGTTGAAAAAACTGACCGAAGCTACACCTTTGATGTCCATGATTTCAATAGGGAAAAGTGTAGAGGGTCGGGATATCTATATGGTCATAGCCTCCACAGAACAGGTAAAGACACCGGACGCATTAAAGAAGTCCGGAAAACCCGCACTTTTTGTTGAAGCAGGCATACATTCGGGAGAAATTGATGGAAAAGATGCCGGCATGATGTTGTTGCGGGACATCGCTTTTGGTGGTAAAAAATCCTTGCTGGACAAAATCAATTTTTATTTCATCCCCATCCTCAATGTCGATGGTCACGAAAGATCGTCGCCATACAACCGCCCCAATCAAAGAGGTCCCAAAAATATGGGCTGGCGCACCAATGCACAAAACCTCAACATCAACAGAGACTTTGCCAAAATTGACACCAAAGAAGCCAGGGCAGTCATCAAAGTCATGAATGAATATGATCCCGCCATGTTTATGGACATACATGTGACAGATGGCGCTGACTATCAATATGACATCACTTTTGGTGGCTACGGTCAGGATGGCTACTCACCACAAATCTCCCAATGGCTGAAGAATACTTTTAAGGTGAAAGCCGATGAAGCCCTGAAAGGGCAGGGGCACATCCCGGGGCAACTCATGTTCGCCTTCAACGACAAAGATTTTTCGGAGGGAAATATACTCAGCCTTGGTGGTGCAAGATTTTCTGACAGTTATGGTGATACCAGGCACCTCGCGAGTGTTTTGGTTGAAAACCATTCTCTCAAACCCTTCAAACAAAGAGTACTCGGTACTTATGTACTGCTGGAAGCGACGATGAAGCTCCTGGCAACAGAAGGCAGAGAACTTGTAGAAAGGACAAAAAAGGACAGGAGTACCTTCGCTGATGAAGTACCCATGGAATTCAAAGTTCCACAATTGCAGAAAACTGTAGTATTTGACGCAGAACCGGAAGCTGCAGCAATGGTAAAAGGTGTGCAGGCCCCTGATTCAATGGTACATCTTGGCGTAGAACACATTACAAAAATATCGGAGATCACTGGTAAACCTTACCTGCAATGGACAGGCAAACCCATTACCCAAACCATTGTGAATTACAAAGCAACGCTGCCATCCAATCTGATCAAAAGACCAAAGGCCTATTATGTACCAGCTGCTTGGCCGGATGTCATTGAGAGACTCCAAGCCCACGGCATTTCGGTGGAAGTATTGGCGGAAGCCCGGGAAGTTGAAGTGGAGCTGGATCGTATATTGAGTTATAAACTCGAAAATGAAAGCAAACAGGTCAGGGCATTTGAAGGGCATATGCAACTCAATGCCGTAACAGAACTTTTTACACAAAAGAAAGTGTACGCTCCGGGTTCTGTGCGTATTCCTACAGATCAGGCTCTTGGAGAACTGGCTATGATTTTATTGGAACCTTCATCCAAAGACTCCTATTTCTCGTGGGGATTTTTTAATGAAATTCTGCAACGGACCGAATATATGGAGGCTTACGTCATCGAACCCATGGCGCAAAAAATGCTGGCAGAAAACCCCGCGTTGAAAGCAGAATTTGAGCAAAAGAAAGCTGAAGATCCAAGCTTTGCCGGCAACGCAGGAGCCATTTTGTCCTGGTTTTACAGCAAATCACCTTATTATGATGACCGATATCTCATTTATCCGGTAGGTAGAGAAAAATAAAAAAGCTTTATACTAAGGCTTAAAAAAAGGAGGACATTAAATGTGTCCTCCTTTTTTAATGTGTGCCATGCATGTTCAAAACCTAAGAGGTGGAAGTCCTCAATGGGCCGGCCAACGGGAACCATTAGCCAAATG